>NZ_CAMJOS010000032.1 GCF_946407605.1 uncultured Prevotella sp.
AAGACAATCGAGTATGATCCGAACCGTTCGGCTCGCATCGCTCTGCTCTTCTACGCTGATGGTGAAAAACGTTACATTATTGCTCCTAATGGACTGCAGGTTGGTGCAACTCTGATGTCTGGTGCGGATGCAGTGCCCGAGGTGGGTAATGCACTTCCGTTGGCCAACATCCCCGTGGGTACCGTTATCCACAACATTGAGATGCGTCCCGGTCAGGGTGCCAAGCTCGTTCGTTCGGCTGGTAATTTCGCTCAGTTGACTTCTCGTGAGGGTAGCTATTGTGTTATCAAGCTCCCTTCAGGCGAGACTCGTCAGATTCTCTCAGCTTGTAAGGCTACTGTAGGTAGTGTAGGTAACTCAGACCACGCTCTTGAGCAGTCTGGTAAGGCAGGTCGCAGCCGCTGGCTGGGTCAGCGCCCGCACAACCGTGGTGTCGTGATGAACCCGCATGATCACCCGATGGGTGGTGGTGAAGGACGTCAGTCTGGTGGACACCCACGCTCTCGCAAGGGTCTGTACGCTAAGGGTCTGAAGACACGCGCACCGAAGAAGCTTTCAAACAAGTACATCATTGAAAGAGCTAACAAGAAGTAATCACGAAGTTAATTAGAGTAAATTATGAGTCGTTCATTAAAGAAAGGTCCATACATCAACGTATCACTCGAGAAGAAGATTCTCGCTATGAATGAGAGTGGTAAGAAGAATGTCGTTAAGACATGGGCCAGAGCATCAATGATTTCCCCGGACTTCGTGGGACACACTGTTGCAGTTCATAACGGTAACAAGTTTATCCCTGTTTACATTACTGAGAACATGGTTGGCCACAAGCTCGGTGAGTTCGCACCCACTCGTCGCTTCGGTGGACATGCCGGTAACAAGAAGTAATGCCCCTGGGATATTAAGAATTAAGAATTAAGAATTAAGAATTAACAATGGGAGCAAGAAAACATATTAAGGCTGAAGAGAGAAAAGCAGCTCTTAAGACACAGTATTTTGCAAAGCTGAAAGGCTGTCCTTCTTCTCCGCGCAAAATGCGCTATGTCGTTGACATGATTCGCGGCATGGAGGTGAACCGCGCACTCGGTGTGCTTCGCTTCTCGAAGAAGGCTGCTGCCGCTGATGTGGAGAAACTTCTCCGCTCGGCCATCAATAACTGGGAGCAGAAGAACGAACGCAAGGCTGAGGCCGGCGAACTGTTCGTCACTCGCGTCTTTGTGGACGAGGGTGTAACCCTGAAGCGTATGCGTCCCGCCCCTCAGGGCCGTGGCTATCGCATCCGCAAGCGCAGTAACCACGTCACATTGTTTGTTGACGCTAAAACTAACGACGTAAAAGAATAATAGAATGGGACAGAAAGTAAATCCAATTAGCAACCGTCTGGGTATCGTTAGAGGTTGGGATTCAAATTGGTTCGGAGGCAAGGACTTCGGTGATAACCTGGTAGAGGATCAGAAAATCCGTAAGTACCTCAACGAGCGTCTGGCCAAGGCAAGTGTCTCGAAGATTGTCATCGAGCGCACTTTGAAGCTGGTCACCATTACTATCTGCACGGCTCGTCCGGGTATCGTCATTGGTAAAGGTGGACAGGATGTGGACAATCTGAAGGATGAGTTGAAGAAACTCTTCGACAAGGAGATTCAGATTAATATCTTTGAAGTAAAGCGTCCGGAACTCGACGCTACAATCGTTGCCACGAACATCGCTCGCCAGATTGAGGGCAAGATTGCATACCGCCGTGCTATTAAGCAGGCTGTAGCCAACACCATGCGTGCTGGTGCTGAGGGTATCAAAGTACAGATTTCCGGTCGTCTTAATGGAGCTGAGATCGCCCGTAGTGAGATGATCAAGGAAGGTCGCACACCGCTGCACACTTTCCGCGCTGACATCGATTTCTGCCAGGCAGAGGCTCTTACCAAGGTTGGCCTGCTGGGTATCAAGGTCTGGATTTGCCGTGGTGAAGTCTACGGAAAGGTTGACCTCGCACCCAACTTCGCTCAGGAGAAGCAGGGACTCCGTGGTAACGGCGGTAACAATGGTGGCCGTAAGTTCCGCAATAAGAAAAAGTAATAATTTGTAAAGTAAGAAGCTATCATGTTACAACCTAAGAGAGTAAGATATAGAAGGCCTCAGGATGGACGTGGCAACAAAGGCAACGCCCACAGAGGTACAACGCTGGCTTTCGGCTCGTTCGGCATCAAGACTATGGATGCCAAGTGGATCGACAGCCGCCAGATTGAGGCAGCCCGTGTTGCCATTAACCGTTATATGAACCGTGAGGGTCAGGTATGGATCCGCATCTTCCCCGACAAACCCATCACTCGCAAGCCTGCTGATGTCCGAATGGGTAAAGGTAAGGGTGATCCCGCAGGATGGGTTGCACCTGTAACACCTGGTCGTATCCTCTTTGAAGTGGAAGGCGTACCTTTTGAGGTAGCCAAAGAGGCTCTTCGCCTCGGCGCTCAGAAGCTGCCTGTTAAGACCAAGTTTGTTGTAAGACGTGACTACGATAAAAACGCTTAATTAGTATGAAGACGAAGGAAATTAAGGAGCTTGAGACCAAGGAACTGGCCGAGCGTTTGGAGACTGAGGTTGCCAAGTACAACCAGATGAAGTTTAATCACAACGTTACTCCGCTGGAGAATCCATCACTGATTAAGGCTGCACGTCGTGACATCGCACGCATCAAGACGGAACTCCGTCAGAGAGAACTTAACAAATAACAATGGTCCAGATGGAAACAAGAAATTTAAGAAAGACAAGACAGGGTGTCGTTATCAGCAACAAGATGGATAAAACCATTGTTATTGCCGCTAAGTTCAAGGAGAAGCACCCGATTTATGGTAAGTTCGTTCAGAAGACGAAAAAGTACCATGCACATGATGAGAAGAATGAGTGCAACGTAGGTGATACGGTACTCATTATGGAAACCCGCCCTCTGTCAAAGACAAAGCGCTGGAGATTAGTTCAAATCGTTGAAAAGGCTAAGTAATTATGATACAAGCAGAATCAAGACTTACAGTATGTGATAACAGCGGTGCACGCGAGGCTCTCTGCATCCGTGTGCTGGGTGGTACCCGCCGCCGTTATGCCAGTGTAGGCGACGTGATTGTCGTTGCTATCAAGAACGCAATCCCTACGAGTGATGTGAAAAAGGGTGCAGTGTCTAAGGCCCTGATTGTTCGCACCAAGAAGGAAATCCGTCGTGCTGATGGATCGTACATCCGCTTTGATGACAATGCCTGTGTGCTGCTGAACAATGCCGGTGAACTGCGCGGTAGCCGTATCTTCGGTCCCGTAGCCCGTGAACTGCGTGCAGTTAACATGAAGGTCGTTTCTTTGGCACCTGAGGTTCTTTAATATTAAAAAGATTTAGAGTAATGAGCAAGTTACATATCAAGAAAAATGATACCGTCATGGTCCTGGCCGGTGAGGACAAGGGTAAGACTGGTAAGGTGCTGAAGGTCTTGGTAGAGAAGGAGCGTGCCATCGTTGAGGGTATCAACATCGTCAATAAGAGCACGAAGCCCAGCGCCAAGAATCCTCAGGGTGGCTTCGAGAAGATTGAGGCTCCCATTCACATTTCTAATTTAAGTTTGATCGATCCGAAGAGCGGAAAGCCCACACGTGTTTCTATCAAGCACGAGGGTAAGAACGTTATTCGCGTTGCCAAAAAATCAGGAGAGGAGATTAAGTAATGAATACAGCACAACTGAAGAATACCTATGCCGAGCAGATTGCTCCGGCTCTGATGAAGCAGTTCAACTACAGTTCTGCTATGCAGATCCCCGTCCTGAAGAAGATCGTGGTAAACCAGGGTCTGGGCGATGCCACTCAGGACAAGAAGATCATCGAGGTGGCTATCAACGAGATTTCTGCCATCACTGGTCAGAAGGCCGTTGCTACCTATTCTAAGAAAGATATCGCCAACTTCAAGCTTCGTAAGAAGATGCCTATTGGTGTGATGGTTACCCTGCGTCGCGAACGCATGTATGAGTTCCTTGAGAAGCTCGTGCGTATTGCTCTGCCTCGTATCCGTGACTTCAAAGGTATCGAGAGCAAGTTTGACGGACGTGGCAACTACACGCTGGGCGTGCAGGAGCAGATTATCTTCCCCGAAATCAATATCGATTCAGTAGATCGCATCCAGGGTATGAACATCACCTTCGTGACAACGGCTAAGACCGACGAAGAGGGTTATGCTCTGCTCAAGGCTTTCGGTCTCCCATTCAAGAACGCTAAAAACGACTAAAGAGATATGGCAAAAGAATCAATGAAGGCCCGCGAGGTTAAGCGCGCCAAGCTCGTTGCCCGCTATGCTGAGAAACGTGCTGCTCTGAAGAAGATTATCGCTACTGCTGACGTGAACACCGAAGAGGGAGCTATGGCTGCCTATGAGGCTGCTCGCAAGCTGCAGGAGATTCCCCGCAATGCCAACCCCATCCGTCTGCACAACCGTTGCAAGATGACGGGACGTCCCAAGGGATATATGCGTCAGTTCGGTCTTTCGCGTATCCAGTTCCGTGAGATGGCATCAAACGGTTTGATCCCTGGCGTGAAGAAGGCTAGCTGGTAAGAATGTGGACGATGGGTGACAGGTTCGCCTGTGCCCGTTGGCCATTGACCGTAGAAAGAGATTTTTTATTTAATATTGTCGGGGGAGTCCCGATTAATTAAACATTTTATTTATGACAGATCCAATAGCAGATTTTCTGACGAGGTTGAGAAACGCAATCATGGCTCATCACCGTGTTGTAGAAGTACCAGCTTCAAACTTGAAGAAGGAAATTACTAAGATCCTCTTCGAGAAGGGTTATATCCTGAACTACAAGTTCATTGAGGATGGCCCTCAGGGAACTATCAAGGTTGCCTTGAAGTACGACCCTGTAACTAAAGAGAACGCAATTAAGTTCTTGAAGAGAGTGTCCACTCCCGGTTTGCGTAAGTACACCGGCTACAAGGACATGCCGAGAGTGATTAACGGACTGGGTATTGCTATCTTATCCACGTCTAAAGGTGTAATGACAGACAAAGAGGCTGCCCAGCAGAAGATTGGTGGTGAGGTTCTTTGCTACGTTTATTAATTGGAGGATAGAATATGTCAAGAATAGGAAAATTGCCAATTAGTATTCCTGCAGGTGTTACCGTGGCACAGGACAAGGACGGTGTCGTTACAGTGAAAGGCCCCAAGGGCGAACTCTCGCAGAAAGTCGACAAGTCTATCATCGTGAAAATTGAGGATGGTCACGTTACCTTTGAAGTGGACGAGAACAGCCCCGTGAATATCAAGCAGAAGCAGGCATTCCATGGTCTGTATCGCGCACTGGTCAACAACATGGTTGTGGGCGTTAGCGAAGGTTACAAGAAGGAAATGGAACTGGTCGGTGTAGGTTACCGTGTGTCAAACCAGGGCAACCTCATTGAGTTCTCGCTGGGCTATACACACCCCATCTTTATCCAGCTTCCCAAGGAAGTGAAGGTTGAGACAAAGTCTGAGCGTAACCAGAATCCCCAGATTATACTCGAGAGCGCTGACAAGCAGTTGCTTGGTCTTATCTGCGCTAAAATTCGTTCTTTCCGCAAGCCTGAGCCTTACAAAGGAAAGGGTATCTTGTTCAAGGGTGAGGTTATCCGTCGTAAGTCGGGTAAGTCAGCTTCAGCTAAGTAATTAATTAAGAATTAAGTATTCAAGATTATGACGACAAAGAAAGTAGAAAGACGAATTAAAATCAAATATAGAATTCGTAAGAGCGTGTTCGGCACTGCCGAGCGTCCTCGTATGAGCGTGTTCCGCAGCAACAAGCAGATCTACGTTCAGGTGATTAACGATTTGGAAGGTAAAACACTTGCATCTGCATCTTCGCTGGGTCTTGAGGCCATGCCGAAGATTGAGCAGGCTGCCAAAGTTGGTGAACTGATTGCTGCCAAGGCTAAGGAAGCCGGCGTAGAGTCAGTGGTCTTCGACCGTAACGGCTATCTCTATCACGGACGTGTGAAGTCACTCGCCGATGCAGCTCGTAAAGGTGGTCTTAATTTTTAAACGATTATGGCAATGAACAAAGTTAAAGTAAATAGTGACGTTGAACTGAAAGACAGACTGGTTGCCATCAACCGTGTAACTAAGGTAACCAAGGGTGGTCGCACCTTCACTTTCGCAGCCATCGTAGTTGTCGGTGACGGCAATGGCGTTATCGGCTGGGGTCTTGGTAAGGCCGGTGAAGTGACTGCAGCTATCGCTAAAGGTGTTGAGTCTGCCAAGAAGAATCTTGTAAAGGTTCCCGTGCTCAAGGGTACTATCCCTCATGAGATGGAAGCCCGCTTCGGTGGTGCCCAGGTGTTCCTGAAGCCCGCTGCTGCCGGTACCGGTCTTGTGGCTGGTGGTGCTATGCGTGCCGTGCTTGAGAGTGCAGGTATTAAGGATGTGCTGGCCAAGTCAAAGGGTTCGTCGAACCCCCACAACCTGGTGAAGGCTACTATCGCTGCCCTGGAGCAGATGCGTGATGCCTACACAGTGGCTGGTACCCGTGGAATCAGTATGGACAAAGTATTCAGAGGATAAAGGAGATATAGACTATGGCAACAATTAAGATTAAGCAGATTAAGAGTAAGATCGGTTATCCCGTTGACCAGAAGCGTACCCTCGAGGCTCTCGGCCTTCGTAAGATTGGCCAGGAGATTGAGAAGGAAGACACTCCCGCCCTCCGTGGTATGATTCGCAAGGTTCATCATCTGGTGACCGTTATTGACTAAACAGTAATCACATTTAAAACAGAATTCGATTATGAAACTGAATAATTTGAAACCTGCAGAGGGCTCTACCCACTCACGTCGTAGAATCGGTCGCGGCACAGGCTCTGGTCTGGGCGGTACCTCTACCCGTGGTCACAAGGGTGCCAAGGCTCGCTCTGGTTATAAGAGGAAGATTGGTTTTGAAGGTGGTCAGATGCCTCTGCAGCGTCGACTCCCGAAATCTGGCTTCAAGAACATTAACCACAAGGAGTACTTCGCTGTGAACCTCTCTACTCTCCAGAAGCTGGCAGAGGAGAAAGGTCTTGCCAAGATCGGCGTGGCAGAACTCGTTGCTGCTGGTCTGACCAACGGTAAGGAGCTGGTGAAGGTTCTTGCCAATGGCGAGCTCAAGACCAAGGTCGATGTAGAGGCCAATGCCTTCTCAAAGAAGGCTGAAGAAGCAATCAAAGCATTAGGTGGAAACGCAACAATAATCTAAAAACGAAAATGAAGAAGTTAATAGACACCCTCAAGAACATCTGGAAGATAGAGGACCTGCGCCAGCGCATCCTCATCACCGTTCTGTTTGTCGCAATTTACCGTTTCGGTTCAAAGATCGTGCTTCCTGGCATCGATTATAACGGACTGGACAAGTTGCAGTCTCAGACAGCTGAAGGTCTGATGTCACTTCTCGATATGTTCTCGGGTGGCGCATTTTCCCACGCATCAATTTTTGCGCTGGGTATCATGCCTTATATCTCAGCTTCTATCGTTATGCAGCTCCTCGCTGTAGCTGTACCTTATTTCCAGAAGATGCAGCGTGAGGGTGAGAGCGGCCGTAAAAAGATTAGTATGTACACGCGAGTACTGACAGTAGGTATCCTGCTGTTCCAGGCTCCGAGCTACCTCTTTAACCTTAAGTTCCAGGTTGGTCCTGCCCTTGCATCGGGCATCGACTGGCCTGTGTTCATGGTTCCCGCAACTATCATCCTTGCCGCAGGAAGTATGTTCATCCTCTGGCTGGGTGAGCGCATAACTGATAAAGGTATAGGTAATGGTGTCTCGCTGATCATTATGATTGGTATCATCGCACGTCTGCCGAACGCTTTCGTGCAGGAGGTGGGTTCTCGCTTCGCTGCTGCTACTGGCGGTGGTTTGGTGATGTTCCTCATCGAGATTATCATTCTCTATGCAGTTGTTTGCGCAGCTATTGTTTTGGTGCAGGGCGTTCGCAAGATTCCCGTACAGTATGCCAAGCGTGTTGTTGGCAACAAACAGTATGGTGGTGCACGTCAGTATATTCCGCTGAAGCTGTTCGCAGCCAATGTGATGCCTATCATCTTTGCTCAGGCATTGATGTTCATCCCTCTGGCCATTGCACAGTATGCCAATCCTCAGGATGCCAGCTGGTTTATGCGTTCAATGACCGACCACCAGAGTTGGCTGTATAATGTCATCTTTGCTATCCTGATTATTGCATTCACATACTTCTATACAGCCATTACGTTGAACCCCACTCAGATGGCTGAGGATATGAAGCGTAACAACGGATTCATTCCTGGTGTGAAGCCAGGAAAGGAGACGGCAGAATACATTGATACTGTGATGTCGCGTATCACACTGCCCGGCTCACTCTTCATTGCATTCATTGCTATCATGCCCGCCTTCGCAGGCTTGCTGGATGTGAAGCAGGAGTTTGCACAGTTCTTCGGTGGCACTTCGTTGCTGATTCTCGTTGGTGTTGTACTCGATACGCTCCAGCAGATTGAGAGTCACCTCCTGATGCGCCATTATGACGGTTTGCTCAATTCAGGACGTATTCATGGCCGTGGCGGTGTTGCTGCCTACTAAGCGATGAAGGTATTTCTGAAGACTGAGGATGAAATTGAGTTGATGCGCCAGGCTAACCAACTTGTTGGTAAAACCCTTGGCGAATTGGCAAAACATATCAAGCCTGGTGTGACGACCCTCCAGTTGGATCGTGTGGCCGATGAATTTATTCGAGACCACGGAGCAGTTCCGACTTTCAAGGGATTCCCCAATCCATATGGAGGGCCGTTTCCAGCTAGCATCTGTACTTCGGTCAACGAAGTTGTAGTGCATGGCGTTCCAAGCGAGAAGACAGTATTGAAAGACGGAGATATCATCTCTATTGATTGCGGTACGCTTCTCAACGGCTTTAACGGTGACTCTGCCTATACTTTCTGTGTCGGTGAGGTATCTGAAGAGGTCCGTAAGTTATTACAGGTAACTAGGGAATCGCTTTACAAAGGCATCGAGAATGCTGTGGCTGGAAAACACGTGGGTGATATCGGTGCTACCGTGCAAGACTATTGTGAGGCAGAAGGCTATGGTGTGGTCAGAGAGCTTACAGGTCACGGCATTGGACAAGAGATGCATGAAGATCCACCTGTTCCCAATTATGGACGTCGTGGTAACGGCATCATGTTGAAGGCAGGTATGTGTATCGCTATCGAGCCCATGATTACGATGGGCAAACGTGACATCTATTTGGGAGCAGACCGTTGGAGTGTCTGTACAAGAGACGGAAAGCCCGCTGCTCATTTCGAGCATACCATAGTTGTCCGTAAAGGTAGGTCAGAGATTTTATCATCATTTGAAGAAATAGAAGCAAACTAAAGTATAAAGCATGGCAAAACAGTCCGCTATTGAGCAGGATGGAACCATCATCGAGTCGCTCTCGAATGCAATGTTCCGCGTAGAACTGGAGAACGGTGTGCAGATTATAGCACATATTTCTGGTAAGATGAGGATGCACTACATCCGCATTCTGCCGGGAGATAAGGTCAAGGTAGAGATGAGTCCCTATGACTTGACAAAAGGAAGAATTGTTTTTCGATACAAATAAACTTATACAGAGATATGAAAACAAGAGCATCGTTGAAAAAGCGTACTCCCGACTGCAAGATCGTACGTCGCAAGGGTCGTCTGTTCGTTATCAACAAGAAGAACCCTAAGTACAAGATGCGTCAGGGCTAAAATTGTTAAATAAGCATAACAAAGTGCGGAGGTTTGAGAAAATCTTCGTACCTTTGTGCGCTTTTTAGCAGAATTTCGAAATTTAAGTATTTTATTTTATCTTTTTTATTTACAAATGGCAATAAGAATTGTTGGAGTAGATTTGCCCCAGAATAAGCGTGGCGAAATCGCATTGACCTATATCTATGGTATTGGTCGAAGTAGTTCAGCAAAGATATTGGATAAGGCAGGTGTCAGCCGCGACCTGAAGGTTAGCGAGTGGAGTGACGACCAGGCAGCCAAGATCCGTGAAATTATCGGCGCTGAATTCAAAGTAGAAGGTGATCTCCGCAGTGAGATCCAGTTGAATATCAAGCGACTGATGGATATTGGTTGCTATCGTGGAGTCCGTCATCGTAATGGTCTTCCTGTTCGCGGTCAGAGCACCAAGAACAATGCTCGTACCCGTAAAGGTAAGAAGAAGACTGTTGCAAACAAGAAGAAGGCCACGAAGTAATTCTGTTAAACATTAAAAATTAAAGATTAAAGGAATTATGGCAAAGAAAACAGTCGTTTCAAAGAAAAGGAACGTGAAGGTTACCGCCATCGGTCAGTTGCACGTTCACAGCTCTTTTAATAATATTATTGTTTCACTGGCTAATGATGAGGGTCAGGTAATCTCTTGGTCTTCAGCTGGTAAGATGGGCTTCCGTGGCTCAAAGAAGAACACTCCTTATGCTGCTCAGATGGCTGCTGAGGATTGCGCAAAGGTAGCTTTTGACCTGGGTCTCCGTAAGGTTAAGGCTTATGTGAAGGGTCCTGGTAATGGTCGTGAGTCAGCTATCCGTGCCGTGCATGGCGCAGGTATCGAGGTGACAGAGATCGTAGACGTTACGCCGCTGCCACACAATGGCTGCCGTCCCCCAAAGCGTCGCCGCGTATAATATTTATTGGCCCCACAAGTCTTTTAAGGCCTATAAGCAGTAACAAATAGAATTTATTTTTTTGAATTATGGCAAAGTATATTGGACCGAAATCTAAAATTGCACGCCGTTTTGGTGAACCCATCTTCGGCGCCGACAAAGTTTTGTCTAGGAGAAACTTCCCTCCTGGACAGCATGGCAATAACCGCCGCCGCAAGCAGTCGGAGTATGCTGTCATGCTGGCAGAGAAGCAGAAAGCCAAGTACACTTATGGAGTGCTTGAGCGCCAGTTCCGCATTATGTTTGAGAAGGCCGCTAAGGCTGAGGGTATCACCGGTGAGGTGCTGCTGCAGCTGCTGGAGAGCCGTCTTGATAACATTGTGTTCCGTCTTGGTCTGGCTCCTACCCGTGCTGCTGCACGTCAGTTGGTAGGTCACCGTCATATCGTTGTTGATGGTAAGGTGGTCAACATTCCTTCGTACTCAGTGAAGCCTGGTCAGGTAATCGGTGTTCGTGAGAAGTCAAAGTCTCTCGAAGTCATTGGTGACGCACTGGCTGGTTTCAATCACAGCAAGTACCCTTGGATTGAGTGGGACGAGTCTCAGAAGGCTGGTAAGTTCCTGCATCGTCCGGAGCGTGCCGACATCCCTGAGAGCATTAAGGAGCAGTTAATCGTTGAGTTGTACTCTAAGAACTAAAAATCATTAAATTAATGGCGATATTAGCATTTCAAAAACCCGATAAAGTGGTAATGTTGGAAGCCAACGACCGATTCGGCAAGTTCGAATTCCGTCCGTTGGAGCCGGGCTTCGGTGTAACTATCGGTAACGCCCTGCGCCGCATTCTCCTTTCATCGCTCGAGGGCTATGCTATCAATACCATTCGTATCTCTGGTGTTGAGCATGAGTTCTCATCCGTACCTGGTGTAAAGGAAGATGTAACCAACATTATCTTGAACCTGAAGCAAGTTCGGTTCAAGCAAGTAGTAGAAGAATTCGAGAACGAGAAAGTCAGTATCACGGTCGAGAATTCTACCGAATTCAAAGCCGGTGACATCGGCAAGTATCTGACTGGATTTGAAGTGTTAAATCCCGATTTGGTGATTTGTCATCTCGACTCTAAAGCTTCAATGCAGATAGATCTGACCATTAATAAGGGTCGCGGATATGTTCCCTCTGACGAGAACCGTGAGTTCTGCACAGATGTGAATGTTATTCCCATAGATTCTATCTACACTCCAATCCGCAATGTGAAGTTTGCAGTAGAGCCCTATCGTGTTGAGCAGAAGACCGACTATGATAAGCTCGTGCTTGAAGTCACAACGGATGGTTCCATTCACCCGAAAGATGCGCTGAAAGAGGCTGCCAAGATTCTCATCTATCACTTCATGCTCTTCTCTGACGAGAAGATTACCCTCGAAAACAATGACGTAGAGGGCAATCAGGAGTTCGATGAGGAAATTCTGCACATGCGTCAGCTGCTGAAGACCAAGCTCGTTGACATGAACCTCTCTGTTCGTGCCCTGAACTGTCTGAAGGCTGCCGATGTAGAGACCCTCGGTGATCTTGTGCAGTATAACAAGACCGACCTCTTGAAGTTCCGCAACTTTGGTAAGAAATCGCTCACTGAGCTTGATGATTTGCTCGAGAGTCTGAATCTGTCGTTTGGAACCGATATTTCAAAGTATAAACTGGACAAGGAATAATTATTAATTGACAATTGATAATAGGAATTGCCCAATAAAAAGTAAAAAACAAAAATGAGACACAATAAGAAATTCAACCATCTCGGTCGTACTGCATCGCATCGCGCTTCCATGCTTGCCAACATGGCCATTTCGCTGATCATGCACAAAAGAATCACTACGACCGTGGCCAAGGCAAAGGCCCTCAAGAAGTATGTTGAGCCCCTCATTACTAAGGCTAAGGAGGACTCAACCAATTCTCGTCGTGTAGTATTTAGCTACCTCCAGAACAAGGAGGTTATCAAGGAACTCTTCTCTACTGTCAGTGAGAAGGTTGGCGACCGCCCCGGTGGATACACCCGTATTATCAAGCTGGGTACCCGTCAGGGTGACGCTGCTCAGATTTGCTTTATCGAGCTCGTAGACTTCGATCCCGAAATGGCAAAGACTGAGACCAAGAAGAAGGCTACTCGTCGTTCTCGCAAGTCTACCAAGGCCGAGGCTCCTGCTCAGGAGGCTCCTAAGGCTGAGGAAGCACCTGCTGCAGAGGCTGTTGCCGAAGAGGCTGCTGAGGCTCCCGCTGCTGAAGAGGCAGCAAAGGCTGAATAAGTTTCGTTCTGAACAACGAATAATCTCTATAACGGAGCGCTTGCATCATCACCGATGCAGGCGCTTTTTATATTAGTTATTCGTTGTTTCTATTTCCTTTTTATATCTCTTGTGTTTCTTTTTTGTGTTTCTTGTGTTTTGAATTTGTGCGTTTTTTGTTTTCTTTTTGTATTCTTTAGGCCATTAAAATCCTATTTTTAGGCATGTTTTGTCCTATTTGCAACAAAAATGAAACAAAAAGTAACATATAGGTAACACACTTGTGACTAAAATTCATACCTTTGCAGCGTAATCCCCGTAAACTGGAGATAAATCAATTAACAATATCAATAACAATTTTACTAAATTATTAACCCAAAGCAAAAAGGTATGAAAAAAGCTTTTACTTTAATTGCAGGTATGCTGCTGATTAGCAGTGGTGCCTTTGCACAGACAAAGTGGACAAGTGTCATTACTAATGGTGACATGGAAGGGGCTGCAGATCCAAAGTGGTCTAGTTTCTGGGTTCACGATTGGCGTACTCCTGAGCAGGTAGGCGAGATTGATCCGGAGAGCGGTCAGCAATTTGACGAATCTACTCAGACTGAATTGTCTGCTGGTCAGTTCCAGGGCTTCGCAGAGATTGTTGCAGATCCCGACAATCCATCTAATCATTGCGCACGCGTTATTATTCGTAGTAAGGCAGAAGCTGATTCTGTTGGTAACCCCACGACAGACTCTGGTAACGGTAAGCCAGATTGGGCTGAATGGGACTCTCAGTTCTTTATCTATGCACTGGATAGTATTCCTGTAGGTAAAGAAGTGCGCCTGACTTTGAGTATTAAAGCTGAGAAGGCTGGTACTCTCCAGACTCAGGCTCATTTCAATCCTGGTAACTATAACCACTATTCTTTGTTTGGTGATATTAACTATGGTACAACATGGTCTACTGTAGAAGTCTCTGCTACTGTTGATAACAACCATACTCAGGCTGCTAATGGTAAAGGATTCCAGAGTGTTGCTTTCAACCTTTCTACCATGCAAGACGGTAATGTTATCTATTTTGATGATGTGAAGTTGGAGATCAAGGATCCTAAGACGATCGATCCACAAGATGAAGTCAAATGGGTGAACTTCATCAGAAAGGGTACCCTCAGCGAGGATAAGATCGGTAACTTTACCACCTTCACAGGTCGTAATGGTGCAACTGGCAAGGATGAAAAGGCTGAGCTTGTAAATGATCCTATTGATGGACAGCCTGCTTTGAAGGTGCAGACTGTAGCATGGAACACATATGAAGCTCTGAAGGATTCTCTCGGCAACGACTCTCTGGATGCAGATCTGAATCCTGTATATAACAAGTATTTGATTGTAGATGGTGATACCATTCTGTCTTCTGTAGAAAAAGATAAAAAGCCTTTCAACGACTGGCAGACTCAGTTCTTCGTAGCTGTTAATCACAAGTTCGTGACTAATGAGCCATTCAAGTTCAAGATGTGGGCACGTGCTGAGCGTGTTGATGGTCAGGCCCTTGAAGATCCTATTTCTCTTGACACTCAGATTCACACCGCACCTGGTGGTTATATCCACTGGTCATTCGTCGGATCAATCGATGGAATAGATGAGAATTGGCAGGAGTTTGAATTCGGTGATGACGATGAACCCAGAACGATTCCTTCAGAGGGTAAGGGTGGTCAGACCGTTGCATTTAACTGTAACAAGAACAAGGATGTTCCAGTGAATATCTACTTCCGTTTCGAGGAACTCGACTTTAATGAAGGCTATGTTCTTGACAACGAGCGCGTTCTCGCTTCTACCGATGCTCTCATGTATGTTGGTACTAACGTGGATGGTATGGGAGCAGGTCAGCTCGACCTGACTGAAGCCATGAAGGTTCTTGAGATTGACAACTTCGATAACTATATCGACAATACTAAGATGAAGGTTCAGGCTCTCAATGAAGACGAAGAAGTTGTTTATAATGATGTTGACTTGACAGCTGGTGCTAATATTAATGCACAAGGTTACTGGCAGGACAACGATCAAAATGCAATTATCTTTGAGATTGACGAGGACAACACCGGTGATGGCATCCTGGCATTTAATACTACCAACAATGGTGTAACTGTTGATGAAAAGGGTATAGCTACCAAGTTTGCCTTCGAGAAGGACGGCTGGCGTTATCTCTTCAATGTAAACATTGTTGATCCTGATTCATACGAGAAGGCTCAGGGCATCACCGAAGTGAATGTAGCTCCTAAGGTTAATGCAATCTTCGACCTGATGGGTCGTCAGCTGACCAAGGCTGGTAAGGGCCTGTACATCATGAACGGCAAGAAGGTTCTGGTGAAGTAAGAAAACAATTGTAAGTTTTTAAATATCCCTCTTTTGAAACACTGCAAGTCGTCAATTCCCGGACGGCTTGCAGTGAATTTTTTTGTCTATCCCTAAATAATCTGTGTTTTATTCTTTGAGAAACTTATGTCCGCTTTGGATATATAGTCCTCGATGGATGTTTGTGTTGTTTATCTGTCGTCCTTGCAGGTCATATATCTTTGGCGAGGTCGTTATTTCTTTTTCTCCCACCTCTTTGATAAATGTCGTGTTATCGTCGGCAGCAAGCAGTTGCAGATGGTCAATATAAAGCAGCGTGTTGTTAGCGGCACCAGCGCTGGCTGATGAGCGATAGCCTAACGAGATGGTGATGGTTTGTTCAGTTGTGAGCTCGAAGTCATAGCACAGCTGTTGCCACGTGTTCTTTTCCGTAGGATAGCGGTAGTCTGTTGTGCTTCCAATCTTGGTTCCCGTGAGCGATGTGCAGGTGTTGTTGCCGCTGGTGGTTATCACTTTGCCGTTGTTCGATGTCATGTTGGTGCATTCACAGCGCACATCCATCAGTAGCCGGTAGCTTCCTTCTGGTAGCGTCACCTTCTGTGTGATGGCGTTCGAACCTGCCGACCATGAGTTCAGCACCGTCAGCACACGTGTGCCGCATGTTTCATCGAACAAGGGTCGGGGACAGCGTGCAGAATAGTTACCTACGTTAGCAGGACTGACACAATACTGCGTGGTGCTATAGGGCATGGAATACATACGACAGAAGTTAGAGGCACTTGACAGCGTATTGCCTGCCGTCCACCCATTGACGGGTAGTATGTTGGGCCATTTGCTGTTGACGGCATTCACTGTGTTTACATAGCAGGGATTGTAGGTCACGCTGCCCAGCGTCACGTTGCCATCGGCTTTGCCGTATGTCTCGTCTGTTTCGAACGAGGCGTTTACGAGTTTCTCTTCTGTGATGTCCTTGTAGCCTTTCGTGAGGTCTTCTGCTTCTGCCGTTTCAGGAAACCCGGCAGCTTCCTCGACCAGAAGCTCGCCTCCACGTATTGAAATCTTGATAACCTTGTTGCTCAGTTCTATCTCTTTGTTGATAGTCTGTCCTTCGTCCACGCCATTCACCTTGATGGTGTTCTTACCTTTTATGTCGTTGCGCACATAGATGGCTGTTGAGTCATTGGCATCTTGGATGGCCGTGACGCCCTGACCTATAATAAATATTTTCAGGGTATTAATCACCGAATGGTTCTCCTCGGCAATAAAGGTGGCTGTTGATCCTTGATCGTCTATTGTCGTCTCAGTAGTGAACACAGGATTACCCATATAAGTCCATGCATTTTCAATGGTGCACTTCTGGTCGCTGGCAAAGTTGCTCAGCAATAGATAGTGAGTCGCATCCGGATCAGAAACGATGGCACCATTCCAACCATCTGGTGTGGAGAGTTGCTTGCTCATGGTATAGAGCTTGAGCGTGCTGTCAGAGGCATTGTTGCTATAGTATACCATCGCCCTTCTGCCTACCACGTCGTTTGCTTTGTATGTCCTGTTGGTGTCATCGTACATGGCATAGAACTTAGCAGTCATTATGGAATTGTTGTTAGAACGCTCGCCAAACGCCATTTTTCTGTATTCTTCTCCTGGCCCTAATGTCAAAACACTTAATGCGTTATCAATGTTAATAAGTGGGGTCTTCATGACGGTCAACTTGCTGCCGTCAAGTTGCATCTCACTCTCTGGGTATGTATGATAGAAGGTACGTGTGGTCTGTGTCATCTCATCCACGCTGATAGCCATCAGTCCGCCTTTCTCGGCAGTGATGGTGCAGGGGGCATTAGCGCGTACATAATCTATATAGACGACGGCATTGCCTGGTGTAGAGTAGATGGCAAAGCGGTTGTTCAGTGTGCCGTCATTGGTATTCAGCTCGCCGTTCATCACGTAGCTGTTGCCTCGCAGGTCGTAGATGCCTGCAATGACGGGGGTAGCATTGGTGGCTTTGCCTTGTACCTCATACCAGCCCAGGAAGTTGCCGGTGTTGTTGGCACGGAAGGGGACGATGAGGTTTGAGGTTTGAGGTTTGAGGTTTGAGGTATTAGGAGCAATGTAGCCCGTGTAGCTTTGGAGGCCAGCACTCCATGAGAAGCAGGTGAAGCGGTCTTTGGAGGCAGCACGTACGATGTTCTGCGATGACAGAATCTTCGCAGTGCTGTAGGTACGATTGAAGTCGTCCCAAAGGGTGGGGGTGAGGTCTGCGGTAGAGAGCATCTCGTGCATCAGCCACGTCATCATCACGCGGTGGGCCTCCACACCCATGCGTCGAGCACCTACATCGGCACGCAGCAGCCACGAGCCGTCGGTGGTGGTTGTTTGTCGATGCTTAATCATCTTATAGGCCATGTTCTCGAGCATCAGGGCATGCGGGTCTCGCAGGAAACAGGCATTGGTTGAGTAGCTGGTGATCTGGTCATATAGAAAGAGACTCCAGTCGTTACCGTTAGGCATTGCCAGCTCGCCGTCGCTGAGTGCCAGCCAGTAGAGCACCTCCTGCATCACCTTGTCGTTGTTGTGCATCAGCGCGTTGGTTTTCCATTTCTCCTCGCCGTAGAGTTCCTGCTGGAACAGCTTCAGCGCCAGTGCAGCCTCGCCCAGTTCCTGGATGACGACGTTCTGATAGGAGGTGTGGAAGTAGTTGTGGTTCTGTAGCGTGTAGTCATCGTAGAGGTTCTGTCCTTTATACAGGTCCTTTACTGTCTTCTGGTCGTAGTCAGGGTCGATGATGGTATAGTCCTTGGCATCATCCTTTTGCGAGTAGCTATTGATGGCAAACTCACGCAGCCGCTGGAACCATCGTGGTGCCAATGCATCGTTGGGAAACAATCCCAGGGTGACAGCCAATACATCCGCCTCCCAGCCATTCTCCTCGGCCTTGGTGTCGCCGGCATAGCCAGTGGGTATGGTGCGGTTCAGTTCGTAGTTACATTCCGCCTTCAGCAGTTTGTAGATATAGTTCTTTTGTGTATCGCTGAGCTTGTCCCATTGGAAGAAGGCACTGTAGGCCACACTCATAGCCCATAGTGAGCTCTCCCAAACGGCATCGCTGGTAGATGTGGAGCCCCAGTAGTTGTTGCCTGAGCAAACCTTCAGCTTGTTGGCCTTATGGGTGGAGTAGGCAAAGACCAGACTCTTCATAGCTATCGTCTCGATGTCGTCCCATGTGACGTTTTCGGGCAGTGTCACCTTGTCTTTTCCATATTTTGCTAGGAAGGCGCAAATCATCGAGAGGTCGGCATTGGGTCGCACGCCTCGTTCGTCGTTGGCCATGGTGTTCTCACCTTTGAAGCATCCGCACACCTCGCCCACGCTGTTGGGCGCTACGCAGTCTTGGAAGTCGTTCTTCATATATGTGGCGAAGTTGGCCAGCATCTGCAGCAGGCCGCTCTTCATGTTTTCCTCGGCAACGAAATCGCCGAGCACGGTGGTCTGTGCTGATATGGGGGCGTTCAGCGTTAGGAGGGCGATTAGTAATGTCAGTAGTTTCTTCATTTGTAGTATTCTTTTGATTTGTTTATTTGTTTCAGTTTACCATCTCACGGTTCTTGTGCCGTCGGCATTCTCCGCTATATTCACCTTCACCGCATCATCGGGCAGTAGATCCTCAATCAGTTCGGGCCACTCTATGAAACAGAGGGAACCTGAGTAAAAATAGTCTTCATAGCCCATGTCGTACACCTCCTCCAGTTTCTTGATACGATAGAAGTCGAAGTGGAAGATGCTTTGAGATTTGAGTTTTACCTCGTACTCGTTGACAATGGCGAAGGTGGGACTGGTGATGACGTCCTCCACACCCAGCTCCTCGCAGATGGCTTTGACGAAGGTGGTCTTGCCTGCCCCCATCTTTCCATAGAAAGCAAACACCTTGTGTTCGCCTATGTTCTCAATAAACTCGCGAGCTGCCTCGCGAATAGTCTCAATGTTCTTAATCTGTATTTCCATTACAATAATTTTTGTTGGCAAAGATACGAATAAGTGAGCACAATACAAAATAAAACAGCAATTTTTATCTTTATTGTTATTCTTTCTTGTATTTTGTTTGAATGTAGAAAAAGTTTTCTTATCTTTGCAATTAAAAAGCGATGATATGAAAAAGGTGGCATATCTAACCATACTATGTTTTGTCCTCCTGTTGGCCGGTGGCTGTGGGGGAGACAAGTCTGTGAGACAATTGCCGCACCTGGGTGATACGCCTTACCAACAGGACTCAGTATTAGTAGTTTATGCCACAAATCCAGAACGGGCGCTCATCCTGCTCGATTCTGCCTTGCTTTTAGGCAATATCAGCGAATACCGAGCTCAGTTTATCCGCGCTAAAATCTACAGCAAGTCACTCGAGAAGCAGAATCCGGATTCTGCTATCATAATCTGTGAGACACTACTCTGTCACGACTCGGTAAGAAATGAGCCTTCAGAGCAGGAGAATATCTATGACATGCTCATTGCCACCAGTCGTGTCAAACATGATGATGAAGCGTATCTGCATTGGGCTACACAAAAGGCCACGCTTTGTCAGCAGCAGGGCGAAGACACCGAACGATGGCGCACTGAGGCCGATATTGGTCTGGTGATGACGTTTCTGGGACGGGTTGACGAAGGACTTGACAAACTCGACGAAGCCATCAGCCACCTCGATGCTCCCGGTAGCATTGACCGCATGGATGCCTTTATCGTTGCTGTAAAACGTAAGATCAACGCCCTTAATGAACTACATCGTGATGCCGAAGTCATTCTGTTGGCACAGCGCATCCTCGACCGCTTGGACCACTACGAACAACATTCAAAGGACTATGCTGAGGACAGCTACCGCCTGTCGTGGAGTGACAACCCCACCGACCGTGACCGTTATCTGGACTATTGTCGTGCACAGGCATGGGCATTCATGGCGCAGGCGTATGCCTTGAACAATGAAAGGGCAAAGGCTGAAGATTATCTCTTGTTATTTAATCAGAGTGGTTACGGCAAGACCTTCATGGCCCGCCGCATGATAGCCTCCACGCAGATGGCCTTGGGTATGTATGACGAGGCATTGACCACTTACGATGAGATGGAGTGTCGTATGGCTGGTGACACGCTCAACGATGACTATGCCGTCATCCTTCGTTCACGAGCTGTCGCAGCATATTCCAAGGGATATCAGGCGGAAGCCTACGATTACCAAAGACGTTATGCCAACCTCTCGAAAGCGTTGAGCGACAGTCTTCATGCCAGTGAAGCCCATGATTATGCCGCCCGCTATCATGCCCAGGAACAGCAGTTGATGATTCATGAACAACAGGCTGTGGCCGAGCGCTTACATATCATCAGTGTCGCCATAGCGGTTTTAGCCCTGCTGGCCATCGTCTTTGCCCTCTATTTCTTCCGACAGAAGCGTGTTGTCACAGAAAAGAACCGTGCCTTGGTACGTATGATTAATGAGCAGTCGCAGCAGCTTGCCCCCCAAGCTCTCCCCATGAAGGAAGAGCAGACAGATGTCTTTTTATCTGTTGATACGGCCATCCGCACAGAGCGACTTTTTGCCAATGTCGGCTTGCAGCGTCAGGATATCTGTGACAAGTTCTCAATCAGTCGCCATGCACTTAACGACCTATTGTCTGAGCACACTGATGGACTTTCCTTTCCACAGTATATCAACAATATTCGTTTGGAGGAGGCACTCTGCCTGCTTCGAGACAATCCAGAAATGACGGTCTCTGCAATTGCCTCTGAGGTGGGCTTTATGCCTGCAAATTTCCGTGAACAGTTTAAGAGGAGATATGGTGTAACACCGGCTGAATTCCAGAAATTGCGTAAGAAAATGTAAGATAATGATGTACATTTCACGTCTGAAATGCACTTTTTTGGGCCATATACCAAATATGTGCATATGTTTTCTTCCAAATTAAACCAATAATGATTAATTTTGCGGAAGAAAATTTTAACCGCATGGACAAAGACCTATTTAAAACTATTGATTCCATTATCCGTAATGAACGCCTCTATGCGCAAGTGAATTTGATGCGTGAAGACATCATGGAGCGCTTCGGTATTGGCCGTCACCATTTGAACAATCAGCTAAATGCCTTTGCCGATGGCATGTCCTTTCCTCAGTATATCAACTCTATCCGTATGGAGGTGGCTTATGACCTGTTAACCAACCACCCTGAGAAGAACATCACCGATGTGGCCCGTGAAGTGGGTTTCACCGCTCCTAATTTTCGTGAACAATTTAAGCGCTGCTATGGCATTACGCCTGCAGAATACCGTGCTGGTCTTACTATTGCTGATGGCTCTGATGATGAATAATAATTAATTATGTACGCGCATCAGAGTTTACAAGACCTTATATTTCTCATGTTCTATGGCGGCACTACTGTGCTGGCCCTATTGGCTGCTCTTTATCTGTGGCTAAGGCGTAGCAATGCTATTGCACCAGATGTCAATCCGCCAAAGGTGCTACGTTGTTGCACGGCAGCCTTCTTTATGGCAGTGGTACTGAGTCACGTGTGGTGGTTTGCGCTTGGCTTCTATTGGCTGACAGATGACCGTTTGGTGCGCAACATCACAGCAGTAGCACTCGACCATGTCACACTCGTGCCGCTCGCGATGGCTATGCTGCTACGTATGTTGCAGGACCGTCATCGTCGTTTCTGGCCTTGGGTTCTGACTCAAATACCCATTGTCGTTTTGGCTTTCATAGGAATTGCCAAACACGATGAATTCTATGGTTTAGAGATGTTACACTATTGGGAGGTGACAGTCATGGTCGTCTTTGTTGCCCATTACGTCTATGCACTGATACGTTATGGTCGTTGGCTGCACGATAACTATGCCGACTTGGAGCATAAAGAGGTGTGGCAGAGTCTGCTCTTTGTGGTTATTATTCTGATTATATATGAGATATATACAACGAACCCAGGAGAGATTGTTAGGGAGTATCTGGCACAAGCGAACACTATTTTCATCATCGTCTTCCTGCTTTGGCGTGTGGAGACATTGCAGCAACTCGAAGAGGTCATAGATGAAACCATCACGGATTGCGACGACGAACCCAAGAGTGCCTCCGTAGCCGTTCCCTCTAACATTGGTGCCTTGCTTCATGACTTTTGCGAAACACCAAAACTCTATCTGCTACACGACCTGACGCTGACACAACTCAGCGAGATTGTTGGCACCAACCGTACCTATTTGAGTTGTTATTTCGCTCAACAGGGTATAACCTATAATGCTTATATCAATCGCCTGCGCATCGAACATTTCGAACGCATTTATAATGAATCTTCTTCATTGATGCGTCCCATTACCGCCAATCAGTTAGCCTACGAGAGTGGTTTCAAGAGCTACAGCACCTTTGCAACAGCGTTCAAATTGTTCAAAGGGCAGACCGTCACAGACTGGATGAAGTCTCAGAATTTACAAAAATAGTCTCAGAATTTACAAAAATGCAGTTGTGAGACTGCTAACTATTGCCTATTATCAAAAAATAATGTACCTTTGTATATCGGTACAGAAAGCTGCCAGAAACTATAATTATAAAAATATGTATCAAGGAAAAAAGATCGTACAACCGCCCTATCTGAAGCCAGGGGATAAAGTGGCTTTTATATCCCCCGCCTATTGGGTGCCCCAAGAGGCCATTCAGTTAGCTGCAGAGACCATCAAGGGCTGGGGTTTACAACCTGTCATCGGCCCCCACACCAACAATCTGAATGTTAATGCATACGCAGGAACGGCAGATGAACGTGCCGCAGACCTGCAGTGGGCATTCGAAGACAGCAGCATTAAGGCGATTATATGTTCGCGTGGTGGCTATGGTTCACTTCACTTGCTGAGCCGCATACCGCCAGAATACTTCCAGAAAAACCCTAAATGGCTGATAGGTCATGGTGATATCACCACTCTGCTCTATGCTGTGGCCAATGCCGGCATCATGAGCATCCACGGCCCTATGGCATTCCAGATAGCAGGCAGCCAGGAGCCGGCTACCTCTCTCACTCGAGATATTCTTTTTGGTACATTGCCACAATATAAGATTCCCGGCAACCCCTATAACCGTACCGGTCATGCAGAAGGAATACTTATAGGAGGCAATCTTTCAAGTTATTCTGCCATATCGGGCACAAGATACCACCTCCCACCGAAGAAAGACATCATTCTTTTTATAGAAGAAGTGGAAGAATCGCTGCACAGTATAGATAGGTTGTTCTACATGTTGTCGTTGCAGAATGATTTCGAAAGGGTGAAAGGCATTATCTTCGGT
Organism: uncultured Prevotella sp.; assembly: GCF_946407605.1. Classification (GTDB taxonomy): domain Bacteria; phylum Bacteroidota; class Bacteroidia; order Bacteroidales; family Bacteroidaceae; genus Prevotella. Next base: position 23,528 of record NZ_CAMJOS010000032.1, read on the forward strand.
TCGTTCAATTCCGTCAAGTACGACCTGCAGTATGGTTGTGTTGAGCAGATGCTGATTGCTCACCTTGCCAAATATGACATCCCCGTATGCTGTGGCTTCCCTGTGGGCAGCAACAGCTGTATTCCTTTGATTGAAGGTGCACCATGCTCGTTGGATGTCACTACAGACAGTGCCACTCTGACCTTCAATATGAAAGGATCGGTGGAACAATATGAAATAGAAATTGCCAATCCAGAACTCATCAAGGGTAGGAACCGATAACGCCTATGGACGAGAAGATCATCAAAATAGTGAATGAGACACGGTGGGCTGATGGCCAGGAAGTGAGAAGCAGACTGGAGGACATTACCTACAATCCCATGCGCAGTCAGGAGGAATTTGTCATGAGGCTGGTGCGTGAGAATGCAAAGACGTTGTTCGGACGTGACCATCGATTTGAAGGCATCCATAACATGGCCGATTTCAGATGCTATCTGCCCCTGACCACTTATGATGATTATTCTGCCTATATCGAGCGTGTTGCCAAGGGCGAACGAAACGTCCTGACGGCCTATCTCACAGAGCACATATCTACCTTTGATGGACAGAAGCAGTTGCCCCAGTCAAGATGGAGTGTGCAGACGAGCTATGACTACAGTTTCTGTGCGGGCTTCTATCTGGCAGGCAATTATGGCTATCTGACAGAGGGCATGACACTCAACCTCGTTGATAATAATGTGGAGCGACTATCCTCTGGAATGACTATAGGTAATCTGTTGGGGCGTTTGTTGGTGAAGCGTGACTTTGACAGTAAGCAGATATATGCCATACCTGTTGATATAGCAGGCAAACAAGACCAAGCAGACTATAGCTATCTACAGGCACTCTATGCCCTTAGTCAGAAAGACATATCGCTGGCCATCTGCGAGCATTATGACTACATGGTGGAACTGTTGCGCTATATCGAGAAGAACTGGCCCAAGTTGACCGAGGATATAGAAAACGGCACTGCCTGCATACCGCAAAATCCTGAACGGGCCAACGCCATTCGCGAAATAATGGAAGATCACCATATTGGTACGCAGATGGTACATCAACTGTGGCCAGCATTGCGTTGTATTATGGTTTGCGATGTAGACTGCCTCAGCGCCAGCTTCGAGCTGCTACGCACCTATTGTGGTAGCAACGTACATTTTATCTTTACTGGCATCAGTTCACCAGAAGGAACTTTCTCAACCACGGTCAACCTTGATGACCCACAGACGGTTCTCATTCCTGACAGCTTGTTCTATGAGTTCAAGCCGAAAGAGTCAACGAGCTATAACCAGTTGCTCACTCTCGACCAGTTGGAGATAGGTCAGAGCTATGAGTTGGTAATTACGACGATGGCGGGTCTCTATCGCTACAAGACGCATAAGCATTTCCTTGTCGTTGGCCGCTATCATGATACCCCAACGGTGATTATCGATAACGGATAATCCTTATTCTTATCGTTTCTTACCTGTCATTGTGATGAGCGGAATAATCATCTCTTCCATTGAGATGCCGCCGTGCTGGAATGTGTCCTTGTAATAGGACACGTAGTAATTGTAGTTGTTAGGATAGGCAAAGAACGAGTCGCCAGTGGCGAAGACATAGCTCGTAGAAAGGTTGGGCGATGGCAGTTGGGCCTGTGCGGGGTCTTTGATGACAAAGAGGTCCTTGGCATCGTATCCCAGATTCTTACCCAACTTATAGCGCAGGTTTGTATTGGTGTTGCGGTCGCCCACAATCTTCACGGGTTTGGTGCAGCGTATGGAGCCGTGGTCGGTGGTGACGATAACCTTATAGTTGGTCTGAGCCAACCAGCGGAAAAACTCGGCGATGACAGAATGGCGGAACCATGACAATGTGATGCTGCGATAAGCCGATTCGTTGTTAGCCAACTCGCGTACCATCTTAGACTCTGTTCGTGCATGGCTCAGCATGTCGATGAAGTTGAAAACTACGACGTTCAGGTCGTTCTTGCCCAACTGGTTGAGTTGCTGCATAAACTTTTCGGCATCGGAAGAAGAGTTGATTTTGTTGTACGAGAATGACTCATGACGGCGATAGCGCTCCAGTTGTGTCTGGATAAGTGGTCCCTCGTTGAGGTTCTTGCCCTCCTCTTCGTCCTCGTCCACCCAGAGGTCAGGAAACATCTGGGCTATTTTGTTGGGCATCAGTCCACTGAAGATGGCGTTACGGGCATATTGTGTGGCCGTAGGTAGGATGGAACAATACAAGTCCTCGTCCAGGTCGAACTGGTCGCCAATTTCCTGAGCCAATACTCGCCATTGGTCGTAGCGGAAGTTGTCGAGAACTACCAGAAATACCTTTTCCTTTTGATTCAGAAGCGGGAAGACCTTTTCCTTAAAGATACGGTTAGACATGAGTGGCGTATCAGAACTGCCGCCGCCAACCCAGTTTAGGTAGTTCTTCTTGACGAACTTGGCAAAGCCAAGGTTGGCCTCCTCTTTCTGCATGGCCAGCATCTCCGTCATCTGTGAGTCGGTACTCGACAGTTGCAGTTCCCAGTGCACCAATTGCTTGTACACAGCAATCCATTCCTGCCATGTGCGGCAGTCTATAATCTGCATGGCAATCTGCTGAAACTGCTGCTGGTAGCGGCTTTGTGTCACCTCGGTCTCTATCTCGCGACGATGTATGTTCTTCTTCAGTACCAACAGAATCTGGTTGGGGTTCACAGGCTTGATGAGGTAGTCGGCAATCTTCTGTCCTATGGCTTGCTCCATGATGTTCTCCTCCTCGCTCTTGGTCACCATGACTATAGGAGTGGCAGGCGATATCTGCTTGATGCGCTGCAGCGTGTCCAGACCGCTGAGGCCTGGCATCTGCTCATCGAGCAATACGAGGTCGAAGGACCTGTTGCGACACAGGTCGATGGCATCGGTGCCGTTACTCACGGTAGTCACTTCGTAACCTTTTTTCTCGAGAAAGATGATGTGGGCCTTCAGTAGCTCCACCTCATCGTCAACCCATAGCAGATTGTAATTCATATACCTCAAACCTTAAATCTCAAACCTTAAACCTTACCAGAGGTCAAAGTCATCATCATCTTCGTATTCTTCCTCTTCTTCCTCCTCTTCTTCTGGCTCATCGTCAGCGTCGAACACCTCCATGTCGGTAGGCGTGTTCAATAGTTCCTCGTTGGTGATGGGCAGTGGCAGGAACACCCGCTCATAGAACTCATCGTAGTCCCTGTAGCTGTAGCGCGTGCCGATAAGTGTCAGGTTGCGTTCGCTGATGACCACACTGCGACAGTGGGTCAGTACGTCCTGCATGACATCGGCAGCATAGAGCTGACGGGCATATTGCAGCGCCTCGTCAAAGCTGAGGAAGCCACGAATGAGCATGCGGCTGAAACCCTGCTCGCGTTCTATCTCGAGGTCGAAGTTGCGCACCAGGAAGTTAGAGAAATTAAAGCGAGCCATCTCGTAGAGCAGCTGGTTCTCGTTGACCGAGTCAGGCTGATAGGCCAACATGAAAAGGAACGGCACGTTGCGGTCGGCCGATAGCGTGTCGGCAGAGGCAGAGTCGAGCTCGAGGGTCACATCACGGCGTGACCAGATATCATCGAGGTCGAACTTACCGCCATAGAGTGTCTTTCCCTCCTGCACACCCTTGATAATCATACCAGCCATCTCGGTGACCTCACTCTGTGGATATTTCTCCACCACCGTCTTCAGTTCTGCCACACAGCCCTTCGCATCGCCTTCATTCAACAGGCTGAGGCCGTTGATGAAGATGAACTTAGGACGGTTCTCGCCCAATGGGAAACGTTCTTCTGAGAGTTTCGCATTGGCGTGAATCATGCTGTGGTTATTTTCCTTGAAGGCGTCGTAGGTGGCAGCATAGAGCGAGTCCTCGATATGTTCACCAAAGCGTGCATTCTCTTCGAAGTAGGGGTCGTTAAGCAGGATGGTCCATTCGCTCTCAGGATAGTTCTCTATCAGTTTCTCCAGACAGGCGTTGGCCGATGCTGTGTCGCCCTTTCTTGAGTAGAGCAGGAAGAGGTGATACCATGCCTGATCCATTTTCTCGAAGTCAGGATATTGAGTGGTGAGACGCACTAACTGCTTCTCTGCCAGCGACATATTTTCCAGTTTGTCCTTGAAGATGATGCCAGCATTGAACAGTCCGTCCATGATAATCAGGTCGCTTGCGGCTTTCTGCTCGTCAGTGAAGGGAATCTGTGCCAGGTAGTATTCGCGGTTGTGCGGATCGTTGGCCAGCGTGTCAGCCTCGGCAGTATCGCCAGCAACGGAATCGCTGAGCTCAGTGGTATCCATTTCTGGCATTTCCAGACTGTCAGGGACTTCAGGAGTCTCTGTGTCTTCCGGCAGGTCAAGATTCACCACCGTCTTGTTGGCACGCTGCCAGTCATCTTGGTTCTCTCGCTTGCCCCACTGCTTTTGGAAGCTTTGCTTACCTTGGTTTACTGCCATCTGGTTGTAGAAATACCACTGGCCGTTAGTGTTGTTCGCATTCGTATTCTGCTGTGGGGTCTGTCTGGGCTGGTTGCGGTTGCCAGTAGTGTTTCGCTTCTGCAGTGCTTGCTCTACCTCGGCCTCCTGTTGCTTCTTGCGCTCCTCCTTTTCCTTTTTCTTCAGTTCGTCGATGACGCGGTCGATGGCTGCCAAACGGTCTTTCTCAGGCATCAAGGCCAACTCCTGCAGCGAGTCCTGCAGATGGACGGCATCGGTAAAGGGCACTAGCTCGTCAAGGACCTTTGAGCGTTTCGACAGCTCCTCATAGTCAGGGCGCTCCTTGTCAAGCAGTCCGATAGCCTCACCATAGCAACGCTGGGCATCATTGTATTTTTCCAATACCCAGTACAGGTTGCCCAGCTTCAATAGCAGCACACCCTTCTCTATGCCACTGCGTGTAGCCTTCTCGTTGCCTTTTTCATAGGCAGCGATGGCCTGTGTGGTGTCTTTCTGCATCAGGTAGATATTACCAATGGCATAGTACACTTGATCCAGATAATCCTTGTTATTGTCAGAATGCGCCATGCGGTTCAGACGCGCAATCATCTTTTTATAATTGCCTTTAGCCATCACCTCAGTCTGGGCAATGCGGGCATTGAACTCCAGTTCGTAAGGCGGGTTCTGACGGATGGCCTTCTGATAGGCTTTGTAGGCCTCCTCACGTTGTCCCAGGGCACCTAAAACCTGTCCCATGAGGAACCACTCGCGCGCTTTCTGCGTCTTGCGCTTCTCGTGTTTGATGGTCTGTCGCAGGTAGGGCACAGCCTTCTCCAGCTCGCCAGTCTTCAGATAGTAGTCAGCATAGGTCACATCCCAGTGTTTCTTAGCCAGGTAGTGAATGGAGTCGCGACTCATGTTGCGAATCACGTCCTCGGCATCGTAGAGCCAGTCGAGTTCTACGTAGCAGCGGGCCAGCCAGGCACGAGCTATGCCGTTCTGCATAGGCTGTGACTGATAGAGTCGCGACATATAACTGAAGGTGGCCGCAGCCTCGTCGAAGTCGCCTTTCTGAAACTGTGCCATACCCATCATCAGCCACGCTTTCCACAGGAACGGGTTATACTCCTTGCGTCCCAGCCATTCTTTGTCGCGTGCTGTCTTGCGACGTGACTTCTTCCATTCGGGCTTGGCCTTGATAGAGTGCTGTTTGATGGTCTTCTCCATCTTCTCTACCGTGCGCTCAAAGTTGCCTTTGCCTATTGTCAGGCTCTGTTTGTTGCCAACGGTATGCAGAGGCAGCATCTCGGTGAAGTTGTCCTTGTTGCCTTTCTCTTTCTCAAGAGCGCCGTCGATATAGGCCAGCTGACCATTATAATAGGTATTGTATCTTGCAGTAAACGACTGCCAGAAACGGCTCCTTGCCGTGTTTTTATGCACAGAGCAGGCCGTCAGCAGCGTGCTGACGACGACAATCAATAATATGTAATTGTGCCTGCGCATTCTTTATAATGCTTGGTTCTTAATGCTTAATGCATAATTAAAGAACTCCTAAACTTCTGATTTATTGCCTTCTTTGCGCTTTTTCTCCTCCATCAGGCAGGCAATTTTACAATCTCCGGAGACTTTGCTGCTGCAGGAGGCACAGTCGTGAGCCTCTACAACAGGCTCGTCGGTGCCGCCTTTCGTCAGCATCGACGCCAATGCCGCCACAATACCCAGCGCCACCAAAGCTCCTATACATATCAGTGCAAACTGCATAGCGTTACTCGTTTACTGTAAACCCTGCATTCTCCAAATCCTCCCAATAATGGGGATAAGACTTCGAAACAACCTCTGGATTGTTGATGCAGATGGGACTGACGAGTGCCATAGGAGCAAAGGCTAGCGCCATGCGGTGATCGTCGTAGGTGTCGATGGAGGCTGGAGATTGGAGGTTGGAGGCTGGAGATTTGGTGCCGTCCCACCTCAACTCGCGGTCATTGATGGCTTCGAGGACATAGCCCAGCTTGCCCAACTCGGTCTTTAAGGCCGCGATACGGTCGGTCTCCTTGATTTTCAGTGTCTGCAGACCAGTGAAACGGAAGGGCACACCCATTGCGCAACAGGCGCAGACGAAGGTCTGGGCCAGGTCGGGGGCGTTGACGAAGTCATACTCCAAGCGTATCACCCTGTGTCCGCTCTTGCTTAGCGTGATGGTGGTAGGCACACCAGACTTCCTGGTGGCGAACGTGGTCTTCACGCCCAGCAGGCTGAAGATATAACGCACGCTGGAGTCGCCCTGCTTTGAGCCGTCCATCAGTCCTTCCAGTCGTACCTGGGCCTCTGGGTCGTCGCTCAGCGCCACCATCTCGTACCAGTAGCTGGCTGCGCTCCAGTCGTTTTCAATCAGATAGGGGCGTGCTGTATAGGGCTTGGGCTGAATGGTAATGGTGTCTACCGAGGTCCATTCGGCCTCGGCGCCAAACTCTCGCATGGTCCACAGCGTCAGGTCGATGTAGGGCCTTGAGATGATGTCGCCCAGCAGGCGCAGCGTCATACCCTTGCGCAGCACAGGACCAATGAGCAGCAATGCCGAGATAAACTGAGAACTGATGTTGCCAGCCACCTCCAGCGTTCCGCCATCGAGCATAGCGCCCTTGATGCGCAGGGGTGGAAAACCCTCTTCGTTCTCGTATTGGATGTCGGCACCCAGCTGTCGCAATGCGTCCACCAGAATCTTGATGGGGCGGTGCTTCATACGTTCCGTTCCAGTGATGACATGTTCACCATGCTCTGTGGCAGCCAGAAAGGCCGTCATAAAGCGCATGGCGGTGCCTGCCGCCTTGATGTTGATGACCTCTGGCATCTTTTTCAGCGCATTAATCACAACTTTCGTGTCGTCGCAGTCGCTTAGGTTCTCTGGCAGAATGTCGCCGCCAGCCAGTGCATAGATGATTAATGCTCTGTTTGATATGCTTTTCGACGCAGGTAATTTGATAGTTGCCTGCAGTCGTTTAGGTTTTGTGATGTTATATGTTGTCATAATTGGGGCAAAGATACAAAATAAAACTGAAATACGAAAGCTATTTGAGAAGATTAACGCAGGAAAACGAAAAAACTTTAGGAAAAATTTGGCAGTCTCGGAAAAACTCTGTACCTTTGCACCCGCATTCGACGAAAACGTCAGTGCTAAGCTTAAAAAAAGGATCGGGATTTAGCGCAGTTGGTAGCGCACACGTCTGGGGGGCGCGAGGTCGCTGGTTCGAGTCCAGTAATCCCGACCAATCGAAGAGGATGAGTCATGAGGCTCATCCTCTTATTTTTTTTGACTTCGGTGATTTTAACATTTCAGAGAAGTTGACTCTCTTGAAACCCCTATAAACAGGAAATTCTGCATGGTGACTTGGGTGACTCAGGAGTTTCGTGCGGGTTTTTAATTATCGTGTTTCACTACGCCTTCGTTTTTTTTGAGATGCTACATAGCGGTGATGATGACAGTGCTTTTGCCCTTGACTGCATGGAGAGTAATGGTGTCAGGCCAAGGACCGCTTAGAAACAAATCCTTGTAGCCTTTGAGGCTTGCAATACAAATCTCATCGGGATGGTCGGCAGCGTAAGCAATGATGGCCTCCTCAACATCATTGATGGTAACATCCTTCCCAGCCACCATTTCCTCCGCCAACACCTCCAAGGCTCTGGCAAGCGGCTTGGCATTAAGCGAATAATAGCGGGTATAGGCACTTCCGATTCCTTTGGGTGTTATCGTCTTGCGAAGTGTAGGCAGATGATGCTTCAAATGCATCTGAATCATGTTAAAGATGGCACGACGTTTTTTGGCCGCCGGAGTGGTGTAGACGTGTGCGGGCATAGTGGGCTTGGAACGCGCAAAGGTTACATCCCCACGAGTTACATACGTAATACCATCGATTTTTCCTGATGCCATTCGGCCAACGCCGACTTGTTTAATTTTTACCATACTGTTATATAATTAGTTTCTACAATATTTTATTATTCCCAACAGACTTATTCCTTCACTCTATCCATACCCTATCCAAGCAGTACTCTGGTTCTATCCAAGGTGATGTCAGCCTTTTTACCTTGGCTACACCTTGGCTATACCTTGGCTACACCTTGGGTAGACCTTGGGTAGACCTTGGGTAGAGTATGTAAAATCTGCGACAAAGATATGAAAAAACTATGAAAAAAAAAAGGAAAAAGTGAATTTTCCACTAACTAGCACATCCGAAATTACCAGAATTAGCTAACTGTCGTGCGCGAATAGGGTGACTTTGTTTTCAATGAAAAGTCCTATTCGCATGAGGTTAGAAGGTGAGCGACACACCATAGCGTATGCCCCAATGTGGAGCGGTGGGCAGGTCTTTATAAGTGAGACGCTTGACCCATTCTACGCGGAAGAACTTGAAGATGTTGTGCACACCTACCACCACTTCGGCATAGGGATGATTGAAGGTCATGAGGTTCACACCTTCAGGGAAATACATCAGTCGCTCGTTGCCAGCATTCTCTGGCAGGTAGGGGTTGTTCTTGTCGGAGAGTTCACCCCAGAGCATGCGCAGTCCCAGATACTCGCGCCAGTAGAGTTTCTTGGCCAGGGGTATGCGGTTGAGAATCTTACCGTTCATATCCCATGCCAGCATAAGTGAGGCATAGCGGTCGTTAAGAAACTCCATCGTGTTGATGAGGCTGAAGGTGCGTGGCTGCTGGATGAACGAGGGGTTGGCAGCAGGCATGATGAGGAGGGGGTAGGGCACCTGGTCCCATTGTATGCCGCCCTTGATGTCGACATCGAACTTGCCCCAGCTGTTCAGCCAGAAACGCTTGAAGATATGAGCCTCCGTGAGGTGGAAGTTATAGTCGCCGCCCAGCACGCCGTTAAAGCCAATGGTGTGGCGGATGCTGAACACAGGGGCGTCGAGGTTGATGACGCGTCGGCGCAGCTTATTATTAATATAGGTCTCGCCAGGAGCATAGCGCAGGAAGATAGAGGCCTCGGTGGTGCGCAGGTACTCATGGTTGCCCGTCTTGCTGAAGTTCGGCATATAGGGCTTGTCGAGTGTCTGGAACGACATGTTGCCGAAGGCTTCGTTCTCTTCCATCTTTCCGCTGACAATAGCCTTGAGGCCCCAGTCGGTCTCGTATTCGAAGGCAGCCTGCTGACGGTTGTACGACATCATCTTGTTGGTCTCGGCCCACTTTATTGCCACGAAGATATTATCCTTGTCGGACTCCATGAAGCGGTCGCCTGGCGAGAAGATATCCTGCGTGGACTGCAGGGTGAGCGTGCGCCGTGGGAACTCGTGGGGCAGGTACTTCTTCGCATTGAGCGAGTAGGTCATCTCAGCGTTGTAGTAGTTGCGATGACTGCCCCAGCCGTGGGCGTAGTAGCCTGATAGGAACAGGTGCTTGTTGAGGTTAGCGGTGGTCTTCGCACTCAGTCGTGAGCGCCAGCCGTCAACGTAGTTCTGGGTGATGAAGGTGTTGACAGGACAGATGTCTAGATAGTTGGGGTTGCCTGTCTCCAGCGAGTTCTCGAACAGCGTCTTAAGGCCGAAGAGCACATACTTGAAGCCCTTGGTGTTCTCAATGTTGTGCATGAACTTATCCATTGAGCTCTCGCTCTTGGTGAGCTCCACCTGTCGGTATTGCTCCCAAAACTCCTTGTCGCGCATCTGGGCGTCGGCCTCAGTCACCTCGTCTTTCTTGCCCTTGAATATCTTATTGGGCACCTCGTCGAAGGCATATTCCGAATAGCGGGTGATACGTGTGACGAGGGCGCCAGTACTGATGAAATCAAAGAGCTTGAGTTCGGTGGTCATATCGTCCTGAGTAAGCACCCACTGGCCGTCGGGCAGCTTCTCGTATTCCTGCATCACCTGCATGTTTTCTACGAAGTTGACGCTGCTCTGCTTAGGGATAGTGAGCTGGCAGCGACGCAGATGGAGGGTAGAGTCGTTCAGGATATACAGATCACCGCGGAATCCCATATCCTGCATGTTGTTAGGCAGGAACGATAGGTGTATGCAACTGTCCATGCCTATGGCCAGCGTGTCTTCTATATAATAGCGGTAGAAGCCGATACCTGCCTCAGACATGGGCGAGGTGAAGGGGCGCTGCAGCAGGCGGATGTCGTCTTGGTAGAGGTCAACATCTGTGAAAACGTCCTTTACCACCGTGTTGATGATGTCGCCCGTCTGGAAATAGTCGTTGATACCCGTCGAGGTCTGTCCTTGAATGATGTTCTTCTCGTCGTGAGGCGACTTACGATAGAACTTCTGCGATACGGTCTCGTCAACGCTGACAGGCAGCACCAGCTTGTTGGTGTAGGGACTCACCTCCACATGATTGAGCAGCCAGGGCGTCTTGGAGAAAGGCGGCTTTTCCAACTGCTCTGGGGTGAGGTCGTTGAGTGCTACGGTGAGACGCTCGTATTTGTTGTAGCGGTAATAGTCGTTGTTGGCCAGATTGGTCTTTTTCTTCGCTGCCACCACGCGCTTCATCAGTTCTACGGCAGGGTTGTCCTTGCGGCTGTAGCGACTGCGTGAAGACTTGATGGTGACACCCTCCAGCTGTTTGTTGTCGGGCTTCAGTCGGATGTTCAGATGCTTCCTGGTGCGACCAATGATGGCAATGATGCGTGTCTTATAGCCTACGGCGCTGACGGTGATGTTCCAGCCTTCGTGGCGTTCAATCTTGTATTTGCCCCAGGCATCGGCCACTGCCGAGACGTTATGCCCTTTATAAACAATGCTGGCAAACGATATAGAGTCACCCGTCTCATCGTCAATCACCGCTCCGCTGATGAATGACTGCTCTTGCTGCTGCGCACCAATAGCGATGCACCACAGCGTGGTGTATAGCAAAATGACGATTCGACGAATCATTTTTATAGTTTATTCTCCTTCATAGCGGAACACGCCGCCCAGGTCGGGGTTCTCACCGAAATATTCCTCATCGCCTCCAGGATTGGTGACAACTGGTTGGTTATAGTCTTTTCTGACAGGACCTACGCGTAGCAGGAAGTCGTTGAAGTTGGCAGTAGGAATAACCATACCGAAGATGCCTACGGCACAGCGTACGCCCTCGATGCGGTAGTTGTTGTACAGACGAATGGTAGAGAACAGCGTGTGGTCGTAATACTCCAGTCGGTTGTACTTCTCGAACTGGGCCATCATTTCGTTAGCACTGGTGGTATCGGTTGTTGAAAACATATAGCCGATATTGTTCACCATCTCGTCGAGACCGTCCAGCGTCAAACTGTCGTTTTCCTCAATACACTGGCGGATGTTGTCGTTAGTCTCGGCAAACATCGTCTCCTCAGAGGGTTTCGTAATGACGGCAATAACCATCAGTGCGATGAGAATGAAGATACTGATGAGGATACGTCCCAGACAGCTGTTTGTGAACGATGAAAAAAGAGATTCTTTTTTGCGGTATGAGCCGCGATCACTAGGCTTCATAGTAGTTATGGGATTTTGAGTTGAATGTTAAATATATTGGTGTGATATTAAGTTCATAAACTCCTGGCGAGTCTTGGCCTGCTCGAAGGCACCGCTGAACTCGCTGGTTGTGGTGATGCTGTTCTGCTTCTCAACACCACGCATCTGCATGCACATATGCTTGGCTTCAACCACCACCATAACACCCAGCGGATGCAGGGTCTCTTCAATGCATTGGCGTATCTGCATGGTCATGCGCTCCTGTACCTGCAGACGATGGCTGTAGATATCGACCACACGGGCTATCTTAGACAAGCCAGTGATGTAGCCGTTGGGGATATAGGCCACATGCACCTTGCCATACATGGGCAGCATGTGGTGCTCGCAAAGCGAGAAGAAGTCAATGTCCTTGACAATGACCATGTGATTATAGTCTTCCTTGAACAAAGCACCCATCAATACCTCGCGTGCATCCATCTCGTAGCCGCGGGTCAGCACCTGCATGGCTTTTGCCACACGGATAGGCGTCTTTTCCAATCCCTCGCGAGTGGGGTCTTCACCCAGCAGCTCGAGGATTCTCTTATAGTGTGAGGCCAACTCTTCGAGGCCTTCTCTGTATTCTGGTTCTGTAGTCATTATATTATTGTGTGACGGTAATCTTTCCTTTCACGACAGTAGCCGATTCATAGCCCATCTTACGTATCTCCAGCATCTTCTCGTGGGCCTCCTCGTAGGTGCGGTAGTTGCCCAGACGGCATATCCATCGGGGCGAATAGAAATGTACATAGACCTCCTCGCCAGGATACAACTGCCTGAGGGCGTTGCCAGCCTGTTCTGCACGCTGTCTGTCGCGACGTGTGTTGCCGCCAGCAAACACCTGGATGCGATAGCCCGTGGTCTTAAACGTGCGTTTTGATCCAGCGTTGTCAATAGAGTCAACGGCTGCTGGCTCTGGCAGCTCCACTACGACGGCGGGAGTCTGTGGTTTGGGAGTTGGGGTAGGGGTCTGAGGCTTTGGCGTCTGGTTCTGTGGCTTTGCTGCCGGCTTGCTGTCCTTTTTAGGTGTGGCAGGTGTGGCAACGCCGTTTACCAGTTCGTCGATGGCTTCATCCTGATGGATGGTCACCGTACCCTGACCCTGCGCAGTCTTTTGTATGCGCTGAGTATAAGTCTGTGCGGTTAAAGGTAAAAAAGTAAAAAGGTAAAAAGGTAAAATGACTAATACCTTTTTAATAATAGGTTGCAATAGCCTTGTCTTCATACGCATAATCATTAAATCTTTTACTTTCTTACTTCTTTACCTTTTTACTTTTGTTTACTTAAAGGCGTCGATGATGCCCTTGAAGTCAGCAGCCTTCAGTGAAGCACCACCAATCAGACCACCATCGATGTCGGGCTTTGCAAACAGCTCAGGAGCGTTGCTAGCCTTGCAGCTACCACCGTAAAGGATAGTAGTATCGTCGGCTACAGCCTGACCGTACTTCTCAGCGATGATTGAACGGATGTAAGCGTGGATCTCCTCAGCCTGCTCAGCGGTAGCGGTCTTACCAGTACCGATAGCCCAGATTGGCTCGTAGGCGATAACGATCTTGCGGAAGTCCTCCTCAGAGAGGTTGAATACTGAACCCTCGAGCTCGGCCTTTACTACCTCGTTCTGCTTGCCAGCCTCGCGCTCCTCGAGTGACTCACCGATACAGAAGATAACCTTCAGATCGTTCTTCTGAGCCAGAAGCACCTTCTCCTTCAGGATCTCTGGAGTCTCCTTGTAGTACTCACGACGCTCTGAGTGACCCAGGATAACGTACTGAGCACCAGTGCTCTTTACCATCTCGGCGCTAACCTCACCAGTGAAAGCACCCTTCTCCTTGTCAGCGCAGTTCTCAGCACCCAGACCGATGATGTTCTGGTCGAGGAACTGTGCGATAGAAGCGAGGTGGATGAATGGAGTGCAGATTACTACACCACAGTTAGGCTTCTCAGCCTTCAAAGTCTCGTTCAGCTCCTTTGCAAGAGCGATACCGTCCTGGAGATTCATGTTCATCTTCCAGTTACCTGCAACAATTTTCTTTCTCATTTTTTCTTCTTTTTTGTTGATAGAATTATAGTTGTCTTTACGTTTTCTTATCCATTTGGTCCAAGCCCAGAGGCGGTCGGCTATGCTGAGCAATACCAGCGGCAGCACAAACCACATCAGCAAAGCCAGAATACGTCGAGCCACAGAGTCGCCAGACAGATGGCCCAGCTCCGACTCTTCCAGCGGCTTGTCCAGGTCGTACTCGTTAGGCAGCATGTTATGACTCCATTTGCCTATCACTACACCGTCTTTCAGCAACAGCAGACCTGGATTGCTGCGAATGATGGTCTTCAGCGTGGTGCCGTCAGTCTGACAGAACGGATATTCAGCGCCTGTCAGGTCGCGCCACTGGCTCACGGCTTTCTCGCCACTGGCTGTCAGCCCGTAGAACGGATAGCCATAGTCCTGAGCATACTCATATACCTGATTAATCAGGTCCAGCTGTGAGTCGTCGGCCTTCTCCAGATAGGGTGCCACCAGCAGGAAGGTGTAGCCCTCGTTGCCCAGCACCTGTTCGGTGATGTCCTCGCCGTCGTCCATCCGCTCTATGAAGAAGTCGGTATAGGGCGACTCCTCGCCATCCATCATCTTGTTCCACCCTGTGCGTAGGTCGCTGCCCACATGATAGGGACGGAAGTCAAACTGTGGCCTGTCGTAGAGGCTCCAGCCTGCAATGGCCAGGATGAACACCGCCGAGTAGTTGATGACAATCCACTGGCTGGACTCGCCGATGAAGCGTACCATCTGCAAAGGCCATTTGGCCACCACAACGGCTGCTGCAAGCAGCACCACGTTCTTCCATAGCGTCTGCCAGTTGGTCAGCACGATGGCGTCGCCAAAGCATCCGCAGTCGCTGATGGGATTGGCCAGCGCCAGCCATAATGTCAAAGGGGTCATCACCGCCATGATAACCAGTGCCAGACGGGAACTCAGCCTGCGCCTGATTGCAAATAGCAAGAAGATGCCGATGCAGAACTCCACTGCTGCCAGCACTACTGCCACTGCCAGTGCCCCCCAGCTGCCCATGGGGCCAGTCAGACTTGTCAGGCCCATAGCCTGCAGGTAGTCCTCAATCTTATATTGCGTGCCCAGCGGGTCAACGGCCTTGACGAATCCTGATAGGATAAACGTTACGGCGAGCACCAGCCGGCATATATTTACGGCAATTCGTTTCAACTTATCACTTATCACTTCTCACTCAACTTGATGAGTCCGAAGACTGCATAGTTGATGATGTCCATATAGTTGGCGTCAATGCCCTCGCTTACCAGCAACTCGCCGCTCAGGTCTTCAATCTCCTTGATGCGCTCTATCTTGGTGAGTATCAGGTCGGTATAGCTGCTCACACGCATGCCTCGCCAAGCCTCGTCGTAGTCGTGGTTCTTTTTCTTCATCAGCTCCAGCGCCTCATGGGCATAGCGGTCGTAGAGGACCATCGCCTCGTCGTTGTTGGTATCAACGGTATCGGCAAAGCCCTTATCCAGCTGTATCAGTCCCACGATGCCATAGTTGATCAGCGCCATAAACTCTGGCCTGATGCCCTCGCCAACCAGCGACTCTTTCTTGATTTCCAGTGAACGGATGCGCTTGGCTTTGATGAACAGCTGGTCAGTCAGCGATGATGGACGCAGTATGCGCCACGAAGCCCCATAGTCGTGCAGCTTCTTTTGGAAGATGTCGCGACATTCGGCAATGGCAGCCTCGAATTCTGCGTTGGTCTTTTCAAACATATTCATAATGCGGGTGCAAAATTACTTAATTCTAACGAAATAGCCAAATTTCACTCCATTTCTTTTTGTTTCTGACGGATATACTTGATTTTTGCACCCAGCATGTCCCATTGCACCTGCAGCGAATCGCGATGCACTCGCAGCAGGTTCAGCGTCATCAGCTCCTCTTCTGTGGCACGCAGTTCAGCACGATGTTGCTCCACTTCCACCTTCATCCGCTCGTATTCGGCTTTTACTGCCTCTAGCGTCGAGTCCACGATGGCCAACTCCTGCTGAGCAGCCAGCAGCGATGAGTCCTGTTTGTGCTGCAGTGCTGCCCGTCGCTGGTCAATCTCTTTGCGTCGTTCGCTGTTGCCGCATGCCGTCAGCAGCATTGCTGCCAGCAACATCAAAAACATAGTCTTTCTCATTCTCTCTTCCTTTATGTTTAAATTCTTTGCAAAGATAATAACTTTTTTCCAAAGACCAACAAAATAGAGAGAAAAAACGCATGTGGCCTATTCAGGCCTGTCCAAAGCATTGCAAACATTACAAATGTCCGCAAAAACGATGTGCGAATTGGAGTCAGATGTTTACGATCTGTGCTCGTTGTATTTGATAATCAGGACAACGCCGAAGATGGTAACGATGAACTCGAAAGCTACTATTACTATATATATCATAATGGTGTGGGGATGAGATGGGTTACAGATTAGGCGAGACGATGCATGCCCAGTTATCGGTGTTCCACTGGGGCGAACTGACGAAGGCGGGCTGGCCCACGACATGCGCTCCGCAGGCTTTGAGGGCTTTGCGAACCGATTCTGCGGCAGCTGCGTGGTCTATGCTGTTGCCCAAGGCCACAAACATGGCGACGTGCTTTCCGCTGAGACTAGTGCCTTTGAACGTCTGACAAGCATACTGCCAATGGGGCGTAAGCTGCCCATCGGCCTGAAACTCGAGGGCGAGGACGAAGCTCTGGCTGTTCTCTACGTGACGGGCATTCACACTCTGGACGCTGACAATTTCAGCACCCAACCTGTCGGCTATTTCTTCTGCAATAGCCTGACAACTGTCGTACACGACGACGATTGACTCATGTTTCATATCCACAAAAATTGCTTGCGCCTCAAACCCTTACATCGAGAGTCTTCGGCATATTTCCGACGAAGGCTGGTCTTCAGACTTTCCTCCACTCCCAAGCGCCTTCTCAGACAAATGTCCAATGGCATGAACGCTATCAAGCGAATCTTAATGGCGTATGTGCTTAGGAGCCATAATGGAGTTCACTGCTGCGGGACAGTCGGAGATTCTCACTCACGTTCCCAATTAATCGCGGCTAAGCGAACCTTCGTTAATTCGTTGGTAAAAGTACAAAATATTTTTGAAACCTGTATGCTTTTTTTTGAAATAATTTTATCAGAGGCCTGTTTTTGTGCCATTGCAACAGAAATGAATAATAAATGTATGAGTATTAAAGTTTCAGATTGTCACAAAAAGACGATAATTTTCTTACGATTTGTTACTTTTTGAAAGAAAGAAGATTTTTTCTGCTACAATATCAAGGCATAGGTTAACAATATGCATTAACTTTGCACCCGAAAACAAACAAAGTGTAACCAAAAAGTAAAAAGATGGAAGCATTAAGATTTCAGGTTGTCGGCGAGGCATTCAAGAAGAAGCCGCTCGACGTAAAAGCACCCAGTGAGAGACCTTACGAGTATTTTGGTAAGAAGGTCTTCAATCGTGAGAAGATGTACAAGTACCTGCCCAAGGACGTGTATGAGAAGATGGTCGATGTCATCGACAATGGCGCACGTCTGGACAGAGCAGTAGCCGATGCAGTAGCCGCTGGTATGAAGCAGTGGGCTGTAGAGAATGGCGTGACCCACTATACGCACTGGTTCCAGCCTCTAACCGAGGGTACTGCCGAGAAGCACGACTCTTTCATTGAGCATGACGGTAAGGGCGGTATGGTCGAGGAGTTTACTGGTAAGTTGCTCGTACAGCAGGAGCCTGATGCTTCAAGCTTCCCTTCTGGCGGTATCCGCTCAACCTTTGAGGCTCGCGGCTATTCAGCCTGGGATCCCACCTCTCCTGTCTTCATCATCGACGACACGCTGTGTATCCCCACTGTATTTATATCTTATAGTGGTGAGGCACTTGACTATAAAGCACCGCTGCTGCGTGCCCTGCATGCTGTAAACGTGGCTGCTACGGATGTTTGCCATTACTTCGACCCCTCAGTGAAGAAGGTGCAGAGCAATCTTGGTTGGGAACAGGAGTACTTCCTCGTGGACGAGGGACTGTATGCAGCACGTCCTGACCTGCTGTTGACGGGTCGCACCTTGATGGGTCACGACTCTGCCAAGAACCAGCAGATGGACGATCACTATTTCGGTGCTATCCCTGAGCGTGTGGCTGCCTTTATGCGCGACCTCGAGATTCAGGCCCTGGAGTTGGGTGTACCTTGCAAGACCCGTCACAACGAGGTGGCTCCCAACCAGTTCGAGCTGGCTCCTATCTTCGAAGAGACCAACCTTGCCGTTGACCATAACATGATGCTGATGAGTCTGATGAAGAAGGTGGCTCGCAAGCACGGTTTCCGCGTGCTGCTGCACGAAAAGCCCTTCGCAGGCATTAATGGTAGTGGTAAGCACAACAACTGGAGTCTTTCAACAGACAACGGCGTGTTGCTGCATGCTCCTGGCAAGACCCCTGAGCAGAACCTGCGCTTCGCTACTTTCATTGTAGAGACCCTGATGGGCGTTTACAAGCACAACGGATTGCTCAAGGCCTCTATCATGAGTGCTACCAACGCTCACCGTCTGGGCGCCAACGA
>NZ_CAMJOS010000033.1 GCF_946407605.1 uncultured Prevotella sp.
CAACGACCCCGAGATTACAAATCACGTGCTCTGGCCAACTGAGCTAAAGAGGCTTTTCTAAGCAGCCGCTCTCTGATTCAGATTTACGACCTGTCGGAAAACGGCTGCAAAGTTACGACTTATTTTTGAATTACCAAAACTTTTCGATGTTTTTTTTAGTAATTTCTCAATTTTTCCTTGAATTTCTGCAACTGAGCCCTCATTGAGTCCACGCAGAGATCTATACTTTCTTCAAATGTGTCACTAACCTTCTCTACCCTCAGCGAACTTCCAGGCACCAAAACTTGCAGGCTGGCTTCCTTATTTTGCGCGGTAGCAGGTTTGACAACTTTCAATTGCACCTCTACTTTCTGAATATCTTCGTACGACTTTTCTAACTTGGCGACTTTCTTTTCGATAAACGCCTCTAACTTCTCGGTAGCGTCGAAATGGATCGACTGAATCTTAATTTCCATAGTTACCTCCAATTTTTAAAAGTTAAACTATAAAGATCTATCCCCTTGGATGGGAATCTTTGTAAACTCGCTTCAATTGCTCAAACGTGGTGTGCGTATAGACCTCTGTTGTCTCAATGCTTTCGTGACCCAGTAGCTGTCTGACGCTCTCCAGTCCTGCATCGTGGTTGAGCATGGCCGTTGCGAAACTGTGCCTTAGCACGTGAGGGGATTTTTTCTTGAGGGTGGTCACCTTTGAAAGATTACTCCTTACAACATTGTAGACCTCACCCGCTGAGATCCTGTCTCCCCGAACTCCCAAGAAGAACGCTTCCGAATTCTTCTGGATTTGTTCGTCACGGCAAGCCTTAAACAGGCTCAACTGCTCTGCCAGTTCTTTTCCGAATGGAATGACGCGCTGCTTGTTACGCTTACCTGTAACTTTCAGTTGCATGGCTTCAAAGTCGATATCTTTGTCGTCCAGCCCCACCAGCTCACTGCGTCTTAACCCCGTTTCATAGAGTAATATAATAATGGTACGCGCACGTACATCTTTATATGTATCACTCCATTCTGTCTCGTCAATGAGCTCATTTAACTCGCTCTCCTTGACAAATTGGGGCAGCGGCTTTTGCTTCTTAGGTCCCTTCACTAAATGTGCGGGATCCTTGTCAACCAGTCCTCTTGAGAGTGCGAATCGGAAAAAGGATTTCAAAGCCGAAAGATCGGTATTCACCGTCGAAGCAATGTTTCCTCTGTCCATCAGGTCTTCCATCCATCCGCGGATAACATCCGCATCTACCGATGTCCAGTCAACCCCATTTTCAAGCCTCTCGAAATAGCATTGGAAGTCGCAAAGGCTGTCCTCATACCTTTCTACCGTCAGTTTGCTACGTCTTTTCTCGTAGCGCAGATAGTCGAGAAACTGGTCAATCATAAAGCGTTGCATTCAAACCATTCGATTTTCGGCAACGAATTTACGGAAAATTTATGAAACTACCAAATTTTTGAGGAAAAATTTTGATTATTCCTCTGTTGTGCGGAGCTTCTGTACGTAAACGGCGTGCTCCATCTTCAGGCGCTTCAGCACAGACGGCTTGTCAAACTGCTGACGACGACGCAGCTCTTTCACAATACCTGTCTTCTCAAACTTTCTCTTAAACTTCTTGAGGGCCTTCTCGATGTTCTCGCCTTCTTTTACTGGTACAATAATCATACTGTTTTTTGACTTTAAATTTAAATTGTTAGACTTAAAAATATGCTCGTGCACGCATAGCGCACGCGAAAAGCGGGTGCAAAGGTACAACTATTTTGTGAATTAGCCAAGTTTTTTGCCATATTTTTTTTATTTAACGCGTTGAAAACCATAGGAATCCGGAGGTCACTGGCAGTATTCTTTGGCTTTGTTTGGACAAAAAAATCTGAAAAAATATACAGAAACATTTGGCTATATGCGAAAATGTTTGTACTTTTGCACCGCAAATCTGAATAAATATACCAATATGAAGGAAAAGAACAATAGATTGGAAGCCCTTCGACTCATCATTTCGAGCCAGCAGCTGGGCAGTCAAGAAGAATTGCTGAACGCCTTACAGAAGGAAGGCTTCCGACTGACACAGGCCACCTTGAGCCGTGATTTGAAGCAGTTGAAGGTAGCCAAAGCAGCCACAATGGGTGGCAATTATGTCTATGTACTTCCCAACGAATCCATGTACAAACGTGTCAGCACGCCAAGTTCTGTACGTGAGATGATGCAGATTCCTGGTTTTATCAGTATTACTTATTCAGGCAACATGGGGGTTATCAAGACACGACCTGGTTATGCCAGCGCTATAGCCTGGAACATTGACCGCAGCGATATCCCTCACATTCTTGGCACTATTGCTGGCGACGATAACATCTTCGTAGTCATCAAAGAGGGTATTAGTCACGGAGAAGTGACAGAAGCCTTAAGCAAGGTGGTTCCTAACATGAAATAAAACACACAACTATATCGTATTTAAATGGAAAAAGAAGAAATAGAAGTGCTTGTGGCCAGCGTGGAACATGAAGTATATGTAGACACTATCCTGGACACCATTGCCGAGGCAGCCAAGGTTAGGGGCACCGGCATAGCCAAGCGCACACACGAGTATCTGGCAAAAAAAATGATGGAGGCCAAAGCGGTAATTGCCCTTCGCAAGAGCGACAGGCGATTTGCCGGGTTCAGTTACATCGAGACTTGGGACAACCAACAGTATGTAACTACCTCAGGCCTTATCGTTCATCCAGACTTCCGCGGTTTGGGACTGGCCAAGCGCATCAAGGACATGACATTTACTTTGGCACGCACCCGTTGGCCTCACGCCAAAATATTCTCGCTGACTAGCGGAGCGGCAGTGATGACGATGAACACCCAATTGGGCTACCAGCCCGTAACCTTTGCCGACCTGACTGACGACGAAGCATTTTGGAAGGGCTGCGAGGGATGCGTGAATGTTGACGTACTGCATCGCACAGGTCGAAAATACTGCATCTGTACAGCTATGCTCTATGACCCCACAGAGCATCTGCCTGCCAAGATACCTGATGAGGTATTGGCTCGTATCCGTCATTTGGAGGAGTTGGAAGAAGCGTAAAATGATAACAAAGAAAGAAATAAGAATATGGCAAACAAGAAAGTAGTAGTAGCCTTTTCTGGTGGGCTTGACACCAGTTATACCGTCATGAAACTGGCCCAGGACGGCTGGGATGTTTATGCAGCATGCGCCAATACGGGTGGTTTCAGCGCAGAGCAGTTGAAGACCAACGAAGAGAACGCCTATAAGTTGGGCGCCGTACAATATATCACCCTCGACGTGACCCAGGAGTATTACGCTAAGTCGCTGAAATACATGATTTTCGGCAACGTACTGCGCAACAACTGCTACCCCATTTCAGTATCGTCAGAGCGTATCTTCCAAGCCATCGCCATCGCCCGCTATGCCAAGGAAATTGGTGCCGACGCTATCGCCCACGGCTCAACAGGAGCAGGCAACGACCAGATTCGCTTCGACATGACCTTCCTCGTAATGGCACCAGGCGTGGAGATCATCACGCTGACTCGCGATAAGAAACTGACTCGCAAGGAGGAGGTTGACTTCCTGAATGAGCACGGCTTCTTTGCCGATTTCACCAAGTTGAAGTATTCTTACAACGTAGGTATTTGGGGTACTTCTATCTGTGGCGGCGAGTTGCTTGACCCCACACAGGGTCTGCCTGAGGATGCCTACCTGAAGCATGTGACTGCCAAGGAGAACGAGGCCCTACTGAAGATCACTTTCGACAAGGGCGAGATTGTGGCAGTAAATGGCGAGCAGTTCGACGACAAGGTGAAGGCTATCCAGAAGATTGAGGAGATTGGTGCCTCTTACGCCATTGGTCGTGATGCCAACGTTGGCGACACCATCATCGGCATCAAGGGCCGCGTAGGTTTCGAGGCAGCTGCTCCCAAACTGATTATCGAGGCACATCGTCTGCTGGAGAAGTCAACCTTGAGCAAGTGGCAGCAGTACTGGAAGGATCAGGTAGCCAACTGGTATGGCATGTTCCTCCACGAGAGTCAGTACCTGGAGCCTGTGATGCCCGATATCGAGGCTATGCTCACCAGCAGCCAGCGCAACGTGACTGGTACTGCCATCCTGAAGCTCCGTCCCTACGGATTCGAGACAGTAGGCATCGACAGCGCCTACGACCTCACCAAGAGCAAGTTGGGCGAGTATGGCGAGACGCAGACAGGCTGGACTGCCGACGAGGCCAAGGGCTTCATCAAGGTCAGCTCTACCCCACTCCGCGTATACTACGGCATCCACAAAGACGAGAAGAGATGATTAAAGTAGGTATCTTAGGTGCTGCAGGCTATACAGGCGGAGAGTTGATTCGCGTGCTGCTCAACCACCCAGAGGCAGAGATTGTCTTTGCCAACTCAGAGAGCAACGCAGGCAATCTGGTTTCTGACGTACACGAAGGCCTCATCGGCGACACCGACTTGAAGTTTACTGACGAGATGCCTTTCGACAAGGTGGATGTGGTATTCTTCTGCTTCGGCCATGGCAAGAGTGAGGCGTTCCTTAACGAGCACACCATCCCTGCCAACGTGAAGATCATCGACCTGGCACAGGACTTCCGCATCAAGGGCACCCACGACTATGTCTACGGTCTGCCAGAAATCAACAAGGTCGACATCGCCAAGGCGCAACACCTGGCCAACCCAGGCTGCTTTGCCACAGCCATCCAGTTGGCCCTGCTCCCCGCTGCCAACCTCAATCTACTGAAAGAAGATGTCAGCGTCAACGCCATCACAGGTTCGACAGGCGCTGGTCAGAAGCCAGGTGCCACCACCCACTTTTCGTGGCGCAACAACAACCTGAGCATCTACAAACCCTTCCAGCATCAGCACATTGCAGAGATTCGTCAGTCACTGGCTCAAGTACAGGGTTATCTCGATGCCGATATCGACTTTATTCCCTATCGCGGCGACTTCGCACGTGGCATCTTCTGCACAGCAGTTATCAAGACGCCAGCTCCTGTAGAGGACGTCATCGAGGCATACAAAGACTTCTATCAGGACGCCGCCTTTACCCACTACAGCGACAAGCCCATCGACCTGAAACAGGTAGTCAACACCAACAAGGCTCTTGTACACGTAGAGAAATACGGCAACAAGCTGCTCGTAACCTCTGCTATCGACAACCTGCTGAAAGGTGCCGTGGGTCAGGCCGTTCAAAACATGAACATCATGTTTGGCATTGACGAAAGCACAGGACTAAAGCTGAAGGCCTCGGCCTTCTAAGCAGTTTTATCCTACTTAGAAAACATCTTTTTACAACGATCTAATATTAAAATCACGGCGTGAAAATAAATAATCACGGCGTGGTTTTGTTTTTTCTCGACATGATTTTATATTTTCACGTCGTGATTTTTGGTTTTTTAAGCCATATTGAGTACTTTTGCAGGGCGAATTAAACTTATTTGTTTCCCTAACCAATTGTATCAATATGGCAAAGTATATCAAGAAAGAGATAGCCGATCTCAACGGAAAAGGCACTACACAGGCCTATTATCGCCTGAAAACCTGGCGCAAACTGGATTCTGAGGAGTTTGCAGAGCGTTGTCACTCCCTGCACCCCTCGTTCTCAAAAGGACTGATTTCTGGCGTCCTGGATGCTGTCGTAGACCAACTGGCTTACGAGATTTCCAATGGCTTTAGCGTGAAGATTAACGGACTGGGCACCTTCAGCGCAAAGCTCGGCGTACGCAAAGACAAGGAGATGGACAGCTTCGAGGAAGGCTCGAAGAAGCTCAATGCAAAGAGTATTGAGGTGACAGGCATCTCGTTGCGCGTCGACAAGAAGCTCATCAGGGAGATAGACCGCAACTGCGATCTGGAGCGAGGCGAGGAGGAACGCTTGCAGACCTCCAAACTCACATTGGAGGAGCGCATAGAGAAGGCCCGTCAATATCTAAAGAAGAACGGATTCATGCGAGTGAACGACTACGCCATACTGACAGGACTGTCCTATTCCACAGCCTCACGCGAGTTACGCCGCCTGGCCAGTGACCCTACATCTGGCATCACCAGTCAGGGACGCAGAAGCAGCAAGCTCTACATTCTGCAAGCCTAAAAGCCGCATCATTCTGTAGTCATATAGCCCACATGCAGGTTGCCTTTCTTGAGCAACTGCTTCAGGTGGGCCTTCAAAGACGACGGTGTGACTTTCTTATCGCTGGACAGATCGTCGTCTTTCAGGACGATACCGTTGAGTTCGCGCTCAATATAGTCAGAGCAGGGTCCGTCAACACCATCAACATAAGGTTTGCGGGCGCCCTCACGATTCTTGATATAGTTGTCAACGAGTTCCTGAGTAATCAAATCGCCCTCAGCCATTTCGTTGACGAGTTGTATCACATCCTTAGCAATGCGCTCACGCTGGATGGGATTGCAGGTATAGGAGATGGTGCACCTCATGCGAGGAACAGGCAACAGATCGTCCACTACCTGACACACCGGCGTATAGACATCACCATGCTGCACTCGGATTCTGTTCAGCAGCAGTTCGCCAAGCACACTCTGCAGCGCATGATTCAGCGCGCGCACATCCTGATTCAACTGGAAACCCTTCTCCCAAGTATAATAAAGAGCTGTGACACAAAGCGGCGACGGATTACTAAACTTCTCCACAGCAGTCGTGTTGGTTGTCTTATAATGGTCTGCACTCCACACCAGGCGCTTCACCGGCTCAGGCTTCGAGGGGAGCGAGCCAATATACTTCAGAACGAGGGGCATGATAGAGTCTTGATTCACATCACCACAAACGAGGAACAGCGTACCGTTGAAGTTAGAATAATAGTCCTTCACCAGTTCCCTGAGGTGTTCCACCGATAATCTCCCTGCCTCTTCCACCGTAGGCGGCATGAGTCGTTTGCTTGACTCAAAGGGCAGGCAATTGAGGCGATTAGCTGCCTGAACGGAAGCGACGCTACTCTGTGTGGCGACATTCTGTAAATTGGTGATAATCTCAGATGCTGCGACGGAGTCAACCTCTGTCGTTGTCATCGAGGCATAGAACATCTTCAACTGCTGCTCGATGCCTTTCCAATACGCCTCGTCCTTCTTTTCTGAACGGCAAATCAGATCAAAGGTGTCGTCAAAGGGCTGAGCGCTGACAAACGCATAAGTGTCTGTCTCGTATTTATATCTTCTTCTGCAGCTTGTCAGCATATTGTGGTATTGGATATCTTCATCGCTGAGTGCCGAGAACCCCATAGGACGGTCCAGCTTCATTTTGACACCATTCTTATAGATCTTCTTTTTCCAGAACACCACCTTCACACCATTCGACAGAAGCACCTCGCTGATGCTATCGTTGAGAACGGTGGTTTTCCTTACGGTGCCTGGTGTCGGATTGATGTCAACGCTATCCACATGGAGCATCTCCAACTTCTTAGGCTCCTCTACAGCCGCCTCCACCAGTTCCTCATCCTTCATCTGCTTCACGCGGTTCAGGATATCCGCCACCTCCTTCTCTGTTGGGAAGGCCACGCCTTCAGGAAACGTCTCGACAATAGCCATATTCCTTCCGCTGACCAGTTTTCTGAAAGCATCGTTCACCTGTTTCGTCGTGATGGTGCTGCGGATATGATCCCTACTGGCTTTTGTACTATTCAAATCGAGTATCTTAGTGCCCTGAAAGAAACTATTGATTATTAAGTTC
Organism: uncultured Prevotella sp.; assembly: GCF_946407605.1. Taxonomy (GTDB): domain Bacteria; phylum Bacteroidota; class Bacteroidia; order Bacteroidales; family Bacteroidaceae; genus Prevotella. Next base: position 7,667 of record NZ_CAMJOS010000033.1, read on the forward strand.
GTCCACGAAAGACGGCTTTCCGTTTTGTCCACATGTGTCGTGTCTGCAAAGTCAATAGCCGTACAGTCATCATTATACTTAGGTTTCGTGATAAAGCCCAACTTATTATCGGCATCCGTAAACCCATTTCTACGAAGATATTCCACGCGCTTGGCCAACTTCTCAAGCGCCTTTTTCCAGTCGTCCGGCTTCGAGCCCAACTCAATTATCATCGTCTCGATGCCTTTCACTTCGACGGGTTTTGCCATCGTTGAGGCCGCATAGGCAATACTCTTGTCTTTCACCAGATTGAGTTGATTGAGCATCAACCCACTCAGATGGTTATAGACCTCCTCAGCCCTCAACGCGCCAACGGTATTCTCCTTCGCTACGTTGTCAGCAGGCAGTCGCATCATCATATCGCTGAAGTGATAGGGCGAGTTGCTTTTTGAGAAGAAACGGATTCTGGGTGCCTCTTCGTCATGAAGGGCAGGACAAGCGGGAACCGTATTCCTGCCTCGTTTCAGGTCGCCAAACATCTTTTTGATCTTCGCCACTATCTCATCGGCATCAATATCTCCCACCACAATCACAGCCTGGTTTTGTGGCTGATACCAACGCTTGTAGAAATTGCGAATGGTCTTGGGCGAGCAGTTCTTCACCACATCCATATCACCAATGGGCGACCTGTCAACATAACAGGGCGTATTAAGGATTTCATTGATGATACTCATCTGATAAGCCATTGAGGTACTGCCACGCCATTCCTCCACAATCACGTTGCGCTCATTCTCAATGGCCTCATCATCCATCGTGGCATCGCAAGCCCAGTCACGCATCAGAAGGAGACATGAGTCAACCACCAGTTCATCATTAGGCATGGAATTGAGGAGATAGCGCACGTTGGTATGAGTGGTAAAGGCATTGCTATCATGTCCGAACTTCAAGCCACATCTTCCCATAAAGGCGATTGCCTCCTGACCAGGAAAATGTTTCGTGCCCTTAAACATCATATGCTCCACAAAATGGGCCACGCCGCGTTCATTATCTTTTTCAATGATGCTTCCGCCTTTTACCAAGAATGTGAAATCGACCTTCTTGTCCGACGACTTACAGCGACGCACATAATAAGTCAGGCCATTCTTCAGAACGCCTTGCCTGACGGAGGTGTCGGCAGGTATCTCCTGCTGGTCAATAACAGCCAAATGAGCCATGAGCAAAGAGTCACTGTTTGGGTTCGGGGTTGAAGGTTTATCGTCCTTCTCTTGTGCGAAAAGCGCCACGCCACACAGCGAGACAGCCATCGCCATAAACAATCTTTTCATTCGTTATATTTCCTTTGTTTTTAGTTTTCGGGATGCAAAGATACGCTTTTTTATTCAATCAAGCACGGCAAATCGAGAAAAAGATAGGCGTAATAAAACATTTTTCTGTATGATTATGCACTAAGAGGAGAGAATTGCAAAAAAAACTAGTGTTTCTTGCATTATATCGCCTCTTTTTTGTACCTTTGCACCGATTATTAGAATAATAGCACAAAGATGAAACTATTTGATGTTTATCCCCTTTTCGATGTAAACATTGTGAAGGGCAAGGACTGCAAAGTGTGGGACGACAAGGGCCAGGAATATCTGGACCTTTATGGTGGTCATGCCGTCATCAGCATAGGCCATTGCCATCCGCACTATGTTGAGAAGTTGGGCGAGCAGATGCAGAAGCTGGGATTCTACAGCAACTCTGTGCAGAACAAGCTGCAGGTGGAGTTGGCAGAGCGTCTGGGCAAGATCAGTGGCTACGAGGACTACCAGCTGTTTTTGGTAAACAGCGGAGCCGAGGCCAACGAGAACGCGCTGAAGCTGGCTTCATTTAAGACAGGCAACATTCGCGTGTTGTCGTGCGAGAAGGCTTTCCACGGACGCACCTCTCTGGCTGTCGAAGTGACCAACAACCCCAAGATTGTGGCCCCCATCAACGATAATCATCATGTGCGTTTCCTGCCTCTCAACGATATTGAGCCGTGGGTGCGCGAACTAACTCGTGGCGGCATCGCTGCTGTCATTCTGGAGTGCATCCAAGGTGTAGGCGGCATCCAGATGGCCACACCTGAGTTTGCACAGAAGCTGGCCTACGCCTGCAAGCGCTATGGTGCTGTGCTCATCTGCGACGAGATCCAGTGTGGCTATGGACGCAGTGGTAAGTTCTTTGCCCACCAGTGGCTGGGCATCAAGCCCGACATCATTACCGTGGCCAAGGGCATCGGCAATGGTTTCCCCATGAGTGCTGTACTCATCTCGCCTGAATTTGAGGCCGTCTACGGACAACTGGGCACCACCTTTGGTGGCAACCATCTGGCTTGCACCGCTGCCTTGTCTGTCATTGATGTGATGGAGCAGGAGAACCTCGTAGAGAACGCCCGCGAGGTAGGTGACTACCTGATGGACAAGATCCGCAACCTGAAGAACGACAAGATAAAAGAGGTACGTGGTCGCGGATTGATGATTGGCATCGAACTGTTCACCCCCCAGAAGCCTGTACGTCAGCGCCTGGTCTACGAACAGCATGTATTCACAGGCTGTTCAGGAGAGAATGTGCTTCGTCTGTTGCCGCCTCTGACTTTCACCAAGGAGCTGGCCGACGAATTCGTTGAACGTTTACAGAAAGCATTATGAAAATATCAGTAATAGGTGCAGGCGCCATGGGCGGCGCCACAGTAGAAGGCATGATCAAGGCCGACTACTTCGACAACAACAGCATCATCGTGAGCGACCCTTCAGAGGCCGTCACCAAGAAATTCTCAGAACAGGGCATCCGCACCACCACCGACAACGCGCTGGCAGCTAAGGAGGCCGACGTGGTGATGGTATTTGTAAAGCCTTGGCTGGTGGAGACGGTGCTGAAAGGTATCAAGGAAAGTCTGAATCCTGAGAAGCAGATTCTCATCGTGATTGCTGCAGGCGTAAAGTCAGAGAGCATCAAGGAGTGGCTGGGCGAATATTGTCCGCCATTGTTCCTCTGTATCCCCAACATCGCCATCGCCCAGCTGTCATCAATGACGTTCCTCGTTCCGTGTGGCGCGACTGAGTCGCACCAGACAGAACAGGTGAAGGCCATCTTCGACGCGATGGGCAACACCCTGATTACTGACGAGGCTCACCTGGCAGCAGGCACCACCCTCGCCTCGTGCGGCATTGCCTATGCCATGCGTTATATCCGTGCAGCCAGCGAAGGCGGCGTGGAGCTGGGCTTCAAGGCCGACCAAGCCAAGGAGATTGTGATGCAAACCATGCTGGGTGCCGTCAAGTTATTGGAAGCCAGCGGATTGCACCCAGAGGCCGCCATCGACCTGGTAACAACTCCTGGTGGCGTCACTATCAAGGGACTGAACGAAATGGAACATGCCGGCTTCACATCAGCTGTTATCCGCGGTCTGAAAGCTGGAGCGAAATAAATGGAGTATTGAAAATTGACAATTGAGAATTATGGACGAACAACTAAAACAGATTGGTGAGCGTCTGCGTGGATTGCGCGACGTACTCGATATTCCTGTGAGCGAGATGGCTGAGACCATCGGCATCACCTCGGAGAAATATGAAAAGATTGAGAAGGGCGAGGTGGACATTACCATCTCAAACCTGATGAAGATAGCTAAGAAGTACGGAGTATCGACAGAAGAGTTGATCTTTGCCGAGTCCCCCCACATGAAGTCATACTACGTAACACGCAAAGGACAGGGCATGAGCATTGAGCGCACCAAGGCATATAAGTATCAGTCGCTGGTAGGTGGTTTTGTCAATCATAAGGCAGACGTTTTCATCGTCACCGTGGAACCCAAGCCTGAGGCTCATACCATTTATAAGAACACCCATAAAGGTCAGGAGTTCAACCTTGTTTTAGAGGGTAAGATGGAACTCTATATCGGTGGCAAGACCATCATTCTGGAGGAGGGCGACAGTATCTACTTCGACTCCACCAAGCCTCACGGCATGTTAGCAATAGGCGATAAGCCCGTTAAGTTCTTAGCATTTACAGTGGAATAATCGTAATAACGTCATAACGTTATATCGTTATAACGAAAAAAGAAAGAAATGGTAGAAAGATTTTTAAAGCAGACGCATTTCGAGTCTGTAGAGGATTACAATAAGAATCTGGAGTTCATCATCCCTGAGAACTTCAATTTTGCATACGACGTGATGGACGCCTGGGCAGCAGAAGCCCCTGAGAAGCTGGCTCTGCTATGGACCAACGACCAGGGCGAGGAGATTCGTGCTACCTTTGCACAGTTAAAGGAGCAGAGCGACCAGGCTGCCTCGTACCTGCAGACGCTGGGCATTGGCAAGGGCGACCCCGTGATGCTTATCTTAAAACGTCGCTATGAATGGTGGATTGTCATGCTGGCTCTGCACAAGCTGGGTGCTGTGGTTATTCCTGCCACCCACATGCTGACCAAGAAAGACATTATCTATCGCAACACCCGTGCCTCCATCAAGGCTATCATCTGCGTGGACGACGAATATGTAGTCAGTCAGATTCAGGCTGCCAAAGCCGATAGTCCCACAGTGAAACAGTATATCACTATTACTGATCATGGAAAACCCATTCCTGAGGGATTCCGCGACTGGCAGTCAGAATGGCTGCAGGCTCCCAAATTCGTCAAGCCCGCCTTCGTCAACAGCAACGAGGATACCATGCTGATGTACTTCACTTCTGGTACCAGCGGTGAGCCTAAGATGGTGGCCCACGACTACCTCTACGCCATGGGACACTTGACCACAGGTGTGTTCTGGCACAACCTGCATGAGGGTTCTTTGCACCTCACCGTTGCTGATACGGGTTGGGGCAAGGCCGTCTGGGGTAAGTTCTACGGACAGTGGTTTGCTGGTGCTACGGTCTTTGTGTTCGACCATGAGAAATTCAATGCCGACACACTGCTGCGCCAGATTGAGAAATACAAGGTGACCAGTTTCTGTGCACCTCCTACCATCTACCGCTTTATGATTCGCGAGGACCTGTCAAAGTACGACCTCTCATCACTCGAGTACTGCACCACCGCTGGCGAGGCCCTGAACCCTGCCGTTTACGACAAGTTCTTCGAGAAGACAGGCATTCGCATGATGGAAGGCTTTGGACAGACAGAGACCACCATGACCCTCGGCACCTTCCCTTGGATGACACCAAAGCCCGGTTCCATGGGAATGCCCAACGCACAGTATGACATCGACCTGCTGCGTGCTGACGGCACCAGCTGCGAGGATGGTGAGAAGGGTGAGATTGTGGTGCGCGTAGGCGACCGCAAGCCCATCGGACTGTTCAAATACTATTATCGTGACGAGGAACTGACTCGCGAGGCTTGGCACGACGGCATCTACCACACAGGCGACATGGCCTGGCGTGATGAAGATGGCTACTATTGGTTTGAGGGCCGTATCGACGACGTCATCAAGTCCAGCGGTTACCGCATTGGTCCGTTCGAGGTAGAGAGTGCCCTGATGACCCATCCTGCCGTGGTGGAATGCGCCATTACTGGCGTGCCTGATGACATCCGTGGCATGGTGGTGAAAGCCACTGTTGTACTCGGTAAGGAATGGAAAGACAAGGCTGGCGATGACCTCATCAAGGAACTTCAGCAGCATGTCAAGAACGTAACTGCCCCCTACAAGTACCCCCGTATTGTAGAGTTTGTAGACGAGTTGCCCAAGACCATCTCAGGTAAGATTCGTCGTGTAGAGATTCGCAAAAAGGACGCTGAGAAATAGTTGAGAGTTGACAGTTGAAAGTTGATAGCTATGGCAGCGCATAACGAGTTGGGTAAGTGGGGCGAGGATTGTGCAGCAGACTATCTTCAACGCAAAGGCTATACCATTGTTGAGCGCGACTGGAAGTCAGGACATCGCGACATTGACATCATTGCCGTCGATGAAAACCGCACCGTGGTGTTCGTCGAGGTCAAGACACGTCGCAACAGAGTGTTCGGCGAACCTGAGGAGTCTGTAGACTACAGAAAAATGCGCAACCTGCAAGCTGCCATCAACCACTACGTGAAATACCGTCGCATAGACAACGAGATTCGCTTTGACATCATCACGGTGGTAGGTACCATCGGCTCAGAACCCGAAATCGACCACCTCATCGATGTGCCACTATAGGTACTTGCGCATCAGCAGTACCAACATAGGAATACTTACCATTGATAGCAGAGTTGTGATAAACGTCAACTCTGCTATCAGTGTTGTATCACGGTTGTACTTCAGACAAAGGATGGTACCATAGGTGGCTACAGGCATTGCTATCACCACCGTATTGATATTGGTGACGAAGGCATCGAAGCCCAATGCCAAGCACAACAGATGGACACCCAAAGGCAACAGAATCAAACGAAACAGCGTGGTGGCATAGACCGTCATGTTGCCCATAAACGCTTTCAAAGGCAGCTGCGACATTGACGAGCCGATAATCAGCAGGGCAGCAGGAACGGTAATATTGCCTATCATCGTCAACGGCTGACTGACATACTCAGGCACATTATCGATACCCAAAGCCACAATCAGCATTGACAGATAGGCCGACAACATAGGCGTACTGTAAAGCACCTTCTTGCTGAACCGTTTGCGGTCTGAGCCCTCACCACCAGTAATCATCATCGTGCCAATGGTGAAAACAGCAAAAGTATTTACCACATTAAGCACGGCAGCATAAAATACCGCCTGATGACCAAAGATACTGGCCACCACAGGATAGCCCATGAAGCCCACATTACCGAATACCAAGGCAAAAGCTACCACGCCACGCTCCATCGCCTGTTTGGTCAGAATACGCGATAGTGCCCAAGCCGCAGCAGTAAGTACCACATAGGTCACTAAGCTGATGCCTAACAGAGGCAAGATAAACCTGCGGTCGGGTAGTTCACCCGTCATCGAAGAAGACAGAATCAAAGCGGGACACGTCCAGTTAATAACCAAGCTCGACAACTTACGGTCGAAGTCGCCACCCATATAATTCAGTTTGCCTGCCATGTATCCAACAACGACAATGGCAAAAAGCGTTATCATTACTACTATCATCGCATCAAAAGTATGACTTTTACATCATTTTTGTGATTGAGCGTGCAAAAATACAAATATTTTTCGTAATTTTGCCATCAAAGATGGCGAACTTACTCCGTCTCGACATAAAAAAGATTAAAATCTTTTGTTATGCTCTCGACTTTTCGTAACTTTGTAAGATTTCGCAGATTTTCTTTGTATAAAGGCAGTCTGGGGGATTGAGGAAAAACTGGGTTACGAATTGGCAACAGTTCTCAATTCCACATTCTGCTATAACCTGCATCCGCTCGAGCTATGCTCGCTTGCTACCAACGGGACGCAAGAAAGAACACCCGATGCTGAGACACCAGCCGTACTATGGCTCATCATCGGGTGCAAAGTTACGAATAAGTGAGCAAAATACCAAATTTATTTGAGTATTTTCGAACGTGAGAACTCGAACTCGTTCGCTTGGCTTGTCCAAGAACTTCGAGACATCGTCTCAAAGGTAATTATTCTTTTCGAAAGAGCCAAATCTATTCATCTCTTTTTCCTCTGAGTTTGCTCTTCGCTCACTAAACAGATTGCGACATCTTTTGTGGCACCTGCCAGAAAAGTGCGTATTAGGCTACGTCCTTCTACCGAAATAATATGCTGATTTTTCTTATGTATCGAATTATTTTACTACCTTTGCACACATAATTCATAACAGATAGAACACTTATGGCAAAGATTAATGTCCAGAATACAGAGATAACCATCGTTTCGCACAATGACGATGACTACATTTCGCTAACCGATATGGCTCGTAGTCATTTGCAAGAGCACATTATCTTCCGTTGGCTCAGTCTGAAAAGCACGATTGAGTACCTTGGCGAATGGGAAATGCTCTACAATCCCAATTTTAATTGTACCGAATTCGGTACATTTAGAAACATGGCGGGTAGCAATAACTTTGTTCTGTCTGTCAAGACATGGATAGAAAAGACTAACGCTATTGGTATCTTCTCTAAAGCTGGACGTTATGGTGGCACTTATGCCCATCGCGATATTGCCTATCACTTTGGCATGTGGATAAGTCCTAAGTTCCAACTGCTACTGGTTAAGGAATACCAACGTCTGAAAGCAGAAGAACAAAAGATGTTGGGCTGGACGGCAAAGAGAGAACTATCAAAAATAAACTACCATATTCATACTGACGCCATCAAAAGCCATCTGATTCCTGAAGAAATTACTCCTGCACAGGCAAGTATCATCTATGCTGAAGAGGCTGATGTATTGAATGTAGCCATGTTTGGAATGACTGCTAAACAGTGGCGAGAAGCTAATCCCTAATTGAAGGGAAATATCCGCGACTATGCCACCATCAATGAATTGATATGTCTGTCAAACATGGAGAATATCAATGCTGTGCTTATCAATGAGGGTGTTCCACAAAGCGAGAGACTCATAAAGCTTAATCAGATTGCTATTCAACAAATGCAAGTGCTAGAAGGAAATAGCAGTAGGAATCTTCTCAAGTGATAAACTCTTCCTATTGTTATTTGAAGAGTTGAATATCAGTCGCAGTTAACAGATTGAATAATTGGGATTCATTTTATACGAACACCTGTATGATCTGTTAGATACACTCTATCATACACCGTCTCTATTGTTATTCCTTCAAATCCATATAGTGTGCGATAAGTTCCCATTGGTATATTGACGCAGAGCCAAAAGTCCTTAATACCAGGATTCTCTTTCTGATAGGAAGTTATCTTTGCCTCTTTCTCTGTTATTGCTTTCAGAACAAATTCATGCTCTATTGTAGTGGCACCTCTTGCTGGATAGGAATATGTTACTATTGACTTTTCCAGTGGCTTGTCAATTACTATGTCCCTTATATAATGATAAGGCTTGGCCCATTCTGTGAGAAATTCCTGGGTGTCATCTCCAATATCGATATAATCGCCATTGTCAAGGGCCGGGAACAAAATCTAATAATGAAAACGGTTCTAAAGAAACATTGACATATACATTGGCAGTAATATCAAGTCTTGCTCTTTACGAATATCCTTCGAGTGTAGAAGGTATCGTTGCTGAATGCGGGCTGAGAACTTTTTCTGGAATTCATCGATAGAAACATGAAGATTGGATGTCGACGACTTGACTTCTATTGGGCAAATTTTAGCTTTACGAGACAGAAGGAAGTCTATCTCGTAATTATGTTTGCCCGATGGCGTTGGCCACGTATGGTAATATAGCTTATTTCCTGCAGCTGTCAGTATCTGTGACACCACGTTCTCATAGACATAGCCCACATCAGCCTTCAGTTTGTCACTCAGCAATTTCTGGTAAATGACATTTTCTGTAAATTTATCGTCCCAGAAAGCAAGAGTGATAAACAGCCCTGTATCTCCGCAAAACAATTTGAACTGGTCGCGGTTGATGTGTGATGCCAGTCCTGCACTTGGGTCGTTAGCATGATAAGCTATATTGACGGTCATGGAATCCTTGAGGATATTTATCTGACCTCTCAAACGATCCAGTTTTCCTCCCTCAATCACGCTACTCACCTTATAGCGAGATGCGTTACTGCTTAGTTGTGCAGGAATGGCGTGAAACAGGTCGGAGGTTTGGCCTGATGGATCCAAGTCGTAGAAATCTTCATCGTATAGGTCAAGAATGCTACGCTTGCGTTGGTCAACAATGCTCATGTCGTTCGTGTCAAGGTAGTCATTGACTGCCTGGGGCATGCCTCCAACCAAAACATACAGACGGAAATCGCGCATCATACGACGATTCGTATCATCACTCAGCGGACTCAAATTGTTGAACATTGTATGCAAAAGTGGAATAGTCTGGTCATCTCCCAACGCCCAACGAAACTCCTCATAGTCCATAGGGTACATATCAAGGCGTGTCTCCTCACTGGGAATGAGAATGTTGTTCTGTTGGCTATTCTTGCCTGCTGATTTCCATTTACGCTTGATGCTCAACAGAGAGCCTGTCTCGATGTAATCGTAGCGTCCATCGGCCACAAGCGTTTTAATGGCTTGCCTGGCTAATGGCTGCTTTTGTATTTCATCAAAGATGATGACAGACTTGTGTGGTTTCAGGCTTTTTCGATAGTTAAGTTGCAATTGGGTGAAGATGTAGTCCAAATTGGAGACATCTTCAAACAAACGGTGTATTGCTGGCGTTGCCTTTGAGAAGTCAACCAATATGTAGCTCTCGTATTCATTACGGGCAAACTCCTCGGCAACAGTGGATTTGCCGACACGCCTTGCACCTCTGATAAGAAGTGCGGTTGTCCCGTGCTGATTTTGTTTCCAACTCAGCATTTGCTCATAGATCTTGCGCCTAAATATTCTTTCTGCCATCGTTTTTTATTTTATTCGGTGCAAAGATAGCTATAAAATTCCAAATTCCAAAGGAAAATAATAAAAAATGCCGAAATCCTCAAAGATTTTTCATAGAAAAACGCCAAGATTCTCAAAGGAACACGTCTCACATATGCCGAAAATCTCAATATGTAACAATCAAATGTGTGACTGACCTCAACTGAAAAAGGTATGTAACGCAGTTATAAACCTTTCCTAAGAATGTTACTTATTTGTTACTAATAATCATGTAAAATCATTGTATATTATTGTATTACATCAATATACATACATACTATGGGATAATAGCCTAATACGCAGTTTTCTGTGGAGTGCCACACAAAAATGCTTGTCTGCTTTCTGATGAGCAAGCTCGACAGACATTAGGGTTTTGTTTCCCTGAAGTGTTATTTCACAACAGAGAATTTTCAGAAAGAACCTATCTGGAAATCATGATGTACCTTTGCTCGCAAATTTCAAAAACTAAACAGACATGGAAGTAATATCAATTGAGCGCAGTACCTACGAGGTAATCGGCTTGCCGCTTCGCTCGTCGAAGAACTGCTGACGAGCTTCAATAGTTTCGTCACAAAGATGAAGGAGATGGCTAAATGAGGTTACGATTTGGCAACCTAACTCCTTCACCAATCCTCCACAATTTGCATATCCCTGCATTATAGCCGCCCCTTATCAAGGGGCTCTAAATCCCCGTCTTGCCTTTATTTTAGGCCGAATTGCGTTAATCTTCCAAAATCGCTTCGCTTTTACAAGCTTTTTTCGTAACTTTGCACCTGTTTGATAGTAAATGCATCATGAAGAAAAGAATTGTCATCAAGGTAGGTTCGAACGTGCTGACTCGTAAGGACGGAAAACTCGACGTCACCCGTATGTCGGCACTCGTTGACCAAATAGCATGGCTGCGCCGTCAGGACTACGAGGTAATCCTCGTATCGTCAGGTGCTGTAGCCTGTGGACGCAGAGAACTGACGGTAGACCACTCACTCGACAGCGTAGAGCAGCGTCAGCTATTTTCTGCCGTTGGTCAGGTAAAACTCGTAGGACTCTATTACGACCTCTTCCGTGAGTTCGGCATCCATGTGGGACAGGTGCTCACCATGAAAGAGAACTTCCAACCAGGCGAGCAGTACAGCAACCAGCAAGCTTGTATGACGGTGATGCTTGAAAACGACGTGCTGCCTATTGTCAACGAGAACGACACGGTGAGCGTCACTGAGCTGATGTTTACCGATAACGACGAGCTCTCTGGTCTCATCGCCCAGATGATGCAGGCCGACACACTTATCCTTTTAAGTAATATCGACGGCATCTATGATGGTCATCCTGATGACCCTGCATCAAAGATAATCCCTCAGGTAGCCCCCGGGCGCGACCTCTCGCAATATATCAAAGCCGAGAAGAGTGCCTTCGGACGCGGCGGCATGCACTCCAAGTACACCACGGCCTCGAAGGTGTCGCAGGCTGGCATTCGTGTCATCATTGCCAATGGTGAGCGCGAAAATATCCTTGTGGATCTGATGGAACGCAGAGATGCCACGCCCCACACAGAATTCTTGCCGACAGAAGGTTAAGACGCACATGAAACGGCTGATATACCTATTACTCTTCTGTCTGCCCTTGACAGCTGCCGCCCAGACTATAGCCGTCGAGGCTATCGTCATGGATGCGCAGACACAAGAGCCACTGCCTTATGCCAGTATCTATATCAGCAACACCAATGCTACCATCACCAATGCCGAAGGTGGCTTCCGCATCGTATGTGAGGCCGAAGACAAGATTCGTCTCAGTTTTGTTGGCTATAAGACCAAGTATATCCTCGCCACCGAGATGACACCAGTCGTTGAGTTGGAGCCTATGGCAACTACCTTAAACGAAGTGACTGTCCTTCCTATCAGGAGTCTGCTCGAGAAAGCTATCGAGGAGAACATGAAGCAATTCAAGGATAATCGTAAGCAAAAGGCGTGTTTCTTCTATCGCCAGACGGCCTTTACCGACTCTGTCTGCTACGAGTTCATGGAAGCCTTCCTTGGTGGCAACTCCGCTTTATGGCTCCGCAACCTGGCATTGACCAAGGGGCGCTTCGCCGGCATCCAACCCGACAGCACCCATTACTACTCCTTCTATTCCAATTTCTTCATCACCTCGCAAATCCAGATTACACCTCTGCATAACGAACGTGCAAGAAAAGACGACCGCTATCCGCTGACGAAATACTATGCGAACCATTATGACATCACAGGCCAATGGATTGGCGATGGCGATGACCGGCTGCTTGCCATCCACTTCTCACCCAAGCCCACCGATCAGGTGGTACTCGAAGCCACACTATATTTCGACGCCAACACCCTGCTGCTGAGAAAGATGGAAGGCAAAGAACTGAACTTGGTGGTGAAACATAAGAAGATGCGCATGAGCGAAAAATCTCACAAACTAATGGAAGCCTTTGGCATGGAGGCCTACGATGAGGTGTTCAACACGGAATTCCATTTCGTGGTCAACATGACAGAAGACCGTGGATTCCTCGAGGTGCAGTCGGTGGCTATCGACGAAGAGCACGATCTCTATGACAAAACCATTGTCACCAGTTCTGTACTCTTTAATATTGGTGACAGGAAAACAGGTCGAGGCGTCAGACTTGATATGGGCAATAATATGCAGGAAGAGATTGCCAGACAAGGCTATGATGCTAAGTTCTGGGAAGACAACGAGGTGGTGCTACGTACTCCCGTCGAAGAGGCGGTTATGAAGCTCTTCGAGGGTCATCAGCTTTTTGGAGTGTTTAAGTAAAAGGTAGTAATGATGACAGAAGATATGAACGAACAATTTGCAAAAACCAAACGGGCCAGCAAGAGTCTGGCATTGCTCAACGACCAGCAGCGCAACGATATTCTGCTGGCAGTGGCCAACGCCATCATCACCCAGCAGGAGCGCATCTTGAAAGCAAATGCTGAGGATCTGGCAAAGATGTCAAAGGAGAATCCACTCTACGACCGTCTGCAACTGACCCCCAGTCGACTGGAGGGTATTGCCAGTGATATGCGCAGCGTAGCCACCCTACCCTCGCCCTTAGGTCATGTCACCAAACAGAAGACGCTGCCCAACGGCCTTCGTCTCTGTCGTGTGTCTGTGCCCTTTGGCGTCATCGGCATGATATACGAGGCCCGTCCCAACGTCACGTTCGACGTCTTCTCCCTTTGTTTCAAGAGCGGCAACGCCTGTGTGTTGAAAGGCGGTAAGGATGCCGACAGCTCTAACCGCGAAGAGGTAGCCTTGATTCACGAGGTGCTCGAACAGTATGGTGTCGACAAGGATGTTGTAGCCTTGCTGCCAGCCACCCACGAGGCTACTGGCGAGATGTTGAATGCTGTAGGCTATGTGGATCTCTGCATCCCTCGCGGCGGACGCAAACTCATAGATTTTGTGCGTGATACAGCTCGCATCCCCGTCATAGAGACAGGCGCTGGCGTGGTGAACACCTACTTCGACAAGGATGGTGACTTGGAGATGGGCCGTGCCATCATCAACAACGCCAAGACGCGCAGAGTCAGCGTCTGCAATGCCCTGGATTGTCTGCTGGTGCATGAGGACAGACTAGGAGACTTGGCAGAACTGGTAGCACCGCTTCTGGAAAAGAATGTCACCCTCTATGCCGATGAGAAAGCGTTTGCTGCGTTAGCAAATTCTTCACTCTTCACTCTTCACTCTTCACTTATTCAGCACGCCACAGCCGACAGTTTTGGCACAGAGTTCATGGACTATAAACTCGCCATCAAGACTGTCAGCTCGCTTGACGAGGCCCTCACTCATATCGACGAGAACGGCTCTGGCCATAGCGAGGCCATCGTGACGATGAACGAGCAGACGGCCCGTAAGTTTCAGGCTCATGTCGATGCGGCCTGTGTCTATTGGAATGCACCCACCTCGTTCACCGATGGTGCCCAGTTCGGCCTCGGCGCCGAGATTGGCATCTCCACGCAGAAGCTCGGCCCTCGCGGTCCTATGGCGCTGGAAGAGATCTGCACCTACAAATGGCTCATCGAGGGCGAAGGTCAGATAAGAAGCTAACGTTCTTTATAGAATATTCATGATATCGCGCAGGCTCCACACCACAAATGTCGGAGCCTGTGTCGCGTCGTTGGGGTTCACATCCCAGCGGTTGAAAAGCAGGGCATCAAGGCCGGCATTCAGGGCTCCGAGGATGTCGGTCTGCAGGTTGTCACCAATCATCAGCGTGGACTGACGTTCTGCACCTGATGTCTTCATAGCATAGTCGAAGTAGGCCGACGAGGGTTTGTTAGCACCAGCATCCTCACTCAGGATAATGGTGTCGAAATAATCACGCAGACCACAGGCAGCCAGTTTTTTATACTGCACCTCGTGAAAGCCGTTGCTCGTCATGTGCATCCTATAGCCTCGCCCTTTCAAGTAATCCATCAGTTCGTGAGCTCCCTCCACCACACCAGGTTTCGAAGAACAGAAGTCCAGAAACACATCACTCATCTCAAGACAGAGGGCTTCAGTGACGTTTAGACCTTTGCCTACGGAAAGTGGACGACGGAAACGCTCCACAATCAGATAGTCGCGAGTTATCTCACCCTTCGAATAGTGGGTCCACAGGTCGATGTTTGCTAACCAATAGGCATCATAAAACACTTGTGGGTCAGCAAAATAGCGTTCCAAGTGAAACACGTCAAAGGTCTCACGTAACGCAATCTCCGCATTGCCGTGAGTGTCGTAAAGTGTGTCATCGAAGTCGATAAACAAATCCTTATATCGCATAGCCGGATAGCATTCTTTTAATTCTGCTGCAAAAGTAATGAAAAAGATTGAGTACACAAAGAGAACCCTCCTTTTTTCTTCCCAGATGCCTTCCAACAGTAAAAATGTCGGGCGGTTGCGTAAAATTAACTGTAGGAATTGTAGGAATTGTAGGAAAATGATTAATTTTGCAGTCGATTAAGAAACTGACATGAGAACATTTATCAATGCAAAAGACCTGGGTCCGCTGGATAAGGCGCTGGCCGAGGCATTCGAGATTAAGAACGACCGTTACAAGTATCAGCATCTGGGCAAGAACAAAACCTTGATGATGATATTCTTCAATAACTCACTGCGTACCCGTCTGTCCACACAGAAGGCTGCGATGAACTTGGGCATGAACGTCATCGTGCTCGACGTGAACGCTGGAGCCTGGAAACTGGAGACAGAACGTGGTGTCATCATGGATGGCGACAAGAGCGAGCACCTGCTGGAGGCTATTCCTGTGATGGGCTGCTACTGCGACATCATCGGTGTGAGAAGCTTTGCCGGCCTTTCCGACCGTGACTACGACTATGCCGAGACGGTGCTGCAGCAGTTTATTAAATACAGCGGCCGCCCCGTCTTCGCCATGGAGACGGCTACTGTTCATCCGTTGCAGGCCTTTGCAGACCTCATCACCATTGAGGAGCATAAGACTGTGAAGAAGCCAAAAGTGGTACTGACCTGGGCTCCCCATTGCCGTGCGCTGCCTCAGGCCGTTCCCAACAGCTTTGCGGAATGGATGAATGCCGCCGAAGATGTGGACCTGGTGATTACCCATCCCAAGGGCTATGAACTCGACCCACAGTTTGTGGGCAATGCCCGTGTAGAGTATGATCAGAAGAAAGCCTTTGAGGGTGCCGACTTTATCTACGCCAAGAACTGGAGTAACCCTGGTGTGACCAATCTGAAGGACTACGGCAAGATTACCTGCGAGGACCGTTCGTGGACGGTGGATACTGAGCACATGTCGTGGACCAATAATGGTAAGTTCATGCATTGTCTGCCTGTACGCCGCAACCTCATCGTGACCGATGATGTCATCGAGAGCCCCAATAGTCTCGTCATCCCTGAGGCTGCCAACCGTGAGATATCGTGCTCGGTAGTATTGAAACGAATGCTTGAAGCCCTGTAGTCCATCTAAGAATTAAGACACATTATTGTATGAGTATATTACCCTTTTGGGCGTGGATTCTGTTCTACGTACTGGTGTTTATCATGCTGATTGCCGACTTGAAGATGTTCGGCAAGAAAGGTGAGCATGAGGTCAGTATCAAAGAGGCGCTGAAAATGACATGCGTCTGGATAGGCGTCTCGCTGGTGTTCTGCGCCGGCATCTATTTCCTCTATCCTGTGGATGCCCACGAGAAAGCCATGGAATTCCTCGCAGGCTATCTGATAGAGAAGTCGCTGTCGATGGACAACCTCTTCGTGTTCCTCATGCTCTTCTCGTTTTTCGGCATCGACCGCAAATACCAGCACGAGGTGCTGTTCTGGGGTATCTTCGGAGCCTTGGTGCTGCGCAGCATCTTTATCTTTGCCGGCGCGGCTATGGTCGAGCAGTTTGAATGGGTGCTGGGACTCTTCGGTCTGTTCCTGCTCTATACGGGCGGAAAGATGTTTACGCATAGCGACGAGCAGCAGGGCGACCCGTCGCAGAACGTCATCGTCAAGCTGTTTAAGAAGTTCTTCCCCGTGACCGATAAGATGCGTGGCGACAAGTTCTTCATAGCAGAGCGCAAGGGTTGGAAGGCCCGCCGCGTGGCCACACCGCTGTTTATCACCCTGCTGGTCATCGAGACCACTGATGTGGCCTTTGCTGTCGACTCTATCCCCGCTGTGTTCTCCGTGAGCCGCGATCCGTTTATCGTGCTCACCTCCAACATCTTCGCCATCCTCGGTCTGCGTGCTCTCTATTTCGCGTTGGCCGCCGTTGCCAAGTACTTCACCTACCTGAAATACGGTCTGGGCATCATCCTCATCTTTGTAGGCATCAAGATGCTGCTGGCCATGAACGAGTACATCAACCTGATAGCATCGTGGGTAGGTTTCGACCTGAACATGCCCCATATCGAGATACCCACTATATGGTCGCTCGTCTTTATCTTCGGCACACTGCTCCTGTCAATGGGACTGTCGTATGTAGTCACAAAATCTTCGACTCGCAAATAAATTGTAAATCGTAAATTGTAAAATACTAAGATGATTTCATTTGAATGCGATTATGACAATGGTGCCCACCCATTGGTGTTAGAAGCCCTTGTAAGACATAATGACGCACGTCCAACGCCCTATGGCTTCGATGATTTCTCGGAACGTGCCAAGCAACGTATCCGTGAGGTCTGCGGATTGCCCGATGCACAGATATTCTTTCTCACTGGAGGTACTCAGACCAATGCCACCACCATCGACTCGATGCTTTATCAGTACGAGGGCGTTATTTGTGTCGGCACAGGTCACATCAATGTTCATGAGGCAGGTGCTGTAGAGTTTACTGAGCATAAGATTATCACCCTACCCGACGCACAGGGTAAGATGGAAGCCGGCGTGCTGCGCAAATACCTTGAAGACTTTATGGCTGACGGCAACAGGAACCACGCCGTACACCCAGGACTGGTCTATATTACTTTCCCAACGGAATTAGGAACGCTCTATTCGGCGCAAGAACTCGACGACATCTATCAGGTGTGTCGCAGTTTCGATATTCCCTTGTATGTTGACGGCGCCCGTCTGGGCTATGGTTTGATGGCAGAAGGTAGCGACATCACCCTACCTTATCTGGCCCGTCATTGTGATGTATTCTATATTGGTGGCACAAAGATTGGAGCCTTGTGTGGTGAAGCTGTGGTATTTACACACGGCAATGCCCATAAGCATTTCTTCTCCATCCAGAAACAGCACGGAGCCGTCATTGCCAAAGGCGCACTTATAGGATTGCAGTTCGAGGCGTTATTCACAGACGACTTATACTTTAAACTGGCCCGACATGCTATTGAGAAAGCCATGCAGATGAAACAGATGTTCCAACAACATGGCTATCAGTTTTATCTTGACTCGCCCACCAACCAACAGTTCGTCATTCTGCCCAACAAGGAGGTGGAACGGTTGGAGAAACTGGTGCAGTTCACCCACTGGGGACCTTACGACGAAGGACACACCATCTGCCGTTTCGTTACCAGCTGGGCCACCACCGACGAGGATTTAAGAACCCTCGAACGCTGTCTGACGGAATAACGATTTACTTTCGGAACTTCCTGGTTATGAGACCATCATAAGTGTTGACGCTGAGCCAAATAGAGTCGGCGGCAACACCTGTGAGAGGTATGCTGAAATAGGCGCGCTGGGAATAGTATTGGGGCACGCCGCCCTGATCGTGATAGAAGGTGAGGCGAAGTGTGGTAGTGCCATCGGCATTGTGCATAAGGGTATCGCGCCTACAACCTAAGATCTGCTTGAGACTGGAGGACTGAGTGGTGCCCGTCATGAGATAAACACCCATATTGAGATACTTGGCCGACTTGCCTATCCACATGCTCTCCAGACGCACGGGGTCGGTCTTCATGTCCTTGATAGCCTTTGGCGTGACCACAAGGACATTCCCCAAGGTGATGGGCTGCGCCTTTTCACCAGCCATCTTATAATAAAAGGACACGCGATAGGTGGTGTCGGCCTTGGCGATGAAGCTGGCAGTAACGGGTTCGCTGAGCACAAGGTGCTGGCCCTCGTCAGTATCAACATAGTCGATGTACTTATGGGCATCCACATGGGCATCGGCCAACTCTGCCGTCATCTGCGAATAGTCACCCTCGCCCTTGTCGTAGGTATCCTGAGTGCAGGAGCACAGGCACAGAAGAGCCACGACAAAAAGGGTGGAACGCAAGAAGGGGGTATGGTGACGGGGGAGGGTCATTGAGCAGCAATTTGATTCTTGACAGGATTGGCATACATCTCCAGCATCTTCTGACGCAGGAACGCCTCGTCCTTATTGGGTATCTTGATTTTGTCAAGCTGTCCCTTCAGATATTTTTCGAAACGCTCCACATCAGCTGCAGTATAATTTGAGGCTTGAGACTTATCATAATTCTCCATTCTCCATTCTCCATTCTCAACTAACATATCCAGTGCGATATAGTTGCAGGGATAGAGGGTATAGCCACGATGAATCTCACGGTCCATGCGCTGGGCCAGCTGCGCAAAGAACTCGTTCTTGGGCAGTTCTGCAATCTCGTCAATCCAAGCGTTGATGGGTGTGCCGCAATGATAGGTGACGCGTCCCTTATAGCCCAGGATGCCCGTCTTCATATTGTCCAGGTCGTCCTGCTTGCTCTTCTTGAAACCAGGAATGTCGCGTTTCTGCTGGAACTCCTGCGCCTTGAGGTAGTCGCAGGGGTCATACTCGTAACTGATGGTCAGCGGCACGATGTTCAGCTCCTTGAGGTCGCCCCCCATCGCCATCATCTTCAGCACCGACTCCTGCGTGCGGTCGTCGGAGTCCTTGGCCCTACCCTCTCGCTGGGCAATCCAGATATTCTCGCGCTTCTTGGTAACAGCGAAATGGATATACTGACTCATCAACTGACTTGATGCAAACATCTCCTTGGGTGTCAGGCCACGACGCACGGTGAAGGCTTTATTCATGCGCACCAACCGTTTTATCCAAGGATAGATAAGCAGATTGTCGCCAATGCCAATCTCGACAGTCGTAGGATAACCCGCCTCAACAAGTTTCAAGTCAAGAAAAGCCGAATCGAGTACGATGTCACGATGATTGGATACAAACGTATAGCGCGGTGTCTGCTTGTCGGCCAGCAACTGGTCATGTTGGAACACACAACCGTCTGTATGCTTACGGATGATATATCTAACCACAGGCTTCATGAAACGCATCTGGAAATCCAGGGGCGACTTCACACCCATGAAAGCCAGTCGCAGCAGTCCATTGCGAAGGAACTTTGGCAGCCAAGGGGCAAAGCCCTTCATAATGAGGTTAAACTGGCGGTCGTTCAACAAGTCATTGAACGCCTGCTTCATTTCCTCAGGCTCGTATGGCCTGATATCATTGAACTGCTCTATTCCTTCTACCATATCTTAGAATTGATTTTCCACAATATCCGTCAGCACATCCTTCATGTCCAGACCGGCGGCACGCACCTGCTGGGGAATGAAGCTGGTAGGAGTCATGCCAGGAGTGGTATTGACCTCGAGCATCGAGATTTGCTGGTCTTTCGAGATGATATAGTCAATGCGGATGATGCCGTTGCAATGCAGGATGTCGTAGATATGACTGGTAATCTCAGCCACACGCTTGGCAGTGTCCTCAGAAATACGGGCTGGCGTAATCTCCTTCACCTGACCATTATACTTGGCATCGTAGTCGAAGAAATCGTTCTCGCTGACCACCTCAGTAGCAGGTAACACCACAGACTTATTCTTCGTCTTATAGCAACCGATAGAGATCTCAGTACCCTCCAGGAACTGCTCAATCATCACCTCGTCGCTCTCCAGGCTGGCCTTGCGAACAGCTGCAGCCAACTGGTCGGGCTTCACCACCTTCGACACGCCAAACGAGCTACCGTCGTTGGCAGGCTTCACGAAGCAAGGCATACCAACGATATCTATAATCTCCTTCTTGCTGATCTTCTTCTCCTGACCACGACGCACCAACACGCTGTCGGCCACCTTCACGCCAAAGCCACGCAGGTAGTTGTTGAGCACGAACTTGTCGAAGGTCATAGCCTCAACCAGCACGCCACTGGTGCTGTAGGGGATATGCAGGATCTCGAGGAAGCCCTGCAGGATGCCGTTCTCACCCGGTGTGCCATGAATAGTGATATAGACATAGTCAAAGGTCTGTTTTTTTCCATTCTCCTTGAACGAGAAGTCATGAACGGTCATACGAGTGGTAGTGCCGTCGTGCAGGAACACCTGCCAGTCGGTACCTTTCATTTCCACCACATAGACGTTATAACGCTCCTTGTCAAAAAAAGAATAGAGCCCTTGTGCAGAGCGCAATGAGACATCGTGCTCCGATGAGTCGCCACCACAGACGATGGCAATAGTACGTTTTGTAAATTTCATTGTATCTTAATCTTTAATTTTTTTACTTTCACCTTTGACCTTCGGTCTAGTCTGCTCACGCTCGACAATGATCAAACGAGTTTGTCATTGTTCTCGCTTACTCGCAGCCTTCACCAGTCACCTTCAACCTATTCCTCCACTTCTCCACAACGGCATTCAGGTCATCGGGCAGCGGACTGGTAAAGTCCATCTGTTCGCCCGTCTTGGGATGAACGAACCCCAAGGTGCGGGCATGGAGCGCCTGACGCGGACAGAGTTTGAAACAGTTCTGGATATAGGCCTTATAGCTGGCCGTACGCTCACCCCGCAGTATCTGGTCGCCGCCATAGCGCTCATCGGCAAACAGCGGATGCCCTATATGCTTCATGTGAGCTCGTATCTGATGGGTGCGCCCCGTCTCGAGCACACACTCCACCAAGGTGGTATAGCCAAAGCGCTCCAACACCTTATAATGGGTGACGGCGGGCTTTCCTATCTCTGAGTCGGGTGGAAACACGGCCATGCGCAGACGGTCCTTAGGGTCGCGCCCTATGTTACCTTCTATGCGTCCCTCGTCTTCCACGAAGTTACCCCACACCAAGGCGTTATAGCTGCGGTGGGTGTTGTGGTGGAAGAACTGTTTTCCCAGGTTCGACTTGGCCTCTGGGGTCTTTGCCACCACCAGCAGTCCACTGGTGTCCTTGTCAATACGGTGCACCAATCCCACCTGCGGGTCGTTGGGGTCGTAGGTTGGCAGGTTACGCAGATGCCAGGCAATGGCATGTACCAACGTGCCATGGAAGTTGCCGCAGCCAGGATGCACCACCATACCTGCAGGTTTGTATATCACCATCAGCTCGTCGTCCTCGTAGCGCACATCCAAGGGGATATCCTCCGGCTCAATGGTAGTATCGAAATGCGGACGGTCGAGCATCAGGGTGATGACATCGCCTGCGCGTACCTTATAATTACTCTTGACGGGACGATCGTTCACAAACAGGAAGCCTGCGTCGGCAGCCTGCTGAATACGGTTGCGTGAGGCGTGCTGCGTGTGCTCGGTCAGATATTTGTCGATGCGCAGAGGCACCTGTCCGCGATCTACTTCCAGTCGCAGGTGCTCATACAGCTCCTGACCGCCTTCTTCGGCAGCTTCTTCCTCCTCTTCCAGGAGGTCATCCTCTATGTAATCCTCGTCAATCAATATGCGTGTACCTTATTATTCTTCTACCTCCAAGAAATCATCCACCTCGTCATCGCTAAAGTCCGACAGGCCACTCTCGTCGATACCGTCGCCATAGTCCTCCAGTTCCATCTCGTCGCCGACAGAACCATTGCCGATGACCAGGGTCAGCTCTGACTCGCGAGGCACATCATCACCTGCCACCAGGTTGCGACCACGATACTGGATGCCATAGACCCAGTCTTTCTCGCCGTCAATCAGTTTCGGCGTCAGGAGCACGAAGCCCAGCGACTTCAGACGAGCCTCAGCCTCACGATAGCTGCAGTTATCTATCAGGTCGGGGATACGCTCGCAGGGCATCGTCAGCGAGTTGATGGTCACATAGATAACGCGACCGCTCTTCACCTCCTGACCTGCCTTGGGCAATTGTGAGATGATAGCGCCTGCAGGCATTCCTTCTATGTAGGAAGAGTCGTTAACCACCAGCAACAGACCCATAGCATCGAGTGTTGCAAAGGCTTTCGACTGAGGGATACCATACAAATCGGGCACTTCAATACCCTCGCCATGATGGGTATAGGACGACAGCCACCACTTCACGCCGAAGCACAGCAACACCACGACCACAAGCATGGCCAAGAGGTTGCCCCAGACCATTGGTGCAGTCAGTTTCTTGAAAAATTCTTTTGCATTCATTGCTCAAATATGCTTTCTGTGTGCAAAAGTAATAAAAATATCTTATCCTGCAAAAGTTTTTGGCGAAAATATCCTAAAATAAACGGGATGAAGCAAAAAGCTTCATCCCGCCTATTGGTTCGATTGCCAACGAACGGCTTACTTTCCGTGATGCTCGTCAGATACGGTCAACTTCTTGCGGCCCTTTGCACGGCGAGAAGCCAGGACGCGACGGCCATTCTTGGTGGCCATGCGCTCGCGGAAACCATGCTTGTTCACGCGGCGGCGATTGTGCGGCTGAAATGTTCTTTTCATTGCTTTATTCTTAATTTATTTTACTATTATTCACCATCAAATGTGACCCTAAATCCACATTTCGGGCTGCAAAATTACGCATTTATTTCGAAATACACAAGTTTATTGCGAAATTTTTCACTTTTCACTTTCCACTTTTCACTTTTTTTTGTACCTTTGCACCCGAAATAACAAGTAACACATTATTTTTATATGATTAATTCACAAGACATTAAGAAGGGTACCGCCATTCGCATGGACGGCGCCATTTGGGTTTGCATCGACTTCCAGCACCGCAAGCCAGGTAAGGGTAACACCATCATGATCATCAAGTTGAAGAACGTTAGCGACGGCCGTGTGCTGGAGCGCCGCTTCAACATCGGTGAAAAACTGGAGGACGTTGTCATCGAGCGTCGCCCCTACCAGTATCTGTATGAAGACCAGTCTGGCCGTATCTTCATGAATCAGGAGACCTTCGAGCAGATTCCCATCGACAACGAGCTGGTTATCGGCCACGAGTTCATGAAGGAGAGCGACATCGTAGAGGTTGTCTCTGACACTACCGACGGCACCATCCTCTATGCTGAGATGCCCGTGAAGACCATCCTGCGCGTCACTCACTCTGAGCCCGGCATCAAGGGCGACACCGCTACCAACACCCTGAAGCCCGCTACGCTGGAGACTGGTGTTGAGGTTCGCGTGCCCCTGTTCATCAACGAGGGCGACCTGATTCAGGTTGACACCCGCGACGGTTCTTACCTGGCTCGCGCTAAGGAGTAATGAAATATTCCATCATCGTTCCTGTCTTCAATCGTCCTGATGAAGTAGACGAACTCCTTGAGAGCCTCTGTCATCAGGAGGTGAAGGACTTTGAGGTCATCATCGTAGAAGACGGATCGAAGAAACCATGCAAGGATGTCTGCGACAAATACGCAGGCATCCTTGATTTGCATTATTACTATAAGGACAACAGCGGCCCGGGCCAGAGCCGTAACTACGGAGCCGAACGTGCCAAGGGCGAATGGCTCATCGTGCTCGACAGCGACGTCGTCCTGCCACCCAATTATATGGCGGCCGTCAACTCAGCTATCCTCCCGTCACCCGTCACCCTTCACCCTTCACCAAACTTTGCCGCTTTCGGCGGTCCCGATGCCTCGCATCCTTCGTTCACCCCTATTCAGAAGGCCATCTCTTATAGCATGACCTCGTTCTTTACCACGGGTGGCATTCGTGGCGGCAAGGGCAAGAAGCTCGACAAGTTCTTCCCCCGCTCCTATAACATGGGCATCCGTCGTGAGGTCTATCAGGAGTTAGGAGGCTTCACCAAGATGCGTTTCGGCGAGGATATCGACTTCTCCTATCGCATCGTCGAGGCAGGCTATCAGACGGCTCTTATCCCTGAGGCGTGGGTGTGGCACAAGCGTCGTACCGACTTCCGCAAGTTCTTCCGTCAGGTTTACAACAGCGGCATTGCCCGCATCAACCTCGAGAAGCGCCATCCTGGCACCCTGAAGCTCGTCCACCTCCTGCCCACCGTCTTCACCCTGGGTGTCATCACCCTGCTCCTCGCCGCCCTCATATCTATCCTCCTTTCACCTTTCACCCTTCACCCTTCACCTTCCACCTTTCACCTTTCACCTTTCACCTTTCACCTTTCACCTTTCACCTTTCACCTTTCAC
>NZ_CAMJOS010000034.1 GCF_946407605.1 uncultured Prevotella sp.
AGAAACACTAACAATTCAATTATTAACCATTAAAAAAACACAACATTATGGCACTGAAAGTAAAAGCAAAAGAACAACTGATCAAGGTGGGCAAGTATGCTGAGACCTACCGTTACGTGATGATGCCTGAGCTCTACACCGCTCTGACTCAGGACAAGGTGATTAAGGAGGCGGCCCTCCGCTCAGGTGTGAGCCGAGGCGTGATGCAGGCCTGCTGGGATGCAGCTGGTGAGGTTATCAAGGCATGGGCCACCGAAGGCCACTCTGTAGCGCTGCCTGGACTGGGCACCATGCGCTTCGGACTGCGCGCCAAGAGCGTGGACGACGTGAACAAGGTGAAGGCTGACCTCATCTCAAGTCGTCGCATCATCTTCACTCCCGATGTCGACCTGAAGGACGAGCTGTCGAAGACTGCCGTGCAGATCACCTGCTACGACCGCGAGGGCAAGGAGGTGAAGCGCGTGACCTCGACTGACGAGGGTAACGTCGAAGATCCCGAAAACGAGGGTGGCAACGAAAACCAGAACCAAAATGGTAGTGGCACCCAGAACGGAGGCAACGGCGGCACCCAGGGCGGTGGCACCAGCGGTGGTGACAACACCGGAGGTGGTGACAACGGCGACGGGTATAATTAAACGGTGACGGGTGAAGGGTGAAAGGTGACAGGAGGTTAGACCAAGGGGCCCCGAAGGGGTTAAATAACCTAGCATAGGGGCTTGCCCCTATGATTAAAGGGGCCCCACCCTCCCACCTATATCCAATAACCATTCTTGGACGAGCCAAGCGGCGAAGCCGAGCGGAAAATTAAAAATCTAAAGCTATGAAGAAAGAAAGTTGGAAGACAGTTATTCAGATTATCGTATCGATACTGACGGCAGCGCTGACGGCGCTGGGAACGACCTCTTGCATGGGAATCATGTAAAGGGAAAAGGTGAAACGAAGTGCACGGCCCATCTCTGAGTCGTGCACTTTTTTGTTATAACAAATCTCGACTACAGGTTTACCAGGAGTTTCTTTTGCATAAAGAATGGTTGTAAGAGATGATTATTCCGTGGCGATGGGCTTGTACTTAGGCACCAGACCCTTCATGATGACCCAGCCGATGAGGTAGGCCACAGCACAGTAGCAGAACACTATCATGTAGCCGGCAGGCTTGCCTGTCTCACCAAAGAACGAGAAGGCCTGGCCCTGAGCCTCAGCATAGTCGAACAGCAGACCCGACAGCTTGTTGATGGCAAAGCTGCACAAGCCGCCAAACATCGTACCGATACCAGTAATAGTGGCCACTGCCGACTTCGGGAACATGTCGCCAATGGTGCTGTAGAGGTTGGCCGACCATGCCTGATGGCCTGCACCAGCCAAGCCGATGATAACGGCGGGAATCCAAGGCGAGATGCCAGACAATGGCTGTGCAAACATGGCAAAGATCGGGAAGAAAGCAAAGATAAGCATGGCACGCATACGACCGATGTATGGGTTCATGCCCCGTTTCTCAACAAAGAGCTTGGGCAGGTAGCCGCCATAGATGGACACTACGGTGACGATGAGATAGAGCACAAATAGCAGCATCTTACCCGTAAAGGTAGTCACAGGGAAGCCCAGCGAGTTGAAATAGTCAGGAGCCCAGAAGAGGAGGAACCACCATACACCATCGGTAAAGAACTTACCAACGATGAAGGCCCATGTCTGCTTGTACTTGAAGCACTGCCACAACGACAGTTTAATACCACCGTCATCCTCTTCCTCAGCAGCCTTCTCCTTGACGGCGGCGTCATCGTCCGACTCAATATATATCAATTCAGAAGGATTAACGAAACGGCTCTTAGAGGGCGATGTATAAAGGAAGAGCCACAAACCGGCCCAGACGAAGCCAAGAGCACCAATAATGATGAATGACATTTCCCAGCCAAAAGCATCGGCAAGTGTGGGAATGGCAAGTGGTGCCATCAATGCACCAATGGAAGCACCAGCATTGAAAATTGACGTAGCCAGTGCGCGGTCTTTCTTGGGGAAATACTCGGCGGTGACTTTGATGGCGGCGGGGAAGTTACCCGACTCACCCATGGCAAGAATCATGCGGCAGGCAATGAACAGCCATACACTGGCCGTGAGGCCGAAGAGGCCTACCTGTGCTGCTTTCTGCATACCTTTCAGCACCTCCACGCTGTCTACATCGTTAATCCAGCAGGTGGCAATGCCGCATCCAGCGTGCAGACATGCACCTACGCTCCACAACACGATGGCCCAGATGTAGCCCTTCTTGGTGCCCATCCAGTCGATGAAGCGACCTGCAAAAAGTGAGATGACAGCATAGAAGAGTGAAAATATGGCAGTGATGGTGCCATAGTCATCGTTGTCCCAATGGAAATCAACTGAGATATAGTTGGTGTTCAGCAGGGACAGTACCTGACGATCTAGATAGTTGATAGTGGTTGCCATAAATAGCAATCCACAGATAACCCAACGGAAGTTGGACATTTTGTTAGTTTGAATAGGGGCCATAGTTATTTGACTATTTACTATTTGACGATTTATTTGATGTCGATAACGGGGATGTTGTCTTTGTCGTTATAGTACAGGTTCTCGCCTGCCATACCCCAGATGAAGGTATAGTAGTAGGTGCCGGCAGCGGCATGCATGCTCCACTCAGGCGACATGATGGCCTGGTCGTTGTGGAGCCACACCACGCGACTCTCCTCGGGCTGTCCCATGATGTGGGCGATGGTCTGGTCCTGAGGCAGGTTGAAGTAATAGTAGGCCTCGATGCGGCGACCGTGGGTGTGAGGCGGCATGGTGTTCCACGCAGCACCAGGGTTCAACTGTGTGAGACCCAGTTGCAGCTGGCAGGGACCTTCCTCGAGCACGTCGTTGACGATGAGCTTATAGACGGTGCGGTTATTGCACTCCTCCAGCGAACCCACAGGGCCCCATACGGCAGCCTTCAGCGAGCCCTTACGGCCGTCGAGGGTGATCCACTGGGTCTTGTAGTGCTGATGGGCCGTGGCGCTGTTCAGGTAGAACTTGGCAGGCTTGGCGGCATCCTTCGAACGGAAGAGCACCTCCTTGTTTACGTCTTTGTCCTTGGCGATATGTCCGCGACCCACGTAGAGGGCCTCCTTGGGTGACAGGGCATACTCCTTACCATCGACAATCACCACGCCGTCGCCCTCGCCACAGTTCACGATGCCGATTTCGCGGTTATAAAGGAAATACTTCTCTTTGATGTCCTTGTCGACGTCGAGTCCCAGCTCCCAGAAGTTCTCCAGCTTCAGGGTCTTGGTCACAGGCATCGCGCCACCAAAGATAAAACGGTCGTAGTGGCTGTAGGTCAGCAGGATAGAGTCTGCTGCCATCACCTTCTCCATCACGAAACGCTCACGAAGGGTCTTCGTGTCGTAGCCTTTCACATCCTGCGGGTGGCAGGCTGTCTGGAAACGAACATGCTGGGCACCAACGTAGCGATCGGCTTCCTGGGCATTTGCGGAAACAAATGTCATTGCCAGGAGGGTTAGGGAAAGAAATGTTCTTGTTTTCATATACTTTGTTTTTAAATTATTTACTTTGAAGTCGTTTCCTCACGAACAATGCGCAGGCGGTTCCAGACCACCATAGAAATGGTGATGAGTGTCAGGACACCCATGCCTATCCACTGGATATACTTGACACAGGCATAGATGACATAGCCAAAGAGCGACGAGGCGAAGTCCATGGCACCAGCCTGGAAGCCTTCGGGAATCTGAGCAGCCTTGTCCTGCGTGGCCTCGAACACCGTGTTGGCTGCCAAAGTGAAGGCAGGCGCCATATCGGTGACGAAATAGAGGCCGATGGTGACAGCCACCAGACCCACGATGAAGGTCTTCACCACATTACCCTTGGTATAGGGCAGCACCATCACGAAGACATAGAACATACCTGCCAGTGATGCCAACGGCAGGAACTGGTTGCCAGCCTTTGACAGGGCGATGGCCAGTATGAGGGTAACGGGGATAAGTAGCAGCGACACCACCAGCGTGGTGGGATGGCCGATGACGAGTGCCGGCGACATGCCGATATACACCTTCTTGCCCTTGAACTTACGCTTCACCACCTCCTGCGTCTTCTCGGAGATAGGCATCAGTCCGTCGATAAACAGACGGGTGATGCGAGGAATGAGCTCCATCACGGCACCCATGGTGACACCCAAGAAGAGTATCGACTTGGTAATACTCATCACAGCATCGGCGGTGGTGTCGAAGCCAGCGGCATAGGCTGAGAAATTGACCAAATGGTCGAAATGGGCGGCAGCACCTATCAACGCTCCCACGATGACGCCCAGCACCAGGGGCTCGCCCAGCACGCCGAACTTCTGCTTCATGCCCTCGGCATCGATGTCGAGCTTCGAGAAGCCAGGAATACGGTCCAGCAGCCAGTTGATGACGATGGCAAAAGCCGTAAAGCTCTGACAGAACGGCTGGGGAATGGAGATGCCCTCCATATTGTCGTAGTAGCCTTGGAAGCGCTCTGCCGTCAGGTCGGCCATCACCAGGGTGACGATATAACAGCTGATGGCGGCGAAATAACCCCACAGCAGACTCTGGTCCATGACGAAATAGGCCACGGCGCCGATGAAGGCGAAATGCCAGTAGTTCCACAGGTCGATATTGACTGTTCGCGTACATTTAGTAATCAGCAACAGGAAGTTGATGCCCAGGCAGATGGGGATGATGAGAGCACCCACCGCGGTATTGTAGGCCACAGCGGCGGCAGCAGGCCATCCCATGTCGAAGACCTTCAGGTCGAGCTCAAAGATTTTTGAGATGGCATCGAGCGGCGTGTTGAAGTTGGTTGTCAACAGGGCGGTGACGATGCCGAGACCTACGAAACCTACGCCGACGTAGAGTCCACTCTTGAGGGCCTTGCCGAACTTCATGCCGATGCACAGGCCGATGATGGTGAAGAGTATCGGCATCATGACCGACGCTCCCAACTGGATGATGTAAGTGAATACTTGCTCCATTTCTTGATATAGTTTTAGTGATTAGTCTTGGAAATACACGCGTTTCACGCGGTTGCTGACGCTGGTGAGCACTTCGTAGGGGATGGTCTCGAGCACATCGCTCAGCACGGTGACAGGCAGGTTCTTGCCGAAGATCTCCACGCTGTCGCCCTCCTCACAAGGGATGTCTGTCACGTCAATCAGCGCCACATCCATGCAGATATTGCCCACATACTCCGCCTTCTGGCCGTTGACCAGACAATAGCAATGACGATTGCCCAGGCGGCGGTTCAAGCCGTCGGCATAGCCAATAGGTATGGCGGCGATGATGCTGTCGCGATCCAACTTGCCCTTGCGACTATAGCCCACCGTCTCCTCCTTGGGCACACGGCGCAGCTGCAGGATGGTGGTCTTCAGGGTCGATACAGTAGAGAGCATATTATTGGTACGTGGGTCAACGCCATAGAGTCCGATGCCCAGGCGACACATATCCATCTGTCGCTCTGGGAAGTGCTCTATGCCTGCGGAGTTGTCCATGTGGCGCAGAATCTTATGACTGAAGGCGGCCTGTATCTTCTTGCTGCCCTCGTCGAACACACGGAACTGGGTGGCAGAGAAGTTGTCGAAGTCGTCGCTGTCGGAACCCACGAAATGGGAGAAGACAGAACGCGGGATGATGGCCGACTGCTGCTTCAGGCGTTCGATGAGCTCATCAATCTGAGAGCTGTCGAAGCCCAGGCGGTGCATGCCGGTGTCAAGCTTCAGGTGTACGGGCCACCCCGTGATACCCTGGGCACGGGCTGCCTTGACGAGGGCATCCATCAGTCGGAAGCTATAGACCTCAGGCTCCAGGTCGTAGTCGAAGAGGGTCTTAAACGACGACATCTCGGGGTTCATCACAATGATATTCTGCGTGATGCCAGCCTTGCGAAGGGTGACACCCTCGTCGGCTACCGCCACTGCCAGATAGTCCACACGATGGTCTTGCAGTGTCTTGGCAATCTCCACGGCACCAGCGCCATAAGCGTCGGCCTTGATCATACACACCATCTTGGTCTCGGGCTTCAGGAACGAGCGGAAATAGTTCAGGTTATCGACCACCGCATTGAGGTCCACCTCGAGGATGGTCTCGTGCACCTTCTGTTCCAGCAGCTCGGTGATACGCTCGAAGCCAAACGGACGGGCACCTTTCAGCAGCACTATCTCGTGATTGAGCGAACGGAACAGATTACTCTGAAGGAACTGCTCCACGTTGTCGAAGAACCACTTCTGACCTATCTCTATTTGAGATGCCTGACTGGATATCTCTGGTCCGATGCCGATAAAACGGTCTACGCCACGCTTCAAAATCAGGTCGGACACCTCACGATAGAGCTCCGTGGAAGACTCACCCGTCTGGTAGATATCACTCAGAATCAGGGTTTTCTTGACTTGAGTATTGAACGCAGAGGATTGAGATTTATTCTCAATTCGACGGTTCATGAAATCGAGGGCGATGTCGAGGGAGTTGACATCGCTGTTGTACGAGTCGTTGATGAGGGTCAGACCACGTTGTCCCTCCTTCACCTCCAGACGCATGGCGATGGGCTCCAGCTGCGACATCCGCTCGGCAATCTCCTCTGGCGACAGCCCTAAGTAGAGGGCTACGGTGACGCAAGTGATAGAGTTCTCGATAGAGGCCTCGTCGATGAAGGGAATCTCGTAGCTGCCCTCCACACCTTTATATATATAGGAGATGTGAGACTTGAGACTTGAAGTATGAGATTTTTCGATACGACGCACATACATCGGAGCTTTCTCGCTATAGCGCGACCAGCCTATGCGCTCGCCCTTATACTGGGAGCGACGCACACAACGGCTCACGGTGTCATCGTCAGAGGGATAGATCATCACCTCGGTATCGTGGAACAGCTGCAACTTCTCCATACATTTCTCGTCAAGGGAACGGAAGTTCTCCTGATGGGCGCTGCCCAGCGATGTCAGCACGCCGATAGAGGGCTGGATGATGTCGCGCAGGGCCAACATCTCGCCTGGCTCGCTGATGCCTGCCTCGAAGAGAGCCACCTTAGTCTGCTCGTTCAACAGCCACACGCTGAGGGGCACGCCAATCTGCGAGTTATAACTCTTAGGCGAGCGGGTCACCTTCATCGACGGCATCAGAATCTGATAGAGCCACTCCTTGACCCATGTCTTACCGTTAGAACCCGTGATGCCCACCACAGGGATATTGAACTCATCACGATGACGCTCAGCCAGTCGCTGTAGCGCTGCCAGCGGCGACGACACCTTCAGGAAGTTACCCTCGGGGAAGCGTGTCTGATAGTCGGCAGGCTCCTGCTCTACAACAAAGGAGCGCACGCCCCTGCGATATAGTTCATCAATGTATTTATGTCCGTCGTTACGTTTGGTGCGCAAGGCAAAGAATAAGGTCTGCTCAGGAAAACACAGCGAACGGCTGTCTGTCAGCAACCATCCTATGGTTGCCTCTTTTTCTCCATAACGGCGCGCCCCTATCAGGGTCGCCACCTTTTCTATCGTATAAATCATAGCATCATTTATTTACTTCACGCTGCAAAGGTACAAATATTTCTTAATTCATAACACATTATTCACAATTATTTCGTACCTTTGCAGCCAAAATTCAAACTTATTCATTTAAAAGGACTATGATTCTTTTTTTCAAGACTCCCTCATCGAGTGTGATAGCCACTGAAGTGGACCATCAGCTCACACAGACAGAAGTACAGGAACTTTGTTGGCTCTACGGCAATGCAGAGCTCGTTGACGCCCAGACGATGGACGGATTCTTTGTGGGTCCGCGTCGTGAAATGGTGACCCCTTGGTCGACGAATGCCGTTGAGATTACACAGAACATGGGCCTCAGCGGCATTTCTCGTATAGAAGAGTATTTCGCTGTGGACTCTAAGGATGCTGAGCACGACGAGATGCTGCAGCGTATGTATAATGGCCTGAACCAGGACATTTTTACGATTAATATCAAGCCCGAGCCCATCAAGTATGTGGACAATCTGGAGGAGTATAACGAGAAAGAGGGTCTGGCCCTTTCGCCCGAAGAGATTGAGTATCTGCATGGACTGGAGAAGCAGAACGGTCGTCCCCTGACAGACTCTGAGATCTTTGGTTTTGCCCAGATTAACTCTGAGCACTGTCGCCATAAGATCTTTGGTGGTACCTTCATCATCGATGGCAAAGAGATGGAGAGCTCGCTCTTCGCAATGATTAAGAAGACAACACAGGAGAATCCAAACAAGATTCTCTCTGCATACAAGGATAATGTAGCTTTTGCACAGGGACCTGTGGTTGAACAGTTCGCTCCAAAGGATCAGAGCACTAGCGACTACTTCCAGGTAAAAGATATCGAGAGTGTTATCTCGCTGAAGGCAGAGACACACAACTTCCCCACAACCGTAGAGCCATTCAACGGTGCCGCAACAGGTACTGGTGGTGAAATCCGCGACCGTATGGGTGGTGGTGTTGGTTCATGGCCTATCGCTGGTACAGCTGTTTATATGACTGCTTATCCTCGTTTGACTGATGATGACAAGCTGACTCGCGACTGGGAGAATATTCTTCCCGTTCGTCAGTGGTTGTATCAGACACCAGAGCAGATCCTGATCAAGGCTTCTAATGGTGCTTCTGACTTCGGAAATAAGTTCGGTCAGCCACTGATCTGTGGTTCTGTACTCACATTCGAACATCAGGAGCCTAACGATACTAAGTATGCCTATGACAAGGTTATTATGCTGGCTGGTGGTGTAGGTTATGGCACTAAGCGCGACTGTCTAAAGAAGGAACCACAGCCAGGCAACAAGGTTGTCGTTGTTGGTGGTGATAACTACCGTATCGGTCTTGGTGGTGGTTCTGTATCATCAGTTGATACAGGTCGCTATAGCAACGGTATCGAGTTGAACGCCGTTCAGCGTGCAAACCCTGAGATGCAGAAGCGTGCTTACAACTTGGTTCGTGCCCTCTGTGAGGAGGATGTGAACCCCGTTGTTTCTATTCACGACCATGGCTCAGCCGGTCACCTCAACTGTCTCTCTGAGCTCGTAGAGGAGTGCGGTGGTGAGATTGATATGACCAAGTTGCCTATCGGCGACAAGACTCTAAGTTCTAAGGAAATCATCGCCAACGAGAGTCAGGAGCGTATGGGCTTGCTTATCGACGAGAAGCATATCGAACACGTACGTAAGATCGCTGAACGTGAGCGTGCTCCACTGTATGTAGTAGGTGAGACTACCGGCGACGCCCACTTCTCGTTCAAGCAGGGCGATGGCGTAAAGCCTTTCGATTTGGATGTGGCTCAGATGTTCGGTCACTCACCAAAGACGATTATGAAAGATAATACTGTAGAACGCCACTATGCTGACGTAACCTACAGTCAGGATAAGATTAACGAGTACCTCGACCGTGTGCTTCAGCTTGAGGCTGTGGCATGTAAGGATTGGTTGACTAACAAGGTTGACCGTTCTGTAACAGGTAAGATTGCACGTCAGCAGTGCCAGGGAGAAATCCAGTTGCCATTGAGCGACTGTGGTGTTGTTGCCCTCGACTATCGTGGTGTTAAGGGTATCGCTACAGCCATTGGTCATGCACCTCAGGCTGGTCTGGCTGATCCCGCTGCTGGTTCAGTACTCTCTGTAGCTGAGGCTCTCACAAATATTGTTTGGGCTCCATTGGCCGAGGGTATGGATTCACTCTCACTCTCAGCTAACTGGATGTGGCCTTGCCGCTCTCAGGAGGGTGAGGATGCCCGCTTGTATGCTGGTGTTAAGGCGCTGAGCGACTTCTGCTGCGAACTGCACATCAACGTACCAACAGGTAAGGACTCGCTGTCACTCTCACAACAGTATCCTAACGGTGAGAAGATTATTTCTCCAGGAACAGTGATTGTATCTGCTGGTGGTGAGGTTTCTGACATTAAGAAGGTGGTAAGCCCTGTATTGGTTAACGATAAGAACGCATCACTTTATCATATCGACTTCTCGTTCGACGAGCAGCGCCTGGGTGGTTCGGCCTTTGCTCAGAGTTTGGGTAAGGTAGGCGACGATGTGCCTACAGTTAAGAACGCCGAGTACTTTGCTGATGCCTTTATGGCCGTTCAGGAGATGATCAATCGTGGCTGGATTATGGCTGGTCACGATATCTCTGCCGGTGGTCTTATCACCACTCTGCTTGAGATGTGCTTTGCAAACACTAAGGGTGGTATGCACATCAACCTACACGACATTTGTGCCGATGGCGATGTTGTTAAGACTCTCTTCGCTGAGAACCCAGGTGTGGTTATCGAGGTAAGCGATGAGTACAAGCAGGAGTTCAAGGACTTCATGGAGGAGCAGGGCGTTGGCTATGCTAAGATTGGTTATCCTGTTGAGGATGCCCGCACCATCGTTGTAAAGGCTGGCGACAATGAAATGAACTTTGACATCGATGCACTCCGTGATACATGGTATAAAACATCATATCTGCTTGACCGCAAGCAGAGCTTCAATGGTAAGGCTGCTGAGCGCTTCGCTAACTATAAGAATCAGCCTATCGAGATGAAGTTCAATAAGGACTTCACTGGCAAACTGGCTCAGTATGGCATCTCTGCCGATCGCCGTCAGCCATCAGGTATTAAGGCTGCTATCATCCGTGAGAAGGGTACCAACGGTGAGCGTGAGATGGCTTACTGCTTGTATCTTGCTGGTTTTGATGTAAAGGATGTGATGATGACCGACCTTATCTCTGGTCGCGAAACACTCGAGGATATCAACATGATTGTATTCTGCGGTGGATTCTCTAACTCCGATGTACTTGGTTCGGCTAAGGGTTGGGCTGGAGCCTTCCTCTTCAATCCTAAGGCTAAGGAGGCCCTTGATAAGTTCTATGCCCGCGAGGATACCCTTTCATTAGGTATCTGTAACGGTTGTCAGTTGATGGTTGAACTGGGTCTGACAGGTGCTAAGGGTGCTAAGATGTTGCACAACGACTCTCATAAGTTCGAGAGTGAGTTCATCAGTTTGAGCATTCCTCAGAATAACAGCGTGATGTTTGGCTCACTGAGTGGTAACAAACTTGGTTTGTGGGTTGCTCACGGTGAGGGCAAGTTCTCTCTGCCTGAGGCCGAGAGCGCTTACAACATCATTGCCAAGTACAACTACGCTGGCTATCCCGCTAATCCTAACGGATCCGACTATAATGTAGCTGGTATCTGCTCTGCCGATGGTCGTCATCTCTGCATGATGCCTCACTTGGAGCGTGCCGTATTCCCCTGGCAGAACGCCTGGTATCCTGCCGATCGTCGTCAGGACGAGGTTACTCCATGGATTGAGGCATTCGTTAATGCACGTAAATGGGTGGAAGCTCATCAGGCCCATTAGTCCCATTAGCCCCATGAATATCTATTGGGATTCATTTAAGACCTTCTTTAAGATTGGCATATTCACCCTTGGTGGTGGATATGCCATGATACCATTGATAGAGGAGGAAGTGGTGAACAAAAAGCGATGGGTGTCGCGTGATGAGTTTCTCGACCTCATCGCCATAGCGCAAAGTTGCCCAGGCGTCTTTGCCATCAACATCGCCATCTTCATCGGCTATAAGCTGCGAAAGATACGTGGTGTCCTGGCCACAGCTTTGGGCACTGCCCTACCCTCGTTCTTGATTATCCTGCTGATTGCGATGTTCTTCCATCGTTTTCAGGACAACCCCGTAGTGGCATCCATCTTCCGCGGCATCCGTCCTGCTGTGGTGGCACTCATCGCTGTGCCTACGTTCAACCTGGCTAAGAGTGCCAACATTTCGTGGATAAACTGTTGGATACCCATAGCCAGCGCTCTGCTCATCTGGCTCATGGGTGTGTCACCTATTTATATTATTATCCTGGCCGGACTGGGTGGTTGGGCTTACGGCAGGATCATTAAACCCACAGAATAATGGATATTGTCTGGTTATATCTTCAGTTGTTTGGGACGTTCTTCCTGATTGGCCTCTTCGGTTTCGGAGGAGGCTACGGCATGCTATCACTCATTCAGACGAAGGTGGTGCCAATATGGATGACGACAGGACAGTTTACCGATATCGTAGCCATCAGTCAGATGACGCCAGGTCCTGTGGGCATCAACACAGCCACCTATTGCGGTTATATGGCTGTTCACAACGACCCAGCAGGCTATGGTGAGGCTTGGGCGCTGTTAGGCTCGTTCATAGCCACCTTTGCCTTGGTGCTACCATCGCTCATCCTGATGATTATCATCGCCAAGCTTTTCCTTAAATACATGAAGACACCCGCCGTGCAGTCTGTCTTTATGGGACTACGTCCTGCCGTCGTTGGACTTCTGGCTGCCGCCACCCTGCTACTGTGCAACAAGGAGAATTTCTCTTCGCCTAATACCGACCTGTGGCAGTTCTCTATCAGCGTTGCCCTCTTCGTGGCCACCTTTGTGGGCACAAAGGTCTATCATATCAATCCTATCAAGATGATTGTGATGGCGGGCTTTGCAGGTCTTCTTCTGTTATATTAGTCTTTCTGCGTCTCAGCAAATCGCTGAGGAAGGAAAGAACGACGTAAGTGAGAAGACCAGCCATGATACCGTCGGTGATGCTTCCCGTTACTGGCATCAGCAAGATGGTGACGAACACTGGCAACGACTCTTTGGGGTCAGCTAACGAGATATGGCGTACAGCTCCAAAGAGATAGAGTCCGGCAACCACCATCACAGGCGCAGTAGCAGCAGCGGGGATAGCCAGGAAGAGTGGTGCCATAAATAGACTTGCCGTAAAACACAACACAACGACAAAGGCCGAAACGCCAGTACGTCCTCCCTCAGCAAATCCTGTAGCACTCTCAGCATAAGTCGTTACTGTGCTGCATCCCAGACAAGCACCTGCCACTGTGGCCAGGGCATCGCTGAGCATAATAGTAGTCATATGAGGAATACGACCATTTTTACGTATCAGCCCCGAGCAGGCCATGATACCCACAATTGTTCCCAGACTGTCAAAGACATCGAAGAAAAGCATGATGAGCACACATACCCACAAGTCTGGCATCAGCAGGAAATCCCACGAGAACTGGCAGAAAAGTGGTGCTGGCGAAACAGGCATCGAGAATATATCATGAGGCATTGTGGTTAACCCGAAGGGGATGCCCAATAAGGTAATGAGAATGATACTAAGCAGCAGTCCCCCTTTAATACGCAGTATAGAGAATATGCTTGTGAGAATCAATCCCAGGGCAAAGAGCATGGATGATGGTGTGGCCAGCGTATCCAGATGGTTA
Source organism: uncultured Prevotella sp. (assembly GCF_946407605.1). GTDB lineage: Bacteria > Bacteroidota > Bacteroidia > Bacteroidales > Bacteroidaceae > Prevotella. The sequence goes on from NZ_CAMJOS010000034.1 coordinate 13,260, forward strand.
AACACCGTTCCGTCAGCCAGCAAACCGCTATTCTTGAATCCCAGCATGGCAATAAAGAAGCCTATTCCTGCCGCGATAGCATATTTCAGCGATGCCGGCACCATCTCGAAGATGGTTTTACGCAGGTTACTCAGACAGAGCATCACGAACAGCAGCCCCTCTATCAGTACGGCGGTAAGTGCGAACTGCCAAGGATAGTCCAGTGACAAACATACGGTCTCTATAAAAAAGATGTTTAGTGTCAGCCCTGGTGCCTGACCGAAAGGTCGTTTGGCCAGGAAAACCATCAAGAGCGTGCCCACGATGGTAGCCAAGATAATGGACGTAAAGACACTGTCCACAGGAAAGCCGACAGATGCCATTGGTGCGAACATAGCCGGCAACAGTGCCAAGATATAGACCATCGAGGTAAAGGTGGTGAGACCAGAGAGTATCTCAATCTTCATATTGTCGCGATGGACAGAGAAGCCCATGAGAGCCAAAATCTTTTCTTTCATAGCTTAATGCACAGGTACGACGAGATCGAATTTAGCGCCAGGATGATGATTGGTATCAAGCGTCAGAGTACCTCCAATACGCTCGGCCACCATTCGTGCAAGAGAAAGGCCAAGACCAGTGCCCTGAACAAAAGCGTTCAATTTAGTAAAATGTTCAAAGACTGCATCTTTCTTTTCCGGAGGGATACCTGGTCCGGTATCTATAACCGAGAAGAAAAGCTTATTATCCTCATAGCTCACGTTAAGGGTGATACTACCCTCGTGGGTAAACTTAGCCGAATTGTCGAGCAGCTTTCCAAGAATGGTTTGAATCATTTGTGGATGCACTGTAACCACCAAATCCTCTGCGACAGTACTGTTGTTGATGATTTTCACCAGTGGTGCCACACGAGAACTGATAGTCTCGAGGGCCATCGATGCTAAGGCAGCCACAGGGAAGGGCTCTGGAGCAGGCAACTCATAACCACTCTCCATATCAGATATCTGAATCAAATCATCAACGATATTGGTCAGCAATCGGGTGTTCTCCTGAATACGCAAGCTGAAGTCCAGGCGCTCGGCAGCGGTCATCTCAAGGTCGGGCGTAGCCAACACCTGCGTGAATCCACTGATGGCATTCAGAGGAGTGCGCACCTCGTGGGTGATGCTCTGCATAAAGGCCTTTCTGGCTTTCAAGGCTTCCTCGGCACGATTGTATTCTATGGCCAACTGCTTATTCTTTGCTATCACCACATTACGCTCACGCTCCAACTGACGGTTTTTGATTTCCAGTCTGTGGTTCCAGCGGTTGTTGACAACCAAGAACAGCAGCATTGCTGTAACGACGAGAATCATTGCCAGTCCTCCAGTAGTAAATCGCGAACGTTGCTGTAGCAATTCATTTTGTGCCCTTAGCTCGTTGAGCAGCGAGTCGTTTTGTGCCACAATGTCCGCCCACGCTGATGTGACAACAAGCAACAGCAGAGTTGCGCACACAAGAACCAACACCAAATTCTTATTCATTTTCAACTTTATATTAAAACTGCAGGCAAAGATACGAAAAAAGTATGTAAAAAAAACACGGAATGAGGTTAAAATACCCTAATTCGATGTCCCTTTTGATAGTTTGTAACGCCAATATCCGTATATTTGCACCCGAATTCAAGTTATTCACTAACAAAAAAAATTATGAAAAAGAGTATTATTATTGCAGCTTCGGCTGCCATACTGCTGAGCGGATGCGCCAGCAAGAAAGAACTTCAGAGTTGTCGCGACGAGAACAAGGCGCTGAGCAGCAACCTCCTCTCCGCTAAGGAAGACCTGGCTGGCAAGAATGCCCGCATCACCTCGTTGGAGGAGCAGCAGCGCGGTCTGCAGCAGGCCCTGAAAGCCGCTGAGGAGAAATACGACAAGCTGCAGGAGAGCCTCAACCAGAGTTTGAAGAACGCCAACCAAAACAATGTCAGCATTGAGAAGCTGGTGGACCAGATCAACGAGTCAAACCAGTATATCCGTCATCTGGTGGAGGTGAAGTCGAAGAGCGACTCCCTGAACATGGTGCTGACCAATAACCTCACCCGCTCGCTGTCGAAGGAGGAGCTGAAGGAGGTCGACGTGCAGGTGCTGAAGGGTGTGGTCTATATCTCGCTGGCCGACAACATGCTCTATAAGAGTGGTTCTTACGAGATTAACGACCGCGCTGCCGAGACGCTGTCGAAGATTGCCAAGATCATCACCGACTATAAGGACTATGACGTGCTCATCGAGGGTAACACCGACAATGTGCCCATCTCCCGTCCTAATATCCGCAACAACTGGGACCTCTCTTGTCTGCGTGCATCGAGCGTTGTACAGGCTTTGCAGGAGAAATACGGCGTAGACCCCAAGCGTCTGACTGCTGGTGGTCGTGGTGAGTACAACCCCTTGCAGGGCAACGACACCGAGCTGGGTAAGCAGCGCAACCGTCGCACTCAGATCATCATCACCCCGAAGCTCGACGAGTTTATGGAGCTGATTGGCGAAGCCCCTGAGACGGAAAATAATTGAGAATTGAAAATTGAAAATTGAGAATTAAGAAAGGATTCCGCGACTTGCGAAATCCTTTCTTTTTTACCTTTTTACTTTTTCAAAGCTTCTGGTCCGTCGAGTGTTGGGGTGACGGGGATAATCTTGCCCTTCTTGTCGAACGTCAGTTTGTCGATGCACACCTCACGATGGATCCCTGGATCCTGATGGAGGTGATGCTTATTGATGCGATGATAGACAATGTACCACTCGTCCTTGCCAGGAATCTGGAGCACAGAGTTATGGGCTGTGCCGTAGATGCCGTCCTCGGGCTTCTGCTTGATAACCAGATAGTTATTCTCGTCGATGGTGATGGGACCAAGGGGCGACTTAGCGGTGCCGTAGCACACGTGGTAGTTGGGAGAGCCCGTATCGTCGACACTCCACATAAAGTAATAGGTGCCCTTACGATAGAACACATAGGCACCCTCGCGGAAGGCCCATGTCTGCAGGTTGCCACCTTGGGGTGTCATGTGGGTGATGGTCTCCTTCTTCACTGAGAGCATATCGTCGTTGAGCTCGGCACCAGCCATGAAGCCGTTACCCCAATAGAGGTAGAACTTGCCGCTCTTGGGGTCCTGGAACACATCTACGTCGATAGCCTGTCCGCCACGAGCCTCCTTGGGGCGGTCGTTGTCGGTGATGATGGGTGCGCCGCTATCCACGAAGGGGCCTGTGGGACTGTCGCTCACAGCAACGCCAATCTCCTTGCGATTGCTTTGGGGGTTGTGGGCGGAGAAATAGAAATAGTACTTACCTTTCTTTTCTATGATGCAGGGAGCCCATGCATTACCTGTGGCCCACTTCACCTGGTTGCCCTTCACGTCGAGCATTTTTCCCTCGTCCTTCCAGTCTATGAGGTTCTCCGACGAGAAGACGCTGAAGTCGTGACCGCCCCAACCTGGGGTGCCGTCGGTGGTGCTGTAGATATAGTATTTCTTGGTCTTGCTGGAGTAGAGCACCTCAGGGTCGGCATGGAAGCCGCTGAGGATGGGCTGCTTGTAGTTAGGGAAAGCCTTCAGCAGGCGCTCCTTCTCGGCACGGGTGATGGGGATGATGGTGCCGTGACGGGGGGTGAACTTACCCTTCATTTCGGTGTTCTGCACGAACTTAAAGGTCTTCAGGTCCTCAGACTTACAGAACTGGTAGTGTCCATTGCCGTAGCAGTCGTACATGATGATCCACGACTTGCCGTCGATGGCCTTGCAGACGCCTACGCCCTCTACGCTCTCCTTGGTCTGCTCTACGTTGCCTTCTATCATCTGCCATTTGTCGGTGAGGTTCTTGGCCACAGCCTGATAGATGCCCCTACCCGACTCCTGCTTATAGAAGAGGTGATACAGCTGGTCGGCGTCGTTATAGACGATGTCGCCATCGATGGTGGCATTACCTGCATCGAAGAGCCATTTGGGTTCGCCCTCCAGGTCGGTAAAGTCCTCGTTGGCATACTGATAATAAATCTTGTCGTACGAATGGCGGTCGCTGGTGCGCAGCGAATAGAAGACCATATACTTGCCGGCCTTATGGTCGTAGATGGTCTCAGGAGCCCACACACGGATGACGTTCTTCCACGTCTTGGTATAGCGCGTGGGGAAGTTGATGGTGGAGTGCGTCCAGTTGATGAGGTCCGTCGACTTCAACAGCACCATACCGCGGTTGCTCGACCAGCCCAGGCTCGACTTCATATCCGTCACCACCATATAAAAGGTCTTGCCGTCCTCGCAGCGCAGGATATGGGGGTCGCGAACACACTGGGTCAGGGCGATGGTGTCGCTCTCGATGACGGGCATACCCATATTCAGCGGTGTGTAGTTATAGCCATCGTCGCTCAGGGCATAGCATATCTGCTCGTCCTTGGGGTCGTTACTATTAAAATAGGTGAACAGATAGGCCACCATCTCGTTGGGGTCCTTAGGTGCTTCCTGCGCCACAGCAGGACTCGCTGTTGCGACCATCAGGAGGGCCGACAGAAAGGTTTTAGTCATTTTCATAATTCGTTATAATTAGTTTTAATGTTTCTGTGCACAAAGGTACAAATTAAAATTGAAAATTGAGAATTGAGAATTGAAAATTATGAATTATTTTGCTATTCTTTGGCTATTTAGCGAAAAATGCGTATTTTTGCAGCATCAAAAAAGTATTTTATGAAGAGATGGTTTTCGCTTTGTGCAGCGTTGACGATAGCAACGCTGACGGCATCGGCCCAGAACATGCAAAAGGGCGACTATGGATATCTGTACTGTCACATGAGCGACAAAGGACAATGGACTGCCTTTGCCGTGAGTCGCGACGGCTATCACTATGAAGACATCATTGGTGGCGAGCCCATCATGAGCGCCAAGGAGCATGCCCGCATCGAAGGCGGACAACGCGATGCTTACATCTGCCGCTCATGGAACAGCAAGGGCTACGTGATGGTCACCACCGACATGAACAATGCGATGACAAAAGCCCTGGGCAAGCAGAGCGACTGGGACAACTACGGCATAGACCTGCTGACCAGCAAGGACCTGATACATTGGGAGAGCAAATCCTTCGACTACCGCAAGGGCACCAGCATATTCTCTAACCCCGAGGCCGAGAGCGTCTATAAGGACTGGAGCACCATCAACCGCGTGTGGGCACCGCAGATATTCTGGGACCCCAACTACGTGTGGGACAATGGCGACCGCGGCGGCTATATGATCTACTACTCCATGCTGAACCGTCCTGAGGAGCAGTACGACCGCATGTACTACTCCTATGCCGACAAGACCTTTACCCGATTGACGCAGCCCCGTCTGCTGTTCGACTGGGGCTATGCCACCATCGATGCCGACATCAACCTGCTGGCTGACGGCAAGTACCACATGCTCATCAAGAAAGAGGGCGGCAAGCCTGGCATCTACACCGCCACCAGCGACCACCTCACCTACGGCTGGGGCGAGCCTGTGGAGAACGACTACGTCTCGTTCGAGGGCAACAAGAAGTGCGAAGGCTCAAGCGCCTTCCAGCTTATCGGCGACGACACCTGGCGCGTGGCTTACATCCAATATAGCGACCGCCCCAAGCACTATCGCATCTGCAAGGCCGACGAGCACCTCCGCAACTTCCACGACCCCGTGGACATCGAAGGCGTCACAGCTCCCCAGCACGGCTCCTTCATGCGCCTCACCAAAAAGGAATACAAGCGCCTTCTGAAGTGGTCGACTAAGCAGCAGCAGAATAAGAAATAACAAAAAACACCTACCCTCCTACCTAAATCTTCGGAAACGCCTTTGTATAAAGGGGAAAACAATAGGTAGGTGTTGCTCAAACACCTACCTAACACCTACCTATACACAAAAAGAACCACATTCTTTTATGTGTATCAATCCTCCTCTTCACGAATTAGTATTGCCTTTAATGTGGAATAGTAATAGAGATTGAGAATTCCCAGTCGGGCACCAATCAGGATACCGAAGAAACAGTAGATGTAGAGTGGGGCGAAGAGCTCATCCTTGATCTTCTGCTCCTTATACAGGCGTTTCACCACGAGAAAGGCCAGCGCGATTCCGATGGCCCACATCAGCCCGTACCATCGCACCGACAGCGGACCCAGTCTGAATGCCACGAGGTCTGGATTCCAGACGATATATAGCAATTGGTTCATAAAACCTCCAAAGCGCAAGAAATACTTTCTTTTTTAGAGTAAGTCATAAAAACAGCATTAAGTGAGACAAAATTTTAGTCTATCTTCTAATATGCGGCCCAATAATTTTTATCAGCTGCATATCATTAAACTTTTTCTTGTAAGGATCGAACTTCCGCATTTTAAGCGCATTCGGGTTGATGTCTCGTGTCATCTTTTGGCCTTTGTTAATAAAAGATAGTCTATGTTGCTGTAGGCAACTGTCTTGTTGAACCGTATCACAATTACACACAGACCTGCTGCAGCATAACGAGTCAGTTCCAATTGCCATACTACTGTCTTGCTTGGCCACTATGCTATCCACGCTGTTTTGGCCAATAGCAAAACGGGGTATTAAAAATAGGACAATCAATCCAATAGATTTCTTTGATACAATCATAAATTCCGATTTTTACAGGTTCATTTCTCTTTTGTAAAACGAGCTATCTCCTCGTTGGAATCGGTGTGGTACCAAACCATTTCAGATTCAGTCAGTTTACGGACATCAACTTCAAGGTAGATTTTGGATTCCCCGTTGTAAGTTTTTCCTGTAAAGATATTCATGTGTCCCGTTTCTCCAACCCTATAATTGAGGTCAGTTGTTTTCCAACCTTCATCGGGCCATGCAGAAACTTGCTGCTCGATGCGACCAGAATACCAGTTCTCGGAATAGAAAGTATATATTACCGTCTCTCCATCCATAATGCCACTTCGTATGGCTTTTCTCCACTTTCCTTCAAGTTTGCTTGCATCAAACTTATAGTCATCATCGCTGCTGCAAGAGGCGAGGGAGAGCATGACAGCAAGCATCGCAAAGGCGATTCTCCAAAGTTTCATAGTTTTCATATCTATTACGAATTTTAGTTGATTTATCTTGATGTTAGAACACATTTCTTAAATTCCTTTCTACAGTTGACACATCTTTGAATATCGCGTATTTATAATCAATCTCCAACTTGTCTGATAGGCGGAGGAGATTGAATCCCGTGGCATAGTAATACTTGCGTCCAACAGTATATAGCCATTTGGCATCGGACAGGTTGAAGTTTCCAAAATGCCGATACAGACAATATTCGATATAGCGAGCAGAACCTTCCATCGTTTCATACAACTGCTCCAAGGCTACAATGTCTATACATAGTTCCTTTTTCACCCTTTCCCTGCGTTCGTTACGCAACTCAAAGAACGACTGGATATAGGCTCTTGAAGCCTCAATATCGTTGGCATCAATTGCTTTTAGCAGCAAGTCGTTCTCCTGAGTGATGCTTTCTTTGTACCAACCATGACAGGCAGCTAATGCGATTAGAGTATCTGGCAAAACCGTATTGGTGATTGTTTCGTAAGTTTCCAGATAGCCATCGTTCTTGAATTGGAAGCCATGAAAATACTCATGCATCACCATCGTAGCCCATTCGTTGACTGAAGTGACATCTGGAATAGTCTTACTCGTCTGCTCCAGACTGCTGCATCTCATGAAGGGTGTGCGGTAGTCGATGTTGCTTTCCTCATCTGTGAAGGTTACATGCATGTGGAATGGTTTATCATCGACTTTCTCCGTCTGATAAATCTGGATGTTGTTGTCGCTATGTATCAAGACTGACGGATACTTAGCCAAGAACTTCTCCGTGGGATTCACCACATAGCAACAGGTATCGCCATAATATAGTAGAGGTACATCATATTGCTTATCGGCAAATCCACTCCAGATACTATCGTTGATGACCATTTTAAGGGCATAGACATATTGCATCCTCTCAACATCCTTGTTAAGACTTTGTGCATCGGCTGACATTGCGATGATGGCGAGCAGGATAGTGATGATGGTTTTCTTCATAAAGAGTGCTTAATTTGTTCTTTTCAGTCTTACTATCTTATCTATACCCTTAGGGCTGCGGAACTTAAACAGCGCTTCCTCGTCTTTACGCTCCATCAGCATGTAAGTACAAATATCCTTTATAGAGATTCCATTTACTTCTATCAGGTAATCACCTGTACGGATACCTTTCTTATAAGCTATTGACCCCTTACGAATGACGGCTTTGAGAACTCCGAGTGTGTCGCCTGCCTCTGAAGGGATAAATGAGGCGCTGCCAGTCTCGCTATTACCGACCGTGATATCCTGTCCGTTATGAGGCATAAATACGAACTGCTTTTTGGGAGCGTCAATAATCAATGAGGCATGTTTCAATACTGCGCTCCCTACTCGCATAGTCGGGTGTGCCGTAGTGATGTATAGGTCGTTGACAGGTAGCTTGTCTATCTTTATCTTTGTGAAGTGAAGAAGTCTGCCTACAAGGGTATCTGTGGACAGACCGTATAATCCCCAACTCGTATTGATAGTAGTGTCCGTCTGTAATGTCAAGTCATCAAGCAGTTTTCTCTTCTTTGGATTTTTCTGAAACCAACGGTCCAGATCTTCTTGAGACAGGGCAAGCCATGTATTCAAGGCACCAGTGTCAAATACCATTTCTATCCATCCGAAAGGTGAATCGACATAAACCAACGGACAGTATGCCCGCTTCATTCTGTATTTGGCGGTAGGCTGTCCTTTTTCTTCCTCAGCAAAGAACTTCTTCCTATCGGTCACTATCAGCAGGCTGTCCTTTGTGTCCAACTTGAACGAGAGGCCCTTGCCGACCAGATTGAAACCAATGATACCGTCAAACCTATTGCATGTAAACTCACTCATCGCATCCTCCACTATCATCGGATAGTTTTCTATCTGGAGATTTCCCATCTTGATGGTTGGGAACTGATAGATGATTTGATTACGACTTCTCTTGTTGATATCACCAAACGTCAGACTGTCCGTTGTGAACTGTCTCATCCAGGCTTCTTTCTGTCCTTGCCATAATCCAAGCGGCGAACCTGTATCAAAAAGCAGGTTTCTGGTTTGCCCTTCTATCTCTACAGGCACAACGACTGCTCCATCTATCACCTTTATCTTGATGGTGTCAGCAAAATCTTTCTTTGAAAAACTAATTGGAGCCGTTGCGGTTTTTATCATGTCTTGAGCCACGATAGAAGTCATTGCAACGAGGGCGAGCAGAATGGTGATGATGGTTTTCTTGTTCATAATCTTTTCGTTTTATTGATATTCCGAGCCACAAAGTTACAGAAAGTCCCACGAAAAAGCCCCCGACAAGACCGAAAATCGGATGCCGAGGGTGAAACTCTGAAACTAGTTTCAGTGAATTTTTGTAAAAATGCTATTTTTGTGCTCCGAAAGAGATGTTTTTGCGGATTGGACAGTTTGTAACAATTCGTATGTACCTCTAACGGCCTTTAAGCATGTCGTGACTTTGCTTTCTTTTTTTTCAACCTGACTGATGAACGCTTCTATTTCACTGTAATAGCCCTGAGTATAGACTTGGTTGTTCGCCAGTATGGGCGTGTAATTATTGCGCTGGAAGAGGAATTCCTTTGTTTCGTGACGTGGACGCAGTTTCTCCATTGGGATGCCGAGGACGGTGGAGGAAGTGGGCGTAAAGGTAAGTTCTTCCATCTGAGAGAGTGTGTAGATGCCGGACTTAGTACAGATTTTCAGCGTTTCTTTGGCAGCAGTCCAAGTGTAGGCGGTTGAAAGTTCAAGGGTGCCGACGATGTGTGGATGCTGGAGCATGAGGATGTAGGAGTCCTTGGCGACTTGGCGGATGGCGAGGATTTCTGGTTCTCCAAACAGATGACAAACGAGGTCGAGGGGATGAATGTAGAGGTCGGGCAAGGCATCACCCTCAGGATAGGCTCCAGTGAGATAGTGCAGGTCGTAGTTGATAAGATACTCTTTGCGGAGGCTTTGCTTCAGTAGTTGTACGGCGGGGGCGTAGCGTTTCTGTAGTCCTGCCATTGCGACGGGGGAGCTATAAAGCCGCTGTAGGTCTATCAGCCTGTCGAGTTCTTCTAACGACTGGCAGGGTGGCTTCTCAATGAAGAGTGATTTGCCGCTACGGAGGACTTGCGAGGCAATAGAGAAATGAGACGACGGGGAGGCCGAGACGAATACGCCCTTGACGGCTTCATCGTTCAGAATCTCGTCGAGCGAGGTGGCGGCTTTTACGTTGGGGAATTTCCGCCCTATCAGCCAGGCTTTTCTTTCCGACGTAATGCAGATGTATTTCAGAGGTACACCGAGATAATGAAGGACGGGATAGAGATTGGTCAGCGAGTGCTGGCCCATGCCGACAAAGGCGTATGAATATTGGTACGTTTGGCACAGATAATGCTCTGTACGCATCCGCTTGTATCGGTTGATGAGTGCCTGTATCATTGTATTGCTTTTAGATGTTTCTGATATGTCTGCTTGGGATCTGCCTTCCACTGATATTGGCCGTAGATCTTCTCAATGAGCCACTTGGGCAGCAGACGCTCGAAGTTGCGCACTAGGATGATGTCGTATTTGCGGTGGAAGTTGATCCAGCAGTCGTTGCAATGGTGTGAATAGTGGCATTGGGTCTGACAGGCCGATGCTCCGTTGAAAATCTCGTCGAGTGATTGCTCGTGGATATTGCCCAACATCACATCAAGGTTCTGGCAGAGCGGTACATCGCCATTACTATGTACCACGAGACTGCTCATGATACTTTGACAACGAAGCCGAAGATGTCCATTTCGCCATTCATCATAGAGTGCCACGAAGTCGTAGTTCTCTTGTGTGTCGTGGATGCTCTGCGGTATCTGCGTCACGAAGTCCGAGGCCGTCAGCAGTTCGCTCGTCGTGTCGAAGAAGGCCATCGTCCCGTAGATGCCGATGCGCACATCCACACCGTATTGCTTGGCTATGTCGATGACGAAGGCCATATCGTCGAAGTTGTTCCAAGGCGAAAGGCAGAACATCAGCGACAGCGGCACTTCGTCCTTCAGTGCCTCCACCACCTGAATCACGCGGTCGTAGCCGTCACGCCCCCGCATCCGCTGGTAAGTCTCGCGGCCTCCGTCGAGAGAGACGTACAGATGCTGGGGCTGATAGCGACGGACGGCTTCTATGACACGGCGGGGCGCGAGACAATTAGACAGCAGCGTGTAGTTCGGGTGATGCTTGCGGAACCACGCCATGATTTCCGCAGCCTGTGGGTGCAGGATAAACTCGCCACCCTCCAGTCCTACGGTTGTTCGTTTTGTGATGCATTTGCTTTGCATGATTCGTCGGATGTCATCGAGCGATAGATGTTCCACCTTCTTCTGCCAGATATTGCAGTGTTTGCAGCGCGACTGACACGCGGTCGTTGAGTAAATCATCAGTTGCGACAGCCGCTTGTGGCGTGGCCGCATAATGTTGTTCAGATAGAGTAGCCCGTTGTAGGCATAATCGTAAATCGTGTACATATAAATTCGTTGCAGTTTCTACTTATAAAGTCTGAAACTGCAACGAATGACTGCACAGGGCGGGAGGTTATTTCTTCAGTTTTCCCTTGCTTTCCAGATATTTCGTGAATATCTCCCACTGTGCTGCTCGTTTTGCACGATTGGCTTTCACCAACTCGTCGTTGAGAAACTGCGGCGTGTTGGGATAGCAGTCGTAAAGGTAGTAGTGGCCGTCATCAATAACCTCGCCATCCATCTTTCCACAGCAAAGAACAAGGTCGTCAAACACTTGGCTACAGATGAGACCGACATGGGTGGCCCCACCTGAAAAGAGATGTTCGCCACCAAGATAGAAATCGACGCTTGCAAGCAACGGGATTTGTTCCTTTAGTGGTGTCATCGTGTCGCAGAAGCGCAGTTCACGGGTAGTGACGTCAAACCATTCAATATCATTCTCGGTGAAAAGGACATTCTGTGTGTCACCGATAGAGCGCGTCCCAGACTCATTGACACCACAGGCATATAGCGTGGTTTCTGATGCAGGACACGTGGTAAATGGCTTCTCGGGTTCGTTACCGTCAAGACTGCAAGCAGTCAACGTTGTGCTGGCAATGGCTATCGCCATCATCCAAGCGAGGGGTTTGTAATACTTCATATTCTACAGAGTTAAAATAAACGTCTCTTTACTTATATAGTCCGCTGAACTGCGAAAAGACTGCACGGCTACCACGTAAATCTGATGCCCAGCGGCAGAGAGAAGGTGAACGGATGCTCTGTGCGGTATGTCTCGATGTCGCTCTTCATCGGGATATAGTACTGCAGACTTGGCTCTACGAAGAAGCCAATATTGGGTGTTAGGTGGTATTGCAGACCAACACCAAATGTGGTAGAGAGCTGCCACGGAGCGCGGATGGCAGTCTCGTCGCCTGCCTCATACTGACCATTCACATAGAACTCTGAGCGGAGGACGGAATGGATGGGTATCTCGGTTGTAAGACCGAGGCTACCGTAGATGCTCCACTGTCTTCTGTCATACATATTATATATACCTTTCAAGGGAATCCCAAGGTAGTGGATGGTCTGCTGTTCGCTGATGGTATTACCATCGGCACCCGTCTCAAAGTCGGAGGTTAGACGGCTGTAACTGAGACCTGACTCCAGTCCGAAGCGATGATTCAATCGGTACTTCAAAGCCAGCGACCATGTTATTGGCATCTGATGGTGGCTCGTACGCAGAATCTTGTCCTCACCAGGTCGGTTGGCATTGTTCAGGGCAATGCGCATGATGACGCTGCGGGTTTTGTCACTCACGGCATCGGGATTATTTGCAAGATAGACAGCATAGTCCGTCCAGTTGTCAATGCTACTCGGGATTATCGGACTTGGGGATGGTCCAGGCAATGATTGTGCAGCTGACGGCGTGGGCTTATAACTGAACGGCTGATTATAATGGTTCTGCTCGTCAAACTGCCCTGCGTATGCCAGTTCTAACGACCATTTCTTGTCGCTATTAGTGCTGATAGTTGGCTCTTCTGGGAATAACTCGGCCATATCGTAATGCGGAATCTCGGCCTTGCGTATAGCCTTTGTCGTGTCGGTTGCAATGGTGTCAGGGATTATCTGCTCTTGTGCTATTATATTAGATAATGTGTCAGACGTGACAGAATCTACAGCCTGAGCGATGACCGATTGCAGGGTGTCAGTCGCAATGACAGTGGTACGATACACTGGCAGATGAACAATCACGGGTTCTTGCGGCTGGTCAGTCGGAGATTCTTTCGACGATTCTTTCGGTGTCTCTTTCTGTTTCGCCACAACTGGCTTTTCATCCTTGACCGCAGAATCTCCTTTCCTGAGTAGGAAGAACGTAACAGGAACAAGTAGCAATAGAAGCCCGGCCACCCAATACTGTTGCATCATCTTGCGCAGCATCTTCTTTGCCCGTGCCAGTTGTGATGATGACGAATGTGGCTCAATGCCCAGCATGTCGGCAATCTCCTTGTGCGTCATGCCCTCGAACACCGACAGCCGGAACACCTGCCCGTAACCCTCCGGCAGTCTGTCTATCATTCTCACCACCTCGCTCAGCGGCACACCCCTCACGTCCCTTTCCTCGTCCTCGGCGGCAATCAGTTCCGCCTCGCTCGTCTCTTCGAGCGAAACCGTTGGCAATGCCTCCAGATGATCCTTGCATTTCGATGCCACGTTCCTTGTGATGGCCGTCATCCAAGGCTCGGCCCGCCGCACGTCGCGCAGCCTGTCGAACGAAGTGAAGATAATCAAGAAAGCGTCGTGCAGCACATCCTCCACCGTCTGCTCGTCGCTGATATAGCGTCGGCACACGCCCCTCATCTGCTGGGCGTATGCCTTGTACAGTTCTCCGAGGGCATCCGCGTCCCCCTGTCTGCACCTTTCTATCAGCCGTGTTATCTCCATCGTAAACATAACGTCTCTATCTATTAAGTCCTACGACGACGGAAAAGACTGCACCACCACCCGCATTTTTTTGATAGTTTTTACATTCTTTAGCAGAAAAAGCCCTTTTCGTAGCTATTCTTCTCGAACCAACTGTTCCGCTATTCTTTCAGTTAGAGGAAACAATACTGAATATTTCTCATAATCTTCCTGCAACAATTCTGGCGAAGATGATTCCTTTGTATCAGTATATTCATATTCGACAACGTAGAATACATCTTCAACATCAATATCCCTTACAAGGTTTTCTTTTTTATGGGTCAATGTCAGATGTCGATAACTATTGGAAGATTTTAAATTGAAAACGGAAGGAGCATCAAAATCATTATATCGATATAATTCCGTCTTGTTGTATTTCGATAATACTTGCGTGTATCCGAATAGATTTGTCACAAGAGAGTTTTTGGGCCACAAAGCGTCTATAGACAAAAGCATCTCGCTGTTGTCAGAACGAACCTTGCAACTGCCTATTGATATAGAATCCGCATAGACTATACCCGATTCTATATTTCTCTTTTTATCACGCATTGTCTCCTCATATAAAGTATTCTTGTCAAGAAACGGGAGAGCCATGTACCTGTCGCTAATCATCATGCTTCGTTTCTTCTGTGCAATGTCTTTTCTCTTTGACATAAAGTAATACATTTCGATATTACCGCAATGCACCTTTTTACTTTTGGTGTCAATATAGAATTCTCGGATTCCGTCTATATAGTACTTCAGACATGAATCTACGTGTTCTATACTCCTGAAGAACACTTTACAATGATAATATTTCTTTTTCCTTGCTGTAATATTGACTTCTGATAATTTGTAAGAAGATGGAGATAGGAAAATGATGCTATCATTATTACAAATGATATTCCTGGGCTCATAACCTATATGAGAAATGTTATATTCGAAGCCTTTCTGAAGTTTAATATATCCTCCCATGTCCGAGCGTCCTATTACAGTTCCATTAGCATCGTAGACAGTAGCATAGCAAACCGGATTCTTGGTTATGCTGTCTGCCAACATCACTTGCTGGGCAAGCATCTCAACAGATATGAAGGTAAGCAGGATGGTGAAAATAGTTTTCTTCATAATTCTTATTTTGATATTTTCAAACCGAGTTTGGCAGATGGTGTCCTGCCTTTATAAAAGACCTGTGCCTCTTCATTCTGATACGCAGGTTCGTTCTGTTCCTGCATCCAGTCCATGCCTCGAAATGTCTTTTTGTTCCAAGTTCTGTTTTCCACCTCATCCAAAGTCATGTTGAGAGAGGGCACAAGATTGCATGATTCTGAGACTTGCGCTGTGGTTATCCATTCCACAACGACGAATACACCAGTCTGGGGGAATGGTATAGGACGAGTAAGGCAGATGTCATCCTTGCCGAGTTTCTGACCGGAAGGGAGTATGATACCGCCGCCAATTATGGACTCGTCTTTGGGGGCATTGGTCTTGGCATCTGGCAGACGGAGGTCAAAGCGGAGAGTGGCATAGATGGGATTCTTGATTTCCGTGAAAACCAGATAATGGGTGGAGTAATCGAGACTTGCCAATATGGAATGAATGTATGGGCTCTCTGTCCATGTGCTGTCGTAAGGAATAAACAAGGCCATCTCAAATCCATTGGCTCCCTTGTGCTTGGTCTGCGTCTTCGCTTTCATCAATCCCACTGCTGTGGTCTTTATTCGTTTGGGGACCTTTGCGCTAATGGCGACTTCATCAAGATTGATGCTCTTCGGAACAAGAATGATCGTTTGTGAGTCGGCTGTTATCTTAGAGATGCTCTTTGTCTCGTAGCAGATATGAGACAACCGCATCTGTGCTGCTTCGTTTGGAATGGCAATCATCCCTTTTTCGTCCGTATAGCCACCAGTGTCATTCCCGAAATAGACACTCACAAACGGTATTGACTCATTGGTGATGCTGTCCTTGACAATTATCGTCTGAGACATTCCGAATGTCGCTGTCAACAACATTGTCAGCAGGAGCAGGAATCGTCTTGTTTGTCTCATATTCATTTCGTTTTATTGTTTGACGTTCTCGACGTGGAGACCGCGCGACTGTAGCAATGCCGTCAACTGAGCGGGCGATGTGTAGGTCTTTGAATAATGTGCCATAAGAAAATAAAACGACCCACCGATTTAAGCATTGTGAAGAGGCTTGGCGGGTTCTCGTGGGTGCATTTATTCTGCCTCGGCCTCTTTGATTTTCGCTAACAGTTCCTCGCGCTTCGTCTCGTTGGTGCCGTGGACGGCATGACGGACAATACCCTTCTTATCGACGACGATTGTGAGGGGGAAGCCCTCATAGCCAATCCATGCCATCATGTCCTTGGCCTCGACGAGGTGCGTCCATGTGAAGTGGTGCTTGTCGGTGATGCGTTTGGCGGTCTCAGCATCGTGGTAGGTGGCCGAGAAGAACATTACGCCAGGCAATTGCTCCTTCCACTCGGAAAGGATGGGCATCTCTGCACGGCAAGGGCCACAGCCGGAGTACCAGAGGTTAATCACCATGACGCGCCCTTTCACGCTGTCGTTCGTCCATGTTCGTCCGTCCATGTCCGTCTCCGAGAACTGCGGAAACGGCTCGCCCTCTTTGGGCGAATACCATGTGCCGTCGGCCTTGACGCCCGCCTGTGTCAGCGAGGTCACCGTGGCCATCATATTAAGACCGCTTAGGAACTGGTCGGCGTTGTGAACCTGTTCGCGGGGAATAGCCTTGCGAATGACTGACTTGGGCAGCGTGGCGTTGACGTTGATTACGATGACGCTGTTACCCTCTTTGTCCTTTAGTCGCGACATGGTTTTCTCACCGTCGGGCAACTGAGGCATTTCACGGAAGAAATAGCCGTTGGAAAGGAACTTCGGGATGACCGTGTCGATGCGCTCTTCCTGTGCCTGCCCCGCCAATGCGACAAGGGCAAGCATCATCGTGATAAAATTTTTCTTGTTCATAATCTTTTCGTTTTATTACTATTTCGTGCTGCAAAGTTACAGAAAGTCCCACGAAAAAGCCCCCGACATGACCGGAAAGCGGTCGTCGGGGGTGCAGGTCTTAAACTAGTTAAAGAGTTTTGCCCTATTTCTTGCTTTCGAACGTGATTGACTTGCGAATCGTGCTCAGATAGTTTGGGGTGATGCAAAGGAAGGAGGCGAGGTCTTGTAAGTCAAGATGCTCGACAATGCCGGGGCAACGCTGCAGCAGCAACTCATAGCGTTCGCGGGCTGTGGCACGATGAAAGTCTTGATAGCGTGCCTTGAACTGGTTGAGCATGTGCTCGCCTATAACAGCACGCAGTTCCATGTTCTTGATGCTCTGACGGAAGAAGCCAAACAACTCCTCACCGCTAACCCTCCATACACGGCAGGACATCATGGCTTCGATGGTAGCCTGGGAAGGTTGACCTGACAGGACGCAAGGATAATCAGCCACGAATTCGCCCTCAAACGAGAACCATGTGAGATGCTCCATGTCGTCGCTGATGCCATACGTTACATACTTGAAGCACCCTTCGGTGACGAAGCCGAACCATCGTGCGGGGTCGCCCTCGCGCTCCAGCTGGTCGCCCTTGCGGTAAGTCACCTCCTTGCCCTCGCGCTCGCAAAACTCGCGCAGCGCCTCAATATCAATACTGTTTTTCCCGAATTTCTGCTCCATATCGTCGCTTGATTAATATGTACGGCCGATGGCCAGGTCGATATCTTCAGAAAAGCGCTCGATTTTACCGAACACCTTGCTCAAAGAGGTGCCGCCCTTGAAGACCAGACTGTCGGCAAAGGGCAGGGAAAAGACGATTTGCAGGATTGTTGTTACCCACAAATCCTTTTCAACGGCCTGTGGCGGTATATGTTTCGCTCCTGCCACATTCTGCAAGGCGGCTATCTGTTCATCCTTTGTAAGTTCTCTCCAGTTTATCATGATTCCTTGTTCACAATCTCGTTCAACATTTTCTGAATCCACTGCGGCATGAGTTTCAGGTCACTTTTGATGTCATGCTCTTGGATGTAGTCGTTCAGAAAGTTCCTTAACACGTTCTTTTGCTCGTCTGTCACATGGCCGTTGCCGATGCTTTTCAGGGCCAGACAGAGGGTTGCCATCGTCTTGTCCTTAAATGCAAAGTTCTTGGGAACCCCACGCTTAAACTCAATCGTGGTGTTTCCTGCTGTCAGTTTCCTGGCAGAACCGTTTGTCAGGAAAACGATTTTCATGGGAACCTGCGTAGAAAGGCCGAAGTAGTTCTCTGCGGCAAGTCCCGACATCAGTACTTGGGCATGGTCACGCCTGGCTATGGCCTCTGCTATCTCCGTTGGACTGGGGAGCACGGGGCCAAACTTGGTGACGGTCGTCTTCAGATAGACACCGTTAGCCAGACGAATAAGTTTGCCCTCCCTGACATAGATAGAGAGCAGGTCGCCAATGTAATCTTGGTCATATTCCGGAAAGTCTGACGCAAACAGCAACGACTTGTCCTTTGTACGTTTGAACTTCTTTTCAACTATCTGAGATATAGTCATCTTGTTACTTGAATTAACATTTATTCGCACCGAAATTTTTGCAAAATTACGGAAATACTTTCAAACGGACAAATAATTAAGGAAAAACTTCATGTTTGATAGCGGATTTAATGTTATTTATGCAAATTCTGGTATGAATCATGGTCATGAATAGCATGAACGGCTACACGTGGCAAAGATAAGAATTATTCTTGAAACAACAAAGATTTTTTGAGGGAAAAAGGCAAAATTTTCATCAATCATTTAAAATTTTTCTGCGAAAGTTGTCAAAAGCGGTCAATTGGGTTTGGGGATGTTGTAACTTTGCAGTGTGATTGAGAGACGACGGCGGCGGGGCAGAAAGGGATGCCTTCCGAGGGTGAAAGGGATAGGACCTTTCGCTGTAAGGGATGACACTTTACACTGTAAGGGATGGCACTTTACGCTGTAAGGGATGGCACTTTACACTGTAAGGAATGGCACTTTACACTGTAAGGGATGGCACTTTACACTGTAAGGGATAATGGTTTAGGGGGGTAAAGTGCCATCCCTTACAACGTAAAGTCCTATCTCCAACGGTGTAAAGTCCCATCTCCAACAATGAAAAGTCCTATCTCCAACATTTAAGACATAGTCAAACTGAATTTTTAAAACTTTTGTATATGAAAAGACAAAAACATCTCAACTCCTACCTAAATCTCTTGGAATGACTTTGTATAAAGGCTAAACGGATAGGTAGGTGTTGGCACAACTCCTACCTAACACCTACCTGACACCTACCTACGATTTCTTTACAAACGGAAATGTTAAAAAACTGTAGTTCGCTGATTTTGGTTGTCAGTTTTCTGTCTTTCGACTAGATCAAGTTGA
>NZ_CAMJOS010000035.1 GCF_946407605.1 uncultured Prevotella sp.
TTGTCATGTTCCCTATCGTCATCATGTGCGTGATGCCGTGGGTGATGCAGATGGAGGTGAAGAACATCGTGGTGGATGTGGTGGACATTGACCACACTGTGGAGTCTCAGCGATTGGTACAGCAGATTGCTGCCTCCAACTACTTTATCTTCGGTGGACAGAAGGCTACATACGCTGAGGCGATAAAGGACATCGAGAAGGGTAGGGCCGACGTTATCCTCGAGATTCGTGATGGTAAGTATCTCATCGCTGCCAATGCCGTCAACGGCACCAAGGGCTCAATGGGCAGCGCCTATCTGAGTCAGATTCTTCGAGGATCTTCCTCTTTCCTCCTTCCTCCTTCCTCGACAACCACCCTCTACAACAAGGGCCAGAACTACAAACTCTTCATGATTCCGGCCCTCTTTGCCATTGTGATGATGCTGATGACGGGCTTCCTGCCCACACTTAATATCGTTGGTGAGAAGGAGGCTGGTACCATCGAACAGATCAATGTCACACCCGTCTCCAAGTGGTCGTTCATCCTTGCCAAACTCATTCCTTACTGGCTCATCGCGCTGTTTGTCATCACCGTGTGCTTGCTGCTGGCGTGGCTCGTCTATGGCATCACCCCAGCTGGTCCTGTGTGGCTCATCTACGTGCTTGCCATGTTGCTGGCGCTGTTCTTCTCGTCGTTCGGACTCATCGTGTCCAACTACTCCGACACCATGCAGCAGGCCATGTTCGTGATGTGGTTCTTTGTGGTAAGTATCATGCTACTCTCAGGACTTTTCACCCCCACGCGCTCCATGCCCCAGTGGGCGTATCTTACCACCTATATCAACCCCATGCACTATTTCATCGATGCCATCCGCACCGTCTTCATCCGTGGAGGTGGACTGCACGAAACTGCCCACCAGGTCTTAGCCCTTGCGGGCATCGGCACACTGATGGGCTGTTGGGCTGTGCAGAGCTATAAGAAGAATAGTTGATCTAAGGCCAGGCAGATGCGCGACACACGCAGGGCAGTGAACATTAGACACAGGAAGGAGAAGACAACATCGAGCAATCGCTTCAGCAATCTGTTCAACGGTTCTTCCAACGGACTGGTATAGGTGGTCATCACCCCGATATCGTCAATAAGGATGGGACGTAGGTTCAGTTTCTCTTCTGCCGTGGGCAGATAATAGAACTTGACCATCCGTTTGTCGCATAGCTGCGATATGGACATAATCACTTGCCGTTCGCTACGGGGCACACACAGATACAATTCATCGCCAAGGGAAGGCAATTATGTGCTCGGCTTTGTCGCTTCGCTCGTCGAAGAATTATGAATTGTGAATTGTGAATTAAGAATTAATTCTACGGTGCAGTTGGCGCCAAAAAAAATGCCACCAACGGAATATGGGTTCCCAAAGGCACTCGGAGGGAAATATTTTCAGCAGTCTCCAGTCTCGCTTCAATCGCAACATGTTCTTTCTCCATGGTGTGTTTGCCTGTATTGACTGCGGATCATACTGACCGAAGTTTCCTCCATAGAGAATCTCGTTCATAAGGAACCTGCCTCGACGCTCGTCTGGCGTGACGAGCAACAGTCTTTTTGGCATGGCGAACAGTTGCCTCATCACAAACATGACTGCAGCCGTTATATCATAAAGGCCAAACTGTCGCAGCAGTTGCACGTCATGCAGCCGTTCCTCTTCTGTAAAGCCTTGTCGCAACAGGAAATAGTAGTCCATCATCTGTCGCATACCCATACCATCGTGTATCACGTGGTTCATTATGTGTACCATCAGGAATATGCGGTTAAAGGCATTGGTAGGTATGCTCACCACTCCAGCGCCATTTAGCAGTTCCACGCGGCGTTCCCGCTGTGCAGCAGCCTCGCTGAGAAACCACTGCTGCAGTCGTCTGTTGTAAATGAGATTATTGAGGAATGCCGGCCGATAGTGCAGTTCCACCTCTATGCCGTCGCATTTCACATACTCCACATGGTGATAGCACGCAATGGCATCGGGCTGAGCCTTTCGTGCAAAGGCTATTACCTGCTTTGGCGGAGCCATCACCCACACATCGATGTCACCCGGCACGCGAGCTGTCGGGTCTGGATAGGTAAGGGCTATGCCCTGCCCTTTCAGTATGCAACAAGGCAACCCAGCCTCCTCCATCATGGCAGCTACCTTGACGCATGCTGTGTCAACCCTTCTGTTGAGCATGGCAATCTTATCGCTCAACATCATGGCAACTATGTTTATCTTTCGCGGTGGGCGTTGCTCTTCCGGCATCAGACGTATACCACGTTCAACCACGCCTTGTACGGCCTGTTTCTTGGCTATCCTCATCATCTGTTGCCACTCTTGTTCGCCGTCAACATCCGGCATAGGCCGCTGACCCTCTTTGGTCTTCAGTCCCATACCACAACGCAACAGAATGACAAAATTCCTAATTGAGGTCATCGGTCACCATTAAATTTTTCTCTCATTATATTCCACAGAAACAGCGGGTTGCCTATCAAATAGCGTCGCCACATGCGTCTTGGCTCAATCAGCAGGCGGTAAAGCATTCTATCACAGTTGACAAGTGCCTGTGCAAACAGATCATCACGCTGTGCCACGACATAAGAATAGGCATATACAGTGTTAATTAGCACTTTCCCATCAGGAATAAGCGCCAACTGTTCTTTAGATTCGACGATATCCAGTTCTTGAAGTCTCAGCATCTATTATTTCTCCTGTAGCAGATATTTTGTCAGATATGGTACTGCAAACACCTTTTACTTTCTTTTATTCTTCTTTATTATTCTTCGACTGCAAAATACAACAACTTTCTTTATTCGCCAAATCTTTCAGCCACTATTTCTTGCAATCATTCAGATAGTCAGAACAGTTCATTCAGATAGTTTCTTTCACTCTTTCAGATAATCTCCATACCCCCTTAGGGATTATCTGAACAAGTCGTTCAGATGGTCTCATTGACATGTCCAGATTATCTCTACAAACCAATATTAGTTCAATATCTCTAAATGGTCATCTCTTTATACTGCCATCATTTTTGTCGCCGTAATGGGAAGATGCATAGTTGCCGTAACCATAACTGCCATAGCCATAGCGACCATATTTTCCGTAATGGCCATATTTTCCGTAACGGCCGTAGCCGTAATAGTAGCCGTACTTCCTCTTCGACATATCCACCGCGTTGAGCACCACGCAGGCGTTGGGAAGCTTGTTTTCATGAGCCAAAGAGTCGAGTAGTGTGAGGTTAGCCTTTGGCGTATAGTCAGCACGGCAGACGAAGCAGCTGACATTGGCATAGCGGGCAAGTTGTAGCGTGTCGGTAACCAGTCCTACGGGAGCAGTATCGAGAATGATATAGTCGTACTCCTCGCTGAGCAGGTCGAGCACCTCCTTCAGAGTCTTTCTGCTCAATAGCTCCGTAGGATTCGGAGGAATAGGACCCGACAGCAGGAGGTCAAGCCCAGGGTGCACTCCAGAGTTGCATGATTTGTTGTGCAGGAGTTCTGCAGTGACATGCTCTGACCTGAGCAGGTTGGTGAGGCCCTGTTTTAAGTTTGACATACCAAACAGGCGTCCGAGTGCAGGCTTACGGATGTCGCATCCCACAAGCATCACCCTCTTGCCGAGCAGTGCAAACGACACAGCGAGGTTGGCAGCGAGGAACGTCTTGCCTTCGCCAGAGATGCTCGAGGTGAAGAGGATGATTTTCTCGTTTTCCTGCATCATAAACTGCACATTGGTGCGCAGTGCTCGGAATACCTCGTCTATCTGACTGTTCTTGTCGGCCTGTACCACAATGCCCGCAGCAGTCTTCACACTTTCGCTAGCTATGGGTACATCAGCAACAATAGGCACTTTGGTCAGCGAGGCGACATCCTCGCGGCCCTCTATGCGGTAGCGTAGCAATTCTATGACAAACAAGATGACAAACGGGATGAGCAGACCTATAATGAAGGCTGTTCCAAGAATCATGCCCTTCCGAGGGCTTACCAGTCCGCTATACAGGGGCATGGCAATGAGTTTTCCCTTGTCAGCCGTGGCAGCGAGTGAGATGCTGTTTTCCTCGCGTTTCTGGAGCAGCAGAAGGTAGAGACCAGAACGCACTTCCTGCTGACGACCTATCTGATTGAGCACACGTTCCTGCTCAGGCGTACTGCCGATGCGGCTCTGGTACTTTCCATATTGACGCTGAATGGAACTGCGCTGTAGTTCGGCAGAATGGCGGGCCTGTGCGAATGCCTGACGGATAGAGCCCTCCAAGTCGTCAAGCATGTCGGTAAGCGACTGTACCTGTGGTGACTGTTCACTGGCACTCCGCATCAGTCGGTTGCGCTCCTGTACCGTTTTGTTGTAGTCGGCTATCAGTTGCGTTGATGCCCTGTCGTCCATGCCGATATTGGCCGGTATCAGTTTATAGCGGTTGTCTGGAGTGTTCAAATATTGTTGTAAATAGTCGAGCAATTGCAGCTGTGTGTTGACGTCTGCCAGACGGGCCGCATACTGTGCTGAGAGTTGCAGTGACTGTGCTGCGTCAGCCTCTAAATGGGTAACCGCGTTGCGTCGCTTGTAGTTCTCCAGCGAGTTTTCCGTCATTCCCAGTTCGGCATCAATCTTCTCTATGCGTTGGTTGATGAACTCCTCCGTCTTCCGTGCTATCTCGTTCTTGTCTTCATTGGCCTGGTCGTTATAGCACAGCACGAGCATATTGATAAAGTCCATGGCACGTTTTACGTTTTCGTCATTGACTACGATGTCGGCAATCGAGGTCTCTTTCGATGTGGGTGCCACGCCTAACCGTCCCATATATTTGAGTGCCATCATCATGGGCGGACGTATGTTGACGAAGAGCTTTTCTCCACGATTGAAACGGTCTGTCTTGTTATTCTTATATTTGGGGTTATTCATGAAGGATATTATACCATAGTCTGTCGTGATGGATGTGCCAAGCGAATCGAGGTCTTCACTGTACTCCTTCATGACCTTCCCGTTGTAATTCAGCGAGATGTCGGCATGATACCCCTTTTCTTTCTTTGTGATAGCCATCTGCAAGGAGCGTATGCCCTCGAACATATAGTAGTCCAGCGTATCGAGTGACATGGGGTCGAGGTCTACGCTGACCGGCTGGTTGGCATAGAGCAGCTGTTTCTGTATATGCCCATCGAGCCTATAGTCCGTATAGAGTTTCAAGCGCTTCACGGCATCATGTACCGTTACCGGCGACTGCAGTATCTCCAACTCATTATCGAACCCACTGGAGTTGTTCATGATGCCGAAGTCTTCCATGTTTGGGAGAATCTGCCTGATGGAGGTCCTCGGCTTCTTGTCCTCATCCTTCACCAACATTTTGGCCGACACCTGATAGATGGGTTGGGCATAGCGCAAATAGATGTAGGCAGTACTCATGCAGATCACTAAAGAAAGCACATACCACTGCCAGTTCAGCACCACGTGGGCAAATACTTTCTGGAAGCTAAAACTTGCTCCTTTTCTCTCGTCGCCTATAAGGTCTTTCAGGTCGTCGAGGTCTTCCAAATCAATTTCTACTTTGTCTGACATAAGTTATAATTTTTAATCGTTAATAAATTCTTTACTTATATTATAAAGGAACTTTACGGCGCCGATGATGTATCGTCGCCACATTCTTCTCGGTTCCATAATCAGTCGGTGGAGCCATTCCAAGGAATTTCTTTGCCACGAAAGGGGAGCCCGTTTTACGGTTCCAGCATAGAAGTCGAACACGGCACCGATAGTTCCGCAATGGCAGTGGATATTTAGTTCGTCCCAATGTTGATATGTCCATTTCTCCTGTTTGGGAGCTGTCATGCCTATCCAGAGCAGGTCTGGGGCAGCATCATTAATGGCTTGTATCATCGTCTGGTTGTCCTCATCCGAGAACTCTGGTTTAAAAGGTGGCGAATACGTTATAATGTCCAGATGCGGATAATCGACAGCCGCCCGTTCCCGAATCAAGGCCAGCACTTCTTCACTTGAACCGAGAAACATCACCCGCAGTTTGTCATTTGTCATTTTACCTTTATCATTTAGCCTTTCCATTTCAAAGATGAAAAGGTCCCATCCTGCAATGCGCTCCTTGGGTTGGCTCTTCGCCCTCAACCATCGGCAAGCTTTTACGATGCTGGCACCATCAGGAATCAGATAATCCCCCTTGCTGAGTGCCTCAGCAAACGCCTCGTCCTCTTGAGCCGTATTATAAGAGTGGGCATTGATGGTATTGATGAGTATTTTCCCGACAGGAATCCTGTCAAGCTCTGACCGTGAGCAGACTATCTTTAGTGTTTTGAGTTGGAGTGACATGAACAGGAACTTATTTTATTCAGAATATAGAGCATTTGTAACCAGCTTCAGCGACTCCAGGGCTTGTACCTCTGTGAAATTAGCGATTACACGGTTATAGACAAAATGGGAGAAGTAGTCCCATTTACCACTACTCTCTATCTCCATTATCTTGTTTGCAAACTGCATCTCAGAGATTTCTGATACTACTAGTCTGCCATCGCCACAAATTGACTTATTAAAACCAGCTGGACTGACTATTGGAACTACGCCAAAAGCCATTGCTTCTGTTAAGGAGTTTGAATGTCCTTCTTTCTTTTCTTCTGATGGGAAAACAAAGTAATGAGCAGAACCGAGTTTTGAAGCAATAAAGTCAAAAGTCTTTTTTCCATGAAATATAACTGAGCCTGACGGCAAATGCATTTCTCGCTTACAAGCTAATAAGCGCTGTCGATACGTTTCCGAACAACCGCCAATAAGACCAAGGGTCGCTTTGTATCCATTGTCTATAAGAACCGATAATACCTTTATTATTAATTCAATATTTTTGGATTCTGTTATCCTTCCAAAATATATAAGATTAATGCATTCTCTGTTTATCATAGGGGCGAATATAGCTATTCATGATATAATTAGGATAATATATTGTATTAACTTCCCAGCGTTCCTGAATAAATGCTATAAATTCCATACCTTGGCAAAGCACTGCAGAAGATTTTTCTAACATGTTCTGCATTGTTTTCCGGTATATCCAGGAGTGACGCAAAAATGTCTTAGCCATAGTCCCATTCCGAAGTTCATATACGACTTTTCTTCTGAATACACGGGAAATCAAAAAAATCATGTATTCATAAAACAACTGGTTCTCATAGAAACCTGTAATATGAATAGGCGTATTGGAATGCTTAAGAAGGGTTATTACTAATATAAACGGTGTGATGAGAAAGTTATAAAGGAAATGTAATTTCCCCCTGCCTAAATTTGGTTTCTCAATGACTACAACCTGCACGCCTAACTTTTCGTATAATGAGATTGTTCTTTGGCATCCTCTCTCTCCTCCACCTAATTTATTTGAAGGTAGCTTTTTCCCCGTTGGGCCGTAGAAAATTATCTTTTTCATGATTCACCGATTGAAGAAGTCCATGTATTTTCTTGCACAATTCTCTATCGTATAGGCACTGTCATCTTTCATCTTGAGCGAATGCTGTCTCAATTCACATAAATGCTGATACGAATATTCCAAAGCATCCAAGTATTCCCCGACTGTGTGCCCTTCGCTCAATACACCATTCACCTTGTTCTCAATGATATCCACTGCGCCACAAACGGGTGTCGACACGATTGGCAGGCCCACAAGGCTCGCCTCTAACAGGGTGATAGGCATACCCTCATAATCCGATGACAAGCAGAACACATCTGCATGGAGCATGTAGTCGCCCACATTCTTGCGCGAGCCTATAAAATGCACATGAGTCCCGGCCTTTGCCCGTATGGATTCCCCTAACTTGCTTTCAAAACCGGAACCGATGATGACTAAATCTGCATGGTAACCCTTTTCCACGAATTTGCTAAAAGCCTTTGCCAAAAGCCTTTGGTTCTTTAGGGGATTGCATCGTGCCACATGAAGATAGATACGACTGTTTGCTGTGCTTTTATAGGAATCCATTTCCTCTCTTGTCTCATCAAACCTGTCCGTTGGTACTATCGGTGCCCGGCCATTGGGAATGCATGCTCCTTTGACTTTGGGATAAACATCCATCATGTCGCGGTAGTTGGTTCCGCTTAATGCCACAAACCCCATTTTCTTTTGATAGCCAACCGTTTTGACAAGAAACCGGTAGAACAGAGAATCGTATCCGTTGTGAATGTCACTATGAATTGTTTGATAAAACTTCATTTTCCGATTGAGCAGGAAGATGGCCAGAATACAATAGTGTGGCATTTTATTGCCGTGCAAGTGAACTATGTCCGCCTTTTCTCGTTTTATCGCTTTGTATATCTTAACGACTTTATGTAAAGAATAGCCTTTGCCAATACCAACATTTTTGTATGTTACTCGGTCAGCCAACTCGGAAGCATAAAACAAATCTCGTTCTGGGTCAACAGAATCATCTTTTATGGCCATGATAGTCACTTCATTGGACTTTGAAAGCTCGTTTGTCAGGTCAACAGCAAAACGTTCTGCGCCACCAGGATAAAAGTTAAATACAACTTCAAGTATTTTCATAACATTTCAGATAGTTATCTGCAATCGCCTTCCAACCCATATCCTTCATCCATTCTTCCTTGATATGAGTTCTCATCGCTCTCAGTTTTTCCTTGTTTGAATATAATTCCATGATACCGTTTGCCAAGTCGTTCACATCACAGGACTTTACGACAAGTCCAGTGATGTTGTGCTGAACAGCAACTGCAAGCGCGCCCACGTTGGTCACAACCATCGGTACACCTAATGTGAAGGCTGTCTGGACGACACCGCTTTGTGTTGCATCCTTGTATGGACAGACTCCAAACTCGCAAGCCTGGAGCATGCCAGCCAATTCTCTGGTGTCTATATAGCGATTGATGATTCTCACATAGTCCAGCTTCTTGTATGGCTCAATGTCGAAATAATATTTCCCGCCCCCAGCTACCACCAACATGAGTTCGGAATAACGGCTATGCACTGTCTTCATCGCCTCCAAGAGGTATTCTACTCCCTTGTATTCCACGATCTGCCCGAAAAAGAGAATAAAAGGCCTGCCTATTGGGAAAGACTGCGGTTCGACATGCAGGATAGCGCTATACATGCCCAGCTTGTTAATAAATATATGGTTATTAGGAACATGATAATAAGATGCGAATGCTGAAGCCTGCTTGCTATTGAGTAATACCAGCTTGGGAATCTTCTTGAAAGCCAATATTCTATCCTTTTCTGTCATTTTATCTGTATGACCTGAATGCCGGAATGGATCATGAACGGTCAACACTAATTTCTCTTTTACCAGATATAATAATTTTTGTGTCAGGCAGGGTGCTTTAGTTAAATGAATGACATCTGGCTTCTGCCTGATGAAATGTATGACCAGTCTTACCATCAATAGCAGGTTGGCGGGATGAAACTTCTGCTTGTGCCTTTGATTGACGACGTAAACATGCGAAAGGTCGAGTATGTTACAGAAGTCATTGAACTCCGGGTATATTTCCGTTGCGGGATAGATGCCTGTATGCGGATACAACTCTTTCAGGTCAATGAGTGTTGACCGCTTGCTGAAAGATGCAATAGAGATGTAGTATCTCACGTCATGCCCTCTGCGTTGCAATTCACCGATTAATGGGAAATCGCAATCGGCAAAAAAAGGGGAACTATAATATATAATTTTCATTTTTCACTCCTTAGTATCTCCATAGAGCCATACGAACCATTTCCTGATTCGGAAGTAAATCCCGTCAATGAGGAAGGCGAAGAAATAGATCAGCGGCCTGTCCCAGTGACGCCCGTGTACTGCAAAGTATGACGCGAATGCTTCCTTGATGCTTTCCTTGCTGACAAATTTTCTGTTATAATGTATAAAGAGGATAAAGAACGCCCTGTTTGTGGTGTAGATGTCCGGTTCCTCTGCAAAATACTGATAAGCCCAGTTCAGGAGTGCCATCTGAGCCCTCAATTTACGTTCTGCTATTTGGCGTGAATAATCGGGGGTGATATTCTGCGAACTTTGCCGCCAACATACTCTTGCATTGGGCACAGTACACATACCCTTTCTGCCAGAGAACACAATCCACGCTGCCACATCGCTGCCCCATGCCAAGTCATATTTCGGGAAGCCGTCCATTTGTTCGTAGACTTTTCGTGAGAACACATTCTCCACGACAAAAGCTGTCAACCGCCCTGAATTCTTGCCACGGTAGAAACGATAGGCCGGAAGCACTGCCGGATAGTCTTGTTTCCGCTTTTTAAACGCTCCACGCTCGTTTATGATATCCACATTGAAGTGATAAACATCATAATATCCCTCCGTCTTCTCTATCTGCCGCAACAGTTCCTCCACACAATTCGGCTCCATCACATCGTCATCACTGAACAGCCAGATATAAGGCTCGTCCCGACTCATGGCGATGCACCGCTCCCATTGGGCTACTAAGTCTTTTCCGCCCAAATTGGTGTCAAACCGCTGATAAACCAGATTTACTTTGTCTTTGTATTGCTCCACGATACTGCCTATAGGCTCAGGGCTACAGTCGTCACCCACATACAAGGTGAAGTCCTTGCACGTCTGCATGGCAATAGAGTCAAGCGCAGCGGGCAGGAATGTAGCCTTGTAGGCAGGTATGATGATGGCAAGTCGGTGGGTCATAGTTGTTGTCTGCGAAACAGTTTCTTTCGTTTCATGATTATCCGTAATACGGCTATCAGCATGAGCCTACGCTTTTTAGATTCTATCATCTTCATGGATATGCCAAGCAGGAGCATCGTAGGATAAACAGACCCTAACTCTCCCGTACCTATTGAGTAAAACAGGTACAGAGAAAGGATAGACACTCCCAAGCCTGTCAGTTTCTTCCGTCTTTTACGATTCCTCCAGAAATAGAGGAAAATCGCGGTATAGAAAGCCGCCCATAAAAACAGACCGACGATGCCCCGTTCAAGCAAAGTCTGCAAGATAACACTTTCTACACCATAGAGGCCACGGACAGACTCTGGATCCTTAGTGTGCATATATTCCCAATATCCTTTTCCCAGCCCTAACCATTCATGTCCTTCTGCGTGGATTGCAACATACATGTATTGGGACATTCGCAACTGGATAGAACTGCCCCTTGTCTCACTGTTTTCTGCGAAAATGTCTGTCACCTGGTTGACTTTTTCCTCGACAGCAGGAACCGTGTTATATGATAGTATCAGGAGCATCACAGCAATCATGCCGTAGATTACATTTCTGTTCAGTTGGAAAACCCACATAGAATAACAGATGAATGAAAATATGGCACATACCCATACAGTGCGACATCCGCATACCACTATTCCGAACGAACAACATGCAATGGCTATAATAAATTCCGTCTTGCTCTCCAGGTGCCGATACCATCCATGTAAATGGAGCAATAATATGGCAGCGCATATATAGCCATAATCAAAACCATACTGAAACATCGACTGCACCCTGAACCGGTCACTTTCCGTATAAATATCACCCAAAGCGACATCCCCATATCTTGTTGTCTGGCCTTCGGTCAAGGCATTGACAAAAATGGCATTCTTGTCTATATAATTGAGCAAGCCAAAGAAAGTCAGCACAATCAGGCAATACAATGAAACCTGCAATATAGGCTTTAGCGACTTTTCGTTCTTGACAGCCCAGAAGGCATAGACGATGGCAAAATATTTGAACAGGAGTTCGTACTCAATCGTTTCTTTTATGCTTGTATAGGGGCTTGTTAGTGCTGCCAACAGTGCCGAGAAACTAACTATCAGGAGTGGAATCCACAGATAGGGTGTAGATTGCAATCTCTTGAAATGTCGTGGCAGGTCTCTCCATTCTGACAGCAGGAAAGCCACTTGCAGTAATAAGTTAGCCTTGTGTAAAGGGATAACGGGTATATTTACCAGCGTCAGCGTCATAGCACCCATGATGAGCATGGCCGCCTTCCATTCTCGCTTCACGTAGAACATCAGGCCACAGCACACCAGTGTGACTATGATAGCAACTATCCTCATTACTTTACAATTTTATTGATTCTGATTTTCAACCTCTCACACTTCAGTTTTGCGTAAGCCACTGGCAGCAAAAGACAAGACAGCCAATTGGATTTCAGCGTGTTATTTATAAGCTGAACATCTTTTTTGTTAAGCGCGTTTATGAGGATAAGAATCGTGTAATGAATGTGCTGACCTAATGACAGCGGCTTGCATCGCCCATTCATCACCAATCCGGCATAGTAGCGGTAGATATCTTGCCCCCAGTCCGAAGCACCTTTCCTCCGCCCTGTTAGTATGATTCCGCTCTCCAATATACGGTAGCAACCCGTTTGTTCCGGCAACCAGATGAAGTCACCCATCATGGCGGCACTCAATGTAAGGGCAAAATCCATCTTTATGGGACAGTTGGCGAAGGATTCAGATTTCCATACCTTATAGCGGTACATGCTGGTGAGCACCATGATGTAGTTGCCGTAACGGAGCAGCGTAGGCAGGTTGTCGCCGGAATGGGAACGGCCAGGATAATCTTTTATAAATGGTCTGCTTATCGGATTCCCTTCACCATCAATGGCCTGAAAGTTGGTATAGACTAATGTAGCCTGGGGATTGGCATCCAATGCATCCGCCTGCTTTTGCAGTTTATGCGCGTCGGTCCAATAGTCATCACCCTCACATAGGGCGACATAGTCTATCTCATCCGTCACTTCCCGATAATATTTCAGTCTTGGTTTCTTGATGCTGTAGTGATTGTATTTCAGCAGATAAACCGCAAAGTAGCAGTTCTTGTTCTCCTGATGGCGAGCCACCGTCAGGTGGTAGTCATCGGTTTCCTTTGTCCACTCTGTGTCAAAGTGGTCGTTCAGGTATTGTTTGATGACCTCTGGCTCTCCGTCCGTGCTGGCATCGTCCATGATGAGACAGACGAACGGAAAGCTCGTCTGCTGCATGCAAAAGCCATCCATGGTATCCTTGATATAGGATGCCTGGTTGTAAGTGTTGCACCACACAGACACCTTAAAGTGACTTATAGTTTGAACTTGTGCCATTATACTATTTTCTTTTCTTCAGAATATCTATAATCTCTTTATATTCATTCATCTTGAACAGCTTGCAGCAGGCGAAAAACACTGTCGCCCCTACAGCAATCTGCATGGGAAGCACAATCCAGTAGCTTAGGGGCAGGAACTTCAGAAAATAGACCGGCAGGGCGATGGCTATAGCCAAAGCGTAGGAGGGGGCAATGTCGCGCAACTGCATCCAAGAGCTATACCCCAACAGGCGACCTGAGTAATGGGAGTTGAGGAAGTAGGCTATGATGCCCACAGCGAGGTTCGCCCACAACATGGGCATGATGCCTACGAAAGCACCGATGAACAGGGGCACCAAGATGATGATTTTCTTAATGACCTCGAGGCCCAGGAACAGGTCGCTGCGCCCCTGCACCTGTAGCATATTCAGGTTGATGGCATGCAGTGGAAAGAGGCTGTAATTGATGCAGATGAGCGGCAGATAGGTGGAGGCCTCATGCCATTTTGGCCCTATCATGCAGTAGATAAGCGGTTCGCTGACAGCACCGAGAGCGAACAAAGCCACGGTAGTGATGAACATACTCATGCGGATGATGCGGCGGTAGGCAGAGGTCATACGTTCCTTATCGTCCTGAATACTGCTCAGCACAGGATAGGTGACTCGTTCTACTACGCTTGTCAGGTTTGACGAGCACAGCCCAGCATAGTGCTTTGCTCGGGTATATTGCCCCAACGTTGCAGGGCTGTAGAATTTTCCCACCACCACCTGGTGCAGTTCTTTCCACACTGCATCCAGGAGTACACTCACCATCATTTTCCACCCGAAGCCAAAAAGGTCGTGGAAACTATCCATAGAGAAGTGCAGTTTGGGCAACCACCTATTATATATATGTAACAGCATGGTGGTCACGGCTTGTGAAGTGAGTTGCTGGGCTACCAGTGCCCATACGCCGAAGCCCGTCAGTGCCATGCCGATGCCTACAATGCCGCTCAACGCAGTGGCAACAATCGTAATCTTTGTCTGTGTCTTGAAGTCGATGCGTTTGGTCAGGCGTGTCTGCGGCACCATGCCCAAAGCTCCGATAATCAGTCCTATGGAAGCTACGCGCACCAAGACCGTCAGCTCTTCGCGCTCGAAAAAGCCGGCTATCAGGGGCGCACAGAGGAATGTAACCCCGTAGAGCAGCACGCTCATCGCGAGGTTGCAGATAAATACGGTGTTGTAGTCATCGTCGGTGGCATCCTTCTTGCGAATGAGTGCCGTGGTGAAGCCACCATTGACAAGGGCCGTGCATACCACGGTGACAATGCCCACCAGTCCCAGGAGCCCATAGTCGTCGGGCGACAGCAGTCTGGCCAGCACAATGCCCACCGCGAACTGCATGCCATAGCGTGCGGCATTGTCCAATGCCGACCAGCCTAAGCCCTTTACCGTCTTATCTTTCAGCGATTCTGCCATTCCTCAAAGCGTGTCCTTACCAATAACATCCGTTCTCCACCTGCGAGCCATTCTTGATTCTCTCGCTCTCGTTCGGACGTATCCAATAGTTGTTGATGACTCTGCTGTACTTAGGCTGCTGGGAGACCCACCGTTCGCCGTAAACTCCAAAGAGCATCTGCGTCCATCCTGCAAGGTGGAGTGCCACCTTTCCCCGGTGTTTCACATGCGCTGCCAGGCTCATGCCGTAGGCACCACATCCGATGATGGCCGCGTCGTATTCGCATCGGTCAATCTCGTCCTCCATGTAGTGCAGGGCCTCAAACCAATCTCCGAACCGAGATGGC
Organism: uncultured Prevotella sp.; assembly: GCF_946407605.1. GTDB lineage: Bacteria > Bacteroidota > Bacteroidia > Bacteroidales > Bacteroidaceae > Prevotella. The sequence goes on from NZ_CAMJOS010000035.1 coordinate 14,781, forward strand.
TCGCCAGCCTGTGTCTGTACGGCCTTGATGCAGATAAGCTCCTTGAACTCGGGCAGCACCTCGGGGTTGGTGAACAGCCGCTCGCGGTTATTCTCATATTGGTGCCTGATGCTCTCCACAAATGGGTGAACCACCACGACACGCTTGCCTTTTAGCCATTTCGTCCAGGGGTTGCGAAAAAGCCACGGCGCATAAAACGCATCCAGATTCACCTTGACAGCCCCACTCCAGTAGTGCGCCAGAAACCGCTCGTTGGGTATATACGATGCAAGTATGTCAATCATTTGGCAGTCTTCTAACGCCTGCATCCCGAAGCGGTCGGCTGTTTCTGCGCTTAAAGGAAACACCCCGGCATTGTAGTACAGATAGTGTTTGGCCACGGGTTCTGGGATGGGCACCTCGCCGCGAATCATGTCCTTGTAGAGTTTCCATCCCGGCTTATTTCGGCACAGATAGGAACTCAGTGCCTGATTGAACTCTATCGTGCCCCATTTTGACAGCATGAAGCCCGATGCCCCCTTTCTGTTAAGCATTTCCAGAATGAGGTCGTTGCCGTCTTGATTGATTGCATCACAATAGGCCTCCGTCCAATATTCCGGATGCTTCCTGTTATATAACTTGCGTGCAACCTTCAACATAAATGTCAAGATTGGCCTATTTGCGGGTTCTACGTACATCTTTTTTACTTTTAATACGACTTTTCGTCTCGCTTGAAGATTGTCTTGACCGTCATCCGGATTATGCCTCCGATTTGATGTTCTCGAATCTTGAAGGGTATTTGCCTTGCCACCAATATTCTTTGGTGGGATGGTAGCCGATGAAGTGTTCAAACTCCTCACGCTTGCCTTCGCGATTAATGATTTGGGAGCCGGATAATTCTGCGTTCTCGTTGCCCTCAATCACTATCCACTCCCTATCCTTATCATACGCGAAATCCCAACCAACGTAGCGCAGGGTTGGCACACACTCAGCCATTTTGATGGCTTTCTGGCAGAGCTGTCGCCAACGCGGAATCCTGATACCTTTGATGGGGATGCGGGTGTCGGGATGTGTATCAATAGGGGCTACCCTAAACTTGTCAATGCCGGACGTATTCACCACACCTGTACCTGCATCGATGCCTGCTTCAATGCTGCCTGTTGCTCCCGAACATATAAAGTTTCCACCCACACCGATGCGGACGAAAGGATACCATATACGAATGTCTCCATCGCCAAAGTTGACGGTGATGATTCGCACACTATTGATACTGGCGGGATGAAGGACCGCCATCTCCTCGCCTTGCTCAATCAGTTCCTCCACCAGCACACCCTTTTCGGTGCCACTATTCCAATGGCCGTTTTCGGTCTCTATTTCTGTAAACAACTGGTTGAAGAGCGTGTGGAGATTTGCGTTTCCAACCTCCACTTTGCGAACCCCCAACGACTGACCGAGTCCGACGGGTTTGACTACGAATGTGGGGTGACGCTGACAAAAGGCAGCAAAGGCCGGAAAGTCCTGCTCGCTTTCGAGTAGCAGCACTTCGCGCTTGTAGGCATCCTTCAGCAGTTGGTAGGCATGCCACTTGTTGCGGAGCAGATGCATGTCCTCCTTCTTGTTCAGATAGTCTATATAGAGGAACCGCCCCCTATATGTGAGATACTCGCGTTTCTTTTTGTCCGAAGCTCCTAACAGTTCGTTGAAGAACTCCTCGGTTGTGCCGATACCATATTGCCAGTAGTCGTAAGTAGCAATGGCAAACATATCCTCTATGCTCCTGCCGCCCGCTATGTCAGGTCTGATTTTGGCACATGTTTCCAACTTCTGCTTAATGTCTTGGATGATCCACTGATTGTAGATTTCTGGATAAGCTGCTACAATCTCACGGCCTGTGCGAATCTGATAGGCCTCGTCTTCACTTGCGTACAGTTTCATAAATTCGTTTTTCTATTTGCAGAACAGGTTGTCAAATTCACGGACTTTCTCTATAATGAGTTCCAAGTCATTATCGGTAATGGACTGATGAATTGGAAGGTTCAGTGTGTGGTCCGCGGCATAATCTGCATTCGGGAAATCACCAGTCACACCATAGCCAGGCACACGATGAAGAGGATAATATCTATATGTCGTATAGATACCATTCTCACGCAGGAATCTCGCAAACTCGTCACGCTTGCCGTTCTTAATCTGAATGTGATAGAAATAGTAGGATGTCTCTACATAATCAGGCAGGACGGGGGGCAGTTCAATCCATGAGAATGGTTTGAGATGCTCATTATAGTATTGATGTATCTCTGCTCGCCTTTTCATATATGCAGGTAGTTTCTTCAGCTGTTCCAATGCTATAGCAGCCGTTATATTGTTCATAATGGCACGATGACCAAAACAGGAGATATCGAACTCCCACCACTTCTGAGCTACGGTGTTTGAATAGCCACTCTTAGCTTCCAAGCCAAAATAAAGCCATCGGTCAGCCTTTTGGCGGAGTTCCGGGGTGTTGAAATGCAGCATGGCTCCATCTCCGCAAACCAGAATCTTCATGGCATCAAACGACCACATACCCATGTCGCCGATGGTGCCGACGGCCTTCCCCTTATAGAAAGAGCATACGCCAGCGTTGGCATCTTCGATGACTTTTATATGATGCTTCTTACACAGTGCCATGATTTCATCCATTTCACAAGGGATTCCTCCATAATGCAGAAGCAAAAGGGCTTTTGTCTTGGGCGTAATGACCTTTTCAATATCTTCGGCACGGGCATTCAGCGTGTGAGGGTCCACATCGCAGAGCACCATCTTGGCACCATGAGCACAAACGGCGTTGCCGGCTCCAATAAAACTGATGGTAGGGAGAATGACTTCGTCACCGGGGTTTATATCCAAAAGTTGCATGGAGGAAAACAATCCCTCGCTGCAGCAGGTAGTCGTCAGAACCAGGTCTTTTGAAGATTTAATATGCTCGGCATACTTCTCTTCAAATTCCACTACTTTCTTGCCTCTCCCAATCCAATTGGACTCAAAGACTTTCTCAAGAGCGGCAAGCTCTTCTTTTCCTAGTGATGGCTGAAAAACATTAATCATAATTATCTTTGTTTAATATATTCATACGAAGTGATAGCGGTTCAACATGTCATGTATCTCATCGCGCGAACAGAACATCATCATGTCGATGATGCTCAGATCGGAGACAAACTCCTCAGAGAACTGCCTGTAGCGGATGTCATCGTCGCGACGCAGGAAGTGGAGGTTGATGCCCATCTCGCGGAAAGCCTCCTTTGTGTAATACTTTGTTCCGTTGATAGAGTTGATGAAGTTGGTATAACCGAAATGCTCGCAAGTACGACGGATCAGTTCCGGCGCCTTGCAGTCCCAGCGTGCAGTGACCTCAGACAGCAACCTGATTTCCGTCTTGATGCCTATATACTCAGCCACAGCCTTCATGTGCCTCAAGAGGAATTGCGTCAGGTCGGGTTCCTCGTCCAACAGGATAGGCCTAATGACTTCCATAGCCTCGTTGTAATGTGGCGCTTTGCTGTAGTAGAACCTCAACACCCGGCACATGTATTCCGCCTGTTTGCGGCTGACCACACGTTTCGTCTCGCAGATGAGGCGGTTACAGGAGGCGTGGCAGACTTCGATACCGAAATACTGTGGCTGGCCACCCTCGCCCAAGATGCGGTTGCGGTTAATCCAGTGGTGTTTAATATAGTGGACATTGTCTCCTATCAGGAATAAATCAGCAGCATGGATGAGTTGCCAATAGCCGATGTACGGAAAGAAGTATGGCTGCGTAAAGGCGATATAATGTTTTCCTTCAATCATAACACAAAACACTTTGTTTTCAATTCGTTATCGTCACTGTGGATGACGCACATCTTGCGGTCGTCCACCTTGTTGGTCACGGGAGCACTGCTGGTGCGCATCATGCCGCTGTCGAAATAGCAGTCATCCATGCACAGCATCATGCCGCACACATACTCGTCGTAATGCCTGCCCTGCCATTCGCAGGGATAGGTACGCTGGTGGATAAAAGGCTGGAGGATGTAATCGGGATTGCCCAGCGTATTCCTCCAGGTCTCTTCATCAGTCATCACACCGGCATACAGTCCTACGCTCTTGCCTAAGTCGTAGGGCTTCAGTATGTATTCATCTTTATGCGTCAGGGCATCCTCCCAAATCTCCTCACTGCCGAAGGCTTCCCCCTCGCCCTTTGGAGAGGGGGTTAGGGGGTGAGGCTGTATATAGGTGGGAATGGTGTGCTGGCGCAGGAACACCGTTTCATCCTCTGTGAGGCATTGCTGTGTGAACTCATCGACGAAGATGATACTGAGGAAACGCTTGTCGTGAGCGAGAAAGATGGTGCGGAAGTCGTTGAGCATCCGCACATCTATCATGGCCTGTAAAGTTTCCATTTTGAACGACAGCAGGTCGTGCTGGTTGAGTGCGCTCAGCACTACGGCATCGTGGCTCCACAGGTCAATATTCGCTTCCACCTCAGCGGCTTCATAGATGGTCACCTCATGTCTATAGTACTCATAGAACTTAGTGTAGAAGGTACTTTCGCTACCCCGGTCGCCGCTCTTCAGCACATAGACAGGACTATTTGCGGGGATGGCGTCGCGCATGCAGGTCAGCAACTCGTCGTAGCGGTTCTCCCAAGAAGCGTCCGGATGCTCGGCCATGAATAGCTCAGCCTTGACCACTGAGGGATAGTTAGCCCAGATGCCGTGTCCGAAGAAACGGCAGGTGATTTCTACCAGCAGCAACTGGCCGTCGTCGCTGATGAGATAGTCAGGACGGTAGGCACCAGCCCGGAAGGGATAGCGGCTCTGGCGGTCCAGCACTTCCATCACCTTGTCGTCCAACGGCATGTACTGTGGCACCCACTCGCGGTAGTGCTCCGCCATATAGACGATGCACTTATAGAGCAGGGCCTGCATGCGCCGCAGCTCGTCGCGCCGCTCCGATGTAATCAGCATCGGGCGGTCGTGATACCACTGGTGGTAGTAGGCGGTTTTGTCAGCAAACAGCTGAAAGCAAACTTCCTGGCAGTTCATTTTTCGCTTTTGAAGAGTTTCGACTGGTAGCCCAAGCACTGGAAGCCGTTGCGGTTGATGATGGGGATGATGCTGGTGGGCACCTTCAACTGGTTGCGCACCCAGAAGCAGATGCTGGTGGACATGCCGATGGTGTCGGTATATTTCATCAGCCGCTGGATGTTCTCAATGGAGAGCGCACGGTTGGGGGCAGTGCGTCCGCGCTGCTTGCGGTGGTCGGCGTTCTTCGGACTGATATAGTCCATGTAGAGGTCGCGCTCCATGGTTTTGTCAAAATAGCCTAACCATTGTCCCAACTGCGCCAGGTTCTCCATGCAGGCGGTGAGGAACTCAGGCTTGTAGTTCACGATGCCGGCATCGTGGAGCATGTCGAAGAACTCCTTGATGTGCTCGTCGGTGAGGTAAGGCACGAAGATGGGCTGCACCAAAGCCGAGTTGGCCTGGATACCGCGCTCCTGACACATCTTGACGGCAGCCAGGCGCTCTTCTATTGGGGCGGCATAAGGCTCCAACAGGTCGCGGAATGGTTTGGGCATGATGCTCACCGATGTATTGAACTGCATCTTGTCCTTCAGTTGCTCGAAGAGGTCGAGGATGGTCTCGCCCTCGTTTTCTACCAGCAGATGTTTCGTGCCGGCCTTCGAGGCAATGAAGAGGCGGGCATTGCTGTTGGGATAGCGTTTGAAGTGGGCAATGAACTCACGCAGGATGCGGTGGGCAATGCCGGTGTAGAGCGTCGGCTCCTGCAGGGCCTCGGTCTTGGGCGTGAAGTAATAGTAGTGGTTCCAGTTCTTGCCACGGCTCAGGGCCACAATCTTCCGCTCTATCTCCTTCTTCTTCTCCGGTGCTTCGACGATGGCTTTGGCCAACTCCTGCAGCAGACGGCTGCGCTCCTGGATGTCCTCTTTGGTCACGGCATTGGGCATTTCGCTGCAAGCACCGTTCATCTCTTCCAAGAGTTTGCGCACATAGAGGTGGTAGTTCTCATAGGCCACCAACTTCTGCTCGTGTACACCATCGGTCACCAAGCAGTACTGACAGCCCACGTGGCAGCCTTTGATGGGGTTCACCTCGAAGGTCAGCGTCGGGCAGCGGCCGGTGTAGTTGTGGATTTCAGTCTCCACGGTGTCGGGGTCACAGTCCTCCAAATAGAGCACCGACTTGGGAATGACGGTGTGCTCCTCCAAGCGTTTCATAAACAGTTTCGACCCTCGGATAAGTCCTTGCAGAGTTTCCTCAGAAGGTTCAATGGTTACACCGAGTTGCTTCAGGTACTCGTCATCGACTATCTGGGGCTTGAAGCCTTCCAGATTGTAAGCGTCAGTCTCATGTTCATAGAGATTACGCATTTCAATAGGTTCTTTCATTTTATAAAAACTATTATTTCTAATGATTTATACTATTCTTCAATTCTCAAATTCTTGACAACAATTACTTGATGTTCTCAAATCTTGAAGGGTATTTCCCTTGCCACCGACGACCTTACTACGATTTCAAGCTTTTTGCCCTAATTACGCCCCAAAAGCCACAGGTTTTGTCAGAATTTTTTATTATCGCTTCTTCTGGCAAGATTCTCCTTGTTCATTTCAACTCAATTCTTATGGCGCCGCCTACTGACAGATAGCGGCACTTCATCAGGGAAGCCTGCAGCTGCACATAGCGAAACAGCACGCAGTCGGCACCGATATTGATGCCATCACCGTCGTATTCAGCGATAGCACGCAAAGGAGTGTATATTGATGGGCGCAGAGTGATACCTCCTACCACGCCATTCCACCTACTATTATATGATTTCGTCCATTTCCGATAAGCCAGATGTCCGCCCACTTCGCCAAATGGCAAGTCGATATGCTTGGAGGCTGCCACATAGAAATTGCGGAAATAGAAGCTCTGGGAGTCACCGTCGCGCTGACCTATCACATCGTTGCCGCCTATCACCACCGAGGGCCAGTAGCGTCCTTCGCTTAGTGGACGAACACGAACTGAGAAATAACGATCTTTAGAATAGAAGCCTATCTCGTTAGACTTTTTATTTAAGTTCTTGCGGAATTTCATCAGGGTAAAGCTATAGCCCGCCTCAAGCCATTTTAGCGGCATGGCCGATACATACCAGTTGGATGAAGCATATTTTTCTCCATCAAAGCGCATGCGGTCGGGCATCATGTCTTTGGGAAGTGCATGTACGCCGAAACGCAGATTCTCAATGGTATCCATCTCTGCCGACGGTACATGCAGTAGTCCCGTCATGCCAGTATATTGCTGGGCAAAGAGAACGCAGCCACCTACAGGCAGAAGCAGCAACAGAAATAGTAAAACAAGTCCTTTTATCATCGCGCCACCTCCTTTCCGAGTCCCCAGTCCACATCAACTAACCGTTCGCGACTGTTCTCTTCGGGATCAATCATGTATGTCTGCATGGAGTGACCATCGACACGAGAACTGTTAGAAAGAAGGAAGTTAGATGCGGGGCGTACAACCACTTTACGACTGCTTTTCTTATAAGGGGGCAACATCCATATTATCTTAAAGCCACCGTTGGTTCTGTACCGCTTTTGGTCATAAGTATTCACCTCCAGCTCCCCTATACGGAATTGAGCAAAAGCCAGCAACGTGACATGTTTGAAATGACGCATTACATCCAACTGAGAACCATAGTCGCCATCAATATATCTACCGCCTGACAGTCTGAACTCTATATTGTAGGGCTGTAGATACACATCGGCTCCAACCTGACCTGTCACCTTGTAGTCACTATTAAGGTCGGAATCATAGTGTCCTTTGAGATCCGTACCCATGATCCAAGACCCGGTATATCCTGCCTGCGCATTCAACAAGAGCCATGAATTAACAGGCCAAGCCCACCTTGCATCAAAGCCATAGCGTTCGTTGCCGAACAAGCCTGCCGTAAGTCTGAAGTGCTGATTGGCATTGTTGAAATGCAGCTGACGTGACACCGTAGCCATATTAAAACGCCAGTATTTGTTGGTGATATCACGAAAGGTATAACCATCGCTGACAACGGGAATAAGCCCCTGGGCTGCTATCGACCAGTCATGCCCCAGATGCCAGCGAAGACCCGGCGTGGCATTAACCTGTACGTCATAAAGACGCAGCCAGTTCGTATCGGCATAGCCCAAGGTGGCCCCGCAGAACAGTTCCAACTGCCTGACAGGAGTCGTTTCCTGCTGCGCCATCGTCTGAACGCAACAGGTCAGGGGCAAGAGCAAACTGGCTATAATTATTAATTTACGTAGCATGCTATTTGTATTAGGGGTCTCAATAGGCTTTTTTGTCTCTAACAAATATTGTCTTGACGGTCATCCAGATAATACGTATGTCAAGCCACATGCTCCAATGCTGGATATACCAGATATCACGCTCCACGCGACCTTCCATCTGCCACAGCTCACGGGTCTCGCCACGGAATCCTGTCACCTGAGCCCAGCCGGTAATGCCTGGCTTGACGAAGTGACGCACCATGTACTTGTCTATCAGCTTGTCGTATTGCTCTGTATGTGCCAGCATGTGGGGCCGGGGACCCACGATGCTCATGTCGCCGCGCAACACGTTCCAGAACTGGGGCAGCTCGTCGATGCTGGTCTTGCGTATGAAGTTGCCGAAGGGGAACTTGCGCGGGTCGTCCTTCGTGGCCTGCTGGCTGTCGGCGGTGCTGTTCACGTGCATGGAACGGAACTTCCAACACCAGAACTCGCGCCCGTCGAGCCCCGTGCGCCGCTGGCGGAAGAATACAGGACCAGGACTCTGACGCTTGATGATGATGGCGATGAATGGCAGCAACAAGACTGTGGGTGCCAGGAAAATGGCAGACAGCAGGATGTCGGCCAGACGCTTAAACAGTCTGTTCAGCGGGTCCTCCAACGGACTGGAGTAGGTGCCCATCACTTCCAGGTCGTCCATCTGCACAGGTTGCATGTTGAGTTTTTCTTCTGCCGTAGTCACATAGTAGAATTTAATCATCCTGTGCCGGCACAGACTCGCCGTACGCTCTATGAGCTGGCGCTCTCGTCGCGGGGCACACAGATAGAGTTCATCGCCCAGGCGCAGGTCCTCTGGGTGACCCAGCAGCGCGAGGAAGTCGCTGGTGGAGACATAGCTGTTATGCAGCTTATAGCCGTAGGATGGGATGCTGAGCAGCCGCTGCTGCAGTCGTTGCAGCTCTTCGTCGGACCCGACAAAAGTGACTTTTCGCGTGTTGAAGCCCTGCTTGCGCAATTGTTTCAACGCTTCGCGCTCAATGAAACGCAGCAGCATGATCACTGTCCATAAGGCAAGCCCCATGAAGAGCAACTGCCATCCTATGCGATACTGGAACAGGACGGAACGTAGCAACAGGTATGACAGCAAGACCTGTGCCACCACCAATAGGGTGCCGCGCCGCAGGACGTCGCCAGCCCCCACCATCCGCTGATGGATGGTAGAGTAGAACCAATACTCAGCCAGCACCATGCTCATGGTGCATATTCCCCAGAACAGGCGATACTTGTCGTCAGTCCATTCTTCAGCGTCGGGAATAAAGTCTGCCACTACAGGCAGTAGTAGCCACAGTGCCACAAAGTCAAGCGCAATGACTGTCAACTTGATGAGGCGATTGGTCTGGTTGTGATTATTAATTCCCTTCATTTCACTCTCAGAAAGGCGGTAGGTATATAAGCCGTAGAAATGAGTCCGACGTTTGACAAAGAGAGGACTACCCTCTGTTGTCCTGATACCCGGGCCACCCGCCCCTCGACTCCCTTGAACATGCCGTCGACGACCTCGACCGTCTCGCCGCCCTTGAAATGGCACTGCGATTCGGTGACAAACTTCAGATGCTCACTCTGGTTGCAGGTGGCAATGATGAAGTTCTCCATTTCCTCATTGGAAATGGTTAGCGGTGGGTTCTTCTGGTTTTCGTCTAACCTAAAATGGTTATAATAATAGGATAGAAAGGAAGTGGGGGGGGTGTTTTTGATATACTCACTGGCCTTGGCATCAGTGGTATATACGAACAGAAGGTTGGGAATCAACGCCTCCAGAACCTTCTTTTGTTTGCCGTTCACAAACTTGCGAGTGTAGCGCTTGGCAATGTAGGCATACGTGCCGTCGGCTACAATATAGTCAAATGCTTTGTCTTCTCTGCCGTATGAGGCACGGAACACGTACCATTTCTTGTCGGGCGCAGGCACATATTCTACCGACACCCCGGTAAGTGCACTTACTGCTTCGGGGATGGTATCAGGTGTAACTCTGACACTCGGAGGATTTGCCTGGCCTCGTCCAGTTTCCACATTAGACAATGTGCTCATATCGGACCTTTTTTGCATTTCATCGATTGAGCTATCGCTCGTTCGTCGGTTCGATGCCATTTTCCGCTTCCCACCTCTGGCGGAATCGCCTTGCGGCTTTTCCGATGCAGCCCGCCTCGTTCGACTCCGTCCGAAGACTTCGCCTCTCTCAGCACGGCGTGAGCTGTTTTGTTTTCAAATAGTCGCTTAAAACGACAGTCATCCAACAGAGAATGCGGAAAATCATTGCAAAGGTAGCAAAAAAAATCAAATAAAAGCAAAAAACTTTCAATTTCCGTCGATTTTTATAATTATTTGTTCTTTTTTTTTGCATGGAACCTAAAGGACATTGTTGAGTATGTTACAAATGATGATTCTCAAGTTTCTTTCAGTAATTATGCACGTAATTTCATTGGAAAGATAGATAAGCCCTGCTTGGGAATTGAATGACAAAGTTGTTGAGTTTATATTCTTCAGTGATAATCCAGGAATGGAAGAGTTGCGCCGGGAAGAAAAGAAGTTAGAAACAGATCGAATTTCCAAAAACTATCTTCTTCGTGGTACAGCATTTTACAAAGGAAAAGTCGTTGCGGAAGAGGAAAAGACAGGGTTCACCAATAAGGAGAAAAGAGCGAGTTCCGTTTCTACAATGTTTCATCACAGATTAACAAGGACAAGAATCACTATTACGATTGGTGGATGCACTCGACGAGGCTGACACCATCGTCACTACCATCTTGAATAAGAGTTTCTTCTGGCAGAAGGCATCGGCAGTTCCGATGACCGAGCGTCAGACGCAGATGCTCAATCTGTTCCTTGACGGCTACGAGGCAAAGATAACGTCAAAGACATGGGCAACATTAGCAAAGTGCTCAAAAGACACGGCCATACGTGACATACAGGACTTGGTTGACAAGAACATACTGAAAGAGGACATTCCCGGAGCCAAGCGTCCAAGTTACTCCATCGTCTATGATGCAGAGGATCTTTCGCAGTTCTTTACTGAAGTAAGTATTTCCGAGGAGAATGGTATTCCGTATCTAAAAGCCATATTCAAGGGAAAGAAACCTGTGAGTGAAAGATTGTTGAAACTTGATGCGGAGCGATTCAAGAAAGGAGACATCCCTTTGTTAAATCTGCTTAGTAAGTACTGCTCATATATAGCCCAAAGTAATTGAGATAATCTCATTTTTTCATAACCTCTGCTACAGTTTTGGGTTTACTACACCTTTATTATATATATAAGCATATCTAAACTTAAACCTAAACTTCCGGCATTGAAATCCATCCGTTTTTCTTTTAATCGAAACAAGAATTTGGTAACTGGATGTGGTTTTTGCCTTAATTTATATTAAAAATAAACACACTCTGCAAGAAAAACGTGCAAAACGACCGTAAAGTCATGAGAAATTTTTAATTTTGCAAGAAAAATTTGCAGAACGTGCGTAAAAGTCGTAATGCGATGAGTGTTCTAACAGTAGTGTTTAACAACCGCCGCCCAGGCTGCTGTTGAGGAGTAATCCAAGTAAACAGTTAAATCAAATAGTAAGGACTCGCTTCTGCAATGGGGGCGAGTCCTTTTCGGAAAACGATGGAAGCTATCAACGAATTCTTTTCACTCGTCAGTGGATGGCTGTGGGACTGGCCCATGATCATCCTGCTGCTGGGCACACATTTGTTTCTTACCTTCCGCCTGCTGGTGCCCCAGCGCAAGCTGTTCACGGGCATCCGCCTTTCTGTGAAGAAAGACCCTTCGGCCAGTGGCGATGTCAGTCAGTTTGGTGCTTTAGCCACCGCCCTGGCTGCCACTATTGGTACAGGTAATATCGTAGGTGTGGCAACGGCCGTGGCGCTGGGTGGTCCTGGTGCTGTGCTGTGGTGCTGGCTCACAGGTATCTTCGGCATGTCCACCAAGTATGCCGAGGGTCTGCTGGCTGTGAAATATCGTGTAAAGGGTAAGGACGGCCGTATGTATGGTGGTCCGATGTACGCCCTCGAGCGTGGTTTGAATATGAAGTGGCTCGCCATCCTCTTTGCCGTCTTCACCGCGTTGGCGTCCTTTGGCATTGGCTGTACCGTTCAGGCTAACAGCATCGCCCTGCTGGCTCACGAGACGTTTGGTGTGCCCACCTGGACTGTGGGCATCTTCGTCTGCGTGCTCACAGGTGTCGTCATCCTTGGCGGCGTCAAGTCCATAGCCCGTGTGTGTACCGTCCTGGTGCCCTTCATGGCGCTGTTCTATGTGCTGGGCTGTATCGTCATCCTCTGCATGAATGCCGAGTTTGTGTGGCCCGCCCTCCAGCTCATCGTCAATTCCGCTTTCAACCCCTCCGCCGCTGGTGGCGGTTTTGTGGGCGCCACCGTCATGATGGCGGCCCGCTATGGCATTGCCCGTGGTCTGTTCTCTAACGAGAGTGGTATGGGTTCTGCCCCTATCGTGGCTGCTGCTGCCCAGACGCGTAACCCCGTGCGTCAGGCCCTGGTGTCGTCTACAGGCACCTTCTGGGACACCGTCGTCATCTGTGCCCTCACGGGTATGGTGCTCGTCAGCAGCATCCTGGCCTATCCTGATATCACCTATGCCGATGGTGCTGCCCTCACCAAGGTGGCCTTCTCGAAGATTCCCTATGTGGGCGCTCCGCTGCTCACCTTCGGCATCCTCACCTTCGCCTTCAGCACCATCCTGGGCTGGAGCTATTATGGCGAGAGCGCCGTCAACTATATCGAGGGTCGGCGCATCAACCGTTTCTATCGCATCCTGTTCATCGTCGCCCTGTTCTTTGGTTGCATCATCAACCTCGACATCATCTGGAACATTGCCGACTGCATGAATGCCCTCATGACCATCCCCAACCTTGTGGCCCTGCTGCTGCTCAGTGGCGTTGCTGCCCGTGAGACCCGCAAGTATCTGTGGTCCAATCGTTTGGACGAGGAGATGGAGGTGGAAGGTGAAAGGTGAAAGGTGAAGGGTGAAAGGTCAAAGATGACGGGAGAATAGAAATAATTCGTGAAATTCGTGTAATTCGTGGTTTTTAAAAATAAATTCGTGGTTATTAAAAGATATCTGTTCGTGTTGCTTGTGTGCCTCTGTGGTCTCACAGCCCAGGCACAAGTGTTCGATGAGTGGTTCTGTGACCGCACCCTGCGCCTCGACTATGTGTTTGCAGGCGATGTACAGCATCAGCAGTTGTATGTCGACCAGCTGGTGCAGATGCCCCGTTGGTATGGCCGTCGCACGCACCTTGCCGAGTTGCCCTTGGCTGGTAATGGTCAGATCACCGTACGCTCACACCGTTCGCAGCAGGTCATCTATCGTCATTCGTTCTCCACGCTGTTTCAGGAGTGGCTCGCCACCGATGAGGCCAAGCACACACAGCGTTCTTTCGAGAATGTGTTCCTTGTGCCTTTCCCTCTCGACACCGTCGATATCACCGTTCAGCTCTTCGACTTCCACAATCACGTGCAAGCCACGATGACCCATACCGTCTCACCCTCTGACGTGCTCATCAGTCGTCAGGGCGAGCGCCTCGTGTCGCCTTATGTCACCCTTCAGCAGGCTGCCGACACCACATGCTGCATCCATATCGCCTATGTGCCTGAGGGCTATACCGCAGGGCAGATGCCGCAGTATCTCGACCACTGCCGCCAGGCTATGAAGGCGCTGTTCCGTCACGAGCCGTTTAAGTCGCTGCGCCCACGTTTCAACATCATCGCCCTCACCACACCCTCCGTCGATAGCGGCGTCAGCATCCCAGGCAAGGGCCTGTGGCTCAACACCGTCCTCGGCTCACATTTCGACACCTTCTATGTACCTCGCTATCTCACCACGCTCCATCTGAAGCAGTTGCACAACCTGCTGGCGGGCACCCCCTACGAGCATATCATCATTCTGGCCAACACCCCCAACTACGGCGGTGGTGGCATCTATAATTCCTATAATCTCAGCTATACCGGAGGCGACAAGTTCGAACCTGTGGTGGTTCACGAGTTTGGACATTCCTTCGGCGGTCTGGGCGACGAGTACCCCTATGGCGAGGAAGACCCCATGTATTTCGCCGATACCGAGCCCTGGGAGCCAAACCTCACCACGCTGCACGACTTCAGTCAGAAGTGGCAGAACCTCATTGACCAGGGCCGCGCCTCACTCGTCGAGGGTGGGGGATACCAGACCAAAGGCGTATGGCGCGGACAGGCCGACTGTCGTATGCGCACCAACGAGGAGCCCGACTTCTGTCCTGTGTGTCAGCAGGCCCTCGAGCGTCTTATCCGTTTCTATACCGATTGAACCTAAAGAATAAAAAATACTATATATCACTATGAAGCAGATATTCAAGGTTTCTTTTATTTATTGCATCGTCTATGCGGTGTTGCTCGTGGTCGTGTTGTGTTTGCTCTATGTGTATCCCAAGCTCGAGCTTCATCTCCTGATGAATTCCTGGCACAACAGCGTCCTCGACACCTTCTTCAAGTATTTCTCCGTATTGGCAGAGTGGCCTTTGTATATCCTGGCGCTGCTGCCCCTGTTCTGGAAGAAATGGAAGATCACCGCATTCTTCGCCATGAGCGAGATCACGGGTGGCGCGCTGTTGCAGGTGTTGAAGCACCTCATCAGCATGGAGCGCCCCATGAGTGCCTTCGAGCACTATGCCGAGGGTACGCTGCCCCTGGTGGCCGACGTCGATATGCACTACGGCAATTCGTTCCCCTCGGGCCACGCCTCCACCTTCTTCATGTTCTGCACCTGCCTGGCCATAGGCCGTGCCTATTTCTACTTGCGTGAAGGCAATCATCACAAAGCCCTGCGGGCTGTGGTGTTCAATGTCACCATGGTGCTGCTGGTCATCTTTGCCGCGCTGGGCGCCTATTCGCGCGTCTATCTCTCCCAGCATTTCATGGCCGACATCTGCGTGGGCAGCGTCATTGGCTCTGTCACCCCGTGGATCATCTTCTACCTCACCAAGGACAAAGTTCTGAAACTCAAATTCGATGATAAAAATACTCAAGATGAAAAAACTGATAAAGACCCTGCGTAAACCCCTTTCCCTCTTTGCATTCTCGTGTGTTGTCAGCATCGCCACGCTGTTGCTCTACAACATACCTTTCTTTAATTACGTCGCCAACAACAGCAACGAGAGCACAGGTGGCAAGATCTTCCTGCTGGCGTCGCTGGTGGTCATCATGTTGGTGCTCAATTTCATGATGACCTATCTCCTGATGTTCCTCACCAGGATAGTGGGCCGCATCCTGCTGGCCATCCTTTCCATCATCAACGCCACCGCCGCCTATTTCATCTTCACCTATAGCGTCATCATCGACGCCACCACCATCGAGAATGTGTTCAACACCCGCTATTCCGAGGCCTCCGCATTCTTCAGCTGGTCGCTGTGGCTGTTCATCCTGCTGGCAGGTCTGCTGCCCGCCCTGTTCTGCCTGCTGCATCCCGTGGTCTATGGCAAGCTCAAGCAGCTGGCCATCTGGTGCGGCAGCTCGCTGCTCGTCGTCCTTGTTGTGGCAGGTCTGAACTTCAACCAGATGCTCTTCGTCAGTCAGCACGACACCGAGCTGGGTGGCCTCCTGCAGCCCTGGTCCTATATCGTCAACACAGGACGCCTCGCAGGCTTCTATTTCGAGGGCAAGGCCGAGGAGATCAAGCTGCCCGACGGCCAGATCACCGACCAGGAGAAGACCGTCGTGGTGCTCGTCATCGGCGAGTCGGCCCGCAAGGCCAACTTCCAGCTCTACGGCTATGGTCGCGACACCAACCCCCTGCTCTCCAAGCAGAAAGGCCTGAAGGTGTTCCAGGCCACCTCGTGCGCCACCTACACCACCGCAGGCGTCAAGGCCATCCTCGAGCCCGAGAATAGCGACGACCTCTACGAGCTGCTGCCCAACTATGCCTTCCGCACAGGTGCCGATGTGTCGTGGCGTTCCACCAACTGGGGCGAGCCTCCCATCCATATCGACGAGTACCTCACCGACGATGAGCTCGGCGTCATGTTCCCCGACGAGCCCGAGGCCTACGATGCCATCCTCTTCCGTGGCCTCCGCGAGCGCATCGAGTCCAGTCCTAAGAACAAGGTGCTCATCGTGCTCCACACCAGCACCAGCCATGGTCCTAAGTATGCCGACAAATACCCTCAGGAGTTCGAGTATTACAAGCCCGTAGCCCATAATGTAGAGGAAGGCGAAAAGAACGTCGCCCTGCTGGTCAATGCCTACGACAACACCATCCGCTATACCGACTTCCTCCTCAACGGACTCGTCAACACGCTGCGCTCTATGACCGACTGGCGTAGTGCCATGATTTTCATCTCCGACCACGGTGAGTCGCTGGGCGAGAGCGGTATGTTCATGCACGGCCTGCCCATGAAGCTCGCCCCCAAGGAGCAGTACGAGATACCCTTCTTCGTGTGGATGTCCAATGATTTCCGTCAGTATAAGTCCGACCTCCCCGCTGTCCTCGAGCAGCACTACATCTTCCATTCCGTGCTCAACCTCCTGTCTATCCAGTCGCCCGCCTACAACCCAGACTACGATATCTTCAAGGCCCCAAAGCCTTGAGGATATCATCCTCTGGTTCCTCCTCGGCAGCCTCCTCATCATCGCCTGCATCACACCTCGGCTCACACCGCTGCGCAGAGCCGCTTCCTTAATCACCTTGTCCTGAGTCAGAGCCGTGTAGAGCTCAGGCATCATCACGTAACGATAGGTCTCCGCGTACTTTCCGACCTTAATCAGTTGTTCTTTAGCTTTTACTTTTAGTGCCATAATGTTGTGTTTTTTTAATGGTTAATAATTGAATTGTTAGTGTTTCT
>NZ_CAMJOS010000036.1 GCF_946407605.1 uncultured Prevotella sp.
GGAATGTGCTGAATGCACTATCGATGTCTGATGGAAGAGGTAAGATGGAAGATGTAGAAAGTGCAGAAGATGAGCAACTTTCAACTTTCAATTCTCAACTTTCAACTCGCAAAATGCCGCAGGGCATTCGCGAAAGTATTGATGCAGTAGGCCCATCGCTGGCCATGCCGGTGGTAACTGCCATCTGCCCATGTATCGGCACATTGGCTACGGGTGTGCAACTGGATGTTCACGGCACTAAGCGCGGACTGAACCTTATCTCTTATATTGCGGGTGATTTTGCCAGTGGTAAGGGTGGCATCGACCCGGTAGTGGAGGCTTGGATGAGCGAGCTGCAGGCACTCGACAAGATGTACCAGCAGCAAGAGGAAGAATGGCGAGCCAAGAAACGTGCTGCTAAGAATCAGAAGAATCAGCCCGAAGAACCGAAGCTTCCCGTGCGCTGTCTGACACTGAACAACACCGTGGCCAATCTGGCCGAACGACTGGCTAACACCGAGGGCAAGCACGGTTTCTCGTTTACCCCCGAGGCGGATACGGTGGCACAGAAGTGGAAATCTACGATGAGTGACTTCTCGGTGATGTTGCGCCAAAGTTACGACGGCAGTAAGTATGAGCGCGAGGCGCGATCAGCCGATGCAGTAAACGTGCATATCGAGCACCTGCTTTGGAACGTGTGCATGTGTGGCACGCCCGATGCGCTTTATCGTGTGGTTAACAATTACACCGACGGATTTCAGAGCCGTATAGCCGTAGCCCGCACGCCCGACAACACGTTTGCACCGCTTGAGGATAAGCCCTACGTGCTGACCGACCGCCAGCGCGACCGCATACAGCAGATAGCCCACCTGCTGCCACTGATGTACGGCGAGGTGATTCTGCCCAAGCTAGAGGCAAAGGGCCGCGAATGGGTGGAACGCATCCGCGTGGAAACGATGAAGAACGATGACCGCACCCGTGCCCGTCAGCGCTTCCGTGTGTGCGTAACAGCCCAGCGTATGGTGTGCTGCCTGATGCTCTGCAAGGTGTGCGAAACACTGATACAGAAGCACGGACTGAGTGGTGCCGAGGCGCAGCTAAAGCAGCAGCCAGGACTCTGGAAGGAACTCTTGCTAAAGGCACAGACACCAACGATGCTTGAGGCTTACGACGTGATAGCCGATTCGCTGCTGGAGAATGCTCTCTACTTCTTCCGCGACCGCATAGAAAACGCTTTCTTGAGTCGCGACTATGCAGGCGGACAGTATGGTGAGCGACAGAAGCGCGGCAAGAACGACTCTATCTTTGAGCGACTTGACATCCAGTTTACGTTCGAGCAGGCTATGCAGCATAGCGTTGCTGTAAAAGGTGCGAACGTGAACCACAACACCGTTCGCCAAATGCTGAAGAACTGGCGCAAGCAGCGGCTCGTAGTATTGGAAGAGGACGGTAATTATCGTAAGTTGTAACGCGGTCATTTGGTCATGGTCATTTGTCATTTTCGATTTTTGATATGATGAACGTAGAAAACAATCAAGATTGCTTTGTGCAGCTCTGGCGCAGACTGGAGCGCACAAGGCGCCTCCTCGGAGGTCAGTATAAGCGTTTCTGTATCCGCAATGTGTTGAAAGCGTGGTTTGGAGGTGAGGCTACCGACGACATGATCTGGGAGGTGTGCCACAAGGCCCTCGTCGACAATGAGCCGCAGGAAGGCTGGAACGAGTTGCCTCTGCCCAGTCTCTATCCACGCAAGCATCGTGAGTTGTTGCGTGCTATCGTGGCCGTACGTCTGGGCATCAGCTATTACAAGGTAAACCTGAAAGCCCTCGACAGCGCCTACAGCATCGCATTCCCTAATAGTACACCAATTAACGTAAACAAGAAAAAGAGATTATGAATAATGTAGAAATCAATAAGCAAGCAAAACTCTCCCAGCATTTTACGCTCGCTGAGTTAACCAAAACGAACACGAAAATTAAAAACGTGCCCAACGAGGCACAAGTAGAGAACTTGAAGCGCCTTTGTGGCTGGCTTGAACGCCTGAGAAGACGGTGGAATAACATTTATGGCGAGGGTAACGACCCCATCATCATCAACAGCGGCTATCGAAGCCCTGAGGTGAACAAGGCTATAGGTGGGGTGGTGGGGTCGAACCACCTGACGGGCTGTGCGGTTGATATCCACGTCTATGGACTAGAGCAGCTAATCCGCTACGCCGCCATCCTGCTCGACATCAGCGACCTGAACAACGAGGACTTCGATGAGTTATTGTTAGAGCGTTCACCCAAGGGCACCTACTGGCTGCACTTCGCTGTAAGACCCCACAATAATCGTCGTAAGGTACGTCTAATACAAACGTGAATCTAATGGTGAAGGGTGACGGGTCAAAGGTGAAGGGTGAAGGGTGAAGGGTGAAGGGTGAAGGGAGGATAGACTAGAAGGTAGAGGGCTGATGGAAGAGGACTGAGGGAAGATTTTCTTCCCTTTTTCTTTGTAGTTTCCCAACTTCTTTGTATCTTTGCCTACAGAAATCAATTATAGTCATAAATTTTAAACATTACAATTATGAAAGAAGAAGAGAAAAAGAAGCAGGTGGAGCTCACCGATGAGGAGCTTAACGATGTAGCAGGTGGATTATCTGCAATAAATACACACTATAAATAATCTCATGCCATAATGATGGCCGGCTATAGGTCGCATTGGAATGGTTTTTTAAATAAGGTGAAAGGTGAGGGCAGTCACTTTTGGGTCTTTCCTGACGTTCCTTTCATCCGTTCCGATGGTGTTTTGCGGTCGTTCCGATGATACTTTACCCCCCTAAAGTATCATCGGAACGAGTCGTAGATGCCATCGGAAACACCCGAAGATGACGTCGGAACGGGTGTAAGATGACGTCGGTCACAGAGCTGCATACCAGAGCGATAGTTTGCACGCAGAATTCGAGGCGAATTTACGCAGAATTCGAGGCGAATTTACGCAGAATTCAGACAATAACAAGCAATGAAGCAAAGGGTATTAAAAGTTCAAAAAAATTTTGCGTTTTGCTGAATATTTTGTACCTTTGCAAATGATATTGGAGTTCGGGATTTACCGATAGTTGCTTTATAAGGACTATATACGATATAGTCCCTATCCCTATAGATAGGGACATATAGTCATAGATAGACCAATAGAGGTCTATCATGACGTATATGAGAACTGGAGAATAGGATAATTGAATATGAGACATAAGAACGACATAGCACTGGCGGCGACAACGGCCAGAAGCTACAACAGACATTGGAGAGCCAAGAAGCTCTCGTGGACAGAGATAGGCAAAATCAAGTACCTCTTCGACGGAGCCTACGAATATATGGACGACGTAACACTGGCCTACCGCAAGGAACAGTTCAACGAGTTGCGCAAGGCCATGGGCTTTAAGCAGGACTCAGAACTGACCGCACTCATTGAGCGGTCGGAGGCTTTCCGTATAGTACGCGACAAAGAGACGAAGAAGATGGAGGCTTTTATGTCGCCCTTTGTGGGCGACCGCTATGTTCTGACAGACAGTCAGGAGATAGAGGAGCCTGCTATTCCCTACGAGTTGTTTGACTGTAAGGCTAACGCACTGGCCAATAATAACGACCGCGACAAGATCAGCGAGAACCAGCGTCACCACAAGAACGGCATCAACATGAAGATGCTGCTGGCAGGCAACGTACCGCAGTTTCATATCAAGCCCAGCGAGGAAGCCTACAAGCGTGTTCATGACGGGCTGAGGAAAATTCTAGAAGACGACTGGTTAAGGGCAAGATACTATGGTGAGTTCCTTTATGCGTATATGAAGAAATATGAGTGTAACTATACCGTGGCCTATGAGGTGCTCAGCACGTATATCGACGAGAAGCTGGCACGTCATATGGCGTGTCGTGTGGGCATTGAAAACTGGCCCGGCGAGGCCATTACCAAGTGGGTGCAGAACTACTTCAGTGCCAAGAAGCTCCCCTTTGTCATCACGGAGGCCAATCAGGTGCACAATCGCTGCATAGAAAAGCTCATGAACCGACATGACTTGATATTTGCTGATCCCGTCAAGAACTCCTACGTGTAGGAAAATTTGCGGGTACGTGTACAAAATTTTGCGGGTACACGTACTAGCATTTTTTTCTACGTGTACTAGCAATTATAGGCCCTGAAAAGGTGACGGGTGAAGGCTGCGATTAAGCGAGAGCAGAGCCAAACTTGTTTGAGCTATGCCGAGCGAGAGCAGACTAGACCGAAGGTCAAGGGTGAAAGGAGGTTACACAAAAGGCCTCCCACCTTTTTTTACTATGCCTAATACAGCAGCCCTACCACCCAGAGAGGTAGCTTCTTGCCAACGGGGAATTCCATGGAGTCTGCCAGAATGTATGAATTAGGAATGTCTGCTATCTGGTCTAAACTTATTGTAATAACCAAATTTTTAGCCAAAAAGGTTAATATAATAAGCGAAATATTACATAGAGGCTACTTAATCTCTCTGTGAAGCATGGGTTTCTGAACAACAGCGAACAACAGGGACTGGTGAGCGTCTTGCCTAATGGAAGAGGGAAGGTCAATATAGTTTCAAAATCGTAAAAAGGAGCCTCAATATTTACAAAAGTTGAAGAAAATGCGCCTTTTTGTTTTGTTATTTGTGATATTTTGTTTAAATTTGCAGCCATAACTACATAACCCAGAACATAATTTAAAACGATCTATGTGATGAAAAAGAAATTATTTCTAATGATTGCCCTGCTCTGCGCAGTTGTGCAGGGGGTGTGGGCAACTGAATGGGATGACGTCTATGAACTGACGCACGCAGGCGTGTATATTAAAAATGGTGTAGTGAAAGTGAATAAGTAATTTTATATTAACCTAATTTATTTATATTATGTACAACAATCTATCAAAAACAAGGCGAGGACGACCGTGGCTACTACTGGCGGCGCTCTTCGCGTGGCTGCTGCCACAGAATGCAGTGGCCGACAGTCCGCTTTTACAGTCGTATCGCTATCAGGTGATGCTTGCTGGTAGCAACACGGTCCGTATTTCTGCGCCCATCTATGATGAGGTAAGTACTGACAACTGGACCAATAATGCTACCCTGACTATCAAGTGGACAGACAAGAACAAGATTGAACATTCTGAAGTCCTGTTGACATGGAAAGCGGATATTCTGGTTGATCCTTTTGGAGTGAGTTTGTATGACAATGACAAGTCGGAAGTTCCCGCCAAGTTCGAGACAAAGGCCGGTGGCAGCATTGAAATCACGCGAGGCAATTCGTCGCAGACCTTTAAGATTACCAAGGGCGATGGCGAAGTGAGCAATAGTATCTTTGCCGACAGTGACGGTGAGCAGTACTCGTTTTCTGCTGTCTGGACCATTCCCTACGAGATGTATGACCAGGAAGTGACTTTCGAGTGGGATGTGAAAGTCGGTGGTTCTGCCTATTTGCACGGTACGAAGCCCTGCTCAATAGACAAAACCGTCATCCACCTGCCGGAGGCCCCCACAGTAGCATCGCCACAGTTGGCTATGGCTACCATGTCCTTTAATGAGCCAGGCATGTTGGAACTGCCTTGGTTTATTGCTTCCGACCGTGTTACTTCGGCCCGGTATGAGTATATAGACTACAACGGCGTCCTTGTCAAAAAGGACTTGCAGTCTGGCATCAGCAATGGTACCATCTACTTGGATGCCGACGTTCCTCATAACAATCTGCGTGTCATGGTTGACTATTTGGATCGCGACAATAATCCTATTCATGTAACGTCAGAACCACAGACACAGCAGATGATTCACGTGCCTGTGGGACTGAGTGCGCGGTCGTTAGGCGACAGCAAGGCTTCGGTGCAATTGGACTGGGGCGTTGCTTATCCGAAGGTCGAAGACATAGCAACTACCGATTTCTTCGAGATACAACGCTCACTGACAGGTAAGGAGGAAGATTTTGAGACCATCTTCAGTGAGCCCTACACCGCCGACTCTGCGCAGACCCATTATACCTTTGTCGACAGCACCCTGATAGATGCCGTAGACAAGACCATGCTGAAGAATGGCACGCTGGACAGCCTGACCTACCGTGTGCGCCGTATGATGACGCAGGCATGGGGCTGGAACAACAGGTGCGTACAAACAGAAAGGTGTGTCGTCGACGAAATCCATCTGCGGCGTATAGCCACCTATTCCGCTCAGTGGGAAGACCAGCGAGCCTTTACCGCCCGCGTCTCCTGGGAGTATGCCGACGAGCCTAATGCCGTTTGGGACGATCGTGCCAAGATGATGCTGCGCGTCACGGTGTTCAACCAGGCCGGCGACACCGTGAACATCCAGAACATAGAACTCTCTCCAGAGGAACGCGAACAGCGTTACAAGGTGATTGACCTCTCGCGCTCGTGTGTTAATTATAAGGTGGAGATGTATATCGACCGTGGCACTTCTCCCCTCCCGACATACGATGAGGTTGAACCATACTACTTCCCCATCCGCACAGATGGCGACTGGTACGACTTCTGCGAGAAGGTGATTAAGGCTAAGGGCGAGTACGATGTGAACGCCCGACTCTATACCGACATTGAAAGCGGCCGCAGGCCTTGCGGTCCTGAAGGTTATCCCTACCGGGGCGTGTTCGATGGCAACGGCCACACGCTGACTGTCGACCTCATGAATTACGACCCCTATCTGGCTCCTTTCCGCTATGTGACCAATGCCACCATTAAGAACCTGCACGTGGCGGGCGACGTCTGGTCTGATGGACAATATGCGGGCGGACTGATTGCTTACGTACTCAATGGCAGCGATGTCACGATTGAGAACTGCCGCTCGTCAGTGACCATCTATAGCACCAAGACTACCAACGGTGGCTTCATTGCCCGTTTGGGCGACGACGGTAAAGCCGTGATACGCAACAGTAAGTTTGATGGCAGTTTTGAGGGTGGTAAAAGCCACCATAATGGTGGATTTATTGGCTATTGCCAAAACGGGAGTACGGCAATTATCGACAACTGTCTCTTTGCACCCGACCATATTAGTACCGCCTTGACCAGCTGTCAAACGTGGGCACGAGGCGACGGACATACACTTAATGTCACCAACAGTTTTGCCACCCGCGAATATACATCGCGGGTCATCATCTACAACGCCACCGATTGGCATACGTTTGCTGTGATGGTGAATGATGCCAGGGGGCAGTATGACGTGGACGCAGTCCTTGCCGCCGACATCACGACGAGTGAGCACGTGGGAGTAACCACAGGTGCTGTTTATCGCGGAACCTTCGAAGGCGACGGTCACACGCTGACGTTCAACAAGGACTGGACGGAGAACGAGCGATATATTGCTCCCTTCCGCCATGCAAGCAACGCCACCATCAAGAACCTGCACGTGGCCGGTACCATCAAGTCTGGCCAGATGTATCCTGCCGGCCTCATTGCACAGGTCATTAACGGAACGACAACCATTGAGAATTGCCGCTCGTCGGTCACCCTCAATGGCACCATGGATGGCGAAGGAACCCTTGCTGGTTTCGTTGGACGCGTAACCGATTCCAATGTTACCATCTCCAACAGTAAGTTTGATGGCAGCTTTGAGGGTGAAAAGAGCATAGGAAACGGTGGTTTCATCGCTTGGGTTGACGAAAGGAGCCTTGCAATCATCGAAAACAGCCTCTTCATGCCTGACCATGTCACCACCAATCCCGAAAAGAGTGATACGTGGGCACGACAGGACGAAAGAGGTCACGTGGTAATCAACAACTGCTATGCCACCAAGGAGTTCTGCCACCTCCTCGAAAACGACAGCGACTGGGAAGAGTTCCGGACGGCACTGAAAAACCGCGGCACGAAGAGCGTGAATGCCGTCATGAATGCCGACTTCACAGTAAACAATTCTGCTGATGATTTCAAGGGCGTTTTCGATGGTAATGGCCATACGCTGTCCATGAGAAATGGTGGTGGCAGCTTATTCAACTCTGCCCATGACTACACCATCAAGAACCTGCACCTCATGGTAGTCCCCGATGGCACTCTCGGGGTTGGAGATTACGGTGCCGCATTAGTGTGGAACAGCTATAACGCCAATATCCAGAGTTGTTGGGTATCGAGCAGTATTCATGGTTTCAACCTGAATGTCGGCGGTTTTATCGGCCACGGACATGACACTCAGCAAACCGTCAACAACTGTCTGTTCGACGGTGCCATCAGTGCTGGAAACGATGGAGCACTCGGTAGTAATTCCTACGTTGGAGCATTCATCGGCTATGCCGGCGATGTTGGTTTCTTTACAGTAACCAATTGCCTGGAAAACGGACAATATTATTACGTGGGTGCTCGGGCACTCGGTTTTTATTATAGGCTGCGTATTTGTAATAACGGTTCCAGCGTTACTAATAACTATTCCTACGGAGACAGGAGCGAATGGTACGACATCGACGAAGCTTCCTCCGATGTATCAGAGATGGTTCAGAAACTGGGCTCTGGCTGGGTAGTGAGTGGTAACAAGGCTGTGCCCAAGATGGCCAACCGCAACCTGTGGAACAACGTCGGCTCGCTGTCGGCCAGCGATTTGGCCAGCGGCCTGGGATCCGCTTGGTATGTGGACGGCGACAAGGTGCTGCCTATGATGAGCGGTAGCCTGATTGGCGCCTCGGAAGGAGAACTGGCACAGTTCTTCACGGTTGGTTGGACGCTGGACGGCTCTGAGCTCAATCCCATCATGACGACAACGGAAGAATACGACCCCGTTACCTATCCCGACCCCCAGCTGCCCGCTGACAACTTCTACCATGAAGGCAATGGTGAGATTGGTAAGACGCTGATGACGGAGACCCGCCAGAGCAGCGTCGTGCTAACATGGGACGTAGAAGGCGTCGTTGACTACTTCCAGGTGTATCGCCGTATCGAAGGCAGTGGCGACAATGACTGGGAACTCGTTGCTGACAACCTTGATAATACGGGCTATGAGGACAAGAGCGTATCGCCCTTGCTGCGCTATGAATATAAGGTACGTGCCGTCACCGACTGCGAGGGCAAGCACCACTCTGAGACCGATGTGAAGGCAGGCGCTTGTAAGAACACAGGACGCGTGGCCGGCTACGTACGTCTCAACGACGGAACGGGTGTGCCCAACATTGAGGTGACGGTGACGCACGATAAACTGGCCGACAATGACAACGACCAAGCCGTTACCAAGACGGCCAATACCGATGAAACGGGCTATTTCGTCATCGACGGCTTACCATATAATGGTCTGTCGGACATTGAATACATTGTGAGCCCGACCGTTCGCGGCAACATCAAGTTTGAAGATGGCAAGACCCGCTACACCGTTACCTTCGACGGTGAGAAGAACGACGAATCGATACCTGAGTTTACCATCATCAACAGCCACCGTTTCTCAGGCTTTGTGATGTACGACGGCACGAGCATCCCCGTAAAGGGTGCCCATTTCAAAGTGGATGACCATAACATCTATGACGCTTCGGGCAAACTCGTGGAGACCGACTTCGACGGTAGTTTCTCATTCCGCGTGCTCGACGGTCAGGACAGCATTCAGGTATGGATGGACCAGCACAGTTTCACCGAGGATGGCTACTATCTGGACAAGAACAAGAACATGGCTGTCATCACCAAGGACGAAGCAGACATCTACTTCTACGATGCTACTAAAGTGAAGCTGATAGGTCGTGTGGTCGGTGGTAACGACCAGGGCGACAAGCCTTTGGACAACAACCTCTCGAAGAACAACCTGGGCCGCAACCTGACCATGGTGATGACTTTAGAGGGCGACAACACGTCGTGGCTGGTCTACGACAACCTGAACACCGACCTGAAGACGCGCGAGCTCACCTTCCCGCATGCTGGCGGCAATGGCCACCAGACTACTGCTGTGGTGGAGCGCAAGCGCATGACGGTGAAGCCCGACTCCGTGACGGGTGAGTACACGCTGATGCTGCCACCAGTCCGTTGGAAGGTACAGCAGGTCTATTGCGAGGGTTATCCCACACTGTTCCAGGAAGGTCAGGCAAGCGAGGTCATCGACCTGACCGATTGCCTCACAGCCATTAACACAACCTATACAGGTATCTTCTACGATGTCGATAAGAATAGATTTGAAGAGCTCCAGGCTACCTACAATGCCGTCTATAACCGCATCTACCACGCTCCTGTGGAGATTAGCTATAAGCAGTTGGGCTATGACTCGTTCGACTACTTCGGCGACAAGAGCTACATGTCAACGAGCGTAGGAAGCGATAAGATCGAGGTTCCCCTGGCGCGCTATGACAGCATCAGTCATACCACTCACTACACCTTCGGCTATCCGGTGTTCAGTCTGAACCGCCGCTATCCCGTTCAGGTGGAGGTGGCCGAGCGCTATCGATATAATAATGACACACGCACAGGTATCGTAGATATCGTACCTGTTGGCGGTGGCAAGGTGACCGTACACAACGGCATGAAGAACGATCCTACGCCTGAGGTTGTAGAACTTGACAGCGTGGGTCGCGGCTACTTCTACATCACTGCCGACCAGACAGTACGTCTGATGACTGGCGCCGATGCCCTGAAGACCGTGACGCTGACATTGACGCAGAACGGTACGACCTACGAGGCCGAACCGTTGAAGGCTTATACCTTGAACATGTTTACTACGGGCGGTTTCAAGGACGTACTGGTGTCTGGTCAGCCCCTGCTGATTGACGTGCTCCGCGACCCGCCAGGCGGTGGCAGTACTGCTACGCTGTCCAAGGGCTCTAAGCTGAAGTACGCTTATTCGGTCGACTGCACTTTGAAGGGTGGCTTGCAATTCTCCTTGGTCTATGGTACGATGCTGGATCGCTTTACTGGTGTCGTCTCTGCTCCTGAGGGTGTTGGTACAGCTACCGGTATCATGAACAGCACAGATATCTCGAAGGTCTTCGAGTTCGATTATTCCCTTAACGCTGAGGGCCATCGTGCCTTCTCCTACACGATGAACGTGAATGAAGACATCACTACCAGCAGCGACCCGAACATGGTGGGAGCCGATGCCGACCTGTATATCGGTATGACGCAAAACATCGTCGTTCAGCCCATGAGTACCATCCGTGCCATCCCCGACAGCATCTTCCAGCAGTTGAAGGGCCGACTGGGTGGCGGTACAACAGGCGGCTACAGCAATGACTACGGCTCGATGGTAGACATTGCCGAGGGTAAGGACCTGAATGGTAATAAGTTCCATCTGGTGCGCGACGAGTCTATCGGCTATGGCCCTGAGGTGACCTCACAGTTCGTCCACTCGCAGAAGCACATCCTGACCCAGATTATCCCTGAAAAGATCAAGGAACTCCGTGCCTTGATGTTCATCGGAACGGCAGAAGATGCCCAGAAGAAGGCCGACGCTACGGGCAAGCCCGTCTATCGTTCACTGGTTCCGGAGGATGATGATAACTTCGGCCTCGTCAACACAAAGGACGGAGACATCTACTACTATACCAGTAGCATGGAGGAAGTGCCCGGCATGAACTATGTCATTCATATACCGAGCAGTGCCACCACGACGCCTATTGATGAGGTGGCAGAGAAGTGTCAGACCATGTTGGCATGGGGTCTGATGATTGCTAAGAACGAACGTGAGAAGGTGGCTACCATTCTGGGCACAACACCGTTTGCCAACTATGATGTGGACGGCGGTACAAAGGTGACCTATAGCGAACAGTTCGAAAGCGATTACACGATTTCAAACTTTATCAGCCTGCCAGGTGTCAGAGGTCACCTATTCTTCGACACAGGCGGTCTTGACGCTGGATTGTCTGCTGGTGCGATGCTGGGTATTAAGTTGTTGGCTGCGCTGATAGAAAAGGGCTGGGCCCAGACCGATAAAGCGACGCAAGCTTCTGGAAAAACCAGTACGGACAAGGCCGATGAATTTAGCACGAAAGTCGTCTTTGCCGGCAAGACCTCACAGTTCAGGCTCGTGCCTATTGCTAACTATACGACGAAGGGTATCGATACTGAGGAGAAGGCCTATAGCCGCAAGGAGACCTTCAACATCGTGATGGATAAGAAGAGTCACCTGAACATCGACGTCTATAAGGCATTGACCGATACAGCCACCATCAATAGCAATACCGCGCTGAATGTCTACTCGAACCAGAACTTCTACAACATGACGGACTTCGTGCAGCCATTTATTGAGAGAGGAAGCACGATGGCGGAAGCCATCTATGCACGCAGCTTCGTCTATCGCACGCGTGGCGGTGCTACCGTCAACCCGTGGGAGAGTGAGCGCCGTACCATCGGCTACAGCCCAGGCTATCTGCTCGACGAGCGTACCAAGAAGATTCAGAACCCGAAGATTTCGCTTGACCGTCAGAGCATCAGCGGTGTGGCCATCGATAAACCAGCCCGCTTCAAGGTCTATCTGACCAACGACAGCGAACAGCCAGAGGCTGCTACGGGTGGTGTCGCCCTTTATAACTTCTATCTGGATTCGAAGTCAAATCCTAATGGTGCTAAGCTGATGCTCGATGGTATCGCCATGACCAGCTCGGGTTGGAACCTCTATCTGCTCCCGGGTGAAGTGGTAGAGAAAACGCTGGAGGTCTATGCAGGCACCGAGTTCGACTACGAGGGTCTGAAACTTGGTCTCATGTCATGCTCCGATCCCGACCACATTTGGGAGGAAGCAACCTTCGACGTCCACTTCCTGCGTCAGGCCGGACCGGTGAACATCTCGTCGCCTGGCGACAAGTGGGTGATGAACACCTATGCCAGCGAGGACGACAAGCGCGGCTGGTTCATCCCTGTCACCATCGATGGCTTCGACAAGCACCAGCATAACTTCGACCACATCGAGTTCCAGTATAAGGAGTCGCAGCGTGGCGACGACAGTTGGACCAACCTCTGCTCGTTCTATGCCGACTCGCTGCTCATGACCAAGGCCAGCGGCGAACGTGAGATGATTCCTGAGAATGGTAACATCGTCACCAACTTCTATGGTGAAGGTACGGTGATGGAGAAAGCCTACGACCTGCGCGCCGTGCTCTTCTGCCGCAACGGCAACGAGTTCCTGACCACGTCGTCGAAGATTCTGAGCGGTGTGAAGGATACCCGTCGTCCGCAGCTGTTCGGTACGCCCGAACCTACGAATGGTGTGCTGACAGCAGGCGACAACATCGTGTTCAACTTCTCGGAAGATATCGAATACAACTACTTGAGCGCCATCACCAACTTCGAGGTGAAAGGCGAAACGAATAATGACAATATCTCTGATGCCGTAAGCCTGCAGTTCAAGGGACAGGCCAGCGTAGAGAGTGAGGCCCGTCGTAACTTCGACGGCAAGAGCCTGACCATCGACATGATGATTGAGCCCGACACACTCGCTAAGCGCGACATGCCGCTGTTCTCACACGGCACGAATGGTCAGAAGCTGCAGCTGTGGCTGACCTCAGACTTCAAGCTGAAGGCCGTCATCAACGATGACAAATATGTCTCTGACACTGCCATCCAGACGGGCATCTTCACACAGGTGGCCATGAGCATTGACCTCGCAAGCGACTCCATTGCCTTCTACAATGGTGGCAAGCTGCTGGGCAAGCAGAAACTCCTGACCCACTACACTGGTACGGGCAAGCTCATCTTCGGACGCACCAACGAGGGCGACCGCATGGACAGCAAGTACTACGAGGGCCGCATGATGGAGGCTCGCCTGTGGTATCGCGCCATGGACGGTGGACTCATCGGAACGACCTACGGCTATCGCCGTCTGACGGGCTATGAGCAAGGACTGGTTGACTACTACCCGATGAATGAGGGCTCGGGCGACTATGTCATGGACAAGACGCAGGGTGCCAACGCTAAGCTGATGGGTGCCAACTGGGCTGTACCTCGTGGCTACTCACTGCACTTGGTCAACGAGGGTCTGGAGCTGACAACAAACGCTATGAACCGCACGAAGGAAGAGGACTATACGCTGATGTTCTGGTTCAAGACCGACCGCAACGGTCGTGGTGTACTGGTCAGCAACGGTGCTGGTACGAAGGATGAAATCGGTGCAAAGAACATCTTCAACATTGCCTTCGAGGCTGAGAAACTGATGTACCGCTCGAACGGCTTCGCTATGCAGGTTCCTGGCAACTGGAGTGACGGACAGTGGCACCACTACGCCATGACGGTGAACCGTGGTGTCAACGTGGTTAACATCTACGTCGATAAGGAGCTGCGCACCACGTTTGCTGCCGACAGCCTCGGTGCTATCACTGGTGGTATCCCAATGCTTGGTGCTGCCAAGTATAAGGAGAAGAATGCTAACGGAGAGACTGTTACCATCGACACCCGCAACTGGCTGACTGGTAACATCGATGAGTTCTGCTTCTTTGCACAGGCTCTGCCGCTGTCGCTCGTCAAGACCTACTCGACGAAGAGTCCGTATGGCGATGAGGCTGGTCTGCTGACCTACCTGGCCTTCGACCGTCAGGAGCGTCTGAAGAACAACAAGATTGAGACGATGCCTTATGCTTATAGCAAGAAGATCCATCTGGATGCCGACGGCAATATCCGTTATGAGGAAGACCCTGTGACCCGCAAGCCGACCACCACGCCGATACGTGACTACGTGTTCGTTGATTCTATCAACGTAATCCAAGCTCACATCACCGACGAGACGGCTGCTCCTGTAGTGCCCTTCGAGGAACTGGAGAACCTGAAGTTCAGCTTCGTGGGTGAGGGTCATAAGCTGCTGGTCAACGTGAACGAGACTGCTGCCAAGCTGAACCGCCGCAATCTCTATGTCACCGTCCGTGATGTAGAAGACAAGCGCGGCAATGCGATGGCTTCGCCACAGACCGCTGTCTTCCTGGTAAGCAACAGCAGTCTGGAGTGGCTGGTGAACCGTCTCGACCATACTATTAAATATGGTACGGGCGAGGATGACGATCAGTTGCTGACTCTGCCGTTCTATAACAGCAGCGCCATCAGTCATACCTACACCATTGAGAACTGTCCGAAGTGGCTCGCACTCAGCAGCTATACCGACGTGATTGCTCCGCAGACTCTGGGCTATGTCAATGCCAAGGTCAGCAAGGATCTGAATGTCGGTACCTATAACGAGATTATCTATCTGACCGACGAGGATGGCATTAGCGAACCGTTCTATCTCAACCTGACCATCGAGGGCGAGCAGCCTGAGTGGGCAGAGAAGGTAGATGGCAACCTACTGGCGAACTCGATGAGCATCATCGGACAGGTTTATATCAATGATGAGCTTGACACTGACGCTCGAGACATCGTGGGTGCCTTCGACAGCAAGGGCGTTTGCCACGGATTTGCCAACATCAGCAACTCAACACTGACTGGCGAGATGGGCCTCTACCTGACCGTCTATGACAGTCTGGCTACCGGCCGCGAGCTGAACTTCCGTCTGTGGCAGTACAGCACCGGTCGTGAGATTGTGCTGACACCAGAATCGGCCATCACGTTTGCGAAGGATGCCATGCTGGGCAGCGACACGCCCGTACGTTTCACAGGTGGCAGCAGCTTCATCCAGAACTTCTATCTGGCTGAGGGCTGGAACTGGGTATCGTTCAATATCCAGAGCGAGAGTCTGTTCGACCTGAACAAGCTGCTGAGCGGCATGAGCTGGACAGATGGCGACGTACTGACCGAACTTGGCGGCAAGCTGACGCTGAACTACGAGAATGGTCAGTGGCTGGCCGGTGGCAGCACCGCGAATGTAGTCATCTCACCGAAGAAGGCGTATGCCATCAAGGTCCAGAAGGACTGCACATTCCCCATCGAGGGTAGCGTCATCAAGCAGAAGGATGCCCGTACCATCAACCTGAAACAGGGTTGGAACGGCATCGGCTACACACCGGTTGTCAACTTGACCGTCGAGACGGCTCTGAGCGACTACTACGACTATGCTGAACCGGGCGACGTGATCAAGAGTCACACTGAGTTTGCTTACTTCACCAAGAGTGGCAACACCGGACGCTGGCGCGGCTCGCTGCAGTACATGAAGCCCGGTGAGGGCTACATGATGCTCCGCAAGGGTGCGGCAGACGCCAAGTTCTCTTATCCGTTCTTCGAACTGGGCAGCAATGCCGGTGAACTCTGGACGACCAATACCAGTTACGCCGCTGCCGCCAAGGCACGCAGCACCATGAGCGTGAGCGCCGTGGTTGAAGGATTTGAGACCGAGGACGGTGACAAACTTATCGCCTTCGCTAATGGCGAGACAGTTGGTGAAGCTATTCTCTCACCTCTGACCGCTGACCTCTCACCTCTCTTCTATCTGAGCATCGCTGCCGACAAGCCGGAGAAACTCTGGTTCGCTATCGAGCGTGACGGCGAGATCGTAGCTTCTACTGGTGAGATCATGACCTTCAAGACCAATGCCGTCATCGGCAGTCCCGACCAGCCTACAGCCATCAACTTCGTGAAGGCTGAATACGCAGACGGCCAGTGGTACAGCATCAGCGGTATGAAGCTGCAGAAGCGTCCAACCAAGAGTGGTGTGTATATCTTCAACGGACGTAAGGTCGTGGTTAAGTGAGCGAAGAACTGAGCTTGCTCGAGTTCTTTGCAAGCAAAGCGGCAAAGCCGAGCGCTTCCGAACGGGAACGAGCTCGAGCGTAGCTCAAGATCGTCGTTAAGTAACATTAAATAAAGAGTATTATGAATAAGATAAAATTAATGTTCGTTCTGCTGGCAAGCCTCGTACTGGGGGCTTGCAGCAGCAGCGACGATGACAGTGACAGCAAGGAAGTGCTGATCACTGAGGCAGCAGTCACTGAGGCCCCACAGTGGGCGATGGACTGGAGCAACAACCAGGAACGCCCCAACTGGACCGAGCCTGACGGTTATCTATACGAGGTTGGAACCATCCTGAAAGTACAGATTGAAGAGACGCTCATGCCATTCGCATCCAGTGGAGACCTGTTGGCGCTCTTCGTAAACGGTGAACTGCGCGGACTGGCCAGTCCTGCCGTCAAAATAGGCACAGGACAGACAGAAAACGGAAAGTTCCTGATGAAGGCCTACGGCAAAGAGGCGGGAACCGTGAACATGTCACTGCAATACTACAGCCAACAGTTGAAGCACCTCTTCACGCTGACGGGTGACATCAACTTGGACGCTGACGAAACCACCGGCATTGATGAGGCGTACATTCCTGAGTTCACCCTCGGTTCGGCCAAGTATCCAGTGGTGATGAATCTCAATGTCAGCACTATCATTGCCAAGGCTTCTATACAGCCTGCACAGGGCGACTACTTCGCTGCTTTCGTTGGAAACGAGTGCCGTGGCGTGTCATCAGCCTTCGATAACCTGTCATTAATCGTCTATGGTTGTGAGGAAGGTGAGAGCATCACTCTGAAATATTATCAAGCTGCTACGGGTAAGGTCTATACCTTCACCGATGCAGCCAAGACAAAGCGTTAAAAAAAGAAAAGAATTATGAATAAGACAAAGTTAATATTCGTTCTGCTGACAAGCCTCGCACTCGGGGCTTGCAGCAACAGCGATGATGACGAGCTGACGTCACAACAGCCCAAGTTCTACCCAATGACCATCGAGGTCACGGAAAATCCCATGGTTCAAGATGGTGAAGGGGGTGGTACAACGAGAGCGGCGATAACTACCAATTCATCGCTTGACAAGTTCTATATGAGTTATGTGTATGGTAGTGAAGCAAGTTCAGATCCAATTACAGCCACGAAAGGTTCTGAAGGGAAATGGTCAAGTACGGGTTCATGGCCCGGTACTTCAGATGAGGTTACTTGGTACGCCTACACTGATGACACATTCAATCAAACAGAAGATGCCAATAAGTTACCCTACATCAACTTCACAGTTGAGGAGGCTGCCGCAAGCCAGCATGATTTGTTGGTAGCTACGGCCAGCGGTACCTATAGTGGCACCGGCGGCAAACTCACCTTCACCTTTGACCACGCATGTTCTGCCCTGCGCTTCTACGTAAAGAAGTCGCCGAATCTGGATAGCTACACATTAAGTGTAAGCAGCATCGTACTCAAGAACGTCAAAAAACACGGTAAGTATTACTACGGAACATCATCGTGGAATGATATTGATACCTACACCAATTACACCCTATATAGTGGTTCGGCAATGACACTTGGCTCTGATAAAACTAAAGACTACGTTGCTCTTAACGGCAATTTTGGTACAGCAGGAGAGCCATACCTCTTCATAATTCCGCAGACGTTGACTGCATGGGATACCACTGGAGATTTAAGCAATACCTATCTTGAACTGACGTGTACTATCACCAATACAAGTACTAGCACACAGGTTTATAGCGGTACAGCCTATATCCCCTATGCTGCCACTTTCGAGAAAGGCACGAAGTACGATGTAAAGATTAACATCGGTAAGAATTCGCTCTATAGCGGTCCTAGAACAAAAATCATTAGCGATTAAAGTTATGAAAAAGAAAATATATTCAACTCCTCAGACGAAAACCGTTCATCTTCGCGGTCCCGTCGTTATGTTAGAGGGCTCAAATGAAGTAAGCAGTTTCAAGAACGGTAACGACATATACATTGGTGACGAAGAATAATAATTAGTACCTATAATTCTAAAAACTATAAATATGATTAATCTAACGAAGAACTTTTTGCGAGGGCGGCCTTGGCTAATAATGCTTGCGGCGCTCTTCGCATGGCTATTGCCTCAGACGGCATTGGCCGATGGTGACTACACTACGTACGTGGATATGTCGTACAACTACGGTGTGTCGCTCGATGGTTCTAACACCGTGAAGATTCATGTACCGGTCTATCAACAGGAGGGTGCCGACTGCTGGATTAAAGACGGTAAACTGAAAGTGTCCATTGCCGGCGCAAGCGAAATCACGCTCTTTGAGTGGAAAGCTTCCGAGAATATCGACGGCGATGCCAACCAGTTCTGGCCGCAGCCGCGACTATGATGACTGGGATGAGGACGAGTAACCCTCAGAAGGTGAAATAACTCGACAATCAGTACAAGGACAATTATAGAATCAAGGGGTCGGAGATTATCTTCTCCGACCCCCTCTTTTATTTTTTATCATCATAGGGGCAAGCCCCTACGCTTTGTTATTTGACCCCTTCGGGGCCTCTCGGTTCTATCCTCCCATCACCCATCACCCATCACCCATCACCCATCATCTTCTTTAGAATCTCAAAATCGTAAAAAAGAGACTCAAAATTTACAAAAGTTGAAGAGAATGCGCCTTTTTGTTTTGTTATTTGTGATATTATATTTAAATTTGCAGCCATAACTACACAACCAATGACATAATTTAAACGATCTATAAAATGAAAAAGAAATTATTTCTAATGATTGCCCTGCTGTACGCAGTGGTACAGGGGGCGTGGGCGCAATCCAGTTGGGATGAAGTCTATGCAATTACGCAGACCAATTCTGCAAATTGGACACAACTTACTGAGGGGTCCACGACGGGAAAGACGCTCGGCACGGCAGGTACTACGACGTATTACTACGCCGACACGAACCTCGCGTTCAGCAATTCCACGGTTAGCGGCAGCGGCCTGACCATCCTGGGCACTGTGTATTTCTACGTGCCCGATGGCGTGACCGTCACCTGCACGGGAGCCCATGCCAACGGACAGATGGGCGGCGGTGCTGGCATCGAGCTGACGGAGGGCAACACGCTTTACCTCCTCGGTAGCGGCACGTTGAATGCCACGGGCGGCAATGCTGCCGACGGCAGCAATGGCGGCAATGGCGGTGACGCATATATGGATTATGAAAATGATTACCTTTACAGCGGCACTGGTGGCAACGGAGGCAATGGTGGCGGCGGTGCCGGTGCCGGCATTGGCACACGCGGCGGCAATGGTGGTGCAGGCGGTGCCGGAGGCCTTAGACATGAACGGTCAGGCGCTGGCACTTGGAGTGTTGCCGATGGCAATAACGGCAGTGCAGGCAGTGCAGGTACTTCCGCTGGCGCCGTGGGCAAACTCTATAGGCTTCAGTCCCTCGTCAACCTCAATGCCAAGGGCGGAAGTATAAGCAACAGATCAGGCGCTGGCGGCAGTGCAGGCTGGAGTGCTCTATGGGATGGATATCGCAACTGGAGTGCTCCCGGCGGCGGTGGCGGCGGCGGTGGCGGCTATGGCGGCGGCGCCTGCGACATCGGTACCGGTGGTCCTGGTGGCGGCGGTGGCGGCGGCGGTGCCGGCGGTTGCCTTGATTGGAAACAAGATGGTTATTATTTTTACATTAGCGCTGGCGGCGCTGGCGGCAATAATGGTAAACCGAATACTACTGCTCCCACCGGTGAACAAGCAGAGGTGAGTCCTAAATACCTTGAGAATGGCAAGTGCGGAACAAACGGTTCTTTTGACGATGATGACGTATCTTACGGAGTTGGTTCTGCTACGAGTGGCACCGGCGGCGCAGGTGGCGCCAAAGGCAACAACTCAGTTGGTGGCACGACGACGTTTATAGTATATTCCGGCACCGACGTAACCTTCCCCACGCGCATCCAAGTCTGTGGCACTGCCGAGCTGAACCTCGGCGAAGGAGCTATCCTCCGTGCTCTGAAAGGCATCGAGGTGAGCAAAGGCAATAGCTTGACCATCAACGGCCCGGGTGCACTGACCATCGACGGCTGCGATGAGAATAAGTCTGGTATCGGTGCTTTTGAAGTAGGCATCATCACCATCAACGGCGGCACCATCAACGTTAGAGGCGGAGCACATGGAGCTGGCATTGGCGGCGACGAACATAATGAAGATGGTGGCACCATTATTATCAACGGTGGCGTGGTGACAGCCCAGGGTGCTGGCTCTGCTGCCGGTATCGGCGGTGGATGTGGCGATTATACTACTGACGGTAATTCAAGGTGGGGGCGGTGCGGCAATATCATCATCAATGGCGGTCAGGTGACTGCCCGTGGCGGCGATGAAACTGCCGGCATCGGACCTGGTTTTAGCCTTCTGGGCTCTAATAGCGGAAAGCTGACACTCGGGTGGACAAACGCTCAGGAAGACTTCATCTATTGCTCTGGCTTTAAAAGCGGTAGTAATTATTATGGTAAAATCACACTCAATAGCATCACGTTTGCCGAAGGCAAGCAATTCGTTATAGACGGTACGGCGACGATAGCTACCACCGGCAACATCGGCGGCAAGAAAATAGTGCCTTACACAACAGAGCAGTTGCCTCTTTCCGGTGAGGGTACTCTGGAAAATCCCTGGCGTATCACCAGCGCTGCCGACTGGAATGTATTAGCACAAAACATTATTGCCGGCAACAGCTACAGCGGAGAGTACGTGCAGCTGGATGCCGACATCGAAATTGCAAGAGGTGTGGGCGGTCATGATGAAAACGGAGTAAACGGTCGTCCCTTCAGCGGTACCTTCCTCGGCAACAACAAGACCATCACCGCTGCGTTTTCCAGCATCACTCAGGGCGCAGCCCCCTTCCGCTACATCAGCGGTGCTACTATCAAGAACTTGACTGTGGCCGGCACCATCACCTCTAACCAATATTACACGTCGGGTCTCGTGGGCTTCGCCGATGGCGAGAACCTCATCGAGGGCTGCATCGTCAGCGCTACCATCAACCAGAACAGCGACTACGCCGGCGGCTTCGTCGGCAACGGCAAGACCTCGACTACCACCATCAGAGGCTGCATCTTCCAAGGCACCGTCAACGGCAGCATTTATGTTGTTCATCATTATACTGGTGGCTATCGGTATGAAACCACCCATAATGTCTGCGGCTTCTGGGGCTATGGCGACGAGGGCAGTACGCTCATCATGCAGAACTGCTTAGAGAAGGGCACCTACAACACCATCGACGGTATGCATCCCATTGGTCTGCAGAACGGCACGTCCAACCTCACCAACACCCACTACCTGACCCCGCAGAGCGGCCCGCTCTCCCATACCGTCGTGGGCGGTGCATATCGAGCCTATAGCGTCAACACCGCCGAGGGCGAGATGCTGAGACCGCTCCAGTTGCTCGACGGCAACACCTACTACACGCCCTGTATTATCACCCTCGACGACTCCTACAGGCTCGAAGACAATTCCGTCAGCGTCACCCCCGTAGTGAAAGCCAGCGACGAAACTACGCTGCTCACCTTGGGCACCGACTATACGGCCACAGTCGACGGTACTGAGGTAACCTCATACCCCATGAGCTTCACCTCACTTGGCTTCAAGACCTTCACCATCACGGGCTTGGGCAATTGCAATGGCTCGACGAGTGCCAGCTTCATCGTTTTCCGCCAGAAAGGCGAAGGTACTCCTGAAAATCCCTACACCATCAGTAACACTGATGAATGGGATGTCTTTGCCTACCAGGTCAACCATGGCAACAGCTACAGTGGAAAGTACGTGAAGCTGATTGACGACATCGATATTTCATCGACCGTGGGCGTTCTCGAGGACAAACCCTTCAGCGGCACCTTCAACGGCGACGGTCACACCATCACCGCCACTATTAACGATAATAGCGACAGCGGCACCGCCCCCTTCCGCTACATCAAGAACGCCACCATCAAGAACCTCACCGTGGCGGGCACCATCACCTCCAACCAACGCCACATGTCTGGCCTTGTGGGTTTTGCCGACAGCGAAGGCGAGGGCATGAACCTCATTGAGGACTGCGCCGTCACGGCTACGCTCAACATAAACACCGACTATGCCGGCGGTATCATCGGGCATGGTAATAGCTCGGCGACCACCATCCGCGGCTGCGTCTTCGCTGGCACGATGAACGCCAGCAACAATCCTAACGTCGGCGTCATCTGGGGCTGGAGCGACAGCGGGACACCGACACTGGAGAACTGCTTAGAGGCAGGCACATACACAGGCATCAGCAAGCTTCATCCCATGGGCTTACAGGGCGGCAGCGGCACCATCGCCAACTGCTACTACGTGAAACCTCAGATTGGCTCGCCCTCCCACGCGTGCACCGTCAGTGGCGCCAAGCAGGCTTACACCATCACCAGTGGCACGGGTGTTACTATGGCCAATAGCGGAGAGGTCCGTATCACGTACGACGTAAGCAGGCTGACCTTCTACAATGGGGGACTCAAATACGGCGAAATGCTCTATGCTGCCTGCGACGACGTGGTAAGCCTCACGTTGAGCCACGACACCAATGGCGACTGCAACTTCATCCAGTACGTTGCCAGTGGCGGAGGTACGCTCAGCACACAGGACGCGACCAGCGCCATCCTCACCATGCCTGCCAGCAACGTGACCATCAGGCCGAGATGGGCCATCCCGACCGACGGCAGTGGTAACCACCTCATCAGCTACGAGAATGAATGGGATGCTTTCTGCACAAATGTGGAGTCGGGCATGGCTTATAGCGGCCAGACGGTGAAGCTGATGGCAGACATCAGCGTCTCGACCATGGCAGGCGCGAGCGAGACCAACTCGTTCCAGGGAACCTTCCTCGGCGGCGGACACACCATCACCGCTGCGATTACCGACAACATCAACGGCGGCGCAGCCCCATTCCGCTACATCAAGAACGCCACCATCAAGAACCTCACCGTGGCGGGCACCATCACCTCCAACCAGCGCCACATGTCGGGCCTCGTGGGTATTGCCGA
Source organism: uncultured Prevotella sp. (assembly GCF_946407605.1). Lineage (GTDB taxonomy): Bacteria > Bacteroidota > Bacteroidia > Bacteroidales > Bacteroidaceae > Prevotella. The sequence goes on from NZ_CAMJOS010000036.1 coordinate 23,558, forward strand.
CAGCGAAGGCGAGGGCAAGAACCTCATTGAGGGCTGCACCGTCACGGCTACACTCAACATAAACACCGACTATGCCGGCGGTATCATCGGTCATGGTAAGAGCTCGGCGACCACCATCCGCGGCTGTGTCTTCGCTGGCACGATGAACTCCAACAGCAATCCCAACGTCGGCGTCATTTGGGGCTGGAGTGACAGCGCCACACCCACGCTTGAAAACAGCTTGGAGGCCGGCACATACACAGGCATCAGCAAGCTGCACCCCATGGGCTTGCAGAAAGCAGCGGGCACCATCACCAACTGCTACTACGTGACACCGCAGATTGGCTCGCCCGAGAATGCTTGCACCGTCAGCGGAGCCAGGCAGGCCTATGCCCTCGCCACCACACCTGCTAACCTCGGCAACCTGGTAAAGGACTACGGTTTAGCGAAGGCCTACCAGAACGGCATTTTATACGGTGGCACATACTACGTTATTCCCAGAGCCCTCACCGGCAGTGGAACGGAGGAAAGTCCTTACATCATTGACAATGATTATGATTGGAATTGTTTCGCCTATTCCGTCACCAACGGCACCAGCTACAGCGGCCAGTTCGTGAAACTGAACAACGACATCAGCGTATCGGAGATGGTGGGCAGCAGCGAGACCAACTCGTTCCAGGGCACTTTCCTCGGCGGCGGACACACCATCACCGCTGCTATTACCGACAACATCAACGGCGGCGCAGCCCCCTTCCGCTACATCAAGAACGCCACCATCAAGAACCTCACCGTGGCGGGCACCATCACCTCCAACCAGCGCCACATGTCGGGCCTCGTGGGTATTGCCGACAGCGAAGGCGAGGGCAAGAACCTCATTGAGGGCTGCACCGTCACGGCTACACTCAACATAAACACCGACTATGCCGGCGGTATCATCGGTCATGGTAAGAGCTCGGCGACCACCATCCGCGGCTGTGTCTTCGCTGGCACGATGAACTCCAACAGCAATCCCAACGTCGGCGTCATTTGGGGCTGGAGTGACAGCGCCACACCCACGCTTGAAAACAGCTTGGAGGCCGGCACATACACAGGCATCAGCAAGCTGCACCCCATGGGCTTGCAGAAAGCAGCGGGCACCATCACCAACTGCTACTACGTGACACCGCAGATTGGCTCGCCCGAGAATGCTTGCACCGTCAGCGGAGCCACAAAGGCCTATCCCATGTCCACCGCTCCATATTATCTCGGCGGACAGGTGCAGGACTACGGCTTAGTAAAGGCCTACGAGAATGGTATTCTCTACGGTGGCAAGTACTACATGGCTCCTGCCATTATCAGTCTGGCCGACAATGCCGACAACAGCACGACCATCAGCGACAATGACGGTCTTCCGACCAACGTCACCCTCGTTGGACGCACCTTCTATCGCGACGGCGCATGGAACACACTCTGCCTGCCCTTCAGCTTGGATAACATCTATGGCACATGCTTACAGGGAGCCACGGTGAAGACCCTCGCATCGACCAGCTTCACGGGCGGCACGCTGACGATGAACTTCACCGAGAACGTGAACGGCATAGAGGCTGGCAAACCCTATATCGTGAAGTGGGAACCTGTGGACCTCTCAACGCTGACCACCCACTATACAGCACAGGACGGCGAGACGCTGACGGGTACGCTCGGCGCAAACGTAAAGATTTCGATTGCAGCTGGCGCCACTGTGAAACTCCAGGACGTGACCATCAACGGGACGAAAGACCAAAGATACTCATGGGCCGGCATTTCCTGCCTTGGCAATGCCACCATCATCCTCAAGGGCACGAACACCGTGAAGGGATTCTACTTAGGGTATCCTGGCATTCACGTACCCAGCGGCTCGACGCTGACCATCAAGGGAAGCGGTTCGCTCACAGCCAGTGGCCGTGGCGATGCCGCCGGTATCGGCGGCGGAACGGAGATTCCCTGCGGCAACATCGTCATTGAGGGCGGCACCATCAATGCCTATGGCGGATTTGGCGCGGCCGGAATCGGTGGTGGCAGGTATGCACCTTGCGGCGACATCACCATCACTGACGGTGTGACCAAGGTTTACGCCGAGAGGGGGGCATATGTCGGCGCCATCGGTCGGGGCGATGAAAGCTCGTGTGGCACCGTCACTATCGGCGGTGAGGTGAAAAACATTACCGCCTCTACCTACACCTACACTGGCACTGGCTCGGGAAGCGTTGATGTTGCGGTCCCCAATCTCGTGAATCCCGTGTTCAAGAACGTCTTCATCAGCGATGCCAAAGCCAACGTCGAGACTGACTATGTCGATTTCATTGGCACCTACAGCCCCGTCAGCATCTACACCAACGAGAAGACCAACCTCTATCTCGGCGCCGACAACAAGCTATACTATCCTACGGCCAGCGACTTCACGTTGAACGCCTTCCGCGCCTACTTCCAGCTGAAGCAGGGCCTCACCGCCGGTGACCCAAACGCAGGCATCCGCGCCTTCGTGCTGAACTTCGGCGAGCAAGGCACACAGACAGTTATAGGTCACACAGATATCACAGATAGCACAGATAAGGCTGACGCCGCATGGTACACTATCAATGGCGTAAAGCTCGAAGGCCAGCCCACGAAAAAGGGAGTTTACATCCACAACGGTAGGGTAGTGGTTAAATAAAAATCTGTGTCATCTGTGCGATCTGTGTGACATAAAAACTCTGTGTGACAATAAAATAAACAATATAATTTCAAAAGAAATATGAAAAAGGAATATATGAAGCCTCAGGTAGAGGTAGTGAGAGTGAAAACATGTTTGCCTTTGGCAGATAGTATTAAAACCGTTTCTAACACCGTAGGTCTCGAGTACGGTGGTGGTGGCAGCAGTTCTGGCCGCAGCCGCGACTATGATGACTGGGATGAGGAATAGGTGAAAGGTGAAGGGTGACGGGTGACAGGTGACGGGTGACGGGTGAAGGGCCCCGAAGGGGTCAAATAACCAAGCGTAGGGGCTTGCCCCTATGACGACCGTAGGTCAAAGGTCATGTGCGCTGGCTCAGCAATGGGTCGGCGCATTTTCACCTTTCACCCTTCACCCTTGACCTACGGTCTAGTCTGCTCTCGCTCGGCAGAGTCGAAGCGAGCTTCACTCTGCTCTCGCTTACTCGCAGCCTTCACCCTTGACCTCCGGTCAATATAGTTTCAAAATCGTAAAAAGAGCCTCAAAATTTACAAAACTTGAAGAAAATGCGCCTTTTTGTTTTGTTATTTGTGATATTTTGTTTAAATTTGCAGCCATAACTACATAACCCAGAACATAATTTAAAACGATCTATAAAATGAAAAAGATTCTATTCATTCTTGCCCTAATCTGCGCCGTGGTGCAGGGGGCGTGGGCCGACGAATGGGATGTGGTCTACAGGCAGACGCAGACCAAACAGTCGGACTGGACGGCGCTGAGCGCGGGCTCCACCACGGGGCGGACGCTCGGCAGTGCAGGTAACACGACGTACTACTACGTCACAAGCAACCTCAGCTTCACCAACTCTACGGCGGGCGGCAGCGGCCTGACCATCCAGGGCACGGTGTATCTCTACATCCCCTCCGGCGTGACGCTGACCTGCACGGGAGCTGATGCCGACGGTCGTACCGGCGCAGGTGCGGGCATTGAGCTGACGGAAGGCAACTCGCTCTATATTCTGGGCGGCGGCTCGCTGAACGCCAACGGCGGTAATGCGGAAAACGGTTGCAACGGCGGCAACGGAAATGATGCAGAAGTAACTTATGATAAAAGTATCCTCGGTGGCTCAGGCGGCACCGGTGGCAACGGCGGCGGCGGTGCCGGTGCGGGCATCGGCACACGCGGCGGCAATGGCGGAACCGGCGGCAGCGGCGGTCAACGCAATGGCTCTTATGGACAAGAGACTACGCAATATGGCGTTGATGGCAGTGCCGGTACTGCCGGTAGTACCGCTGGTGCCATGGGCACGCTCTATGTTTACCAGGATTTGGCCCCCACAATGAATGTCAATGGAGGAAACGCCGGCTCAAACGGTTCTGGTGGCAGTAGAGGTAAAACTGCTTCCCAACACCCTGGTTCGAATGTATATATGGCTTCTGGCGGCGGTGGCGGCGGTGCCGGCGGCTTCGGCGGCGCAGCCAGCGACATCGGCACCGGTGGCCCCGGTGGCGGCGGTGGCGGCGGCGGTGCCGCTGGTAACGTTGCATGGGTCGTGTACTCTGGAACCGACAATGGTTACTATCATGCAGGAGCTTTCGGTGGCGCCGGCGGTACAAACGCTGATGGCTCATCGGCTCCCAACGGCGCTGATGTTGAGCTGGACAACCCAAAACATGCGGACATCGAAGGAGGTGGCCTTAGAGATAAGGATACCGACTATGATGATGATGATGGCTGGGAGAAAGGAAACGGTCGTCATCCCGGCGGCGCGGGCGGCGCAGCAGGTTCTGCCAGCGTCGGCGGCTCCTACGGCACCGTGACGGTGGACTGGAGTACGCAGGAAGGCGACTGGGACATGATCTGTCTGCAGACGATGACCACCCGTGCAGAGTGGGTTCACCTGACTGACAACGCCTCGACGGGCAAGACGCTCGGCGCGCCTGGCACCACAACCTATTATTATACCGCAGCCGACCGCACGTTCACCAACAGCAACGCCGGTGGCAGCGGTCTGACCATCCGGGGCACGGTGTATCTCTATATTCCATCCGGCAAAACGATTACCTGTACAGGACACAATGCCAGCGGAGCCATCGGTGGCGGCGCCGGCATTGAGGTGACGGCGGGCAACACGCTCTACCTTATCGGTAGTGGCACGCTGAATGCCACGGGCGGCAATGCTGCCAACGGCGAAGATGGCGGGAAAGGCGGCGATTCTGGTTGGAACGATGATAACATGTGGTCCGGCGCTGGTGGCAAAGGCGGTGACGGCGGCGGCGGTGCCGGTGCCGGCATCGGCTCGCGCGGCGGCAACGGTGGTGCCGGTGGTGCCGGTGCAACAGCTACATTTTCTAATTGGGAGCAACCAAGAGGCAAAAGTGGTAGCGATGGCAATAGCGGTAGCACCGCTGGCCCCGTGGGTAATGTCTATGTATATCAGAGTTCAGGTCTCACGTTGAATGCCGCAGGCGGCGTTGCAGCCACGGCAGGTGGCAACGGCGGCGCTGCCGGCAAGTGCGCACTTGATGATGACCTCACCTACAACTATAGTGTAGCCGGCGGCGGCGGTGGCGGTGGCGGCGGCTTCGGCGGCACTGCCAGCAACATCGGCACCGGCGGCCCCGGCGGTGGCGGTGGTGGCGGCGGAGCCTCCAGCGAACAACGATCTGCAAATAGCGGTTACAGCGTTGTAAAATCTCCGGGAGGCAGTGCCGGCCAGAATACTGACGGCACCTGGGCAAGCCCGGGCGCGGAAAGTATATTGAATTGGAATGCAATTAGTTCTGGGAATGTTACCACTAATTCTACTTGGAGCAACGATGATAGCGATGTCGGTAGTAGAGCCGGTTCAGGCGGCAGTGGTGCCGGCCATGGCAATGCCACTACCAGCGGGTCGGCCACCAACGTGACTTTGGACTGGACTACGCAGGAAAACGACTGGAGTTTGATTTGCCTTCAGACGGGAACCACCCGGGCAGACTGGGTTCCTCTGAAGGATGGCGGCACAAAGGGCAGGACGCTCGGCGCTGCAGGCACCACGTCGTATTATTTCACCGTATTCGACCGCACGTTCACCAACAGCGATGCCGGCGGCAGCGGTCTGACCATACTGGGAACGGTGTATCTCTACATACCCTCTGGCAAACAGATTACCTGCACAGGAGCCAATGCCAACGGAACCACAGGTGGCGGCGCGGGCATTGAACTGACGGAGGGCAACACGCTCTATCTCATTGGCAGTGGCAAACTCGTCGCCACAGGCGGCAACGCTGCCAATGGCGGCAACGGCACCAACGGCGGGGACGCAACAACAGAAGAATATAATAGATGGTTAAGGACTGGCGACGGCGGCAATGGCGGCGACGGCGGCGGCGGTGCTGGTGCTGGCATCGGCACACGTGGCGGCAATGGCGGCGCAGGCGGTATCGGTGGTGCAGGAATATATGAGGTGGCAAGTGAGTTTGATGGTAGTTTTGATGAGACAACTGGCAATGTTGGTAGCAATGGCCAGAACGGCAGTAGCGCTACTGACATGGGCACGCTCTATATTTACGATGGTTCCCAGGCTCTCACCCCTCAAACGAATATCCAGGGTGGCAGTAAAGGCACGAGTGGCAATGGAGGTAATAGTGGTAACTACTCTAAAACTACTGAAAGTACTTTTTATGTTGTGGAATTCTGTGCCATAAGCGGAGGCGGAGGCGGTGCCGGTGGTGGCTTCGGCGGCGCAGCCAGCAATATCGGTACCGGTGGCCCCGGCGGTGGCGGTGGCGGTGGCGGTTCCTCAGGTACTGTTTCAAGCAATTCAAACTGGGCTAGTGCTAAAGAATACTATGATGCGGGAGCTTTGGGTGGCAACCCCGGCATGAATGGTGATGGAACCGCCGCTGGTTCTGGTGCCAGCACACAGTTTAGTAGCATATATACTGGAAGCGGAACTTGCGCTGGTTGGAGAGATGGCATCGACCACCGCGCTGCCGGCGGTGCCGGCGGCGGCTGTGGCTCTGCCAGCACGAGCAGCACGGCCAACGCCGTGACGGTGGAATGGCCCACGCAGGGCAAAGGCATCGAGGACGCTCCCTTCATCGTCAGCAGCACCGACGACTGGAACGAGTTCGCCTCCTACGTCAACGGCGGCTACGCCTTCAGCGGCAACTTCGTGAAGCTGGGCGACGACATCAGCGTCTCCACGATGGCGGGCACAAGCGATGCCAACTCGTTCCAGGGCACCTTCGACGGCGACGGCAATACGCTGACCTTCACGAAGGGCACCGACGCAGAGCCATTCGCCGAGGAATACTGCGCCCCGTTCCGCCACGTGAAGAACGCCACGATTAAGAACCTGCACGT
>NZ_CAMJOS010000037.1 GCF_946407605.1 uncultured Prevotella sp.
AGAAAAGCGGTAAGTTGAGCAAAAACGTATTTGTCCTGGAACATAGCAGTCAATTATATTTGGCTGCAAAGTTACAAAATCAAGTCCGTTTCATTTCAAAAACCTGCCTAATAGACTGAATTTCAATTATTTCAAAGAGCGATTAGTCCACTTTAACGGGACAGTAGTGATGTTTGTCTTTAATTTAAAGAGACAATCTCCAACACTGAAAGGAATAATTCCTAACGATGAAAGGGATAGGGCTTTATATATATAAGGAATAATCCCTTAGAGGTAAAAGCCTTATCGGAACAATGCAAAGAGAATCTCTTTAAGTGAGGGCTGTGATTCCGGCACTTTTATGTACTTCGTTATTTTTTTACCTTCTTAAGATTATGCTTCTCAGTAAGGAGCATGCCGGCGATGATGAGGAGGCTGCCGAGGAGAAACCAGAGGGTGATGTCCTCGGAGAGTAACCACCAGGCAAAGATGATGGTGGTGATGGGGTTGAAATAGACCCAGTTGGTGGCGGCCACGGCGCCTAACTTGCCGATGACCCAGTTCCAAAGGAGGAAGCACAGCATGGAGGCTATCACACTGAGAAACAGCAGGTTCCACAGAACATCAGGACACATGATAACCTGAAGGGAGGGGAAGCCTGGATAAAACAGATAATATGGTATGATGGTGAGGAGACCGTAGAAAAACACCTTGCGGGTGATGAACAGCGTGCTGTAGCGTTGCAGCACCGCCTTCATCAGCAATGAATAAACGGCCCAGCAGAGACAGGCTCCAAAGGCCAGCAGGTCGCCAAGGGGTGAGAGATGGAGTACAAAATGGCCGTTGAGCACCACTATGACCATGCCTGCACAGGCTATGAGGGAGCCGATGACCTGATGGCGGCCAATGGGCTCTGACTGCCTGTAGGCTATGGCAAAGAGCAGCATGGCGAACAGTGGACAGGTGCATACGATGAGCGACGTGTTGGTAGCAGTTGTATAGAGCATCGAAGCATTCTCTGTGAGGAAATACAGGGAGCCGCCCGTGACGCCCAGTAACAACATGACAAACTCGTCAATCCAGCTGTCGGACAGCAATTTGAACCTGGGGCTCATCACCTTGCAGCATATCGCCATGAGCACGTAGGCGATGATGAAGCGCAGGGTGAATATCTGCGCTGGCGAAAGGCCGTTTTGAAGCAGTATCTTCGTAAACACAAAGGTGCTGCCCCAGATGGCCACCGTGATGAATGCAATGAAGTGGTATCCTATCATCGAAGTGAAAGGTTATCTTACGACCACCTTTCTGCCGTTGACCACGTAGAGCCCCCTAGTGGCGGGCTTGGACTGAAGGCGGCGTCCGTCGAGTGTGTACCAGGCGGCGGCCTTGTCGCCCTTATCTACAGACTGGATGCCAGTGAGGACGATGCTGGTGATGTCGTTAACTAGATGCTTGCCATCGCCGTTCTTCTGTTCCGAGATCTGGAAGTAGCGGTCGGTGGAGATATTATTGACATCGACGGTCTGGGGCGAGCCGGAAGCTGTGCTGAACACGAAGTTGACGAAGTCGGCACTGCCGTTGATGGTGTACTGCTTGCTGTACCAGCTCATGCCGGCAACAGTGGTGGTAGTAGTCACCTTGTCGCCAGGCCAGTTCTTGCTGCTGGGCGCATGGCTGTCGTCCCCACCCCACGTCCAGAAGTTCACGGCGGTCCAGCCTACCTTGTCGGTATTGACATTGATGGTGATGGTGCGACGATCGACAGGCTCGGCGGCGGTATAGGTGCGGGTGACGATGCCGCTGACGGTAGTGCCAACGAGCAGTCCCACAGTGAGGGTGACGTCGCCCTCGATGGTGATCTGCGTGCCGCTGGCCACCTTGGTGCTGGCCGCTGTGGGCTGGGTGCCGTCGGTGGTATATACCAGCTGGGCATCGCTGTTGCTCACAGCCGTGAGCAGAACGTTCTGCGCACCTTCATACTCGCCAGAAGTCAGGTCGGCCCAGGCAGTCTCCGTAGACTTGCTGAGGTAATAGGCGTAATGATAACCCGAGAGCACCTTGACGAACGTGCTGTCGGGGGTGTAGTTGTTGAAGCCGCGACCCACCACAGCCAGCAGCTGACCCTTGGTGCCAGTGGTGCAAACGGCATAGTAAGCCGTCTGCGAGGAGATATTCTTCACGGCACTCTCGTTGTGAATGCCGGCAGCGCGGCGCACGTTGATCATCGCCTTGATGTCGCGCTTGCAGTCAATCCAGTGACGGAAGAACACGCAAGGTGTGCCAGGCATTGCCAGCAGGAAAGCGTTGGCGGCCAGCGTATCCTTGCGGATGGGGTCCTGATCGTCATTCGAACGCTTCTCGGTGTCGTGGTTCTCGACGAAGGTCACCGAATAGCGTTTGAAGTTAGCCTCACGGGCCAGCGAGATGCTGCTGAGCTTCTGCCAGTTATTGTTGTTGATGGCGTCGCGCACGGTATAGCGGAAGGGGAAGTCGAAGGCGGCGCTGGTCATGCCTGTGCTGCTGATCCAATTCTTCACAGCCGAGTTGCTGCCGTCCCAGTATTCGCCTACAGAGAACTCGGGCTGGCTGGCCTCGTTATAGAGCTTGGTGTACGAGCCGGCATAGCCCTTCACCATATCGTAACGGAAACCGGCATAGCCCAGGTCGTTGAGCAGCATGCTGAGATAAGCCTTCACGTTGGTCTGCACGTTCTCGCTCTTATGGTCCAGGTCGCGCATACCGTCCCAGCCCTCGCCAGTGTCGTTGTTCTCCGACAGCGAGTAGCCGTTTTGAGTGGCCCACGTCTTGGTCTTACCGCCGTCGTCGTTGGCACAGATATCCGTAGACTGCAGCTGATAGACCACACCCTGATAGGTCTCGCGGGGGAAATCAACCCAGTTTGACATGTTCTTCCTGTGGTTGATAACCACGTCGGCAATGGTGCTGATGCCCTTCGACTTGAAAGTATTGATGAGTGAGCGCAGCTCGGCCTCAGTACCAAACGAGCTGTTGTAATGGCCTGGGAACCAGTACTTATCGTCGTAGCCCATCGACGTGCCGCCGCAGTTGGCACTCTGAGGCAGCCACACCAGCGAGAAATACTGCGAGAGCTCGTCGGCCTGCTTCTCCAACTTCACCCACTGCGACTGCGTATAGGAGTCCCAGTAGAAACCTTGCAACATCACGCCCTCGTACTGTGAAGGCCATCCCTGGGCCTGCATCGTAAGCGTGCCCAGCAACATGGTTAGCGATATAAAAAATCTCTTCATCATTATAGTTGTCATTTGAATTTGGCTGCAAATATACGAAAAAATATTGATTATCATAAATAAATTTGGCTTTTCCTTCGTTTTTTTGTACCTTTGCAAACTAAATCAATAGAGAAGAAAAAAAAATGGCTGAAACAAGCAATAGCATTTTACAGAAACTTGACGGACTGGAGAGCAGGTTCGAGGAGGTGTCGACACTGATTACCGACCCCGCCGTCATTGCCGACCAGCAGAGGTTCGTGAAGCTGACGAAAGAGTACAAGGACCTGGGCGGCATCATGGATGCCCGCAAGCGTTATATCGCCTGTCTGAACAGCATCAAGGAGGCTAAGGACATCCTGGCCAACGAGGACGACCCAGAGATGAAGGATATGGCTCGCGAGGAGCTGGCCGAGAACGAGGCCCTGCAGCCTAAACTGGAGGAGGAAATCAAGATTGCGCTGATACCCAAAGACCCTGAGGACGCGAAGAACGTGCAGATGGAAATCCGTGCAGGAACGGGCGGTGACGAGGCCTGCCTCTTTGCCGGCGACCTGTTTAAGATGTACAAGAGCTTCTGCGACTCGAAGGGCTGGCAGCTCTCAGTGACCAGTGTCAGCGAGGGTGCTGTAGGCGGCTATAAGGAGATTGACTTTGCTGTGAGCGGAGCCGATGTCTATGGCACCTTGAAATATGAGTCGGGCGTGCATCGCGTGCAGCGTGTGCCTGCCACCGAGACGCAGGGTCGTATGCACACCTCGGCTGCCACTGTAGCCGTGCTGCCCGAGGCCGACAAGTTTGAGGTGCACATCAACGAAGGTGAAATAAAATGGGATACCTTCCGCAGCTCGGGTGCCGGTGGTCAGAATGTGAACAAGGTGGAATCGGGCGTGCGTCTGCGCTATATGTGGAAGAACCCCAACACGGGCGAGACAGAAGAGATTCTCATCGAGTGTACCGAGACCCGCGACCAGCCTAAGAACAAGGAGCGTGCCCTCTCGCGCCTGTACACTTTTATATATGACAAGGAGCACCAAAAGTATATGGACGACATTGCCAGCCGACGCAAGACGCTGGTATCGACAGGCGACCGCTCGGCAAAGATTCGTACCTATAACTTCCCACAGGGCCGAGTGACCGACCACCGCATTGGCTACACCACCCACGACCTGCAGGGTTTTCTGGGAGGCGACATTCAGGCAATGATTGATGCGCTCACCGTGGCCGAGAACGCCGAGAGAATGAAGGAATCCGAATTGTAGTACAGTATGTTGCGACTGAGTCGCAACAAACAAATACAGAAGATATGACAAGACAAGAATTAATTGAGCAGATTAAGCAGAAGCACAGTTTCCTCTGCGTAGGTCTGGACACCGACCCCAAGAAGATGCCACAGTGCGTCTTCGACCTGCACGACCCCATCTTTGAGTTCAACAAAGCCATCATCGACGCCACCGCACCCTACTGCGTGGCTTACAAGCCCAACCTGGCTTTCTACGAGGCCTACGGACTGAAAGGTATGGAGGCTTTTGTGAAGACTTGCGAATATATTAAGGAGAACCATCCGCACCATCTGATCATTGCCGACGCGAAACGTGGCGATATTGGCAACACCAGTCAGATGTATGCCCGCACCTTCTTCGAGGAGTACAACATCGATGCGCTGACCGTTGCTCCCTACATGGGCGAGGACTCGGTAACACCTTTCCTGCAGTACGAAGGCAAGTGGGTCATCCTGCTGGCGCTGACGTCGAACAAAGGCTCGCACGATTTCCAGCTGATGGAGGACGCACAGGGCGAGCGCTTGTTTGAGAAGGTGCTGAAGAAGAGTCAGGAATGGGGCAACGACGAGAATATGATGTACGTCGTTGGTGCCACCCAGGGCCAGATGTTTGAGGACATACGCCGCGTGGCTCCCAACCACTTCCTGCTGGTGCCTGGCGTAGGCGCTCAGGGAGGCTCGCTGCAAGAGGTGTGCAAATATGGTATGACGAAGGACTGCGGACTGCTGGTGAACTCCAGTCGCGGCATTATCTATGCCAGCAGCGACGACCATTTTGCCGAAGTGGCTGGCAACAAAGCACGCGAGCTGCAACAGGAAATGGCTGAGGAATTGACCAAAATAGGACTGTAAGCACAGACATACGGTTAAAAAAACATAAAAGTTTATCGAAACATACGGTGCACAAGGTTCTATGTAATAGAAAATTAGTACCTTTGCACCCCGAAATGAGTCCGTGGAGGCTGGGTGAAGTGTGTACGAACGTGCACCGCCTTACGGAAAAAACCCTATTTACAAACAAAAACAAATGTACGCAATTGTAGAAATTCAGGGTCAGCAGTTCAAGGCCGAGGAGGGCAAGAAGCTCTTCGTGCACCACATCAAGGACGTGGAGGCAGGTAAGACTGTTGAGTTTGACAAAGTGCTGCTCGTAGATGCCGACGGCGCTGTCAAGGTTGGCGCACCCACCGTAGAAGGTGCAAAGGTAGTAGTAGAAGTAGTGAACCCCCTGGTAAAGGGCGACAAGGTCATCGTCTTCAAGATGAAGCGTCGTAAGGACTCTCGCAAGAAGAACGGTCATCGTGAGCAGTTCACTCAGGTAGAAGTTAAACAAGTAATCGCTTAAGGAGGACACAGTATGGCACATAAAAAAGGTGTAGGTAGTTCTAAGAACGGCCGCGAGAGTGCAGCCCAGCGACTCGGCGTGAAAATCTGGGGTGGTCAGAAGTGTGTAGCCGGCAACATCATCGTTCGCCAGCGTGGTACCAAGCACAACCCTGGCAATAACGTTGCTATCGGTAAAGACGATACGCTCTATGCCCTCGTTGACGGCACAGTGAACTTCCACAAGGGAAAGTTCAACAAGAGTGTGGTTTCAGTAATTCCCGCAGAGGCTGCTGAGGCATAAACCACTCACACAAACTTACAAACAAAACAACACTTATTCCAAACAAACAATAGAGCCCTGCCTCATCGAGGCAGGGCTTCTACTTTATCATCGTTATCGATGAGATAACTTTAGAGGATAGGATTATCCGCCAAAGTTATCGTACATAATGCTTTCGGGATCTACGCCGAGCGAGTCGAGCATAGATACCACGGCCTTCGACATTGGGCCAGGACCGCACATGTAGTACTCGATATCCTCGGGAGCCTCGTGGTCCTTCAGATAGGTGTTCAGCATTACCTGATGAACAAAGCCTGGAGTGTACTTTACGCCAGCAGCATCGGCTGCTGGGTCTGGACGGTCGAGTGCCAGGTGGAAGTGGAAGTTGGGGTACTCCTTCTCCAGTCCGAGGAAATCCTCGAGATAGAACACCTCGTTCAGAGCGCGTGCACCATAGAAGTAGTGCATCTCGCGATCGGTGGTGTGCAGAGTCTTTGTCATGTGCATGATCTGAGCGCGCAGAGGAGCCATACCGGCACCACCACCAACCCAAATCATCTCCTTCTTCGAGTCGAAGTGTGGGTGGAAGTCGCCGAAAGGTCCGCTCATGATTACCTTGTCGCCAGGTTTCAGCGAGAAGATGTAACATGAAGCGATACCAGGGTTAACATCCATGAAACCACTGCGGTCGGCCTTGAATGGAGGTGTAGCGATACGAACGGTGAGCATGAACACATCACCCTCGGCAGGATAGTTGGCCATTGAGTAAGCACGGATGGTGTCCTCGGGGTTCTTACACTTGAGTGGGAACAAACCGAACTTCTCCCATGCGGGCAGATACTCGTCGCCAATCAACGACTTGTCGAAGTCCTTATCGTAGTCGATGCAATCGAACTTAGGAATACGGATCTGGGCATACGAACCAGGCAGGAAGTCCATGTGAGCACCAGCAGGCAGCTGCACCTTGAACTCCTTAATGAAGGTAGCCACGTTCTTGTTAGAGATAACGGTACACTCGTACTCCTTAACACCAAGGATTGACTCATCTACGTGAATCTTCAGGTCGCCCTTAACCTTGCACTGGCAACCCAGGCGCCAATGGTCCTTGATCTGCTTACGGGTGAAGTGAGGCTTCTCTGAATCGAGAATCTCGCCACCGCCCTCGAGCACCTGAACCTTACACTGTCCGCAGCTGGCCTTACCACCACAAGCCGAAGGCAGGAAGATGCCGTTCTCGTTGAGGGTAGCCATCAGGTTGTTGCCCTGAGGTACGTTGAGCACACGATCGCCGTTAATCTCGATATTCACATTGCCCGAGGGCGAGAGATATTTCTTCGCAACGAGCAGCAGGATGACGATGACAAGAATCGTCACCAAAAACACGATAATGCTATATAATATGAACTCCATAGTCGCTTAAATCTTTAGTCCACTGAAACACATCATCGCCATAGCCATCAGGCCCACAGTGATGAAGGTGATGCCAAGACCCTGAAGCGGCTTGGGCACATCACTATATTGCATTTTCTCACGAATGGCACCCATAGCCACAATAGCCATCGTCCAACCAATACCAGAACCCAGTGCATAGACCAAGGCGTCGCCCACACCAGTGATAGCTTTTGTCTCAGAGGGATCGAGGAGGATGCGCTGCTGCATGAACAGTGAAGCACCCATGATGGCGCAGTTCACAGCAATCAGCGGGAGGAAGATACCCAGGGCCGCATAGAGCGAAGGTGAATACTTCTCGACAGTCATCTCCACCAGCTGCACCATACCGGCAATAACAGCGATGAAGAGGATGAACGAGAGATAGCTGAGGTCCATGCCGAAGATGCCGTCTTCTGAGAGCACCTTGGTCTGGAGCAGATAGTCAACAGGAACGGTGACCAGCAGCACGAAGGTGACAGCGAGTCCGAGTCCGAGTGACGTCTTCACATTCTTCGAAACGGCAAGGAAAGAACACATGCCCAGGAAGAAAGCAAAAATCATGTTGTCGACAAAAATCGACCTGAAGAATAAACTTATTGCGTGTTCCATACCTTATTTCTCCTTATAAAAATATGCACGATGTACCCAAATCACAATACCTACGAGGATCAGCGCCATAGCGGGCATCGTCATCATGCCGTTGTTGAAGTCCTTGCAGTCGATAATCTGGAAGCCCAGCAGCGAACCGCGTCCGAAGAACTCACGCACAGCACCCACGATAATCAGAATCATGGCATAGCCGATACCGTTGCCCACACCATCGAGGAACGAGGGCCAGGGCTTGTTCTGCATGGCGAAGGCCTCGAGGCGACCCATGAGGATACAGTTGGTAATGATCAGACCCACATAGACCGAGAGCTGTACACTGACGTCATAGACGAAGGCCTTGAGAATCTGAGAAACGATAGTTACCAGCGCAGCAACCACCACCAGTTGCACCACGATACGGATGCGGTTTGGAATAGTGTTGCGGAGGATAGAGATAATCACATTGGCAAAAGCCGTAATCACCGTCACAGCAAGACCCATCACGATGGCTGGCTTCAACTGACTGGTAACAGCCAATGCCGAGCAGATACCCAGCACTTGTACCAGAATGGGGTGATCGAGGTTCAACGGATTGGTGAACGCCTCTTTATTTTGTTTACTGAATAGTGCCATAGTCTCTTACTTCTTTAAAAAGTCCATATACTTTGTCAACTGGTCTTGCAGCATCTTGCTGACAGCAGTAGAGGTAACGGTGGCACCAGTAACGGCGTCGACAGTCGTCTCGTTGTTGACAGCTTTCTCTACAGACAGGGCAA
The DNA here is from genome assembly GCF_946407605.1 of uncultured Prevotella sp. Taxonomy (GTDB): domain Bacteria; phylum Bacteroidota; class Bacteroidia; order Bacteroidales; family Bacteroidaceae; genus Prevotella. The sequence continues at coordinate 8,911 of NZ_CAMJOS010000037.1, forward strand.
GGGCCTCTTTTGTCTCGTCGGCAAAGATCTTCTTTCCCTGGAACTTAGCCTGCCAGTCGGCATTGTCCTTAATCTCAGCACCCAGACCAGCGGTCTCACTCTCGTGGTTGAAGTAAGCGCCGTAGACGGTGTTCTTGTCATCGTCGATAGCCAGGAAGCAGCTGATGCCGCCCCACATGCCCTGTCCCTTCAAGGGGAGCACATACTTCACATCACCATTCTCGAGAGTGCAGACATATACGTTCTGAGCCTCATCGAACTTCACCACCTTCTCATAGGTAGCATGAGCTTCGTCATCACTCAGTCCACGCAGGTTCAGCGAGTTCAGAATCTGCTTCTCTGTATCAAGGGCTACGTTAGCGTCCTGCATAGGTTTCAGCGTCTGTGAGACGAAAGCCAGCAGGAAGGCCACGATGAGCACCAATATCGTACTATATATAATAATGTACGCGTTAGAATTCGTATTCAGTTTCATTTGGTACCTCCTCTCTTCATACGTTTCGAAATATTACGGTCTACCACGAAGTAGTCGATGGCAGGAGCAAACATGTTCATCAGCAGAATGGCCAGCATCATACCCTCGGGGAAACCAGGATTCATGACACGAACCACGATGGCAACGACACCGATGAGGAAGCCGTAGATCCACTTACCACACTCTGTGCGACATGAGGTCACAGGGTCAGTAGCCATGAATACAGCACCAAAGCAGAAACCACCCAGAGCGATGTGCTCATACCAGTGGATAGGCGTCATCTCAAGGTTCTCGAACAGCAGACCCATCACGATACCACCAGCGAAGACGCTGATCATCGTCTTCCAAGAAGCGATGCCTGTGCAAAGCAGGATGATAGCACCAATGGCGATGGCGATGACAGAGGTCTCACCAATAGAACCGGGAATCAGACCATAGATGGCATCCATCGAGAAGGTGTAGTCGCTGAGGTTAGCCAGCGGTGTAGCACCAGAGAAGCCATCGGGCACCTGACCGCCGAAGCCGAAGATAGGACTATCGGCAATCCAAGCCTGGTCGCCAGTCATCTTCTGAGGATAGGCGAAGAACAGGAAGGCGCGAGCCATCAAGGCGGGGTTGAAGATGTTCATACCCGTACCACCAAAGATCTCCTTACCAATGATGACTGCGAAAGCCACAGCGATGGCGAGCATCCACAACGGCAGATTCACAGGAACAATCAGGGGAATGAGGATACCAGAAACGAGGTAACCCTCCTGAATCTCTTCGTTCTTCCACTGTGCCCAGGCAAACTCAATACCGAGACCAACGATGTAAGAAACGAGAATCTTGGGCATCACAGCCAGCAAGCCAAAGATAAACATATCTATGAAGGAAGCGTCCAGTCCTGAGGCGAGTGCGTTCTGATAACCCACATTATACATACCAAAGAGCAAAGCAGGCATCAGGGCGATGACCACCATACTCATAATACGCTTCGAGTCGATAGCATCGTGGATGTGAACACCTGTCTTGGCCGTGGCGTTAGGCACAAACAGGAAGGTCTCAAATCCATCGAAGAGGCTACGGAAAGCGTGGAGCTTACCCTCCTTCTCGAAGGCGGGCTTTATCTTATCGAGATAATTTCTTAGTGCTTTCATCGTCGTTATGCGTTTTCTTTACGTAAATTATTCAGTCCTTCACGAACAATACGCTGCAGCTCGAGTTTCGACGAATCGACGAACTCAGCCAGAGCGAAGTCCTCAGGAGCCACCTCGTAGATACCCAGCTGCTCCATCTTATCGATGTCGCCAGCAATGATGGCCTTGATGAGGTATTCACCATAGATATCCATCGGTAGCACCTTGTCGTACTCGCCACTCATAATCATGTGACGCTCGCCACCCTTCACGCGGGCATCGAGTGCGTACTGCTTCTTACCAAAGAGCCAAGAGAAATAGCTGCGGCTGACAGAGAACTGACCAAAGCGCGGCATAATCCATCCCAGCATCTCGTTGTTGTCGTCGCCCTCAGGAATCACCGTAATCTCACTGGTGTGAGCACCCAGGAATCCGTCCTTGGTAGTAACGGTACCTGTAAGCACATTACCATTGATGATACGTACAGAGTGGTCGGCATCATAGCTGTTGCTCAGCAGCGTTGACAGCTCCTGACCCACCAGCATATCAGCATAGCAAGGCTTCTTCACCTCGCTACCGCAGAGAGCTACAGTGCGAGTGAGGTTCACCTTACCTGTATTGAACAGACGGCCGATGAAGAGCACCACGGTGGGGTCGCCGATGGTCCACACCACCTCGCCCTTGTTTACCGGGTCGATGTGGTTCACCTGAACGCCTACGTTGCCTGCAGGGCACTTACCCTCAAACACGGTCAGCTCAACGTCCTTCTCCACATTCATCTGCTGCAGCTTAGCCTGCAAGTCGGGCTGAATACCCAGACCGAGATAGGTCTTAGCAATATTCGACAGAGCCTGCAAACCAGTAACAAAGTCCTGCTCCTGACCCTTCACCTCAAACTCGAAGTTGCCAGCCAAGGGCTTGTCGCGCAGAGCCGAAACGAAGATAGCCTTCGGCATCACTGAAGGGTTGGTGGAGATGGCGTAGGGCAGCTGGTTGATGTAACCAAAGAGTCCAGCCTCGAGAAGTGCGTCGACAACGGCTTTGCCGTCCATCTTCGTCACATCCTTCTTTCCATAATCCACATACTGCTGCTCAGCGTCGGCTTCCACCTTGACGCAAAGCACCTTACGACGTTCGCCACGCACCACAGCAGTAACTTTTCCGCTGACAGGCGAGGCGAACCGAACTTCGGGATAGAGTTTGTTTACAAACAAAGCATCCCCGGCCTTGACAACGTCACCCTCGCGGACAACAACCTTGGGAACGACGCCTTCGAAATCATCGGGCACCAATGCGAAATGCCCATTTGACTTGAGGTTCAATTTCGTTTCCTCAGCTTTTCCTTGAAGGTGAATGTCTAAGCCTTTACGTAGCCTAATAACATTTGCCATATCAAATAAATTGGTTTGTTTGTTCCTTTTAGGCTGCAAAATTAATAAAAATTAGGCTAAAAGAGAAGAAAAGATAGGTAAAAAACTCCACAATCGAAACTTTTGTAGTAAATTTGCAGAAGAAAACGCGCACTTGTCTTGGCAATTGCCAACTCGAACTGACAGAATTGTGAAGAAATTGAAGCATATTGTCAACTGGTTTGTATGGAGTCTGATGGCTCTGTACATCTTGTTGATGGTTGCCATTCATCTGCCAGGCGTTCAGTCGTTCATAGGCGAGAAGACGGCTTCAGTCATCTCTGACGAGCTGGGCACAGAGGTGATGGTGAAACGTGTGGAGCTGGGATTTCTCAACCGCCTGATTCTCGACGATGTGCTTATCTACGACCAGCAGGACAAGGAGATGGTTCGCGTGGGAAGACTATCGGTAAAGATGGATGTGCTGCCGCTGCTCGAAGGTCGCATCTCCATCTCCTCAGCACAGCTGTTTGGCGCCCATCTGAATCTCTACAAGCCCGACTCGCTGTCGGCCCCCAACTATCAGTTTGCCCTCGACTCGCTGGCGTCGAACGACTCCACCAGTCAGAGTAGCCTGAACCTCCGCATCAACTCACTCATCGTTCGTCATTCGAGCGTCAACTACGACCAGCACGATATTCCCCAGACGCCTGGACAGTTCAACGCCAACCACCTGCACCTGAGCGATATCAGCGCTCACGTCATCATGAAATGCTTGCAGGATGACTCACTTAACATCAACGTGAAGCGACTGGCGTTCAACGAGCAGTCTGGCATCGAGATCAGCAAGCTCGCCCTGCGTCTTGAGGCCAACACCACGCAAGCGCGACTGGAGGACTTCCTGCTGCAGACGCCCCACTCTACCCTGACCATCGACGATACCTATGCCACATATCAGCATGATCGTCTCAACGAGACCTTACACTTCGAGACGGGCATACACACCAGTCCGCTTGCTGTCAACGACTTTGCGTTTCTGCTGCCTGAGCTCAACAATTTCAGTCAGCAGCTCACCATCGATGCTGCCGTCAAGGGAACAGCCCGCGACATCCAGTGCACACAGCTGAACATAGCCTCCGAAGACCATTCCCTCCTGTTGTCTGCCTCAGGCCGCATCGAGCAGCTTGACCAGCAACCCGTGTGGAGCCTGAATCTCAACCAGCTCGACATCAGCAACACGCTGATGACCCAGTGTGAGTCGCTGTTCAAGGAGATGCCAGAACAGCTGAAAAAGCTCAACAGCATCAGCATCAAGGGTGCGGCCAGCGGACAAGGGCTGGAAGCCATTCAGACACAAGGCACCATCGCCACAGACAGGGGCAACGTGGCCCTTCAGCTGTCTGTTGACCCTCAGCAGAACATCAAGGGACAGGCCAATGCCGAAAACATCCAACTGGGCCAACTGCTTGATAATGAGGACTTAGGGCTGCTCACCGCCGATGTTCAGATGAATGGCAACATCAACAACTTCATGGCCAACAGCATCGTCAAGGTCCTGCAATACAAGGGCTACAACTATAAGGATATCGCCCTGGATGCAGCCTATAAACATGGCGACATCTCAGGTAAGATAAAGATTGACGACCCAAACATTCAAACAAATATCGAGGGCGAGCTGATTCGCTCAAAGAAGACTGCCGTCAAACTCAACGGCTATATCAGGGCACTACATCCTAAAGCCCTGAACCTCAACGACAAATGGGGCGATGCCCGCTTCTCGGCCAACATCGATGCCGACTTTACAGCCAGTAGCATCAACGATGCCGACGGCACTATCGACATTAACGACTTCGTGATGGAAAACGTTGATTCCATAGGCTCCAGCTACCGTCTTAACAACCTGCATATCAATTCGGGCTACGAAGACAACACACACTTCCTGCGAATCAAGGGCGATATGGGTGAGGCCGACATCAGAGGCACGTTCGACTGGAACACGCTGGCCCAGAGCTTCGTCAACTATACCGCCTCGTTCCTGCCTACGATGCCAGGTATTCCTCAGAAGCGCCAACATACTGATAATCACTTCGTTGCAAACATCAGACTAACAGACACAGACTGGATGAACCGCCTGTTCGACATCCCCGTCAATATCCTTCGTCCGCTGTCGCTGCAGGCCACCATCGACGATATTCACAAGCAAGTGAACATGAAGGGCAGTCTGCCGTTGTTCTCGTACGAAGGCAAGCGCTATCGCGATGCACTCGTTGATATCACCACCGAGCAGGACACCATGAAATACAACGTGGACCTGACGAAAGAAATGGACGATGGCAGCGTGCTCGACCTCAACGTTAGCGGACAGGCTGCTGACAACCAGTTGCTAGCCTCGCTACGCTGGCGCAACGACCCTTCCTCTGGCGACACGCTGATGAGCATGCGAGGCATCATCAACACCACCACACAACTGTATAATAACGAGCAGGGCAACCCCGAAGCCCATATCCGCATACTGCCCTCGCGAATGATGGTCAGAGGTACCCGCTGGAATCTGGAGCCCTGCGATGTGCTGTTCACTTCCGACAAGCTCACCATCGACCATTTCGCACTGAATCATGGCGACCAGCACCTCATTATCGACGGCATCGCCTCAGCATCACCCACCGACTCTATCGTGGTGGATATGAACCAGTTAGACGTAGATTATATCCTCGACCTGGTGAACTTCCACTCCGTCACCTTCGGCGGTCTGGCTACAGGTAAGGCCTATGCCAAGCAACTGTTTGGCGACTTTTCTGCATGGGCCGACTTAGAGGTTGAGCAGTTCCGTTTTCAAGAGGGACGCATGGGTACACTCATAGCCAGCGCCCTTTGGAATCAGACAGACAAACAGATCGACATCAACGCTGTGGCCAACGACGAGAACGACACCCACACCTATATCAACGGCTACGTGTCGCCTGTTCGCAACGATATCAACCTCGACATCCGCGCCGAGGGCACCAGTCTGGAATTCTGCAACTCGTTCACGGAGTCGTTCCTGCGCGACCTGAAGGGTAATGCTTACGGCAAAGTGACACTTCATGGATTGCTCAGCGACCTGAACCTCACAGGACAGATAGTGGCCGATGGTCAGGCAACCGTAAAAGCCCTCAACACCACGTATTATCTGAATCACGACACCATTAACCTCGTCATCAACGATATCCTCTTCGACCGCTGCGTCATCAAAGACCGCTACGGGCACCAGGGATACGTCACTGGCGGCATTCACCATGATCATCTATCAGATATTACTTTCGACGTGGATATTGAGGCCGACAACCTGCTGGCCTACGACTTCCCTGACTTTGGCGACGACATTATCTGCGGCACCGTCTATGCCTCGGGTTCTGCCGACCTTCACGGACGTCCTGGTGAGGTGACCATCAACTGCGACGCTACGCCCCAGCCCAACACCGTCTTCGCCTACAACGCCACCAATCCCGATGCCATCAGCCAGCAGGAGTTCATCACCTGGGGTAGCAGGAGCGAACGCGACAAGGGCGACACGCTGACCATCCGCCACCCTATGGAGAGCAGCAGTCTGGCCAGCGCCACCAATATCTACATCAACTTCTCTATCAACGCCACACCCAACGGCACCCTCCGCGTGCTGATGGATGCCAAGACAGGCGACTATATCACGCTCAACGGCAATGGCGCCATCAAAGCTACCTTCTACAACAAAGGACCTTTCCACATGTTTGGCACCTATACGGTGGAACGAGGCACCTACGGCATCACCATCCAGAACATCATCAAGAAGAACTTCACCTTCCAGGAAGGCGGCAGCATCGTGTTTGGAGGCGACCCCCTCAATGCCAACCTCAACCTGCAGGCACAGTATATGGTCAACGGCGTCAGCCTGTCTGACCTGAACCTCGGCAACTCGTTCAGTAATAATACGGTACGCGTAAACTGCCTCATGAACATCCAAGGCACCGCAGGAGCCCCTCGCGTAGAGTTCGACTTCGAGATGCCTACGGTGAACAGCGAGGAGAACCAGATGATACGCTCGCTCATTGCCAGTCAGCAGGAAATGAACCAGCAAGTGCTCTATCTGCTGGGCATCGGACGCTTCTACACTCAGGGTGCCAACAACGCCCAATCACAGCAATACGGACAAACGGAGCTGGCCATGCAATCGCTACTCTCTGGCACCGTCTCGAGTCAAATCAGCGAGGTATTGTCGCAGGTCATCAAGTCCGACGACTGGAATTTCGGAGCTAATATCTCTACAGGAAACGAGGGATGGCATAATGCTGAGTATGAAGGACTTATAAGCGGACGCATGTTGAACAACCGCCTGCTTATCAATGGTCAGTTTGGCTATCGTGACAATGCCACGCAGGCCACCACATCATTCATTGGCGACTTCGATATCCGCTATCTGCTCAACCCCAACGGCACACTGGCCATCAAAGCCTACAACCAGACCAACGACCGATATTTCACCCGTTCGTCGCTCAACACACAGGGCATAGGCTTTATTATGAAGAAAGAATTTGACTCCATAGGCGACTTATTCAGACACCGCAAGAAAAGGTAGGCAAAATGCTTGCACATTTGAAGAATTATGATTACCTTTGCAACGCAAAAGAAACCTATCAAGCATGGATGATATCAAACGCATAGTTCTCACAGGCGGTCCTTGCGCTGGCAAGACCACTGCTTTGGTACGCATCATCGAGCATTTCTCGAGTCTCGGCTTCAAAGTCTTCACCATACCCGAAGTACCAACCATCTTTACTCAGGCAGGCATGAACTACCTGACAAAGAACCAGGGATTCTTCTACGAAGGCGAGAAGGCCACGCTGGAGATTCAGCTGGCACTCGAGGACAAATTCCTGCGTATGGCCCAGGAGTGCAAGAAACCCTGCATCATCGTCTGCGACCGAGGCGCTATGGACATTTCGGCCTATATGACGCCTGAGACATGGAGCAGCATCACACGTGCCGTTGGCACCTCCACCCCCAAACTTCGTGAACGCTACGATGCCGTGTTGCATCTGGTATCGGCAGCCGACGGTGCCGAGCAATACTACACCACAGCCACCAACGCCCAGCGCTATGAGCAGATGAACGAGGAAGGCCTGCGCATTGCTCGCGATCTGGACAAGAAGGTCATCAAGGCCTGGACGGGTCATCCCCATCTGCGCGTCATCAACAATCACGATGACTTTGACTGCAAGATGAATCGCGTCATCAAGGAGATCTCTAACGTGCTGGGCATCCCACAGCCTATCGTTGAAGAGCGCAAATACATCGTTAAGCTTACTGGCCAGCTGCCTGACGACAGCATTCAGAGCGAGATTACCCAGACCTACCTCATTGGCGAGCCTGGTGCAGAGATCCGTCTGCGCAAGCGTAGCTGGGGACAGAAGCAAGTGTTTGTGCACACCACGAAGAAGAAGACCTCGGAAAACGAAGAGCTGGTGACTGAACGTCAGATTAACAACAGCCTCTACGAGATGATGCTCGAGCTCTCCGACCCCCATCGTTTCACTATCCACAAGTTGCGCAACAGCTTCATCTGGAAAGGTCAGTACTTCGAGGTCGACACCTATCAGGATCAGCTCCAGGGTCTCGTTATCCTCGAGACCAAGGGCATCGTTGATGGCGAGCCTGTCAAGTTCCCGCCTTTCCTCAAGATGGTGAAGGACGTCACAGGCAACGAGGACTACTACAACTACACCCTCGCCAAGAAGAAAGAATAGACAATTCAAATCAAAACATTCATTTATACATTTATTAATTTCAAACATTATGACAATCAACGAATTCAACTTTGCCGGTAAGAAGGCAATCGTACGTGTAGACTTCAACGTACCCCTCGATGAGAATGGTAAGATCACTGACGACACCCGTATCCGTGGTGCCCTGCCTACCCTGAAGAAGATTCTGGCTGATGGTGGTGCTACTATCATCATGAGCCACATGGGTAAGCCCAAAGGTAAGGTAAACCCAAAGCTGTCTCTGGGTCAGATCCGCGAGGCTGTTGAGAAGGCACTGGGTGTTCCCGTTGCTTTCGCTCCCGACTGCGCTAAGGCTGCTGATGCTGCTAAGGCTCTGAAGATGGGTGAGGCTCTGCTGCTCGAGAACCTGCGTTTCTATCCTGAGGAAGAGGGCAAGCCCGTTGGTATCGACAAGGCTGATCCCTCTTACGACGAGGCTAAGAAAGCCATGAAGGCCAGCCAGAAGGAGTTTGCTAAGACTCTCGCTTCTTACGCTGACTGCTACGTAATGGATGCCTTCGGTACAGCTCACCGCAAGCACGCTTCTACTGCTGTTATCGCCGATTACTTCGACGCTGACAACAAGATGCTGGGTCTGCTGATGGAGAAGGAGGTTCAGGCTGTTGACAACGTACTGTCTAACATCAAGCGTCCTTTCGTTGCCATCATGGGTGGTTCTAAGGTATCTTCTAAGATTGGTATCATCGAGAACCTGCTCGGTAAGGTTGATAAGCTCATCCTCTGCGGTGGTATGACCTACACCTTCGCTAAGGCTCACAACGGTGAGATTGGCGATTCAATCGTTGAGCTCGACAAGCTGGATGTAGCTCTGGGTGTTGAGGAGCTGGCTAAGAAGAACGGCGTAGAGCTCGTTCTGGGTTCTGACTGCACAGCTACTAACGGTCTCGACTTCGACACCATGACCGTTAAGGCTGGTGCTCAGATTATCAACTGTCCCGCTAACAAGGTTCCTGCTGGTTTCGAGGGTGTTGACGCTGGTCCTGAGAGCCAGAAGGCATTTGCCGAGGCTATCAAGGGTGCTAAGACCATCCTGTGGAACGGTCCTGCTGGTGTATTCGAGTGCGACGCTTTCACCGCTGGTTCACGTGCCATCGGCGATGCTATCGCTGAGGCTACCAAGAACGGTGCATTCTCACTGATCGGTGGTGGCGACTCTGTAGCTTGTGTCAACAAGTTCGGTCTGGCCGACCAGGTATCTTACATCTCTACTGGTGGTGGTGCTCTGCTCGAGGCTATCGAGGGCAAGGTTCTCCCAGGCGTAGCTGCTATCAAGGGCGAGTAATTACTGATTGAGGTGCATTAAATTGCTACCACAATGAAAAAAATTGGATTTATCCTTATTTCCGTCCTTTTGCTGTGCTCTGGCTGCAGCAAGGTGAAACAGGCACTCGGCTTCGACAAGGACCAGCAGTTGTCTGACTCCACCGAGGTGACGGATGAGAATAATACAATCGCAGAACAGGAACTTACGAAAGTGAGTTTCTGTTCTGTTGATTCTATAGTGCGCCTTTCTGCTCAGATTCCCAAGTTCGACAACGACGTGCTCAACGACTCTGTCTGGGCCTATATCACGATGAACTTCAGCAATCTGGAAGAGGCTTATGCCAAGAACCACGATGTGAAAGCCGCCTTCGAAGAGGCTGGCAAGCAGTACTGGGAAGGAATGTCGGCCGAGATCGAGGGCATGAAGGAAGAGGTGAGAAGCAACATGGAGGAAGGTGACGAGTTTCCTGACTACATGTTCAACTGGGAGTATAGCAACGACATCATCCTCGAGGACGTGACCGACACCTACGTCACCTTCGTCGACGACGGCTATCAGTACCAGGGTGGCGCCCACGGCATTGGATGGCTTGTTGGTGCCACATTCGACAAGCAGACAGGCAAGCGTCTCAATGCCGAAAACATCCTGAAGGATCCTGATGGTGCGGGCTTCCAGCAACTGCTGAAGGACGGACTGACGGAATATTTCAGCGAGACTTGTGATGAAGAAGGATGCGAGCTGAAAGACTGTCTGTTCGACGACCCTGACGAGGTGACCATCCCCGTTGGCAACATGCGCATTTACAAGGGCACGTTCATCATCCAGTATCAGAGCTACGAGATTGCGGCCTACGTCTATGGCAAACCCGTGGTCATCCTGACCTTCGACCAGATCAAGCCGTTCCTCACGGAAGAGGGCCTGAAGTACATCAAGTAACAGCCCCAGCGCATGAAGACAGAGCTGATACTCGTAGGACGTACCGTCAACAAGCATTTCGTTGCAGGCATCAACGACTATGCCGAGCGTATCAGCCACTATATGCCTTTCAACATCACAACCATACCAGAACTTAAGAACACTAAGAACCTGACGGAAGACCAGCAGAAGACCGCTGAGGGCGAGCTGATATTGAAACAGGTTCAGCCTACTGACACGGTAGTGCTGCTCGACGAGCACGGCAAGGAGCTTCGCAGCATTGAGCTGGCTTCATGGTTGGAACAGAAACGCAACACGGCCCGCCGACTGATATTTGTCATCGGCGGACCGTATGGTTTCTCTCCTGCCGTCTATCAGCGGGCCAACGAGCAGTTGTCGCTGTCAAAGCTGACGTTTTCCCACCAGATGGTCCGGCTGGTGTTCACCGAACAGATCTATCGCGCTTGCACCATTATCAAGGGCGAGCCTTATCACCACGAATAGCTTTTCTTACTGCAGTTGAGCAAAGGTCTTGCGGCCTCGCGCGAAGTACTGCCACAACAGCATGAAGGGCGCATACTCTGCCATCGTCGTTGCCACCCTACCCGCCTGTATCTGCTCACGGTCGGCGGCAAAGTCTTTCTTCCACTTCTTAAAATCACGACGGGCTCGGAAAATAGCCTTGAAGTCGCCCACGTTACCCTTCAGCAGGGTCTGCACGGCAGCCACATAGTCCAACACCCAGCGCACGCGCATTACAGCACCTAAGTCACTCTGTGGCAAGCACTTATATAGCATCGTCAGGTTATTTCTGAAGTTCAGGTAGGTCTTCATGGGGTTCGACTTCGGCAGCGTGCCGCCACCTACATGATACACCACGCTCTCTGGCAGCGCAAAGAGCCTGTAGCCACGAATGCGCATGCGCCAGCACATCTCTATCTCCTCCTGATGGGCAAAGAAGCGGGCGTCCAACCCGCCTACCTCTTTATATATACGCGCGCGCACGAAGAGGGCTGCTCCTGTGGCCCAGTGCACCTCGGCGGGCTGGTCATACTGATGGCGGTCCTCCTCAATGGTATCGAACACCCTGCCACGACAGTAGGGATAGCCGTACTTGTCCATATAGCCGCCACAGGCCCCTGCATACTCAAACTGGTTACGCTGGAAGATGCTCAGCAGCTTAGGCTGACAGGCAGCCACGTCCTCATGCGCATCCATAAACGCCACCAAGGGTATCAACCAGTGGGGCGTCACCTCTATGTCGCTGTTCAGCAGCACGTAGTATTCGGCCTCCACCTGCGCCAGCGCCTTGTTATAGCCCTCGGCAAATCCCCAGTTCTTCTCCAGGATGATGAGCTTCACCTCTGGAAACTGCGTCTTCAGCAGCTCCACGCTCTCGTCGGTCGAGGCATTGTCGGCCACATAGACCTCAGCCTCGTCTTTCGAGTGCTCCAGCACGTTGGGCAGATACTTCTTGAGCATCACCGCTCCGTTCCAATTCAATATTACAACTGCTACTTTCTTCATTTCACTTCGTTCATCATAGGGGCAAGCCCCTACGCTATGTTATTTGACCCCTTCGGGGCCCTCTAGTCTATTCTCCCTTCACCCTTCACCTTTCACCAAACAACGCGCTCTTGTCGTGATTGAAATCACCCAGTCGCACTCGGATCAGTTGATTGTCATATTCTGGCTTCGCGTCGGCTGGCGACAGTTCCACGCGGATATAGTTTTTGGTAAACCCATGCATGGCGCGCCCACGCGTAGCCTTCTCAAACAGCACCTCCGCCTCCTGACCAATAAACTGCTCGTAGAAGGCGTGTGTCTTCTCGTCCGACAGCTCCAGCAGGCGTTTGCTGCGCAACTTCTTGTCACGCTCCGCCACCACATAGTCAATCTTCAGGGCCGACGTGCCAGGACGCTCGCTGTAGGGGAACACATGAAGCTGGGTTATGGGCAACTGTTTCAGGAACTCGTAGGTCTCCTCAAAACACTCAGGTGTCTCGCCTCTGCAGCCCACCATCACATCCACGCCGATAAACGCATCAGGCATCACCTGCTTGATTCTCAGAATCTTATCGGCAAACAGCTGGCGATCGTAATGTCTGTGCATCAGCTTCAGCACCGTGTCGCTACCGCTCTGCAAGGGGATATGGAAATGAGGCATAAACGCCCTACTCTCCTTTCCGCAGTAGTCTATCAACTCGTCGCTCAGCAGGTCGGGCTCCAGGCTGCTGATACGATAGCGGCTGATGCCCTCCACCTCGTCCAAGGCCTTCACCAGGTCGAAGAAGCTCTCGCCCGTGGTCTTGCCGAAGTCGCCAATGTTCACGCCCGTCAGCACAATCTCCTTGCCACCCTCTGCGGCAGCCTGCTGGGCCTGAGCCACCAGCGAAGCTATCGTTGGGTTGCGACTGAATCCGCGGGCGTAGGGAATGGTGCAGTAGGTGCAGAAATAGTCGCAACCATCCTGTACCTTCAAGAAATAGCGCGTGCGGTTGCCGCGCGAGCACGAGGGCGCAAAGGTCTTGATGTCCTTCGTCTTCTCCCTCTTCCAGGGTGTTTTGTTTACCGCGACATTGTCGCGGTCTACAAACCCCTGCGAGAGAAACTGGATGAGGTTAGCCTTCTCGTTGGCGCCCAGCACCAGGCTCACGCCCTCAATCTGGCTCACCGTCTCAGCCTCCAGCTGCGCGTAGCAGCCCGTCACCACCACAAAGGCGCCAGGGTTCTCGCGCACCAGTCGGTGAATGGCCTGCCTGCATTTCTTGTCAGCCACATCCGTCACCGAACAAGTGTTAATCAGGCAGATGTCTGCCTTTTCGCCCTTGGCTGCCGTTCGCACACCCATCTCCTGAAGCATCTTACCAAAGGTAGAGGTCTCCGAGAAGTTCAGTTTGCACCCCAGCGTGAAGTATTTTGCCGTTTTGCCCTGAAAGGCAGAAGTATCTATCATATCCTATTTTTTTCTACTATGCCAGGCCCTTTTGCCAAGCAGTGGCAAAGGTACACAAAAAATACCAATTAACAGCATTTTTACCCCAAAACTTGGTTAAGTGTAATTTCTATACTATTTTTAACATTTCGTATGCTGTTGATATTCAGCGCTTTGCAAAAAAGTTACAAAAAAGCATGAAAAAAAAACGAAAAAAAATATCAACGTATCAAAAAAAATGCCTAACTTTGCAGCGTTTTAATTAACAAATGATTGTTTTACAGATTTTAAAAAGCAAAGAAATGAAAAAGATTGCATTTATGTTCGCTGTAGCTACAATGTTCGTAGCATGTGGTGGTAACGCTAACAAGGCTGCTGAAGAGGCTCCCGCTGATTCAACTGTAGTTGAGGAAGTTGTTGACACAACCGCTTGTGACAGCCTCGCTGCTGACACTACCGCTGTTGACACTGTTAACGCTTAATAATCCGCGAACTAAAGGATTAACAATAGGAGAAAGGCCAAGCCTCTCTCCTATTTTTTTGTGCCCTCTTCCATCAGGCCTATGCGTCCCCTGACATTACAACAAGAAGCTCTATTTCCCTTGCCCTTTCTTCAGCGCCTTGATGGTCTCTAACTGTGCGGGGGCGAGTGGCGGGATGTTGTGACTGGCCTCGTATTGCTGCAGGTCCTCGAGGGTCATATCGCCCACATAGTGGCCGTTGAGCTCCTTGCTGCGGGCCTTGAAGGCGTCAGCATCGACAAAGCCGTGTTCCACGGTATAGATGTAATATATCTCGATATCGCGACCCTTGCCGCTGTTGTATTCCCAGTGGTTCATGGTCATCAGATGACGTGCGATGTCAGGCAGATCGTTGTCCTCGTCGGCCAGCTTGAAAATCTCTGCATACTGGTATTCATAGTCCACTTTCTGACGTTTCTTCAGCATCTTGGTCTCGCCATGAATCTGGTTAGAGTACATCTGCATGCGCGAGCCATCGAGCGTGGCGCGACTCACCCCGTTGCTGTGCACTATCTGCCCCACCTTCTCGTTGGGTATCTCCACACGCCATACATTGGGCTTTTCCTGCACGATGCTGGCATTGTATTTCTCCTTGCCCTTCTTGTCCTTCAGGAATTTCTCTGCTGCGAGGTGAGAGGATCCTTTTATCCATGATTTCACCTGGTTCTCGATATGTGCGCCATGCCAGCCGTTGGCCTTGTTGGAGAAGACGCCATACGACCAGTGGGTACGGGTGTCGGGCTTATACTGTTTCTTGATGTCGAAGATGGCAGGGTAGATACCTGCACCATAGGCTCTGAGCGAGTCGCCGATGTAGCGGAAGGCACGGAAATAGTACTCTACGTAGAGGTAAGGCTTGGGCGTGATGACAATCTCCTTGAGGCCATAATCCAAGGCCTCCATGGTGATGCGTCCGTTCTGCAGCGAGGCTATGGTGACTATCTGGGGCTTGTAGGCCACGTGGGTCACCGTCACCTTGGCGGCACCCTTGACGTCGGCCAGCTCGCCGTTGATATTGGTGGTACCAATCATATTGCCGTCCATGTCGAGCACGGTGACCAGGGGTATGGCGTTACCCTCACCATCGACTGTCTGAATCTTCTGGGCCTGAATGCCTAATGCAACCATCATGGCTGCTACCATCATCAAAATTTTCTTCATAGTGTTATCGTTTATTCATTAGTAATCAATTGGAGGAGATGACACAGAACGTCAGCACGCCAGCAGAGAGGGCGGGAACGGCGAGCACCACGTCAGTATCGTCGGTCTTCGGAGTGGCCTTCTGCAGGGCTACGGCCTGCTTGTTTTCCATGCTGTTGGCCACGGTGAGCGAGCCAGGAGCATAATAGTCGAACACAGCATCCTTCACTACCTTCCAGTCGCCCTTGACGCGCAGGGTGGTGGCCTCATCGGTGGGGTTCACCACCTTGACGATGACGCCAGCACCATTCTCCATCATGGTGGTGCTCACGCTCAGGTTGCCCGTGTCGCCACTAAAGGCCAGGCGGTACTTTGAGAAGTGGTCGTACCACAGCTCGGTGACCTGACAGTTGGGGGCCTTGAACAGGTCCTTATAGTCGAAGTTGATGAAGGCGTTGTTCCAGTCGGGGGCGTCAGTACGGCGGATGAACAGGGCGGCAGCACCCATGGCCACCACGTCGCGAGCCTCGCAAGTGTTGAGGAAGCCGCCAGCAAACAGACCCGTGCGCCAGTCGATGCTGTTGAGGTTCCATTCTGAGATAAACAGCTTGATGTTAGGATTGGGACCGTTGGCTATCATCTTGGCATAGTTGTCGTACTGCTGTCCTAAGCGTACAGGACCTGTGGCATAACCGCCCTGCTGCTCGTAGTGGTGCAGGCTGAGATAGTCGAAGTATTTGCCGCTACGCTGAATGAACTGCTCGTCCTCGCGGAAGCCGCCACAGGCAATGATCTTGATGCTGGGGTCAACCTTTCGCATGGCGGTGCTGAAGTCGCGCACACACTTCTCATAACGGTCAATGCCCATCTCCCACATCTCGTTGTCTATCTCCCAGTACTTCACGTTGTAAGGCTCGGGATGACCGTTGGCAGCACGCTTGGCGCCCCATTCGTCAGTAGCAGGGGCATTGCAGTAGCGCAGCCAGTTAACGGCATCCTGAAGTATCTGGTCGTACTCCTCGGCAGGACGTTCGAACTTGACGCTCACCACGATTATCGGTTCAGAATTGATTTCACGGCAGAAGCGGATAAACTCGTCGGTTCCGAAGCAGTTCTGGTCGTAGTCGAGCCACATCCAGTGAGCCCAGCGCTCACGCTGCTCCTGCGGACCGATGCCCCATTTCCAGTCGTACTGGGCCACGTAGCCACCACCAGGCCAACGCAGACAGGTGGGGTGCAGCTCCTTCACGGCCTGCAGGATATCAGGACGGAAACCGCCCAGACTCTTACCTGTCTGCGTAGTCATCGTCGCCATATCAACCTGTATCGTTCCGTTCTTCACCATGATGACGAAGTCGCAGTCGCAGCTAAACTTGGTGATCTTCTGAACGGTCTTTACACCCAGGTCACTGGCGAGTTTTTCAAGGGAACTAGGTGGCTGTATACTATCCACACAGATTCTGCAATGACCGTCGATACCTTCGATCATCTGGGGAACAAGCGTGAATTCATATTTCTTCCACTCCTTGCTGACCTTAAACGACTGGCGGGCAATGATATTGCCTTTCGTACTGCGCAGTCCGACAATGAGTTCGCCCTTACCTTTCGCATAAATGGAGCCTACATAGTTCTCGCCATCAACGTCCAGTGGACCTTGGAAGATTCCTGCCTCGGTCTTGCCTGCCGTAATCTCCTGCGAGTAGCGCATATTCACGGCATCGTCCTTAACGAGACGGTACTTACCACCCTCGCCGAAAGGCGTCCATTGCTGGGCTACAGCGGGAATCTGAACGTCGCCAGGAATGCCCTCGAAGAGCACCTTTCCGTCAGCAGCCGTCAGCTTGATATTTCGGTAAGTGGCCTCGGTATAGTTCACCCAGAAGGTCACGAAATTGCGGCTGGCCTGCTCCAGACCGTCGTAGGTCAGTACCTGCTTATCGTCCCAATAGACCGTCACCTTGCTGCCGCGACTCGATATGCGCAACTTGTGCCACTGCTGTTCCTCGTTGACCTGCTCTTTGGTGGCAGGAGCCGAGGCCAGGGGCACGAGGGTGTTCATGCGGCGACCAGGACGTCCACCGAAACCCTGCGACTGGCGCACCTCCATCTGACAGACAGAGAAGTCGGCAGTGGCGCTCTGCTGCTGGAGTGCAGCGCGTGCGGCGGCCTCGTTGGCAGCGTCGATCTGGGCCTGAGTCTGTGCTGGGGTAAACGTGCGACTCTCATAATATGAGTCGTGTATGCGTATATAATATGGAGAGCCGTCGGCCTTGTTGCGGAAGGCGAAACGAATGTCCATCAGTCCCCCACTCCAACTGCGACGGGCCAGCTTGTAGGCACGCCAGTTAACATCCATCGTCAGGTCGAAGTCGCAGGTATTGATGCTGTCAATCTTCAGCGGTTGCTCGTAGCGCGTGGGCGAATGCAGCACTTGGTCGTCGTCCATATACCAACCGTCGAAATAGCCGTCGCGCGGAGGAATGCCAGGATACTGCTCAGGCTCGAACGAGCGTTCCTGAATCAGCTCCTGCCACACGCCGTTGTTGGCGCTGAAATAGATATGTTCGAAGAGCTGGCCATAGAGCATCTCGTCGATGATGCCCGAGGGCTGCTTGCTATCCACCGTGATGGTGTACTCGCTCTGGGCTTTGGCGGCTGATACAATCGCCAAAAGGGCAAATAACAATAGGTTACGTCTCATGTTCAAGTTTTTAGTCAATTCGTTTTTGTTATCTTGTTCGTCAGCAATGACCCTGCAAAGATACACATTATTTTTATAATAATCGACAATTCTTGTACAAATTATTGGTTCGTTTGTCATTATTGAGCGGTTCTTATCCCAACAAACGTTAAATAATGAGCCTAACCTTATGGTATGTCCGCAATTATTCGTATTTTTGCAGATGAAACCTAAAAGACTGTACAATTTACACTAGACGGATATGAGAAAACTTACAACAATGGCCGTACTGCTCCTATTGACAGTGACGGCAACAATGGCACAAAAACCATTTGAGAAAGAGGTGGGCGGCACCAAGGTACAGGTGGAATTCTACACGCCCACCATCGTGAGAATCGTCAAGATGCCTGCAGGCACGGACATCAGCAACCAGAGCCTGGTAGTGACGGCAAAGCCCGCCGACGTGAAGGTGAGCACCAACGCCACAACAGCATCGAGCAAGGAGCTGACGGTGAAGATGGACCCCAAGACGGGCGCGCTGACATTCCTGACTGCCAAGGGAAAGGTGCTGCTGCGCGAGAAGGACTGCGCCTTTGGCACCCTCGACGAAAAGAGTCCTAACCTGACACAGCAAGTGCGCCAGCGTTTCATCCTCGACAAGAACGAAGCCATCTATGGCCTGGGAACCATACAGAATGGCAAGATGAACCGCAGGGGCGAGCACAAGCGCATGGAGCAGTCGAACTTGGAGGACTTCCAGAACGTGTTGCAGAGCATCAAGGGATGGGGCATCTACTGGGATAACTATGCTCCCACGCAGTTTGATGATGACGAGAACGGCATGTCGTTTACCTCGGAGGTGGGCAAGGTCGTGGACTACTACTTCATGTATGGCGGAAGTGCCGACGGCGTCATCGCGCTGATGCGTCAGCTGACAGGCGATGTGCCTATGTTCCCGCTGTGGACCTACGGCTACTGGCAGTCGAAGGAGCGCTATAAGACTGCTGCCGAGACTGAGGGCATCGTCGACCAGTATCGCGTGCTGAACGTGCCCCTCGACGGCATCATCCAGGACTGGCAGTACTGGGGCTCTAACTACCTGTGGAACGCTATGGACTTCCTGGCTGAGGACTTCAGCAACGGCAAGCAGATGATTGACAATGTGCACAAGAAGCACGCACACTTCATGATCAGCATCTGGGCCAGCTTCGGACCTATGACACAGCAGTTCCGCGAGCTGGACGAGAAGGGCCTGCTGATGCCTTTCGAGACGTGGCCACAGAGCGGCATCTCGCACGTATGGCCTCCCATCATGAAATATCCCTCGGGCGTGAAGGTCTATGATGCCTTCCATCCTGAGGCTCGCGCCATCTACTGGAAATATCTGAAGACCCTCTACGACTACGGCTGCGACGCATGGTGGATGGACTCTACAGACCCCGACTTCTTCAATCCGAAGGAGAGCGACTACGAGCATCAGGTCTATGGCGGCACATGGCGCTCACAGCGCAACGCCTTCCCACTGGAGACCGTTCGCGGCATCTATCAGAGTCAGCGCAAGGACGACAAGGGCAAGCGTATCTTCATCATGACGCGCTCGAGCTTCGCTGGTCAGCAGCACTACGGCTCGAATATGTGGAGCGGCGACGTGAACTCGTCGTGGGACATGCTGCGCAAGCAGGTACCTGCAGGACTGAGCTTCTCGCTGACAGGTAACCCCAACTTCAATACAGACATCGGCGGATTCTTCTGCGGCTCGTACAACACCCGCGGTGGCGGCTCTGCCCCCAAGAACCCACAGTTCCAGGAGCTCTACGTGCGCTGGATGCAGTACGGACTGTTCTGTCCCGTGTTCCGCAGTCATGGCGCCGATGCACCTCGCGAGATTTGGCAGTTTGGCAAGAAGGGTGAGCCTGTATATGACGCCATCGAGAAGCAGATCCGCCTGCGCTATCGCCTCATACCTTATTTATATAGTACAGCCTGGCAGGTCACCTCGAACAACGACAGCTATATGCGCCCCCTGTTCAGCGACTTTGCCGCCGACCAGCGCGTGTGGGATATGACTGACGAGTTTATGTTCGGCCGCAGCATCCTCGCCTGCCCCATCGTCAACCCGCAATATACAGAGGAGAAGATTATCCGCACCAACGCTATGACGGGCTGGGAAAAGAGAAAAGAGGAAGGTGGAGAGAGGAAAGAGAATGGTGGCATTGACTGGACGGAGACAAAGACCGCCAAGAAATATCTGCCTAAGGGTGCCAAGTGGTACGATTTCTGGACCAACCAGCTGTATAACGGTGGTCAGGAGGTGACGCTGCAGACCACACTCGACCGCGTGCCAATGTTTGTGCGTGCTGGCAGCATACTGCCCCTGGGACCAGAGATGCAGTATGTTGGTGAGAAGGCGTGGAACAACCTCGAGATGCGCATCTATCCTGGTGCCGATGCTGAGTTCTCGCTCTACGAGGACGAGGGCGACAACTACAACTACGAGCAGGGCTACTACTCGAACATCATCTTTACATGGTCTGATCGCACCCGCACGCTGCACATCAGCGCACGCCAAGGTGGCTACAAGGGTATGCTGCTCGACCGTAAATTCACATTGGTGCTGCCTGATGGCACCACCCGTACCATCGACTACAACGGCAACCAAGTTTCTGTAAGATTCTAATAAACAAAAGGGGCAAAATAAGCCGTTTATTAATAAAACTGAATAAAATATTCCGAAACACGTGGTGGTTTCGGAATATTTTTGTATCTTTGCCGACAAATTCACATTTTTAAATAAAATAATCATTATGAACGACAACAAAGTCATGAACAGAGCTGCCGACAACATCCGAATTCTGGCAGCTTCTATGGTTGAAAAGGCAAAGTCGGGTCACCCCGGCGGTGCTATGGGTGGTGCTGACTTCATCAACACCCTGTACAGTGAGTTCCTGGTTTACGATCCTGAGAATCCCGCTTGGGAGGGTCGCGACCGTTTCTTCCTCGATCCTGGTCACATGGCTCCAATGCTGTACAGCCAGCTCGCCCTTATCGGCAAGTACACTCTCGAGGACCTGAAGAACCTGCGTCAGTGGGGTTCAGTAACTCCTGGTCACCCCGAGC
>NZ_CAMJOS010000038.1 GCF_946407605.1 uncultured Prevotella sp.
ACTTATGCCTCATCAGTCTGTCATAATGCCCCCTATCTACACGTTTATGAAAGTTTCTATACATAAAACGCACCGGCCCAGCAATTTTCTGAGTCGGTGCGTCCTTTCGTTTTCGTGTAGTGGGGGTAGGGCAGAGTCTATCCTCCCTTCACCCTTCACCCTTGACCTTACATGCATCCCATGCAAGAGGTCGTTCCCAGCGCAGTCAGCGCTGCCGTCAGTATCGATACGATAATCTGAATAACTGTTTTCCAACTTTCTTTCTTCATAGCATTACATTTTCAATTGTTTATTGGTAAGAGGGTGGGGCCCCTTTAATCATAGGGGCAAGCCCCTATGCTAGGTTATTTAACCCCTTCGGGGCCCCATGGTCTTCACCTTAGTTGTACCCGTCGCCGTTGTCACCACCTCCGGTGTTGTCACCACCGCTGGTGCCACCGTTCTGAGTGCCGCCGTTGCCTCCGTTCTGGGTGCCGCCGTTCTCCGTAGATCCGTTGTTCCCTGAGTTCGTGGTTCCGCCCTCGTTCTCGGGATCTTCGACGTTACCCTCGTCGGTGCTGGTGACGCGCTTCACCTCTTTGCCCTCGCGGTCGTAGCAGGTGATCTGTACAGCAGTCTTCGACAGCTCGTCCTTCAGGTCGACGTCGGGAGTGAAGATGATGCGACGACTCGAGATGAGGCCAGCCTTCACCTTGTTCACGTCGTCCACGCTCTTGGCGCGCAGTCCGAAGCGCATGGTGCCCAGTCCAGGCAGAGCCACGCTGTGGCCTTCGGTTGCCCAGGCCTTGATTACCTCGCCGGCTGCATCCCAGCAGGCCTGCATCACGCCTCGGCTCACACCCGAGCGCAGGGCAGCCTCCTTAATCACCTTGTCCTGAGTCAGAGCGGTGTACAGCTCAGGCATCATCACGTAACGGTAGGTCTCAGCATACTTGCCCACCTTGATCAGTTGTTCTTTTGCTTTTACTTTCAGTGCCATAATTTTGTGTGTTTCGAAATGGTTAGTAATTAAATTGTAAATATTTTTCACGTGTCACAAGTCCGACTCCATTTTGCCGCTTAACTTAAGAATTTTATCTCGCTAGCTAAGAAAAAATATTTCTCTAGTTGGGCGCATTTTCTATCTTTCTTTTGACTATGCAAAGGTACAACATTTTGATTGCGGTTCTCGAATACATTGTAAGAAATTTTATTATTTTTTTTCAGAAAACGTTGCGGCTGCTGCAGTGTTGACTTCGTCGACAACTGCTGGCGCTCGGCATAGCTCAAGCTCGCTTGGCTCTGCACTCACTGTTGCAGTGTTGCAGTTAAAAAATGGGAAGGCGAAAGCTGAAAAATATATCTATAATATATATATTATATATAATATATATATTATAGTACTTTTCTGAGGTCGTGAAGGAACCCTTTCGTGAACTGCAACACTGCAACACTGCATTGCTTTGCGTCTTTTTTTACTCACAATTTTTTGAGAAATAAATTTTCTGTTTCGCTCAATTTTTACTACCTCTGAGCTTCGCTCGCGCTCGGCATCCCGTAGGGTGACGCTTGCTACCAACGGGACGCAAGAAGGTAGGCTGCACCTCGAAAATAAAAATAAATGTTGATTTATTTTCTATTTCGCTCAATTTTTACTACCTTTGCACGCCGAAAGCGTGCTAGTCTGCTCACGCTCGGCCATTGATGCGAGCATTATGGCACTCGCTTAACCGCAGCTTTGCAGGCCGAAAACGTACAACATAATGATTAATCATTAAAACGAAATAGGATAATGAAGAGACATTTTTCCAAACAAAGTCTGTTGCGCACCATGATGATTGTCGCAACACTGTTGTTCATGATGCCTGCGCAGAATGCGTGGGCCGACAATGTGGCCACTGCAACGGTGGACGGTAACACATACACTTACAGCTCGCTTGAAGCTGCTGTCAGCGCGGCAAACGGCGCTCAGTCCACAGCCACCGTGACGTTGCTGAAGGACATCACTGAGCAGCCCTGCTCGCTTGAGGTCAAAAAGCCTATGATTATCGACCTCAATAATCATCGCATCAATACAACGACGAACTATTATCTGTTTTATATCTATCTGTCAAATGGTCAGCAGATGACCATCATGAATGGTTCAATTCGTGGACGACAAAATGACGTTTACATATATAAGGGTGAGGCTGTTCTTGAAAACATCACTGCCGAAGCCCCCAGTAGCGGTAGCGACTGTGTCTATATTTGTAACACCTGCTCCTTGACTATCAGCAAGAGCATTACTTTCGATGCCAGCATTTACAACCAAGGCTATGTGAAGATAGCTTCTGGCCAGAAACTTTACGATAAGAACGGCATAGAATACTCTGGCTATATCAACTCTCGGGTTGCCAACCTTGCTAACAATACGCTTTCTTATCTCGTTACCGTGACAGCCAACGGCACCACAACCCCTTACAACTCGCTTCAGGATGCTGTCAGCGCGGCAGCCAATGCCTACACCACTTACGGCACCGCAGCCACCATCACGCTGAATCATGACATCACCGCGCAGACTTGCTCGCTTGAGGTCAGAAAACCCATGATAATCGACCTCAACGGACATGTAGTGAATGCTAATAACCTTAATTACGGATATGGCATTTTTTCTATCATGAATGCCGAAGGCCAGGTCATCATTAAAAACGGTACGATTAGCAGACGAGGCGTAAACGATTATAATGGTTTTGCCATTTATAATTATAACAGCAACGTGGAACTTGAAAACGTAACTGTCAAGAACACCTATTCCACTGACAATCCCTGCCTCTATAACAGCGGCACGTTGACCATCAGCAAAAATATCACCCTCGTTGGCAGCATCAAAAACAGCGACAGCGGCACGGTGCAGATAGTCGATGGCCAGTTGCTTGGCGATGCGAGCGGAAAATACTACCTCGGCACCCTCACCTCAGCTCAGGTTGACGCCCTCTCTAACAATACGCTCAGCTCCCTCTCCGTTGTTGCCAGCGGAAGCTGCGGCACATACGTCAAATGGGCATTGACAGGCACGTCTCCCAACTACACCCTCACCATCAGTGGTACGGGCAATATGGCGGACTATTCTCTCACTAACCGGCCATGGGTGAACTACCTGGCTGGCATCGTTACCGTTGTCATTGAGGATGGTGTGAAAAGCATCGGCAGCGATGCTTTTAGGAATTGCACCAGTTTGGAATCTGTCACCATCCCCGCCAGCGTGACGAGCATCGGTGACTATGCCTTCAACAATTGCACTGGTCTGACGTCGGTCACCATCCCTGCCAGCGTGATGTACATCGGTGAGAATGCCTTCTGTGATACAGGTCTAACAACAATCACCATCCCCGCCAGCGTGACGAGCATTGGCAATAACGCCTTCGCAAACTGTAAATTGACATCAATCACTCTCTCTGAGGGCTTGACTACCATTAGCGCATATGCTTTCTCCAACAACGGAACTACTATAGAGAGCGTTTCCATCCCGCAGTCTGTTACTTCTATTGGCAATTGTGCTTTTAACGGAACAAGCGTCCAAAATTTCTACATCAACAATGTTCCAAGCGTATTAGCTATTGGCGAGAATTCTCCATTTAAGTCATCTGGTGTAACCATCCACGTCTTTACGCTGATGAAGAGTATTTTCGAAAATGCGACAAACTGGTCAAAATACAAAAGTCACTTCGTTGATGACATAGAAATCACCCATGTAGAGTCTGTCACTCTCGACAATGAGAGTATGATTGTGAAAACAAACGCTTCGGGCAAGCTGAATGCAACCATCAACCCTGCCGACGCTCGTGTCAAGGATGTCGTATTTACAAGTAGTAACGATAACATTGTCCATATCACAGATGCCGCCACAGGCGAATTCTTAGCAGGTTCACAAAATGGTACAGCAACCATCACATGTACAGCTTTGGACGGAAGTGGCGCTTATGCAACATGTAATGTAGAGGTAAATAATTATTTAACTCCTGCAGAATCTGTCACCCTCAACAAGACAACGAATAGCCTGGAAGTTGGCGGTCAATTCAATCTTACTGCGACTATATATCCTCTAAATGTCACATACAAAAATATTGTCTGGCGTACTTCTGACGAGACTGTCGCAACTGTAAATGACGGTACTGTCACAGCCGTAGCACCAGGCATAACTACCATCACGGCCATCTCTCAGGATGGTCAGGCACGTGCAAATTGCGTGGTATCCGTTATCGGCAGCTGCGGCACAGGCGTCACATGGGTGTTGACCGGAACATCTCCCAATTACACCCTCACCATCAGTGGTACGGGTGCCATGAAAGATTATGGTACTCCAGATGACCTGCCCTGGAAAGATTATCGTTCTCTCATTGCAAGTGTCGTCATTGAGAATGGCGTGACGAGCATCGGCAATATGGCCTTCGAAGGTTGTAACAATGCTAATCTAACATCGGTCACCATCCCTGTCAGTGTGGAGCGCATCGGTGATTATGCCTTTGCCTTCTGCTCTAATCTGACCATCGACCTCGATGCCTTCCTCGCCAAGAATATTCGCTTCGGTGATAATGCCTTTTATCAGATTAGCTGCCTAACAGGTTCGCTTGCTGACAATGGCAACAACACTGACAAGATAAAGATGTTAAGCAAGGCCACAGCCAACGTGACCCTTAGCGGTCGTACGCTCTATAAGGACGGCAACTGGAACACTATCTGCCTGCCGTTCAGCTTAGGCAATTTCAGCGCAGACGAGGGTCACCACTTCGACGGCACACCGCTCGAGGGTGCTACAGTGATGGAGCTTAAAGTCGCAGACTCCGAATTCGATGCCGCCTCTGGCACACTTAGTCTCTTCTTCACGGATGCTAAAAGCATTAGTGCTGGTACACCTTATATTGTTAAGTGGGAAGGCGATGGCACTAACAACCTCGTTAATCCCTTATTCACTGGCGTCAAAGTCTTTACCGACGCCCCGACACCTGTCCAAAGCCATGACGAGAAAGTACAGTTCCGCGGCATCTATAGCTCAACGAATATCTATAGCGCCGACCACGACAACCTGTTCCTTGGCATCGGCAAGAACAACCAGAACGAGGATGTGAGCATGCTCTACTGGCCTAACACCGAGGGCTACACACTGGGTGCCTTCCGTGCGTACTTCCATGTGGACCTCACAGAAACTAATGGGGTGCGTGATATCGTGCTGAACTTTGAGGACGGCACACAGACAACAGGTATTATAGGTCACACAGATAACACAGATAACACAGATAAGGCTGACGCCGCATGGTATTCGCTGGATGGACGGAAGCTGGATGCTAAGCCTAGTTCCAAGGGAATTTACATCCACGGAGGTCGCAAGACAGTAATAAAATAATTAATTGTCCCGCTTTAATTTTGTTTTCAGCTGCAAAGTTAATGCGGGACTTTTAATATACCCCTAGGCTTAGGCCGCTTCCGGACTGAATAACAAGGCGCAGAGTGATGGCTCTGCGCTTTTTTGCGCTCGAAAAAACTCATGTGTCAGGTACCAGGTCCATGACACATTCTTTATTCCATGTGTTTCTCGTTTTTTGTATCAAAATGTAACAAAATCGCTCCAAAATCACGTTAAACTCTTCAAATCATATCATTATTTGAAAAAAATATGTATCTTTGCAGCCGAAAGGCTGCGAAACTGCTCACGCTCGGCCGCTCGACCTCTGGTCGCTTGCCACCGAAGGGACGCAAGAATTGATGCAAGTATCATTGCTCTCGCTTAACCGCAGTTGTGCGGCGTAACGCCGCGATCGCTATAAAGCGAGGGGGCCGCATCGTTTTTTAGCGCCAATCAATGAATAACAAATAAAATGAATACAATATGAGAACCAAACAATTATTTCTGATCCTCGCCTTGCTCTGCGCCATGGTGCAGGGAGCGTGGGCGCAAGCCAGTTGGGAGGAGGTCTATGCTATGACCAATACCACATCAGCAAACTGGACGGCCTTGACCGAAGGCTCCACCACGGGGCGGACGCTCGGCACGGCAGGTACTACGACGTATTACTACGCCGACGCGAACCTCACGTTCACCAACAGCACGGCTGGCGGCAGCGGCCTGACCATCCTGGGCACGGTGTATCTCTACCTGTCTGAGGGCGTGACCGTCACCTGCACGGGAGCCAATGCCAGCGGACAGACGGGTGCCGGTGCCGGCATTGAGCTGACGGAGGGCAACGCGCTCTACCTCCTCGGCAAGGGCGAAGTCATTGCCACGGGCGGCAATGCTGCGAATGGCGGCAATGGCGGCAATGGCGGCGACGCAGGTTGGGACAGTAATAACTACTGGTCTGGCACCGGTGGCACAGGCGGCCATGGTGGCGGCGGTGCCGGTGCGGGCATCGGTACACGCGGCGGCGATGGCGGCGCTGGCGGTAGCGGCGCTGCAAATAAGACCTCTGCATGGAGTACGGATTTTGGCCGCTGTGGTTCTAATGGCGAAGCCGGTGCAACCGCCGGTGCCATGGGCGGACTCTGTGTGTCCACGTCCTTCGGCAGTCTGACTGCCACTGGCGGCGCAGCAGCAAGCCAGGGCGGCAGTGCCGGCAGTGCCGGCAAGAGCGCTTTTTATGACGGGACGAGCAACAACTATAGTGCAGCCGGCGGCGGTGGCGGCGGCGGTGGCGGCTTCGGCGGCGCAGCCAGCAATATCGGCACCGGTGGTCCTGGCGGTGGCGGTGGTGGCGGCGGTGCCTCCAGCAACCTTGACTACGCAGCTTCTGGTTACTACGTTGTCAAGGCACCTGGCGGCAAGGGCGGCCAGAATGTTGACGGGACCTGGGCTTCCGCAGGCGCAGAAGGTATCATGAATCATAATGCCTTCAAAACTGGACAAGTAACAACCAATGGCTCAGGTTGGGAGGACGATAAATGGAACTACGACAGCTCTGTCAGCAGTCAGGGTGTAGGCATCGGCGGCAGTGCCGGCTTCTGCGGTAATGTCAGCACCAGCGAATCGGCCATCAGCATCACTACAAATACAGTACTTCCTACGCAGGAAGAATGGGATGTGGTCTGTTCTCAGACGAATACCAGCCAGAGCCAATGGACGGCACTGCCTTTCGGAACCAGTATGGGAACCACGATTGGCACAGCAGGTACTACGACGTATTATTACGCCACGGGCGACCGCACGTTCATCAACGCCAACGCTGGCGGCAGTGGCCTAACCATCCTGGGCGCGGTGTATCTCTTCGTCGCCTCCGGGCAGACCATTACCTGCAAGGGAGCCAATGCCGTCGGACAGACGGGTGCCGGTGCGGGCATCGAACTGACGGAAGGCAACGTCCTCTTCCTCCTCGGCCAGGGTAATGTCAATGCTACTGGCGGCAATGCTGCGGGTGGCGGTAACGGCACGAATGGCAGTGACGCTGGTTGGGACAATAGTAACTACTGGTCTGGCACTGGTGGTGCCGGTGGCAATGGCGGCGGCGGTGCCGGCGCGGGCATCGGCACGCGCGGCGGCCAGGGCGGCAGTGGCGGTGCCGGGGCTGCAAGTGTAGTTTCAGCTTATAGTACGGCTGGTGGCGGCAGCGGTTCCGCTGGTCAAGCAGGTGCAACCGCTGGCAGCATGGGCTATCTCTATGTGATAGGGACCTCCTTCCATCTGACTGCCACGGGTGGCGCAGCAGCAAACTCAAGCGGCAGCGCAGGCAGTGCGGGCATAAGCATTTTAGATGACGACACGAGCAACAACTATGGTGCAGCCGGCGGCGGTGGCGGCGGCGGTGGCGGCTTCGGCGGCACTGCCAGCAATATCGGCACCGGCGGGCCCGGCGGCGGTGGCGGTGGCGGCGGTACCTCTGGCAACCTTGACTGGGCAGGTTCTGGTTACTACGTTGTCAAGGCTCCGGGCGGCAAGGGCGGCCAGAATGCTGACGGAACTTGGGCTGACGCAGGTGGCGAAAGCATCCTGAATTATAATAACCTCAACAACGGCCAAGCCTACTCCAATTCTGCTGGTTGGAGCAACAACGACAGCTACACCAGTAGTCAGGCTGTAGGCACTGAAGGCAGCAGCGGCGCATTAGGCAATGCCAGCACCAGCGAGTCGGAAATCACTATGACGGTGAAACTGCCTTCGCAAAGCGAATGGGATGTGGTCTGTGCTCAGACGAACACCAATCAGAGGCAATGGACTCTGCTGCCTTTCGGGGGCAGTAAGGGAATCACAATTGGCGCAGCAGGTACTACGACGTATTATTTTGCCACGGGCGACGGCTCGTTCACCAACAGCAACGCCGGCGGCAGCGGCATGACCATCCTGGGCACGGTGCATATCTTCATCGCCTCCGGGCAGACCATTACCTGCAAGGGTACCGATGCTAACGGAACCACGGGCGGCGGTGCCGGCATTGAACTGACGGAAGGCAACACGCTCTACCTCATCGGCAGCGGCAAGCTCGTAACCACAGGTGGCAATGCGGCCAATGGCGGCAATGGCCAGAACGGAAGGGATGCATCTGGCAACGCTAGAGGAAACTATTATGATGTACAATCTGGTGACGGCGGTCGTGGTGGTGACGGCGGCGGCGGTGCCGGTGCAGGCATCGGCACACATGGCGGCAATGGCGGTGCAGGCGGTGCCGGTGGCGCAAGATTGTCCTACACTTTAAAAGGAACAATTAGGCTCTCGGGCAACATAGGTAATAATGGTGACAACGGCGGTACCGCTGCCGACATGGGCACGCTCTATATTTACCAGATACCCGCCCTCACGACTGAGATTCATGGTGGCAGCGGTGGCACCAGTAGCGCCAATGGTGGCGCTGGAGGCCGCCACGCTTTATTTGAAACGCATCCTGGAGATGGTTGTACTTGGCTTGGAACTGTGGGTGGCGGCGCAGGCGGTGCCGGCGGTGGCTTTGGCGGCGCAGCCAGCGACATCGGCACCGGCGGCCCTGGTGGAGGCGGTGGAGGCGGTGGCTCCTCAGGAAGCGTTCAAAACTGGGCAGATAATACCTACTTCCTTCAAGTAGGAGCCTTCGGAGGTGCCCCCGGTGCTAATGTAGATGGAACGCTTGCTGGCGCAGGTGAAAGCACGCTGATGGTTGACGTAAACAACTTGGCCCAAACAAACAGAAACCCTTCTGGATTATATAACGGCGGCTGGGGGAAAAATGCCGGCGACAACCGCGCTGCCGGCGGCAGTGGCGGCACTGCGGGCACTGCCAGCACCAGCGGCACGTACAACGTGGTACCCGCCATCATCAACCTGGCTGACAACGCCGACAACAGCACGACCATCAATACGGCTGACGGCTTTTTAGCCAATGTGACGCTCAGCGGCCGCACGCTCTATAAGGACGGCAAGTGGAACACGCTGTGCCTGCCGTTCGCAGTGACCGTGGGCAGCGACGTGATGGCGGGTGCCACAGCCATGACGATGAATGCCTCGGAGTCGGGCTTCGACGCCTCGACGGGCGTGCTGACGCTGAACTTCGACAATGTGACCTCTGGCAATACCATCGCCGCCGGCACGCCGTTCATCGTGAAGTGGACGGGCACGGATCTCCCCAACCCCGTGTTCTATGGCGTGACCATCGACAACAGCGACGAAGCCTTGGCCCGCAAGACCGTGACTAGCACGGACAACCTTGTGCAGTTCCGCGGCATCTATAGCTCAACGAATATCTATAGCGCCGACCACGACAACCTGTTCCTTGGCATCGGCAAGAACAACCAGAACGAGGATGTGAGCATGCTCTACTGGCCTAACACCGAGGGCTACACACTGGGTGCCTTCCGTGCGTACTTCCATGTGGACCTCACAGAAACTAATGGGGTGCGTGATATCGTGCTGAACTTTGAGGACGGCACACAGACAACAGGTATTATAGGTCACACAGATAACACAGATAACACAGATAAGGCTGACGCCGCATGGTATACCATCAATGGCGTCCGATTGAGCGCTAAGCCAACGGCTAAAGGATTGTATGTCCACGGAAATAGAAAGGTCGTGATTAAGTAATCTGTGTTGCGTAATTATGGATGAAGATAAAGATTTCCTGCGGCAAGACAATAACTATCGGACGTTGAAGGCGTTCCAGAAGGCGGAATGCATCTACGACGTGACGTATTACTTTGCCAACACGTATCTGAAGGTGGGCGACCGCACCATAGACCAAATGGTGCAGGCGGCACGTTCGGGCAAGCAGAACTTGGCGGAGGGAAACATCGATGGCATCACGTCGCGCGAAATGGAGCTGAAGCTGACAAACGTGAACCGTGCATCGCTGCATGAGCTGTTGCTTGACTACGAGGACTACCTGCGCGTAAGGGGTCTGGAGCAATGGGCGCATGATGACCCACGATGCGTGCAGACGCGTACGTTCTGTAAGGCTCATCTCGACTCTGCCATCTTTAGAGAGAAGATCAAGGAGCGCTCTGACGAGACGATCGCCAACATCGCCATCACGCTGATTCACCAATGCGACATTCTTATCCGTGGACTCATTGAGTGGAAGAAGCGCGACTTCTTGGAGAAAGGCGGCATCAAAGAGGAGATGTATCAGGCTAGGAAGGACTGGCAGAAGAAAAATGGGGCCTATGGGAAGATTCCGTATGAGGGGAATGGTGGTAATGGGCGATATGGGGGTAATGGGGTTAATGGGTCTAATGGGGTTAATGGGCAGAAGCCCGACCAGCCTAACCAACCCAATAACCCCAATAAACCCACTCAGCCCAACAAATAAAAGCATATGAAACCAGCTCAGATTTTCTACCAGTACATCTGGATTATTAATACGTTCAGGGCCTATCGCAAGCTGACCCTCGAAGAACTGAACCAGAAGTGGATTGATGATAAAGTGGCTGACGGCAACCCGCTGCCACGATCGTCGTTCCATCGTCATCGCAGCGCCATACTCGACATGTTTGGCATCATCCTTGAGTGCGATAACCATACCAATAAATATTACATCAGCAATATGGAGGTGATCAGCGACGACAATATAGAGCGCTGGCTCTTCTCCACGCTCAATGTGCATGGCGTGCTGGCTGATAGTGCCGCTGTGAAGGAGCGTTTGGTGCTGGAAGAGTCACCTGCGGGCGAGCAGTATCTCGACATCATCATCCGCGCCATCAAGACCAACCGCCGCCTGCGCATGGGCTACAAGAAGTTCGAGGCCGAGGGCTACGAGAGGGTGGTGTGCCCCTACGCGCTGAAGCTGTTTCGCCAGCGCTGGTATCTGTTGGCGCTGAACGACGAGGACCAGATGCGCATCTACGCTCTCGACCGCATGACGATGATGGAGCCGACGGATGAGAATTTCGAGATGCCCGCCGACTTCTCGCCCCAGAATTATTTCGCAGAGTACTTTGGCGTTCTGACAGACGCAACGCCTATGGCCCACGTCATCGTGCGTGCCCATAAGTGGATGCCCAACTACCTGCGCACGCTGCCCCTGCACCACTCGCAGCGCGAGTTGGAATCAACTCCTGACTACACCGACTTCTCCTACGACATCCGTCCCACCAGCGATTTCCTGGGCGAGCTTCTGCGCCACAGCGACGGCATCGAAGTGCTCCAGCCGCTGGATCTTCGTGAGAAAATGCGGCAAATCATAGAGAATATTCTTAAAAGATATTAATTTTTAAGGGGGTGTCTCGACTTTTGGGACACCCTCTTTTTTATTTTGCAGCCGAAAATTTGATTTAGTAACTAGAAAACGAATGCAAAATGAAAAATGTATCAAAGAGAAAAGGAACAGGACTGAACGTATTGAGCATGGAAGAGACCTTGGCTTTCTTCGAGAGCAAGGGTATTAAGTGTGAGGTGTGCGACACGCAGGTGCCTTATTTCACGGACGGTGTTCCGGCAGGATATCCGGAGGCTCCTGGCGACTATGACGGCGAGTATGTGATGATGCCGAAAGAGTTTCTGAAAATGTGCGACTTCGTAGTTGCGGTTCGCGGCATGTCGATGAAGGATGCCGACATCTACGACGGTGACGACGTGATGGTGAAGAACAGCGACAGCTATGACGACGGCGACGTGGTGGTGGCTTTGCTCGACGGAGAATCGACGCTGAAGGCCTATTGTCACGATGAAAACAACGAGGAATGGCTGATTCCTGACAACGACAGCTTTCCACCGATACGCGTGGCCGACTATACTTCGGCCTATATCCTGGGGCGCGTCACGGGAGTGAGGAAGAAGGCTCCGCGCACCAAGTTCTCTACGATGCGCCGCCGACTGATGGAGACCAGACAGATGAGTAAGCGCAAAGTGACCGACGAGATGGTGCGCCAGGCCGTGATACAGGTGATAAAAGACATCAAGGTGTCGCGTATGTGGTTTGTGGTCTATCACGTGCTGGTCGATGTAGGTTATCTGAAAACGGGCAACTACGAGGGTCTTAAGACAAAGATGGATGAGCTGTTTCCCGATAACGACTTCGCCATCAACCCGCGTGACTTCTGCAGGATGGATGTGCTCTCGTTCAGCAAAAGCATCTCGCTGTGGGATGAGCAGAACGCTCCTGTGATAGGCAAACGCTTTCAGGACTATCTGCGGTTGGCAACCGACCTGACGGCGCTGCTTAGAAGCTGAAAAACTTTCGCAAACTTTCGCAAAATCCTGAAAAACTTTCGCAAAGAGCCAAAACTTTCGCAAAAACTTTCGCAAACTTTCGCACGATGGATATTTCCTTCCATCGTGCTTTTTTTGTGCTTAACTTTGCATCGTCAACGAACGGAAACGGGGATTGACAAGCGATCTCAAACTTATTGATACAGCGACCCCACCGGTAGGCCGGTGGATGACAATAAACATTATACATTCTTGGACGAGCCAAGCGGCGAAGCCGAGCGAAACATTAAATTTCAGAGAACATTAAACACATGAAAACAAGTGAGATTTTAAAGACGCAGCTGAAGTCCTTTGAGGGCTTGCTGCTGGTGGCCACGGAAGACGTGGGCGGCGTGCTGACCATAGGTTATGGGCACACGGGAAAGGATGTGAGTGTGGGCGACCGCATCTCGGAGTACTGGGCGGAGGAGCTGCTGATGCGCGACCTCGAGAAGGTGGAGAGCCAGGTGAACAGGCTGGGCGTAGCCAGGACGCAGGGACAGTTTGACGCGCTGGTGTCGTTTGTCTTTAACCTGGGCATAGGGCGGCTCCTGCACTCAACACTGCTGAGGGTAATACGCAACGGCGGCAGTAAGTCGCAGATTCAACGGGAATTCAAGAAGTGGGTCTATGCCGGAGGCAAGAGGCTCCGAGGCCTGGAGAAGCGACGGGAATGGGAAGCGAGGAGATTCTTTGAGTAAAATTATGGAAGTAAAGATTTTAAAAGTGGTACGCCAGGGCGAGGCCTTTAGCGTACAGTCAAGTAAGAATGAGGCTGGCAGCATCCAGAAGTGCAACATCGTGCTGAAGGAGCTGGGCGGCAAGTTTGAAAACGAATATGTGTGCGCCATGCTGGGCAACCTGGCGGCGTGCAGGTTCTACGAAGGTGACGTGGTCATGGCCACGCTTCGTTTCTCTACACACGAATATCAGGGACAGACGTTCCAAGAAATCTTGGTAACGGATATCGTGAAGCTTCAACTTTAAGAAACGAATTTTTTTAAGAAACGATTTTTTTAAGAAACGAATTGGAATAATGAGAATAATTAATCCACGAATGAGAATAAAAACTCTTTAATGAGAATAAAAAATTATTCGTTCTAATTCGTTCCAATTATTCTAATTCGTTTCCAAGAAAAACAAAACAACAATTTGAGTTGAAAGACGAGCGGAGAAGTATCGATGAAATGAGCTCAACTACCTTCGCTTTTCCAAAGCTCGCTAAAAACTCAAAATTATGACACAGATTATTAATATTAATAAGGTACAAACAATGACGTCGCTCGAGATTGCCGAGCTGACAGGTAAACAACACAAAAACATCATGCAGGCCATCAGGAATATGGAGCCTGCATGGGAGAAAATCACTGGGCTGAAATTACAGCTCAGTACTTACAAGGACTCAACGGGGCGCTCACTGCCTTGCTACCAACTCACCAAGACCGAGTGTCTTTACATCGCCACGAAGTTCAATGACGAGGCGCGTGCGAAGCTGGTGCTGAGGTGGCAGGAGCTGGAGACGGAAGATATAAGAAGGAAGATGTCAGAGGTAAGATGTCTGCCTGAACCGAAGGAGATTCTGCGACTGGCGGACGAGATCATGGGCGAGGGCCTGCGGATGCTGAACGAGCCGGCGGAGGACACGCTGACGGCGACGCAGGTGGCGAAGACATTCAACATGAACACGCTCGACTTCAACGCCGTGCTGAGCGACATGGGCATACAGTACCGCCGCGATGGACACTGGAACATCAGCGACGACCTGGCTGACCGCGACCTGGTGCGTATGAGGACGCACGTGAGCTACTCGCTGAAGGGCGAGAAGAAAATCAAGGTCTATATGACGTGGACGATGGACGGACTCAGATTCTTGAATGCAAAACTGGGATACCCGAACTTTTAATTAGTAATTGAAGATGAGTGTACATATGATTTATTATAAGGATGGGGCGAAGAGGATGCGCCCCGTCCTGACGAGGGAGGAGTATCTGAGGCTGAGGAATGGCGGGGAACAGAGGCAGCTGGTAGAGCGTATCCGCAATGGCGAGGACGGGCTGAAGGCGAAGCTGGTGCAGATGAACTACAGCTGTCTGCCCAACGAGGACGGGAGCCTGAAGGGGTCGAAATGCCTGAGCACGACGGTGGGCATGGATATCGACCACCTGACGAAGGAGGAGATGCCGGTGGTCCGCCAGCGGATACTCAGCAAGAAGGACGAGCTGGGTCTGCTGATGATGGAGGAGAGTGCCCGTGGCGGGGGTTACCATCTGGTGTTCCGTCGCCGACCGGAGCTGAGTCAAGAGGAGAACCTGAAGTGGGCCTCAGACCTACTGGAGGTAGAGTTTGACAAGGGAGCGAAGGACATTACGCGCGTGTTCTTTACCACGACGGAAGCCGAGCTGATCTATCTGGATGATGAGATCTTTGAAATTGTTGCAGAGTTGCAGTGTTGCAGTTCTCAAGATCAGACATCAGACTTCAAACATCAGCCATCATTTGACCCAGAGGCAAGGTACAACGGGGTGCTGTTCACGGACATCATCGCGAAGTATTGGGAGTTGTTCAACGGCGGCAAGGAACCTACGGAGGGCGACCGCAACGTGCTGACATTTGAGTTGGCTATGACCATCCGAAGCATCTGCGGCTACTCGCTGGAAAAACTGATGCAGGTTATTCCCAACTACTGGAAGACTCACCCCCAGCCCCTCTCTGCTCAGAGAGGGGAGACAAAATGCTCTCCTGAGGAAGAGGCTGAGTGGCGCAAGACGCTGGAGAATGCGCTCAAAGAGCCGCGTAAGGGGATGCCCTACAGATTGAAGCAGGTGTTGCAGGCGTTGAAGTCGCAGCAGGCGGTGAAGGCTTGTGGCGGTACGCTGACCACACCGCCACCAATGCCGAAGAAGCTGCCGCCACTGATAAGGTTGTTGACGAAGAACGTGCCCTGGTTCTACAAGCCCGCTGTGGCCAATGCGGTGTTTCCTGGGCTGGGTGCCCATCTGCACGGCGTGAAGTTCCGCTACTGGGATAATGTGGAGCATGAGGCCACGTTTATGAACATCCTGATAGGTAGGCAGTCGATAGGTAAGGGCACCATCAAGAAGCCCATCGAGTACATTATGGAGGACATCAGGCAGCGCGACCAGCCCAACCGTCAGCGCGAGGCGGATTGGAAGCAGAAGAACCCAGGCGCCAAGCAGAAGAAAGACCCGCGGCCCACGGACATCTGCATTCAGATGTTGATAGACAACCTGACGGATGCCGTCTTCAACCAGCGCATCGTGGATGTCAACAACAACGGCGAGCGATTCATCTACACCATCGTGGACGAGATAGAGGGCTTGAAGAAGGTGACGTCGAAGGGTACGGTGGATGAGGTGGGTCTGCTGATCAGAAAGGCCTTTGACAACAGTGATGCCGGACAGGAGCGCGTAGGGGCCGACAGCGTCAGCGGCATAGCCCCTCTGCGCTGGAACTTCAACGCGTCAACGACGCCGCCCAACGCCCGCAAGTTCTTCTATAAGATGGTGAACGACGGTACCGTGAGCCGACTGGACATCTCGACCATCATCAGGAGTGATGATGACGACGATGACACGGCACCTGTGCTGGGCATCTACGACCACACGTTTGCCGAGGAGCTGAAGCCCTACATCGACCGCTTGGATGCTGCCAACGGACTCATTGAGTGTGCGCAGGCGAAAAAGTTGTCGCTCGACATGAAGCAGGAGAACAAGGATGCCGCCAAGCTCTATGAGAGCGAGGCCTACCGCGTGTTCAGTTATCGTGCCAACGTGATAGCCTGGCTGAAGGGCATGGTGCTCTACGTGGCGCACGGCTACAAATGGAGTAAGGAAATTGCGGATTTCGTGCGCTGGACTGAGCAGTATAACCTTTGGTGTAAGATGCTGTACTTCGGTCAGCAGCTGGAGAAGGAGCTGCGCGAGGAGGTGGAGATTCAGCGTCAGTCAGGACCGCAGAACCTGCTGGAGTTGCTGCCCGATGAGTTCACCACGTCACAGTACCGCCAGATGCGACAGCAGCAGGGTAAGTCAGGTGATGGTGACAGCACGCTGCGCAGCTGGCAGAGTCGCGGACACATCGTGTATGACGAGGTGAGCGGCAGGTACTGCAAGACGGAAGCGTACAAGAGGCGCTTTGCTAGTGAAAAGTGAAAAGTGAAAAGTGAAAAGTGAAAAATTTGCTTCCGCAATGATAACTATTGAGAACAATCAGGAATGCTTCGTGGGGCTCTGGCGTAAGCTGGAGCGCACGAGGCAGCTCCTCGGAGGACAGTATAAGCGGTTCTGCATCCGCCATGTGTTGAAGGCGTGGTTCGGAGGTGAGGCCACCGATGACTTTATATGGAATGTCTGTCACAAGGCCGTCGTCGACGATGAGCCGCAGGAGGGCTGGAACGAGCTGCCTGCACCGAGCCTCTATCCGCGCAAGCACCGTGAGTTGTTGCGTGCTATCGTGGCCGTACGTCTGGGCATCAGCTACTACAAGGTAAACCTAAAAGCCCTCGACAGCGCCTACAGCATCGCATTCCCTCATAGTACACCGATTAATGTGAATAAGAAAGGTGAAGGCTGCGAGTAAGCGAGAACAATGCCAAATCGCATTTGAGCATTGTCGAGCGTGAGCAGACTAGACCGTAGGTCAAAGGTGAACAAGAAAGGTGAAAGGTGAAGGGTGAAGGGTGAAAGGTGAAGGCTGCGAGTAAGCGAGAGGAGAGCCAAGCTCGCTTGAGCTCTACCGA
This sequence comes from uncultured Prevotella sp., assembly GCF_946407605.1. Taxonomy (GTDB): domain Bacteria; phylum Bacteroidota; class Bacteroidia; order Bacteroidales; family Bacteroidaceae; genus Prevotella. Next base: position 17,355 of record NZ_CAMJOS010000038.1, read on the forward strand.
GCGTGAGCAGACTAGACCGTAGGTCAAAGAGGTTAGGCCAAAGGCCCCGAAGGGGTCAAATAACCTAGCGTAGGGGCTTGCCCCTATGATGACCGAAGGTCAAAGTGAAAAAAAAGGGGTCGGAGAAGGTGATTACTTTCTCCGACCCCTTGATTGTCCTCCTTGCGGATGTCTCGGCGCTTTTCTTAATGTGTCTTGTTCACGTTGCGGATCTTCTCCAGCATGACGGAGCGCCAGGCATCGTCGCCGGGCATTTGGAAACGACTGTTACCCGTGGCCGATGGGGTGAAGATGACCGTACCGTCATCATTGAGCACCACGGTGCCGCGCTCTGTCAGCATGAAGAGGTCGTCGCCCTCCACGGCATTGATGGCGGTCAGCGGGTCCCACATCATCTGGCCGGTGTTGCAGTTGCAGGTCATATAGACTTGTTTGATGGGGTGATAGTCGGTCCATGACACATCGCTGATGACCTGTTCTGGCAGGTACTCGATGCCGTAGCCCGTCTCCATGGGGGTGAAGATGATGTCGACGTCGGAGGGCCAGAGGCGGAAGAACGTCTTGGCACAGCTGATGTTCTGAAGAAAGTTGTAGTCGGGTTCGGGGGACTGGCCGAAGGAGCCGCCCTGAATATAGAGGCACTTCACCTTGCTTCGCACCAGCTCCACACCCGACAGCGGGGAATAGTCGTCGCCTTCTGACTCCAGCAACTGGGCGAGGCAGGTAGTGAAGCCGATGGAGCAGATGCTCACCGAGTGGTCGGGCTGTTTGGCGAGCAAACGGCGGTAGAGCTGCCAGCCGTCGGGCAGTGCCGAGTAGTCGCTGATGCTACGGGCGAACATAGGCGTGCCATCGCCTTTTTTGTAGGTGGGCAGCGCCTTGTAGTCAATCCATACCGTCGGGTTCTTAAGGCCATCGCGCACTAAGCCGATGGGCACGTCGCCGTTATTGAAATACGTGTTCATCACATCGGCACAGGCAGCGCAGTCCTCGCCCTCGCGGTTCACCACCACGCCGATCAGCTTACAGCTTCCCTGCTGCTGATAGTAATGGAGCATCTCCAGCGTGAAGAGGTCGTCGGTAGAGGAACCGATGTCTGTGTCGAGGATGACCAGTGGCACGCCCGTGTACTCCAGTGTGCCAGACGTATTGTCATCATCCGACGAGCATGCCGTGAACACGCTGGCGCCGCAAAAGACCATGGTGAGCACCAATGGTCGGATGGCAGCGGAGAGCATCCAATGCATCATCTTTTTCATTTCACCTTCGTCATCAGGAACGTGGCGGTGTAGGTGGTGCCGTCCTCGCGCTGGCGCAAGGCTGTCCATTTCATCACGCCGTTCTCGATGGTTATTTCCCACCACTCGCGGTTCTCCACGCCGTTGTCCACCCAGCGGCTGCAGAGCAGATTGCCGGCCACGAAGTATTCGTTCAGCGTATTGGCACTGGCCACCCACTGGTCGCCGTCCTTCACATAATATGTATAGGTGCCGTCAGCATTGTACTCCCAGCGGTGCAACTCGCCGTCGGTGTGCTCATCATTCTCGCTGGTCACCTTGCCCTCCCAGGTGCCAAGAATGGCCTGGCTGTAGTCGGCAGCCATCTTGACGTAACGGACGGGGTACTCCTTCGTGGCCACCACGCTGCCGCCGACCTTCATGCTAAACTTGAGGTAGGCAGTGAACTCGCTGGTGCTGATATCGGCGATGGTGAATTCATTCTCCACAGTTGTGTTCTCGCCGTACTGGTTGGTGAGGACCATCTTGTTGCCGTCGATGATTACATCGGTTTCCAGCATATCAAACCAGGCCTTTCCCGCTGCCGGATTATGGTTGAAAGATGCGCTTATGTAGGCGTTGGTGGTAGACACGATATCAAGCACCAGCTTCTCGTTTGTCACTACGGGCTGACCGTCGCCGTCGGCTGTTATCCACTTGCCGATGACCTTCTCGGCCAGGTTGAGGTCGGACTGTGGTGCGGGGTTGTCGTCGTTGCTTGTACATGCTGTAAATACACTTGCGCCGCAAATGAGGGTGGCGGCAAGCATGAATAATAGTTTTTTCTTCATTTTGTTTTATTGTTAATATTAAAATTGTTTATTCCTAATTGTTTTTTCTTTGTTCCCCAGCAAGGAGTCGAACACGGCGGGGCATGATGGCTTGGCTCGACGGCCCGAAGGGGAAAGTCAACCATGAATCCTTAACCCTTAACCATAATTTACTCGTCCCAGTCATCATAGTCGCGGCTGCGGCCAGAACTGCTGCCACCGCCACCGTACTCGAGATCTACGTTGCTGGAAAGGCCATGAAGACTATCTGCCAAAGGCAAACATGTTTTCACTCTCACTACCTCTACTTGAGGCTTCATATATTCCTTTTTCATATTTCTTTTGAGTTATATTGTTTATTTTATTGTCACACAGATTGCACAGATGACACAGATTTTTATTTAACCACTACCCTACCGTTGTGGATGTAAACTCCCTTTTTCGTAGGCTTACCTTCGAGTTTCCGTCCATCCAGCGAATACCATGCGGCGTCAGCCTTATCTGTGATATCTGTGATATCTGTGTGACCTATAACTGTCTGTGTGCCTTGCTCGCCGAAGTCGATTTCGAAGTCAGTTATCTGGCGGGCTGATCCTCCGACCTCGCCAATCTTGAAGTAAGCGCGCTGTGCTCCGAGAGAGGCACCGTTCTGCGGATAGTACAGCTTGTTGGCAGCTCCAAGGAAGAGGATGCTCTTGTCCTCGGCGTCGAAGGCCGTGCTCTTGTAGGTGCCGAGGAAGCGGACGCGCTCGTCGGTGGTGACGGCGGGCGAGGCGGTCTCGGTGTCATAGCTGCCGTCGGCATCAGCGTCGATGGTCACGCCGCTGAACACGGGGCTGACGATGTTGTGCGCGTCGTCGTCCACGTAGTTCGCGTCGGCGGTCCACTTGATGATATACGGTGTGCCGGCCTCAAGGGTGGTGACGGCATCGCCGAAGGTCAGCGTGAGCGTCGTGCCCTCGATGCTGGCGCTGGTGAGCGGACGGGCGGTGGCTCCGGCGAGGGGCGAACCGGCGATGGTCACGTCGAAGGGCAGGCAGATGGTGTTCCATGCCCCGTCTTTGTAGAGCGTGCGACCCGAGAGCGTCACGTCAGCCACGTAGCCGTTGGCGTTGCTGATGGTCGTGCTGTTGTCGGCGTTGTCGGCGAGGGTGACGGTGGCGGGGGCCACGTAGTATGCGCCGCCGACGAGGATGCCGTTCTGGTATGCCTTCACCATGCCGTAGTCATGCACCGGGTCGCCGAGGCCAGTAGGGACGGTGCTGTGGGAGACGGCCTGCCTGCCCTGCTCCGTGCCGTAGGCTTGCGTGTAGTAGCAGCGGTTGATTAACCAAGTAGCATCGCCACGTACAAATGTCTGACAGTTTGCGAGGCCGGTGCTGATGTGGTCGGGCGCGAAGAGGCAGTCTTCGATGGTTGCCGTGCTGCCAGACTGGCAGTAGCCCACGAAGCCGGCGTTGTTGCGGCTTTCAGACCCCTCAAGGCTGCCAACGAAGGCACAGCCGCGTATCGTGAGTTGGGAATTGTCGCCCAGACGGGACACGAAGCCGCTGTTGGTATAGCTCGTGCTGCTGATGGTCACCGACGAGACGCAGCCCTCGATGCTCACCGTACTGCCATTGACTATATTGGCAATCAGTCCACCCGCATACTGGCCGCTGGTGCTCCTGGTGCCAGCCGTCTTGAGGTTCTTGATGGTGGCATTGCCCACGTAGCGGAAGGGGGCAAGGTACTGCTCCGTGAAGTCGGACATGTTGAGGGTCAGCGTGTGGCCGTCGCCGTCGAAGGTGCCTTGGAACGAGTTGGCATCGCTGGCACCCGCCATCGTCGAGACGCTGATGTCGCTGGTCAGCTTCACGAACTTGCCGCTGAAGGTGTTGCCGCCGCTGACGACTGCGGCGAAGTTGTTCCAGTCGTCGGTGCTGCCGATGAGGTAGGGGTCGTCCTCCGTGCCAGTGCCGGAGAGGTTACATATTGTGATGTTGAAGCCGAGAACTGGCCTGACTCCGCGCGCTTCCGCCTCAATATATTTTCCCCATTTAAGGTCCGAGAAGAACCAAACTCCCCATTCTTGGCTCGGGTCTCCCGAAGCCGACCAATACATGCCATCCAATGCCGTGCCGCCAGCACCGGTGATGTAGGCGTTCACGTTGTGGTCGTAGGTCGTGCCGTCAGTGCCTCTTGTCGTCGAGCCGAAGTTGATGAAGATGGCCTCGTAGTCGCTCTTCTGCGCCACGCACCAGTTGGACACGGCTACGCTGCCCAGCTTGGTGATGCTCGTCAGGGAGCCGCGGGTGCCGTCGGGCAGGAGCTTGAGCGTGGTGCCGGCGTAGGTGGTCACGGATGTCCAGCCGTTGATGGTGTTCCACGTCTGCGACGTAGCGTCCTGCAGGGCGATAATCAGGCCGTGGCCGTCTGCCGTCAGATTGCCCAGGATGCCCACGGCGGTGCAGCCATCGGGCACGGCGATCTTGGCCGGGTGCAGATGGCCTGCGGCGCAGACCACCTTGCCGATGTCCTCGGCATTGGCATCGCTGAGCATGGGGAGGGTCGGTGCATAATTGTAATCCATATAGTAGATACCGTCGAAGAGGATGCCGTGCTCGTAGGTCTTCACCATGCCGTAGTCCTGCACGAGGGCGCCGAGGTTGGCGGGGGCTTCATTGAGGGCGACGGCCTCGGTGCCCTGCGCCGCGCCGAGGACCCGGGTGTAGTAGCAGTTAGTGATGGTGGCGTCGGGGTCCCGGGTGAAGGTCTTCGTATAGCCGTCGTTCGCGATGGAGACGGTCAGCGTCGCCGGGGCGAAGAGGGTGTTCGTGATGGTGGTGGTGGTGCCGCCATATTCATAGCCCGAGATGCCGGCGCAGCGGGTGTTGGTGGCGCCCGTCATCGAGCCGTCGAACACGCAGCCGCTGACGGTGAGGCTGCCGCCCTTCGTGCCGGCCACGAGGCCAGCGAGGGCGGCGTCCGTGCCGAAGGCGGTGGTGAGCGTCACGCTGCTGACGCAGTTGGTGATGGTCGTGTTGCCGAAGCTCACGCCCACGATGCCTGCCAGCAGCTTGCCGTCAGCGTTGCCCGTGCCGCTGATGGTGCCCGCCGTGCGCAGGTTCTTGATGGTGGCTCCGTTGACGCACTTGAACGGCGCGGCGAAGCGGCTCTGGTTGCTCACGTTGAGGGTCAGCTTGTGGCCGTCGCCGTCGAAGGTGCCGCTGAAGGGCTGGCAGTTATCGTCGGTCTGGTAGCCGCCCGCCGACTTCGTCACGCTGATGTCGGAGGTCAACTTCACATATTTTCCGCTGTAGCTGCGCCCGATTGTGACGTTGTGGGCGAAGTCGTACCAGTCGTCTGCGCTGCTGATGATGTAGGGGTCGTTCACGGTGCCTGCGCCCTGCGTGGGCCAGTCGGTGTAGCCGAATGTGACCGTGGCTGTGACGTTCTTGCTCGGCATGACGAACCAGAAGCTTGAATTGTCGTTGGCATGTCCCTGCAGCGGAATATTGTTGCCGTCGGCGTCGGTGACGGTGACGTTAAGCGCCGTGCCCGACGTCACGTTCAGCGAGAAGGTCTGTCCGGCGCACGTCCCCGGGACGTCGTCTTCATCGAGGGCCCGGGTGCAGATGGTGCCGTGGCCCTCGATATTGACCGTGACATCGTAGGTGTATCTGATGGCATGGCGATACATGTCCTTGCCCGAGGCGGCATTGTACTCGTCCAGGCTGAACGTGTCGTACAGGTATTCCTCAGTAGTTCCTGTGTCGCCCACGTATTTACTATCTTGGCTGTGGGAGCTGGTGCGTGTGCCGTAGAAGGTGCAGTGACTGAGGATTCCGTCGTTGTTGCCTACCAGTCCGCCCACGTCGGCGTCGTTGTTGGTCACGTCGCCTGCCATGCAGCAGAACTGAATCGTGCCGTTGTTCTCGCCGGCGATGCCACCCACACTGCCTGTAACTGCAACGCCGGAGTCTTGCCAGTCGGAGCGCACCGTGCCGCTCACCCAGCAGTTCTCTATCGTGCCGTCGTTCTCACCGGCGATGCCGCCCACCAGTCGCGACGAGCTGCAATGGATGTCGGCTACCACGTGGAGGTTCTCCACCCTGCCTGTCGAAGCGATTCCGGAAAACAGGCCCTGGTAGTTGTCCGTAACGTCCTTGATGTGGATGCGGATGGTGTGGCCGTTGCCGTTGAAGGTGCCCTCGTAGTGGTTCTCGCTCCAGGTCCAGCCCGTCCGTTCGGCCCATCCCAAAGGAACCCACGACACGGCGTCGCCCATGTCGATGTCGGCTTGCAGAGAGATAGGTAATTCAAATGCAGAATTATATGCTATATGATGGGTTGTCCCCGAAATACCGGTGTTAACTTCGTTGTGTTCATTCCAAATGTAATCTCTGAAATGTTTACGGAGGTAAGCTAAATCGGATGCCTTCTTGATGTAGATGACACCAGCAATCTCTTGCGGCTTCGTCTCCGTCACGCCGTCCCAGACGTCGAAGTTCTGCGCCCACGCCCCTTGCACCACGGCGCAGAGCAGGGCAAACAATAGGAAAATTTTTTGTCTCATTGTTTTTGTTTTTAAAATTAAACTTGTTGTTACCTAAATTTTTTTCGTCTTTGTTCCCCCGCAGGGAGTCGAACCCGGCGGAGGATGGGTTGTGTGCGGCGCAGTGGCCGCGGGCGGCTTACTCCCAGTCGTCCCAGTCGTCGTCCCAGTCATCATCCCAGATGCGGGAACCCGCAGGAACATTCTTGTCTCCAGGGTTTATTACACTACCTGCCAATAACATCGTCTTGTGTTGCAACAGCATCACGCACAGATTTGGTTTAATATATGTCTTCTTCATAATTCTACTTTTTTATATGTCACACAGATTTCTTGCGTCCCGATGGTTCTTTCGTCCCTTCGGTAGAAAGCGGCAAAGCCGAGCGGCAAGCGACCAGAGGTCGAGCGCACAGATAACACAGATTTCTACTTAACCACTGTTTTGCGACCTCCATGGACATAGATTCCCTTGGCTGTGGGCTTGCCGTCGAGCTTGCGACCGTCGAGCGTGAACCACTCTGAAAGTGAAGAGTGAAGAGTGAAGAGTGAAGAATTTGCTTCCGCCTCAACGACGCCGGTAGTATTCTCCTCTCCATCGAAGAAGTGCATCTCGCGGCCATAGGACACATTCGGGGTGCCGAACTTGCTCTCCACGCGCATAATCCAGCGGAAGGCGCCCACGGTCACCGCATCGCCAAGGCTCAAATCGCCGTTGATGTTCACATAGTAGAACGGGTCGGCTTCCGTGGCCGTCGTGGGCTCGTAGGTGCCGTAGAGGGTGTAGGTGTCCTCAGCCGTCATCATGGTGATGCGGGTGTCGGTGGCCTTCGCCTTCAGCGTGGCATTCTCGGTGGTGAACGCGTAGTCCGTCACGGCCACCTTCGGCTTATAGACGTAAGGCATGTTGGCATGAAGCACGGTGCCGGCGTCCACCTTCTTCAGGAACACCCAGATGTCGTCGGTGGCATCCGTCTGTGCGTTGGGAGCATTGGCTATCATGTTGATCTTGTAGAAGTCAAACTTCTCCGTGTCGGCTTCCTTGATGGTGTAGTCGAACGGCACGAACCAAGCCTGGTATTTGCCCACGCGACTCTCACCCAGCGACTTGGTGTAGGTGGCAGAGGCGACGTTCACGTCTGCTTTGAAGCTATAGGTGCCTGCATCGGTCAATGTGACAGCATCAGTGGAAGATGGCATCAACGTGATGTAGAAGCTCTTCGAGCCTGCGTAGTCACCCGCGCCGTTGAGGACGAGCGTATATGTGCCCATCTTGTTGGGGCTGACGGGGAATGACGCCACAGTCTGTCCGTCCAGTGTGGCCGTGTAGTCGGTGCCAAATGCGAGGGACGTTTCGTTGTATTTCACGACTGGCCTTATTTCAACATCATTGTTCAGACTGTAGGATTCCTCTATGCCGCTGACGGTGCATACAGGCATTATGTACACCGCAGTGTTGCAAATGGTTGCTGCCTTGCAGATTTCGTTCTCGGGGATAGTGGCATAGACCTGCGTGCCCTGTGCCGTACCCATCGCCTCGGTGTAATAACAGGTGGAACCTTCTGCTGGGCTGCCACCACGCACGAAGGTAGCGCAACTGGTAGCAATGGCTACCTCGTTGTCTGCCGGTGCAATATTGGGATTGGGGGCATAGAGCGAATTGGTGATATTGAACGTTTTGTTATTATGCCAGCCTATGAAGCCGCCGCATTGGTCAGTACTAGAGCTGGTAAACATGCGACCGTCGTACACGCAGTTAGAGAAGTTTACATTGCCTTCTGGATTGGCGATAAAGCCGCCGTGCGTGCCGTCACCACCGACGCTGCTGTGGATGACGGTGCTGACGCGGCAGTTGGTGATGGTTGTCGTACCGTAATTGCGAGCCACGAGTCCGGCAGCAAACTTCTGAGCGGTGTAGATTTCGCCCTCCACCTTCAGGTTTTGGATGGTGGCACCATCGGTGTAGCGGAAAGGAGCGCAGTATTGCTCGCCAAAAGCGCTCTGTGCAGTACCATGTGTGAAGGTCAGCGTGTGAACGCCGTCGCCGAGGAAGGTGCCTTGGAACCTGTGGTCGCTTGTACCCACCATCTCAGAAACGCTGATGTCGGCAGTCAGCTTCACGAACTGCCCTTTGAAGTCAGAGCCGCCGTTGCTGACGTAGTTGGCGAATGCGTTCCATTCGTTGGCACTGCCGATGGTGTAGGGGTCGCCCTCAGTGCCTGAGCCAGCGCCATCAGACGCCTTGTCAGCATCCGCATAGTAGATGTCGCCATAGAGGATGCCGTGCTCGTAGACCTTCAGCATGCCGTAGTCCTGCACGAGATTGCCCGTGCTCCACCGTGCACTATAGACGGCCTTTGTGCCCTGGTCGGTGGGCAGGTTGTCGGTGCTGACGTAGTAGCAGTTGTCGATGGTCGGCTCGTAGATGCCTTCGTTGCCTGTATACCAGCGGGCGAAGGTGCTGTTGAGCATGCCTGCGGCTACGCTGCCGGGCTTCATCAGCGAGTTCTTGATGGTGGGCTTGTTGTAGCCCCCCCATCCGATGAAGCCGCCGCAGTTGTTAGTGCCATTGGTGGTGGCGAAGGAGCCGTCGAACACACAACCTTCGATGATGATGGTGTTGTTTTCACCACTCAATGTGCTGACCAGTCCGCCGTGGGTGCCGTCTTTGCTGTCTCCGCTAATGCTGCTGTTGATGTTGACCGAGCTGCGGCAGTTGGTGATGGTCAGCCCGCCGTGCGACTCAGCCACGATGCCGCCAGCCTTCTGCCTGCCGGTATAGATGGCGCCAGCGACGTGCAGGTTCTTGATGACGGCATTCTTGACGTGGCGGAACGGGGCGCAGTGGTCTTCATCGAAAACATTCTGGGCCGTACCTTTCGTAAAGGTCAGCGTGTGGCTGCCGCCGTCGAACGTGCCCTGGAACGAGTTGGTATCGCCTGTGCCCACCATCGTCTCGACGCTGATGTCCCCGCCCAGTTTCACGAACTGGCCGCTGAAGGTATGGCCATAGCCGACGTAGCTGGCCAGCGTGTTCCAGTCGCCAGTGCTGCCGATGGTGTAGGGGTCGCCCTTGGTGCCAGTGCCGGCGATGTCACATGCCACGTAGTACCTGCCAGCCACGAGGAGTCCGTTGTCGTAGACCTTCACCGTGCCGTAGTCCTGCACCATCGAGCCGAAGTTGCTGGGAGCGGAGGCGAGGACAATGACCTTGGAACCCTGCCCTGTGCCCATCGTCTCGGTGTAGTAGCAGGTAGAGCCGTTTGCCGGGCTGCCGCCGCGCACGAAGGTGGCACAGCCGGCAGTAATGGTTGTCTCGCCGTCTGCCGGTGCAGTGGTATCAGGGGCATAGAGCGAATGGGTAAAGTTGAACGTCTTGCTGTTGTGCCAGGCCACGAAGCCGCCACAGTTATTGGTGTTCTTGGTGGTCAGCAGGCGTCCGGTATAGACGCAGCCCGTGAAGCTTATGTTGCCTTCCGGCATGGCCACGAAGCCGCCGTGTGTGCCGTCGCCGGAGACACTGCTGTGGATGGCGGTGGTGACGTGGCAGTCGGTGAACGTTGTCTCGCCGTACGACCGTGCCACAAGTCCGGCAGCGAACTTCTGGGCGGTGTAGATGTCGCCCGTCACCCTCAGGTTCCGGATGACGGCATTCTTGACGTAGCGGAACGGGGCGCAGTATTCCTCGTTGAAGGCACCCTGTGCTGAGCCTTTCGTGAAGTTCAGCGTTTGACCGCAGCCGTCGAAGGTGCCCTGGAACGAGTTGGTCTCACTGCTGCCAGCCATCGTCTCTACGCTGAGGTCCTGTGGCAACTTCACGAACAGGCCGTTGAAGCTGATGCCGTTGCTGACAAGCAGGGCGAAGACGTCCCAGTCGGCTATGCTGCCGATGATGTAAGGGGCGCTCTCCGTACCTTTGCCATTGAAGATGTCGTCCAAGACCACGTTGATGGTGACTGCCGCGCCCCACTTGCTGGCCGCGCCACAGGTGCCGCCGCTGCCGCCAGCAGCAGCCCCGTTACCATCCTCCCAACCAGAATCCTTATAGGTGCCATCGAGGCCATCATTTAATTCCGCATCGTAAGGGTTTGACAGTTCACTACTTGCGCCATCCCAGGCATAGCTACCATCGTCATTCCCACCGCCTTTGCCGCCGCCTGCTCCCACTCTGTAGAAACCATTAGTAGCATTGCTTCTCCATGTACTGTTGCCAGCGGCACCACCGCCGCCGCCGCCGCCACCACCACCGCCGGTGCCGATGTCGGCGCCACGACCGCCGTTGCCACTGGTACCGCCGCCGCCGCCGCCGGACGCAGCATAATGGTTGTAAGGATCTTCGGCAGCGTTTTTACCGCGTTCGCTTTTAGCGGTGGTAAACCATCCGGCACCGCCACCCTTGACAATCACGCTGAGGTTCCACCCCTGATACACATAGAGAGTGCCCATGCTGCCGGCAGTGTCGCCGTTACTACCCGGAGAGCCCGCAACGCCCTTGTTCGTACCCTCGTTCTCATCCCGTTTCGCAGAACCACCGGCACCACCTGCGCCGCCGTTGCCGCCCCGTGTGCCGATGCCCGCACCGCCGCCGCCGCCGCCGTCACCGCCGCGGCCACCCGAGCCGGGCTGGCAATACGTTTTGTATACAAAGTTGGCATCTTCACCGTGGCCGCCACGGTTGCCGCTTTCCCCGTCACCGCCTGTGGCCTCCAGCCTGCCGTCGCCGAGAAGGTAGAGCGTGTTGCCCGCCGCCAGTTCAACACCCGCACCGCCACCCGTGATTCCGGCATCGCTGGCTTTGGCACCCGTGCATCTAACCGTTTTTCCCGAGGGGATGTAGAGATACACTGTGCCCCGGATGGTCAGGCCGCTGCCGCCCACCGTGGAATTGGTGAAGCTGAGGTTGCCCGTGGCGTAATAGTACGTCGTGGTGCCTGCCGTGCCAATCGTGTACCCTGTAGAGGAACCCGCATTCAGGGCCGTCCAGTTCGCTGAGGTGGTCTTCGTCTGTCTATAGACCAATTCCCAGCCGCCATCTGCCCACGCCCCCTGCACAACTGCGCAGAGCAGGGCGAGCATCATTAGAATCTTTTTCATTGTCATGCTTTTGTTTAAGAGTTAATATTTATTTGTTTATATGATTTATTCGTAAGCATATATCAGTCCGTATTTCTCATGCAGGCGGCGCAGGGTGCCGTCGGCCTTCATCTGGGCGATGACGCCATTGACGAGGGCGAGCAGGTCGTCCTGACCCTTGCTCATCAGCACGCCGATTTCGCCGTGGGTAAAGGGGGCGGCGAGCAGCGGGGCGGCCAGGCGCACATCGTTCTGCACGTACCAGGGGGCCTCGGTAATCTCGGTTATCATCACGTCGGCCTCGCCCTCGGCAATGAGCGACGGTATTTCCTCGTTCTTGGGGTGGACGATGACGGTGGCGTGGGTCAGGTTCTCGTTGGCAAACTTCTCGTTCAGTCCGCCGGGGTTCACCATCACGCGCACCTCGGACTTGTCGATGTCTGCCAATGACTTGTAGCGGTCAGCCTCGGCGGCTCGGCAGAGGATGGTCTTGCCGTTGGCCAGATAGCCGTCGCTCATCAGCATCGTCTCGCGGCGGGCATCGGTGATGGTGATGCCGCCGATGGCGAGGTCGAAGGTCTGCGGCTCGGCCTGAACGTCGGCCGTCAGCGTCGGCCATGACGTAGGCACGAACTGGATGCCGACGCCCAATCGCTTGGCAATCTCTCCAGCCACGTCGATGCCGAAGCCCCAGTAGGTGCCGTCGCTTTCGCAGAATGATAACGGACGGTAGTCGCCCGTGGTGCCAAAGAAGATAGTGCCACGCCCTACTATCTCCGCCACCTTCCCGTCGAGGGGAACGTCTGTATAGGTTGACAGGATGAAAACGGAGTACTGGCCGTTCTCCTTTCCAAACTGGAGCGCACCCTTCAGGTCATCCTCTGGGAACAGTTTTGTACTGTCGAAATAGTAAAGGCCATCCTCGCCATTCAGCCAACCGCCTACATATCCTTCGTGCTGCAAGGCATGGCTCACCACCATGTCGAGCTGGTCACGCGAATGGCTGTTCTGGGTGGCGGCATAGCTGACGGCGATTCCCTCGGTCGGCTCCGTCATCGTGCGGATGTCAAGCGTGAATCCGTCCGGGTGAGTCTGACTGTAAGCCCAGACCTTGTCGCTGATGACAGACACGTCCGTCTGCCCTGCCGGGTTGTCGTCGTTCGACGAGCAAGCCGTGAATACACTTGCGCCGCAAA
>NZ_CAMJOS010000039.1 GCF_946407605.1 uncultured Prevotella sp.
CGTAGTTGAAGATGACGTTCGTGCCGCACCACTGCTGGAACACGGCAATCACCAGTCCCAGCACCAGCACCCGCGCATAGCGCCCTTTCATCAGCTCTTTCAGTCCTTCTTCTTGCTTATTAACTTTCAACTTTCCGCTTTCAACTTTCAACTTTTTAAACACGGGGCTCTCAGGTATAAACAAGCTCATCACCAAGAACAGCGCCGCAGGCAGCGTTTCGGCCCAGAACATCCAGCGCCAGCCCCAGGCCACGTTCCACGCCTGCTCCGCCACCACGCTGGTGTCGCGGGCCAGCAGCATGTTGACTATCTGCGCCGCCAGGATGCCCAGCACTATCGTCATCTGGTTCAGGCTCACCAGTCGTCCGCGGATGTTCGCAGGACTCACCTCAGCGATATACATCGGCGACAGGGCCGAGGCCACGCCGATGCCTATGCCACCCACAAAACGGGCTATATTAAACAGGGTGAAGTCATTAAACAGACCCGTACCCACGGCACTCACCGTAAACAGCACCGCAGCCGTCGTCAGCAGCGGCTTACGCCCCCACCTGTCAGCAGCGGCACCAGCCACCATCGCTCCCACCAGACAGCCCACCAGGGCCGTCGACATAGCCACACCCTGCATCACAGGCGAGTCCGTGATGCCGAAATAAAGCTCATAGAAGGGTTTCGCGCCGCCTATCACCACCCAGTCGTAGCCAAACAGCAGTCCACCCATCGCCGATACGGCGCAAATAAAATATAAAAAACTCTTACTCACTCGTTTTTTTACCTTTTTACTTTTTCACCTTCAGTCTATCCTCTTTCCACTTTCCACTTTCCTCTTTCCTCACTTAAGAACAAGTTCCACCGGACAATGGTCCGAGCCCATAATCTCCGTATGAATATTCGCATCCACGATACGTTCACGCAGACGATCCGAGGTGACAAAATAGTCGATACGCCACCCCGCGTTCTTCTGTCGCGCCTGGAAGCGGTACGACCACCACGAGTACGTCACCTGCTCAGGATATTTCCATCGGAAGGTGTCTGTAAAGCCGCTGGCCAGCAGGTCGCTGAACTTCTGGCGCTCCTCGTCCGTAAAGCCCGCGTTCATGCGGTTCGACTTCGGGTTCTTCAGGTCTATCTCCTCATGAGCCACGTTCAGGTCGCCACACAGTATCACGGGCTTCTGCGCGTCCAGTCCCTTCAGGTAATTGCGGAAGTCATCCTCCCACGACATTCTGTACTCCAGCCGCTTCAGGCCGTCCTGCGAGTTGGGCGTATAACAGCACACCAAGAAGAAGTCCGCCATCTCCAGCGTCACCACCCTGCCCTCATGGTCGTGCAGGTCTATGCCTATGCCATAGGTCACGTTCAGCGGCTTGTGCTTCGTGAAGATGGCCGTACCGCTATAGCCTTTCTTCTCGGCATAGTTCCAGTACGACTCATAGCCCTCGAACTGCAGGTCCAGCTGTCCCTCCTGCATCTTTGTCTCCTGCAGACAGAAGAAGTCCGCATCCAACTCACGGAATATATCGCTGAAGCCCTTGCCCTCGCAAGCCCTCAGTCCGTTTACGTTCCAAGAAATCAGTCTCATCAGTCAGTTTCCCTTATGTCTTCGTTCATGCCACAAAAGTAATCTATTTATTCCGATTCTCCAAATATTTTGAAAAAAAACGTTCTTTTTCACCATTTCAACTGTTCCACTTTATAGCCTGCATCGCGGAGCATTCGGACGACACCGTCCGGACCAGTCAGGTGGCCGGCGCCGAAGACAAAGAGTGTGGGCATCTCCTTGATGGCTTCGATGATGATAGGCACCCACTTCTTGTTGCGCTCGGCATAGAGGGCAGGGCTTGCCTCGTTCTCAGGCTTCATGAAACGCTCAAAGCCTTCGTAGTCGCCCGCAGACCAATAGTCGCCCATATTCTGCTCCCCCTCAAAATATTTCAGTATTTTCTGTCGGCGCTCGTCGAAGTTGTTGAGGAGTGCCATGAGCGAATCGGCCTGCTCGTCGATGGGCGTCATTGTCTCTTTGATTTTTGCCTGTTCTTCAGGCGTTATTTGCTGGTCGAGATTGCCGACTTTCCATCCGCGGGCTTTGGCCCTTTTTATACAGGCCCCATCCATCATGTTGCCGTTACGCATGGCAGGGTATTTCTGTAAGGCCTCAACCTGAATCATCATATTGAGTGAGAATGTAAAAAGGAAAGGCTGATAGTGCAGGTAATCTTTTGCTGCTGAATCGGCCAGATCGACGTGGCACGTCTCCTTCATCCTTTTCTGCAGAATAGACATATTCTCTTCACCCAAGATGTCGGAGATGATTTTGCCGTCGGGCAGTGCCATCAACTGTTGGCCTGCGGATTGTCTTTCCTTTTTGTTTTGCTGGTCGGTAACGTCTGTCTCCACGAACAACTGCTGACATTGGTTCTCGGCTGCCAGAAAGGCTGGGATGCTGTCGAGCAGGTCGCCGGATAGTACATGCATCGAGCCTAAGATGTAAGAAGGTTTTTCCAGCCTGCCACCGCTGATACGGAACATGAGCTGGGCGTTGGTTGTCACGATAGCTGCCATGAAAAGCAGTGGAGTTAAGATAAGTTTCTTGTTCATAGTTTGTTTATTTTTTGTCTTTACCTTTAGTATCTGTGTATTCTATACTGTTGTCTTTGACATATCGTCTGCCGTATTACAAAATTGTGCGCAAAGTTAATCATTTTCCACAAATTACAGGCTACTTGCCTTCTTAAATAAAGTGAAGAATACTATCTTGGCCTCATTAAATGAAGGAAGAAAGATTTTTTTTTGTAATTTTGCAGTCTAAATCTGAAAAGGATATGAAGAAAAGAATCTGGATGATGAGCTGTGCCGTGGCTCTGCTGACAGCAGGATGCACAGGCAGACAGGCCGTGAGGGGCACGCTGGAGCAGCAGGAGGCCGAGGCGATGCCTACGAACGTAGCGCAGGCCCTGGAGCAGGCGACGAAGGTGAGCATGCACTCGGTGATGTACGACTCGGTGAACAGCATCAGCGTGTGGGGACTGGACAAGGCAGACCAGACACCCACAGAGGGCTTCGGCATGATGGTGATGAAAGGGGGGAAGAAGACAACGCTGCCCACCATACGCAACACTAGGGAGCCACTGGCTCGCTACGACGCAAAGACGGGCGACCTGTGGATTACCAGCAGCGAGATGGAGGGCACTGGGGTGCAAGTGGAACGACTATACAAGGTGAGATTCCGCGACGACAGCACGGCCTACATAGCAGCGCAGATAGCCCCCTACGACGTGCAGCAGGCGCTGGCACCACGACTGAGCTACACCACCGACGAACAGTTGCTGACACTCTATGCCGACGGAGAGCAGATAGCCACCATTAAGGACCAGATGACGGACAGCATGGGGGGATTTGACGACGAGAGCGCGGTGTGGATAGGCGAACAGCTGATGTTCGACATCGGCGGCGAGAGTCCGAAGGTAATCGTGGTGCCTGGGGTGAAATACACCACAGGACTGGTGCTGAACTACGAGCAGATGCCCACGCTGACGACGACGCTGACGCTGGCTGACGACGGCACCGTGAGTGCTGGCGACATCAAGAAGCTGTACCTGCCCTACGTGGGCTCATACGTCGATGTGGAGAACAACGAGCCCTGCCTGGACATTACCTACAGACGACAGGACGGCAAGTATAACGTGGATATGAGCCTGTTTCGCATGACGACCTTCCTGGACGACGGCATCGGCACAGTCAGCGACGTAGGACTGGACTATACGGCGACTGACGGCGAGGGACTGCCCATTGGCGGACGCATCATCCTGCAGGGCGACACGCTGACGGTGACCTTCACCGACTCGCAATGGGACAGGATAAGAAAAGGACAGAAGGTGAGCTTCGTAAAACAGTAAGCCCACGCATAACGACACAAAAAAAGAGGTCTCGGCACAACGCTGAGACCTCTTTATATTTAATTAGGTGTGTTCACTTAGAACTTAGCCATTTTGATGGCTACAATGGCACACTCATCGCCCTTGTTGCCATACTTGCCGCCAGCACGGTCCTTAGCCTGCTGCATGTCGTTGGTGGTAAGGAGACCATAGACCACAGGGATATTGCTGGTGACGTTGAGACGGGCGATGCCGGCTGTGACGCCTTGGCAGATATAATCGAAGTGGGGAGTCTCGCCACGAATGACGCAGCCCAGGATGATGACGGCATCGTAGCCGTCGTTGAGGGTCATCTGACGGGCACCGTAGATGAGCTCGAACGAGCCCGGAACGGTCTTCACATGGATATTCTCGGGCAGAGCACCATGCTTCTCAAGTGTGGCGACGCAGCCTTCCAAGAGGGCACCCGTAATCTCAGGGTTCCACTCGGCCACGACGATGCCGAAAATCATGTTCGACGCATCGGGAACGGCGTTGAAGTCGTAGTCACTCAGATTATGAAGAGCAGTAGCCATTACTTCACGCGCTCGATGTAGTTATCGATGGTGTTGTAGCGCTGCCAGTCGGTGTACTTAGCCTTGATGCGCTCGTAGAGTTCCAGAGCCTCTGCCTTCTTGCCCTGACTCTCAAGAATCTCACCAGCCTGAATCAGGAACTGGGGAGAGAGGGCGTTGTTGTCGGCCTTATCAGCAGCCTTGATGAGGGTAGCAACAGCCTCGTCGAGCTGACCCAGAGAAGCCTTCACATTACCCAGGGCACCCAGAGCGGCAGGAGATACCATCTCGTCGTCCTTAGCGTCGTACTGCTCCAGATAGCTGGCAGCCTCCTGCAGGTTGCCCAGACGAGCATAGCAGATACCAGCATAGAGCTTGGCAATGTTGACCACATCACCAGAGCCGTCCTGCTCGATGATGGTGAGGAAACCAGCATTGATGCTGTCGCCATTGAGGGCCTTCTGGAACAACACAGAGTCGTTGCCCATCACGGCGCTGGCGAAGTATTCCTGTGCCTTAGCCATATCAGTGCTGGCTGTGGTGAACTTCTCGTTGCTGCAGTTCTTTACGAAGAAGCCTACTGCGATACCAACGATAAGGGCCACGATGCCACCAATGATTACGTTCTTGTACTTGAGGACGAGTGCCTCGTGCTTGTTCTGCTCGCTAAAGTTAGGAGCAGCATTTTTGTTGTTTAATTCTGCCATTATACTTTTTGTTTTTAGATTCGTATATTAATTGCGGGCGCAAAATTACAGAAAATATTGCACATAGTGAAATTTATTGCCGACTTTTTTTGTTTTTAAGCCTTAAAAGCAGTAATTTTGCACCAAAATATATGAGATTAGAGCGTCTTTCCATCATTAACTATAAGAATATCAGGGAGGCAACACTGGAGTTGTCGCCTAAAATCAACTGCTTCATAGGTCACAACGGAGCAGGCAAGACCAACGTGCTCGACGCCGTGTACTTCCTGTCGTTCTGTCACTCGGCTCAAACCACACAGGACTCGCTCGCCATTCGGCATAACGAGGAGTTCTTTATGCTCGAAGGGGTATATGAGGATTTTGTCATTTCTTGTGGGATGAAAAGAGGGTCGAAGAAGGTGTTTAAGCGTGACAAGAAGGCGTATCAGCGACTGTCGGAACATATTGGACTGATACCCATCGTGCTGATAGCGCCTGCCGACTCGTACCTAATTGAGGGCAGCAGCGAGGAGCGACGCAGACTGATGGATGTGGTCATCGCACAGCTGGACCGCACCTATATAGAGGCGCTGAACCGCTATAACAAAGCGCTGATGCAGCGCAACGCCATGCTGAAGAACGAAGACCAGGAGCCCGACCCAGACATCCTGGCGCTGTGGGAGGAGCAGATGGCGCGCGAGGGCGAGCTGATCTACGCCAAACGTAAGGACTTCGTGGAAAGCCTCATACCTCTGTTTCAACAGTTCTACCAAACCATCTCTGGCGGCCACGAAGAGGTGTCGCTGAGCTATACGTCACACTGTCAGCGCGGACCGCTGCTGGAGGTTATCCAGCGCGACCGCTTCAAGGACCGCGCCGTGGGCTACTCTCTGCACGGCATCCATCGTGACGACCTGGAGATCACCATCGACGGACACCCCATGCGGCGCGAGGGCAGTCAGGGTCAGCAGAAGACCTTCGTCATCGCTCTGAAGTTGGCACAGTATCATATATTAAGTGGAAAGTGGAAGGCTGCGAGTAAGCGAGAGCAGAGCCCGCTCGGTTATACCGCTTGCTACCGAAGGGACGCAAGAAATTGTTTGAGCTATGCCGAGCGAGAGCAGACTAGACTGAAGGTCAAAGAGGAAAGTGGAAAGAGAATAGACGATGACGAAAGAATGCCTATCCTTTTGCTTGACGACATTTTCGACAAGTTGGATGCGCAGCGAGTGGAGCAGATTGTGAAGTTAGTGGCCAGCGACCAGTTTGGGCAGATCTTTATTACTGACACCAACCGCGAACACATAGACCAGATACTGAAGCACGGCGATTTTGACTACAAGCTTTATCAGGTAAAAGACGGAGAGATATATGTTTAAGAGACGGGAACAAGCCATACACGACCTGATACTGCGTAACCTGCGCGCTCAGGGACTGGAGACGCCGCTACTGCAGAAGCGACTCATAGAGGCGTGGCCCGTAGTGGCTGGCGAGGCCATTGCCCGCTATACCACCGAGGTGAGCATACGCAACCAGACGCTCTTCGTCAGACTGCGGGTACCAGCGCTGAGGGCCGACCTGAGCATGCGCCGACAGGAGTTTGTGGACCTGTTAAACAAATATGTCGGCAACCAGGTGATTGCCGACATAAGATTCTGTTAAGCGCGAGCTATGACTGAATAGGATCGGTGAACAGACCGATAGTCGTAGGTCATAGACACTTTCTTTTGTTTCTTATCAATCAAATCAGGAGACTTGGGGAAGGCCTCATCGGCCTTGAAGATACGCAGAGTCTCCTTGATGGCGGGGTCGTCCTCGTTGAGATACTGCAACCACGCCTCCTCGCTCAGCATGTTATAGATGACACGACTGTAGATATACTGCTCCAGCAAACGGCGCGACTTCTGAATCATGAGGTTGCGACGCTTCAGACCGTGCTTGTCGGCATACTGCGCAAACTGCTCCACCAGATTCTGCTTCTTGATATATTTCAGCAGCGACGCCTCATCGTCGTACTCCTTCAGTTTGTCGCGGTTCTGGTCGGTATAGTCGTAGCCAAACTGCAGAATGAGTCCTGAGAGCGATGCCTCCTTATAATAAGAGGTATAGTCGGTGGTGTCCTCAGGCACGAAGATATCGGGGGTGATGCCGCCTCCGCCATAGACCACACGACCATTGCCAGTATGATACTCAGGACCCTCGTGCTTGATGCTGTCCTGCGAGAAGAACTCACCATGCTGATAGCGTGCCAGCAGGTCTTCCTCGTAGTCCTTGTTCATACCGTTGGTGTAGGGCTTTTGGATGCAGCGGCCCGACGGTGTGTAGTAGCGGGCGATGGTGAGACGCATCATAGAACCGTCGCCAAACTCCACAGGCTTCTGAACCAAGCCCTTGCCAAAGGAACGGCGTCCGATGATGGTGCCGCGATCGTTGTCCTGGATGGCGCCAGAAAGAATCTCGCTGGCAGAGGCTGAGCCCTCGTCGATGAGGACCACCAACGGCATCTTCTGATAGCTGCCGCGACCATCGCTGCGGAACTCCTCACGGGGTGAGCGACGACCCTCGGTATAGACTATCAACATGTTCTTAGGCAGAAACTCGTTGGCAATCTGCACAGCCGACTGCAGATAGCCGCCAGTGTTGCCGCGCAGGTCGATGGTGAGCTGATGGAAGCCCTCCTGGGCCAACTGAGCCAGTGCCACCAGCACCTCGTAGTAGGTGTTCTCGCCAAAGTTCTTGATCTTGATATAACCCGTCTCGTCATCGAGCATATAGGCAGCGGTGACACTCTTCATAGGAATCTCACCACGCGTCACAGTGACATAGCGCAGATCGCTCTCGCCATAGCGCAGGATGCCCAGCTTCACTTTGGTGCCCTGAGGACCCTTCAGGCGATGCATAGCCTCCTCGTTGGTCAGGCTCTTACCAGTAAACATCGAGTCGTCAACGGTGACAATCTTATCGCCAGCCAGCACGCCAGCCTGCTCGGCAGGACCCTCGCTGATGACGTTCTGCACACGCAGGGTGTCGTGACGAATCACAAACTCGATACCCACACCCGAGAACGAGCCGCGCAGGTCGTCATTGGCGGTCTGCACATCCTTCGCCGAGATATAGGTGGAATGCGGGTCAAGCTCTGCCAGAATCTGGGGCATAGCCTGCTCCACCAGGTCGGCCATATCGATGGTATCGACATACTGGTCGTCAATGATATAGAGCAGGTTATTCAGTTTGTTGCTGCCCGAATTGATGATGCTCAGCCTGTTGCCCGAAAAGTGATGGGCATAGAACGTGCCGATGGCGATACCAATCACCACAGCCAGCGCCAACCATAAGGGTGATAATCTATTTTTGTTACTCATCGCTCAACTTTCAATTTTCAACTTTCACCTTTCAACTTTCAACTTCCATAAAAACCACTTCGATGCCAGCACGCTCCAGCAGTTTGATGCCGTCGTCGAGGCGGTATTTCTCGCCATAGACCACACGTTTGATGCCTGACTGGATGATGAGCTTGGCACACTCGATACAGGGCGAGGCGGTGATATAGATGGTGGCACCGTCGCTGTTGTTGTTACTCCGCGCCAACTTCGTGATGGCGTTGGCCTCAGCATGCAGCACGTAGGGCTTCGACACGTTGTTCTCGTCCTCGCACACATTCTCGAAACCTGTAGGCGTGCCGTTGTAGCCGTCGCTGATAATCATCTTGTCCTTGACCACCAGCGCACCAACCTGACGGCGCACGCAGTATGAGTTCTCGGCCCAGATGCGGGCCATGCGCAGATAGCGACTATCGAGCTTTTGTTGTTTCTCGTTCATATAGCGACGGTTTTATTTTTTACTTTTTTACCTTTCACCCTTCACCTTTCACCCTTCACCTTTCACCCTTCTTTATCCCGTTTCTCTTCAGCAGGGCATCGATGGTAGGCTCGCCACCACGGAAGCGCTTATAGAGCACCATCGGGTTCTCTGTACCTCCCTTTGAGAGTACTTCATCACGAAAACGCTGAGCCGTCTGCTGATTAAAGATACCTTCCTTCTTGAATACTGAGAAGGCGTCGGCATCGAGCACCTCGGCCCACTTATAACTATAGTAGCCTGCAGCATAACCGCCTGCCATGATATGCGAGAACTGCACCGTCATACAGGTGTCGGGCAGCTGTTTGCCCAAGATGGCTTTCTTCCACGCCTTCTTCTCGAAGGGGATGATGTCGTCAGTAAACTCATCCTTCTTGGTGTAGTAGGCCATATCGAGCAGACCAAACGACACCTGGCGCAGGCAACCTGTTGCCGCCATGAAGTTGCGACTCTTCACAATGCGGCGGATGAGTTCGTCAGGCAGGGGCTCGCCCGTCTGATAGTGGAAGGCAAAGGTGCGCAGGAACTCCTTCTCCACGGAGTAGTTCTCCATGAACTGCGAGGGCAGCTCCACAAAGTCCCACCACACATTGGTACCACTGAGACTCTCGAAACGGGTGTTGGCAAACATGCCGTGCAGCGAGTGACCAAACTCGTGGAGGAAGGTCTCCACCTCGCCCAGCGTCAGCAGCGAAGGCTTCTCTGCCGTAGGCTTCGTGAGGTTCATCACCACAGAAACATGGGGACGCACATTCACGCCCTGCCTGTCGATATACTGTCCCTGATACTGGGTCATCCATGCCCCACCCTGCTTACCCTTGCGGGGGTGGAAGTCGGCATAGAACACAGCCAGGAATGAGCCGTCCTTGTCGAACACCTCGTAGGCCTTCACATCAGGGTGATAAACGGGTATGTCCTTGTTCTCCTTGAAGGTAATGCCATAGAGCTTGTTGGCCAGTCCGAAGACACCGTCGATAACCTTGTCCAACTGGAAGTAAGGACGCAGCATCTCAGCATCAAGGTTGTATTTCTTCAACTGAAGCTTGTGCGTATAAAAGGCCGAGTCCCATTGCTTTATTTCGCCTGTCTTCGACATCTTCTTCAATTCCTCCTTCTCCTTGAGTGCCGTAGGCTTATAAGCATCCACCAAGTCGTTGAGCAGCTTGTAAACGTTCTTCACATTGCCTGCCATACGGTGCTTCAACTTATAGTCGGCAAAGGTCTTGAAGCCCAACAGCTGGGCTATCTCACGACGCAGGTTGATAAGGCGTTTGCATATCTCAAGATTGTTGAAGTCGTTGTCGTGAATACACTCGGTGTTCTTCGCCATATACATCTGCTGGCGAAGGTCGCGCTGCGTGCTGTAGGTCATAAACGGCACATACGAGGGATAGTCGAGAGTAAACACCCACCCATCCTGCTCACGCTGGCGAGCCTCTTCGGCAGCAGCCTCGATGGCACTCTGGGGCAGTCCGTCCAACTGCTTCTCATCTGTGATATGCAGGGTGAAGGCTTTGTTCTCCTTGAGCAGGTTCTGCGAGAACTGCAGCGACAGGACGCTGGCCTCCTCGGTGAGTTGGCGCAACTTCTTCTTGCCTGCCTTGTCGAGCAGGGCACCACTACGCACAAAACCGTCGTAGCAGTTGTTGAGCAGCATCCGCTCCTCAGGTGTCAGCTTGCGGTGGTGACGATGCACATACTTGATACGCTCAAACAGCTTCTCGTTCAGTCGTACGTCATTGGCATGCTGCGTCAGTATGGGCTGCATCTTCTGAGCCAGAGCGTCCATCTCGTCGTTGGTCTCAGCACTCAGCAGGTTAAAAAACACCGTCGACACACGGTCCAGCAGGTCGTAATAACCATCAGGCTCATCCTCCTTACTGATAATAGTATTGTCGAAGGTGGGCTTCTCGGGGTTGTTGATAGTCTTCTCTATCTGCTCGTTGTCACGACGGATGCCCTCCATGAAGGCTTCCTCATAGTCCTCCAGACGGATACGGTCGAAAGGTGCCGTATCGTGAGGCGTATTATAAGGTTCAAAAAAGGGATTTCTCCGCTTCTCTATCTGTTCATTCATTGCTCTATATTACTTTCTGCGTGCAAAAGTACAAATTTTTCATGAATAAACGTCATTATTGAGATTTTTTTGCAGTCTGCAGGTCTTTTTTATGGTTGCTTCTCGTCAGCATCATACTCTCGATGCCAGTGTTTGAACACACGGTGATGCAGGAAGTTCATCGCCTCGAGACAAACCAGCACCATCACTGTAGCCGCCACAGCCACATCATACATCTCAACACCTGCAGCCATTCCGATGGCAGAGGTGACCCACAGGCCAGCAGCAGTAGTGAGACCCTTCACCACATTCTTCTGGAAGATGATGGTACCTGCACCAATGAAGCCGATGCCGCTGACCACCTGCGCCGCCATACGGGCTGGGTCGCGCTGGATGATAACGCCAGGCTGACCCTCAAAGCCGTCGAAGCCGTGCATAGACAGCACCATGAACAACGCGGAGCCGAGACCCACAAGGAAATGGGTGCGGAAGCCTGCCTCCTTGGAACGATACTCGCGTTCTAAACCAATGGCACCTCCTAAGAGGGCGCCTATGAAAATGGGTAAGATGTATTGCCAACTCATAATTGAAAGGTGAAGGGTGAAGGGTGAAGGGAGGATGGTTATTTGGAGTATTTCTCTATGAGGTCGTCGGCCTGGGCATCACCCAGCTCCTTGGCCTTCTGAA
The DNA here is from genome assembly GCF_946407605.1 of uncultured Prevotella sp. Classification (GTDB taxonomy): domain Bacteria; phylum Bacteroidota; class Bacteroidia; order Bacteroidales; family Bacteroidaceae; genus Prevotella. The sequence continues at coordinate 11,717 of NZ_CAMJOS010000039.1, forward strand.
GGTTCTTCACACCTTCGGCCTTCTCGCCCTTGAGACACTGTGCCAAACCCATAAACAGATAGCCGTCGCTATGATCGGGAGCCAGCTGGATGCAGATCTTCGCCGTCTCGATAGCGTCGTCGAAATAGCCCACACGCACCAGCAGCGCGGCCTTCTCAGAGTAATAGAGGTCAGACTGGGGCGTCATGGTGATAGCTTTCTCGATATCGTTCAAGGCTTGCTGGTACAGACGACCTTCGACCTCGGCACGATAGCGCATATAATAGAAGTTGGAGTTGACCTGTGCCGCCATCAGCGACTCGTAGTCGTTGAGGTCGGTGACGGCCTGACGATAGCAACCCATATCCATCAGCAGCTGGGCACGACCCAGCAGATAGGGTGCTGCCTCCTTGAGATAAGGCTTATTGAACTGCGCCACACAACTGTCCATCAGCGCCAGCTGGGCGGTGGTGTCTTTTAGTTGCTGCTTACACAGCGAGGCGGTATAGAACAGCTCGGCAGAACGCAGCGACGACGAGAACAGACTCTCGTAGATGTCATAGGCCTCGTCGTAGTTCTTCTGCATATAACGCACGGCAGCCTGCTGCTGACGATAGACGGGCAGCGGGTTCTGACGATAGGCCTCGCCAGCCTCGTCGAAAGCACGGTCGAAGGTCCACGCGTCGTAGGGCTCCTCGGGCAGGAACACCACCTTCTGAAGCATCAGTCGCGAATAGGCGTAGTGCACCTCGTCAGGATGCTCTGCCACCTTCAGCGCCTTCTGCATGTCGCGGTCGGCATCGGCAAAACGCAAGCCATCAGCCAACAGCTGGGCACGATAGGTGTAGCCGTCAGGATGATTGGGGAACTTCTGGATAAAGTCCTCGATGAGCTGCACATAAGACAGCGAGTCCTGCGACTGACCACCCATATAGAGGGTGAGCAGGGCCTGGTCCACATCGTCGGGGAGGGCTTTCTTGATGGCTATAGAACGTAAGGTGGGGTCGTTGATGCTCAGGCCGTTGAGCTTCAGACTGTCAGCAAAGACGGCACTCACGGCATAGCTCTGCGTGGCGTCGCCACCAGGCTGCTGCATCAGTCCTACCACCTGCCCTTGCTCGTTCATCAGGGGCGCACCCACCATCTGGTCTGTCATCTTCAGCGTCAACGTATAGTAGGCATAGTCGCCACTAAAGGTCTCGGCCTTAGTCACCTCACCCTGTACCGTTTTCTGGTCGAGATAGGGCAACAACCACGCCTTCTCGTCGACAGCGAGCTTGGTGGTGGAGACAGTCAGGGGCTGCGTCTTACTCTTCGTCACGCGGAACTTTGCCACATCATAGGTCTCGTTGGCACCAAGGATATACTCCACAGGCAACTCCTTGCCGCCAGCATCAATGACCACAGCACGCTGGGCACCCTTGAAGGGAGCAAAGCTGCTGAGCACCACACCGTCGTTGGTGACGTAGAAGCCACAGGCGCTGCCCAGCAATGTACCATCAGCATTGAAGGTCTTCACCATCACCACCGACTTCGAGGCTTTCTTCACCCACGAGGGCTGGGCCGATAAAGGTAAAAAGGCAAAAAGGTAAAAAACACCTATTACCAACCTTAAAACCCTTCCAGACAATATCTTTCTCATATCGTGAATTTCCTTTTTTTCTTTATTTACTATTCTCCCTTCACCTTTCACCCTTCACCTTTCACCCTTCACCTTTCACCCTTCACCTTTCACCCTTCACCTTTCACCTTCTCAAAAGTTCCTTGGCATTCTGGATGGCCGCCTCCGTCACATCACTACCACTGAGCATCTGGGCAATCTCCCCTACTCGCTCGTCGTCAGTCAACATCTGCATGTGACTGGTAGTACCTTGTGGCGTCTCCTCCTTGTACACTTTATAATGTGTAGTGCCCAGGGCGGCAATCTGCGGCAGGTGGGTGATGCTGATGACCTGTCGTTCGTTGCGACCCATCTCAGCCATCATCTGCGCCATCTGCTCGGCAATCTTTCCGCTGACGCCAGTATCTATCTCGTCGAAGATGATCGTAGGCAACTTCACCGTACCACTAATCATCGCCTTCAGCGACAGCATCACACGGGCTATCTCACCACCCGAGGCCACCTGCGACACAGGTTGCAAGGGGGTAGAGGTGTTGGCGCTGAACAGGAACGACACGTTATCCTGACCATCACGACTGAGCGGCGACGACTCGATGACAATTTGGAAGCGCACATGAGGCATCCCCAGCGGTACCAGGCGACTCTGCATCTGTTGCTCTATGGTCTTGGCAGCCTGCTTTCGCATCTTCGTCAGCACGTCGGCCTTAGCCTGCGCCTCCTTCATGGCGGCGGCAGCCTGTCGCTCCAACTCGGCCAGCGCCTCGTCGCTATTCTCAATGTTCGAGAGCTTGCGACCCAGGTCCTGCTGCAGGGCTATCAGCTCGTCCACGCTCTCCACCTTATATTTCTTCTCTAAGTCGTAGATCTTGTCAAGACGGGCATTCACGCTATCGAGCTCAGCAGGGTCGAAGTCCACATCTTCCAAAGCGCCGCTGACCTCACTGGCCACATCCTTCAGCTCAATATAACAGCTGTTAAGACGCTCTGCCAACTCAGCCACATCGGGATAAACGCGCTCGATGCCCTGCAAGGCGGAGGTAGCCTTCTTCAGACTGCCCACGATGCTGCGTTCATCACCCTGAAGGGCGTTCTCAGCTTCATAGAGGGCTGTCTTGATATCCTCGCTGTGGGTCATCGTCTCGCTACGCTGCTCCAGCTCTTCCTGTTCGCCTTCCACGAGTTTGGCGTTGGTCAGCTCCTCATACTGGAACTGCAGGAAGTCCTGTGCCTGTCGTCCTTGTTCTATCTCCTGGCGCACGCGTTCCTCTTCTTTCTTCAGGTCGTGATAGCGCACGAAAGCCTGCTGGTAGTCGTCCAGCTCCTTGGTGTCCTGCGCTATGACATCGACCACATTCAGCTGGAAGTCCTGCTTGTTCAACAGCAGGTTCTGGTGCTGCGAGTGCACATCAACCAGACGCTCACCCAACTCCTTGAGCATCGTCAGCGCCACAGGGGTGTCGTTGATAAACGCACGGCTCTTGCCTGCTGACGTCAGCTCACGACGGATGATGGTGTCGTTGGCGTCAAACTCGATATCGTTTTCCTCGAAAAACGGCTGCATGCCGTAGCGCGACAGGTCGAAATGGGCCTCGATGACACATTTCTCCGTACCCATCTTCACCGTCTTCGAGTCGGCACGCTGTCCCAGCAGCAGTCCTATGGCGCCCAGGATGATGCTCTTACCAGCACCTGTCTCACCTGTCATCACAGAGAAGCCGCTGCGAAACTCCATATCGAGCTCGTCAATCAGCGCATAGTTCCTAATATATAGTTGCCTAAGCATATAAGTTCTTTCTTCACTTTATTGTCTGATCTTGTCCCACGAAGAGCTCTGCGAGGCGCTGATGCCCATGAGCAACTCATAGACCGATTCCTTTTCCTTCTGTGTACCTTTACCCTTGTAGATATTCGCCAGCTCGTCCTTCTTATAGTCCAGCCATATCTGCGGCAACAGACTCAGGGGCTTGTCGTCATGGGCCTGCTTCAACTGCGTCTCGAGGGCTGTCGTCACGTTAGTGCGACCACGCTCCACGTTCTGCGCCATCTCGTCAAGTCCATTGCGGTAGTAGTCGTACTGCAACTGACGGAACGGCTTCATGGCCTCGTCGAGATAGTCGTTGACGATGGCGAAGCGGTTGCGTGAGTCCTCAAACGACTTCCATCCTACGAAGTCCAGCTGCTGGGCGTTGTTCACCAGGTTCATGCAACGCTGCAGCACATCGGTACCACCCATCGGCGAGAAGCTGTCGAGGTCGAGGCCGATAATCAGATAGGCATAGTAGGCACAGAGCGCCACCAGCTGGTTGTCTATCATATCCTCGTTGAAGTTCAGCTGGTCGAACTCGGCAAAGTCGAAGTCGAAGTTTTTGTCCCTGTTGTTATACAGGGTGGTGTTGTAGGCCGAGTTATACACAGGACGGCTGGCCTGTATCAGGGCATTACACGTAAAACGGTTGCTGCCAGCATCGTACTTCGACACGGTGATGTTAAACGTGCACTGGATACGCTCGTTCTCCTGAAACTGCAGGGCTGTCCACTGTTGCTCGTTGATAAAGCGCTCCAGCGTCTCCTTCAGGTTCTCAAACACCGACTTGTCCGTGCCTTGCACCTGCTGACTGTTGATATTGATCTTCGCCTGCAGCTCCTGTGCCCCAGCGGTTAAAGGTAAAAAGGTAAAAAGGATAACAGATACAAGACCTATTATTCTCATTCGTGGATCTATTATTCCAATTCGTTTCATAAATCTCATTCTATTCTCTTTCCACTTTCCTCTTTCCACTTTCCACCAGTCTACTGAGTTCATTCACAATATCACGAGCCACCTCGCTCTTGGGTTTCTTGTCGTAGTCCTTCTGTCCCTCACGCGAGATGATCGAGATCTGGTTCTCGTCGCTCTTGAAACAGGTGCCTTCGTTGCGCAGACTGTTCAGCACGATGAAGTCCAGGTTCTTCTTCTCCAGCTTATGCTGGGCGTTCTGCTCCTCGTCGTTGGTTTCCAGGGCAAAGCCTACCATCACCTGACCCTCACGTTTCATACGTCCCAGCTCGGCGGCAATGTCAGGGTTAGGCACCAAACTCAGTGTCATCACATCCTCCCCTCCTTTTTGGGAGGGGTCGGGGGTAGGCTTCTCCCTCTTGATCTTCTCGCTGGCCACCTCCGCAGGACGGAAGTCGGCTACAGCGGCACAGAGAATGGCGGCATCCATCTCAGGAAAAGCCTTCACGGCAGCGTCGTACATCTCCTGACAGCTCTCCACGTCGATTCTTCGAATCAGTTGAGAATTCTTGGACGAGCCAAGCGGCGAAGCCGAGCGAAGAATTGAGAGTTGAGAGTTGACGGGTCCTGCTATCAGCGTGACCTCAGCACCGCGGCGTGCACACTCCTCAGCCAGCGCGAAACCCATCTTACCACTTGAGTAGTTGCCAATGAATCGCACGGGGTCTATCTTCTCGTAGGTGGGGCCGGCAGTAATCAGTATCTTCTTACCAGCCAACTTGCGATTCGCATCTGCCTGCTCGCCGAGTGCCTTCTCGAGATACTCAACGATGCGTTCCGGCTCCTCCATCCTACCCTTGCCTTCCAGACCAGAAGCTAAGAATCCGCTCTGCGGTTCAATGATGATATTGCCGAAACTCTTTAGACGTTCCATATTCTGCTGAGTGGTGGGATGGGCATACATATCCAAGTCCATCGCTGGCGCAATGAATACTGGAGCCTTCATCGACAAATACGTGGTAATCAACATATTATCAGCAATACCATAAGCCATCTTACCCAGTGTCGAAGCGGTACAGGGAGCTATCAGCATGGCGTCAGCCCAGAGGCCCAGCGCCACATGCGAGTGCCACGTGCCGTCACGCTGTGAGAAGAAGTCGCTGATGACAGGCTTCTGCGTCAGCGCCGACAGCGTGATGGGGGTTATAAACTCCTTACCAGCAGGCGTGATAACCACCTGCACCTCAGCGCCGCGCTTCACCAGCTCGCGGATTATCAGGCACGACTTATAGGCTGCTATCGAGCCCGTTATTCCCAGTACTATTTTCTTTCCCTTCAGCATACTCATGCGTTAGCAAATTTCACCTTTCACCCTTCACCTTTCACCTTACTTCTGTGCTTCGCGCAGACGAATCCTCGTCAGCACCTGCTTGGTGTTATAGGTAAAGTCACCAGCCAGAATCCAGGCATAGTAACCAGGATCGAAGCGCAGCACCTCAGCCACCGTCTTTCCCTTGTGCTTACCAAAGTTGAAGTACTCCGTCATCACAGGATTGCCCTCGGCATCTACGATGGTGTTACCCTTGGCGTCCTTCGCCTCACCCCATACGATGCGGCCTGCGAAGTCCACGTTATTGTTGGCCTTCGAGAACTGCGCCAGACAGTCCATATCGTTCTGCAGCACACGACCCTCTGGGTCTTCGCCCAGCTCGCGCTGCTTCTCCTCGGTATAGTAGTCCAGCTGTCCCATCAGCACCCTGTAGGTAGCCTCCGTATCCTGGTCGGCACGGTGGGCCTCGAAGTCCTCCTCCATCTTCCTACCGCAGTAGAACTTATAGGCCGAGGCCAGGTTGCGGCGCTCCATCTTCCTGAAGATGGTGCAGGCGTCGATGAGTCGGCACTTCGAGAAGTCGAAGTCGATGCCGGCCCTCAGGAACTCCTCTGCCAACAGGGGGATGTCGAAGTTGTTCGAGTTAAAGCCAGCAAAGTCGCAACCCATAAACTTCTCGGCCAGCGTCTTTGCCAGCTGCTTGAAGGTGGGTTTGTCCTTCACGTCCTCGTTAGAGATGCCTGTCAACTGTGTGATGATAGGCAGTATCTCGCACTCGGGGTTTATCAGGTGGTCGCCACGCTCTTCCTTACCGTCGGGTGTCACCTTAATATATGATATCTGTATGATTCGGTCCTTGACCAAATCAAGACCGGTCGTCTCCAAATCGAAGACGACCAGTGGCTTATTTAAATTCAGTTTCATGAACTTTCAACTTTCAACTTTCAACTTTCAACTTTCACGTTTCACCTTTCACGTTTCACCTTTCACGTTTCACCTTTCACCTCTTAGTCATTAATCAGCATCGGCATCATCAGCATCAGCACATCCTGACCCTCAGGCTGCTCTGAGGGCAGCACCAAGCCAGCGCGGCTGGGGTCAGCCAACTGGATGTTCACCTGCTCGCACTCGAAGTTGCTCAGTATCTCGATGAACGACGAGCCCTTGAAGCCAATGCTCATCGGCATACCGTTATATTCGCACGACATCTTCTCAGTAGCGGTCTTCGAGAAGTCGTAGTCCTCAGCATCCAGCTGCAGCGTGCCGTTCTCCACATGGAAGCGAATCAGGTTGCTCGAGTCGTTAGAGAAAGGCTGCACGCGACGCAGGGCTGCCAGCAGTCCCAGACGGTCCACCGTCAACTGGTTGGGGTTGCTCTGCGGAATCACGGAGTTATAGTTGGGATAGCGACCCTCGATCAGACGGCAGATGATGGTGCCCTCCTCGAAGTTGATCTCGGCGTTGCGCTCGTCGAAGCGGATCACCACGTCACCACCCTGCTTGCCCAGCACGTTCTTCAGCAGTGTGGCGGGCTTCTTTGGCAGGATAAAGGCGGCAGGCTGCTCGCTCTTGATGTTCAGCACCTTGTTGCGCACCAGCTTATGACCGTCGCTGGCCACCACAGCCAGATAGTCAGGTGTCAGGTCGAAGTAGATGCCGTTCATCACGGGGCGCAGCTCGTCCTGAGCCGTTGCAAACAGCGAGCGGTTGATATTCTCGGCCAGCAGGGGCGTAGCAATGTTGATGGTGTTAGCACCCTCGCCCACCTGCTGCGGCTGTGGGAACTCGTCAGCGTTCTCCACGGGCAGCGAGAACATACCATTCTGGTAACTGATCTTGGCAATGTTGCCACTCTGGTCCACGTCGAAGGTGATAGGCTGCTCGCTGATGCCCTTCACGGCCTCCAGCAGGTCGTGGTTACCCACGCAGAAACGGCCATCGCCGTCAGTCTCAGTCAGCTCGAGCGATGTTTTCATCATCACCTCGCTGTCTGATGCCGTCAGATTCAGGCGTCCTTCTACCACTTCGAACAGGAAGTCACCCAGTATGGGCAACGAGTTCTTACTATTGATTACTCTCGACAGAGCTGTCAGCCGACTGCTCAATGCTGTGCTTGATACGGTAAATCTCATATTATAAATATTGTTTGTTATTTTCGTTTTGAGCCACAAAAATACGAAAAAAGTGTGTTATAAGCAAAATATTTGCGAAAAAATTGCTTGTTTTCAAACTATTTTAGTAATTTCGCCAGCGATTTGACAAAAATACAAACAATAATAACATTTCATCAACATGGATTTAACAGGAAAAGTCATTGCCATTCTTCAGGCAAACAGTGGAGTGTCTGCGCGCACAGGCAACCCTTGGATGAGTCAGGAATACGTCATTGAGGTGCCAGGTCAGTACCCCCGTAAGATGCTCTTCCGCATCTTCGGCGAAGACCGCATCAAGCAGTTCAATATTCAGGCCGGTGAGGAGATCACCGTTCAGTTCGACATCGACGCTCACGAGTACAACGGTCGCTGGTTCAACGAGATCCGCGCCTACAACATCCTCCGCGGCCAGGTGGCTGGCGCCGTTCCCGCTGCCACACCCTTCGCTCCCGCTCAGGATGCCGCTCCTCAGGCTGCCGCAGCTCCCTTCCCCCCTGCTCAGGAGCCTGCTCCTGGTGAGGCCCCAGCCGATGACCTCCCCTTCTAAGAATGACACAAACAAACAAAAATGCATCAGTTCCCTGATGCATTTTTTTATCCCTTCACCTTTCACCCTTCACCCTTCACCCTTAAATAGGCGTTACCGTCGTCGGAGCCATCACCGCCGCATGTGCAGCCCGCTGTGCTATCGTCGCCAGTCCCTGCGCCATACCCTTGGGTCGGAACTTCATTCCCACCACGCTCTTGCCTGTCATCACCTCAAACCACGTGCACGCCACGATATATCGTCCTATCGTGTAGTTCAGGTGGTAGCCGTCACGTGTCAGCTCGCGGTTCACCGCATTATCGTTGGTCTTCGTGGTGGCCAACAGCGAGGTGCGCGCGTTCTGAATAGCCGTTCCCGAGGGCACATAGAATGTCAGGTCGCCCTTGTGATACTGCATCGCCAGCTTCACTGCCGTCGTGATGCTCTGATACATCATATATTGGTTGTTGTTATAGCGTGCAAAACCCTTGTGCTCCGAGTCCTGCGCATAGGCCCACGTCTGGTGGAAGCCCAGCCTCACCGAGTCCGTCGCCAGCGCCGTCACGTAACCTATCATCAGACTCAGCCCAGGCTCGTAGCTGGCAGGCTGACCCGACTCCTGACTCACCTGCTGCAGGGTTATCACGTCCCACGGCTCGTCAGTGATGATGCCCTTCAGCGTGTATTTCCCCATGTTCGTCTTCTCGCCGTCCACCACCTTTCTATATTCCGTGTCGGCGGCCCTGTTCCTCGCGTCGTTCCAGTGTCCTGCCAGACTCCATCCGCCGCGATACGCATTACCGATGATCATCTCCACGCCAGCCTCCTGACCCAGTTCCCATAGATACTGCTCCACAGCATCCTCCGAAAACGAGTTACCAATGGCCAGCACCTTCAGCGTGTCCTTCTTCTCCTGTGCGCCTGCCGTCACCGCCATCAGCGCAAATAGCAAAAACAAATATATCCTTTTCATCATTTCACCTTTCACCTTTCACTTTTCACTTTTCACCTTTCACCTTATTCAAATTTTACCAAAATTTGACGCAGGTCTTCCGTCAAAATCTCATAGCACTTTTCTGCCATTTCCCCTGGAATGGGATACACACACGCTGCGATAGCCCCAGCCATAGCGCCGATGGTGTCAGAGTCGCCACCTAATGAGACAGCCAGACGAATCACCTCCTCAAACGAGTTGCCCTCAAGGAAGGCGATGATAGCCTCTGGCACACTACCCTGACACGACACGTCGAAGTGATAGCTTGGACGAATCTCCGCCGTCGTCCTGTCCAGGTCGTAGCCAAACGTCTGCTCCACATACGCCTTGATCTCCTGCTTCGACTTGCCCTCTTTCGCCAGAAACACACTCGTGGCAATGGCCTGCGCGCCCTTCACCCCCTCAGGGTGATTATGACTCACCGACGCTGTAATCTCTGCCAGCGCCAGCGCCTCGTCCAGCGTCTTCGCATACAGCCCCACAGGACTCACCCTCATGCCAGCCCCGTTGCCCCAGCTGTTATATGGCTGAGGGTTCTCCTCCCAGAGCCATCCCAGGAATCGTCCGCCGTAGCCCGCATCCTCATGCCTTCGTCCCAGCTCCTGCATACAGGCCGTCAGCCCCTCTGCAGTATGCCGTTTATCTTCCGTCAGCCATTTCGCCACAGCCAGCGTCATCACCGAGTCATCCGTAAACCTGCTACCTTTCGGAAACAGCTCAAAGTCCGTCGTCTTCACGTTCCGGAACTCATACACCGACCCGATAATATCGCCCACCACGGCACCTAACATCTTTATCTTTTCCATAACTATTCGTAATCGTCAATCACGCTGTTCATCATGTCCATCATAGGTTTGGCGGCACGCAGCATGGGCTCGATGGCGTCCAGCCAGTCGTTGCCCTGATAGAAGTCGTCAGCCACCTGATGCCAGCAGCAGTAGTCCTTCTGGCGCAGATAGTCCACGTAAGGCCAGTCGCGAGGGAAGCCCGCGGGACAGGTCTTCAGACGCTCCAGTCCGAAGCCCTGCGGCTGGTCCCAGCTCGACACGTCCGTGGGCGTTGTAAAGCTCTTGGGCTCAGGATTACCAAAGTATTTCAGAAACGCCTCACTCCTCACACAGCGCAGCCACTCCTCCGTATTCGCCATGATCTCATTGCGACACGAGGTCAGGATGTTGGTGGGCAGCCAGTAGTTGCCGCAGGCCACCATGCAATGTCCAGGCTCCAGGTGCAGGTAGTAGCCCCCGTGCAGCGCCTTCTTGCCATGGGCGGCGATATAGGCGCCCAAGTGGTTCTTGTAGGGCGACTTATCGTTCGAGAATCGCGTGTCGCGATAAAAGCGGTACGTGCAGTCCTTCACCGTCAGGTGCGCTATCGTAGGGTCAAACGAGGCAATCTTCACGATGGCCTGCTGCACCCCCTGTTCAAAGTCCGCCCTGATGGCGTCATACTCCTGTTTATGCTCCAGGTACCACTCCCTGTTATTGTTTTTCGCCAGCTGGCGCAGGTACTTCAGTATTCTTTTTGCGTCCATATCTTCTACTTTAATATCTCTGCAAAATTATGAAGAATTTCTGAGCTGCCCAAATATTTCAATAGAAATATTAAAATAATGTGCGCCAACCCATTTCAATTCTCTCCATCCACAAAAGAATCTAACCATCGTTTCAGTCTCTCCAACAACGTTGGCTCCTTAGGTGTTGGCGCTGGTTCCTCTGGCTGAGGTTCTGGCTCAGGCACAACGGCAGGCTCTGGCTCAGGTGCAGGTTCCACCTCAAAAGACGGCTCCTGATTCTGCCCTATCATATCGCCTATTGTATTAGGAACAGGCTTATAGAGCTGAGGAATCAGTTCCTCGTAATAGGCGTCGTCTTTCTGAGTGACGTTTATCTGTTCCCACTTTTCTTTATCCTCCTCCATGCCTGTAGCCAGAATCGTCACCTTTGCATCCTCACCCAGCGTATTGTCAGTTGCCGTACCCCATATTACGTCGATGTTTGGGTCCAGCTGGTCGAAGAAATCATCAATCTCCTGCAGTTCACGCACAAAGATAGGATGCTCATCGCTGGCATAGATATTAAAGAGGATACGCTTGGCCTTGCCTATGTCGTTGCCATAGATGAGTGGCGAGTCGAGGGCGTTCAGGATGGCCTTCTCCACACGATGCACTCCGCTGGCCCGTCCCATCGCCATGATGGCGCCGCCACCATTTCTCATCGTCGTCTCCACATCGCGGAAGTCACTCTTGATACCACCATCACTGGGCAGCACGATAAGTTCTGAGATACCCCTCACGGCATCCATCAGGATATTGTCGGCCCTGAGGAAAGCCTCCTTCATCGAGATATCCGCGTCGGCATATACGTCACACAGGCGTTCGTTGTTCACTATTAGCAGGGCGTCAACGTTCTGGCGCAGTTTTTCCACACCCTTCAGCGCTTTGATAATTTTCCTTTTCTTCTCAAAATAGAAAGGAATAGTCACCACACCTACCGTCAGCAGCCCCATCTCCTTGGCCACGCCAGCCACCACAGGAGCAGCACCTGTACCTGTGCCACCACCCATACCTGCCGTCACAAACACCATCTTCGTGCCGTCACTCAACAGCTTCTGTATGTCTGACACCGTCGTCTCTGCCTCGCTCTTTCCCATCTCAGGATTACCTCCAGCACCCAGTCCAGAGGGGCCCAGCTGAATCTTGACGGGTACAGGTGAACGCGACAGCGACTGACTATCCGTATTCAGCACGGCATAGGTCACGCCAGGCACCTTGGCCTCGTACATATTCCTGACGGCATTACATCCGCCTCCGCCTACGCCAATCACCTTGATGATGCCTTGCATCTTGTCCTCGATGGGCATCACAAACTGTTTCAGTATCTCATTCTCATCCATATTCACTTTTCATCTTTCAACTTTCAACTCTCAATTTTCAACTCTAATTTCCACAAGTTCTCTTGGCAGCGTAATTACCTTCAGCCTTTCGTACCACACACGTCCTGCAATATGCTTCTGCGTATGACTGCTGATGATGTAGTAGTTCGCCCTGTATTCATCCATCATGTCCAGAAACACCTTCTTGATTCTCGAGCATTTCTCGTTGATGGCGTTGTCCAGTGGGTTCACCAGCTTATCCACACTCTCCTCTATCTTCTCCTTATCCATCCAGCGGGCTGTCTTCATATAGAGGTCCAGCAGCTCCTGCCTATGGTCCGCCAGTCGTTTGAACTCGATACCCTCTGGGTGATTAAGAAACAGCAGATACACCGCCTTGTGCACAGGTTGCAGCTCCACCTCTTTATTATAGTCGGCCAGCACAAACCTATAATCCTCTGTGATGACCAGTCGCGACAGCTTTTCTCGTGCCGCCTCGATGCGCAGCTCCTCTAGCAACGGCACGCCGATAGCCTTTAGCAGCAGGTCTCTCCTGTCTGCCGCCACCAGTTGCTCCGCCAGTCTCTTCAACTCCAGAGCCGCCTCTTCCGCCGTCCACTGCTCATTCATGCCGCAAAAGTACGAATATTTTCCGATACCGCCAAACGCTCACAAGGCTTGCGAAGAAAAAACACGATTTTCAGTTAAAATGGCATAACTTCTTTCAAGTCGAAAGTATCAATCAGACTTTCTACCGCCTTGTTGTCCGTCTTGAAATCCTTCAGTCCGACACGCTTCGAAGCCCATTTTACTGGCCCTTCCTTCAATCTCAACTCACCTGTTTCCTGCTTATAATCAAGGAATACGCTGCCTAAAGGTCTTTGGGCATTCTTCATCACAACGATTTCCATCAGTCCATGCAGGTCCCGCCCTTCTTCATCTTGAAAGATTTGATAGTACTCTGGTCGGTAAACCATCATAATAACATCAGCCAGTTCCTCTATATAACAGGAGTTTGCCAAATCCGCCAGTTGAGGTCGCTTGCCATAGAGTCCTTCCCTTTGATCTACATATCTGTTCATCATCGATCCCACCACGACAGGAATACCAGTCTCATAAGCTAATTGTTTCAGCGCACTCATCACCTTGGCGATTCTCTCTGATGGATTCCTGTCTGTTTTATCAAAAACAATCATCTGCAGACAGTCTATGAAAATTATTTTTATCCCCTTTTCTTTGATGCATTGTCGAGCCGTATCTTCGAGCTCATTAATCGACAAGTTTAAACAGTCATGAATATACAATGGCGCATCAACCAGCGTAGGCGCTTCCTTATCGAGCCTATCCCATTCCAGTTCCTCAAGCCATCCTCTCTGCAAACCCGTTGTATTTATACCACAGTGAATAGACAAAAGCCTGTATATCAAGTCCGACTTCCTATGATTCGTTGAGAACAGCATCACGGGTGCCTTGCTCTCTAAAGTGATGTCCCTTATCATTGACAGCATAAACGTGTCTCTACCCATGGCAGGTCTTGCACCAATCACATACACCTTACCTGCCTCAAAGCCACAAATCAAATCATCTAACAAATAGAATCCGGAAGATAGTCCTGGTATTTCAATATTTACTGCATTCGCCTGCACTTCATGCAGGCAATCCTCCAACACATCTTTCATGTTGCAACTGCTAATATCACTCATTATCTTGTTCCTATTCATAATAGTCTGGTATGGGTGGGTTTATCTCTTCTCGCTATTCATCTTTTTCTTTTTCCCCTCCGCCCACTTTTGGTTGGCTTTCGTCGTAGCCGACAGGCAGTCGATAATCTTCACCTTGTCTTGATCGTCCAAAGAGTCAAACCGCTCCTTCATTTCCAGAACGATGAACTTACCATACCCGTTTTCGTCATGAAGATTCTCAATCAGCTCATCTACGTTCATCGCCTATATCTTCCTGTCCCGTTCCCCAATCCGCTCTTTGAACAGCTGATTAAAGATGGCCTCCTTAAGAGCCTTTTCTTGTTCAACCCACTTGCTCCGATACAAAGTCAACTGTTCCTCTCTGCTTAGCGTTGGCAACATATCCACACATTTCCTTAACTCTTCATCATCCCATCCAGAATAATGAAACTTTTTCACTTGCTTGATAATGTACTCAAAATCTGTCATAATTCTATAATATTAAAAACAAAGGCAAAGATACGCACATTTATCTTTACCACCAAGCCATTTCTCTCCACAAGCCTTGTGAAAATAATAATTCACTACTGTCCCGTTAAAGTGGACTAATCGCTCTTTGAAATAATTGAAAT
>NZ_CAMJOS010000040.1 GCF_946407605.1 uncultured Prevotella sp.
ATTGCCGCCTACGGCTACACCATCGTGCTGCATGGATGGATGACGATGCTATTCAATGGTCGCGAGGTTCACTTCACTAAAGATGACCTTATTATATATACCCCAGGGATGGCGGTAAGCGTCATAGATATCTCCAAAGACTATCGCGGAATCTGCCTGGTAGCCGACAAAGACTTTGCTTTCGAGTCGCCGACGATGCGCGATGCCATCCGTGCCGCCTACTTGCCTGTGGTGGAGCTGAGAGAACCGCGCTTGACTCTTGCGGAAGACGACAACCTCCACCTCATGGAACTGATGGGCATCATCCGCCGTTATCTCTTCTCGGCCGACCATCCTTTTCGCAGCGAGTGCCTTCGCACCACATACGGTCTCTTTCTGCTTGAGCTGAACGCCATCCAGGAACGCACCATCCGCGAGCGCAGGTTCCCCAAGCGTATAGAGGAGCTGTTCTTCGATTTCCTTCGTCTCGTGCCCATCCACTTCGCCGAGCATCACGACGTCGCCTTCTATGCTTCACAACTCTGCATCACGCCGCGCTATCTCTCACAGATTGTCCGAGAGGTCTCAGGCCGCACCGTCGTCGATTACATCAACCAGATGCTTCTCATGGAGGCCTCCTACCTGTTGCAGCAGACTTCACTCCCCATCGTCCAGATAGCCGACCGCCTGCACTTCTCAGAGACCGCCTCATTCACCCGTTTCTTCACAAGGATGAAAGGCATGAACCCCAGAGAGTTCAGAAAGGGGAAGTAATTACTTAATAAACTTCACCTTCGAAGCATCGCGAGGCTTGGCATCGGGCTGCTCGTCTGGGTAGCCGATGGCGAGGATGTAGTTCAGCTTGTAGTCAGCGGGAATGTCGAGACGGTCAAGGAAGAACTTACACTTCTCGTTCGAGACAAGGAAGCGCACAGGACCACCGAGACAACAGGTGCCAAGTCCCAACGCTTGTGCTGCCAGCATCATATTCTCGCCCAGCAAGCCTGCATCCAGTTCGCCGCCGCCATTGGCAGGGGTACAGACGCAGATAAGTGCAGGTGCATCGTAGAACAAGCTCCTGTCAGCAGCCTGGTTCACATCGGCAATCAGCTTCTGGTCTTCCACCACACGGACAATCCACGGCTGACGGTTCATGCCGCTGGGGGCATTGATGCCACACTTCACGACAGCCTCCAGCTTCTCGTGCTCCACAGGCTTGTCGAGGTATTTGCGTATGGAGCGACGCGCCATGATGTTGCTCAGCACGGGATTCACCTCCATCTGCATGTCGGCCTCGATGGCAGCAACCTGATCACGTGACTCATAACGTTTGATGACCTTGCCGTCGCGCCCTACGAGGAACTTGGTGAAGTTCCACCTGATGTCGCCACCACCAGCTTGTGCCTTCAGCCACGTATAGAGCGGATGAGCATTCTCGCCGTTCACATCAATCTTGTCGAACTGCGGGAAATGGATATCGAAGTTGGCCGTGCAGAACGAGTGAATCTCCTGAATCGTGCCAGGAGCCTGCTGGCCGAACTGGTTGCAGGGGAAGTCGAGAATCTCAAAGCCCTGAGCATGATACTTCTGGTAGAGCGGTTCCAAGTCCTTGTACTGAGGCGTGAATCCGCATCGCGTGGCTGTGTTCACAATCAGCAATACTTTACCCTTGTAGTCAGAGAGCGAAACCTCCTTTCCTACATCATTCTTTACCTTGAAATCATAAATACTTGACTGCGCTGAAAGGGTCAGCACGCCCATCATTGCCATGAGGCAGAATAACGCTTTTCTCATAATAGTCTTTGTTTGGTAATTCCGCTGCAAATATACAAAAAAATCCCGAAGCACCGAAAAGTGCCTTGGGATTTAACTTTTGTTGAGTTCTGGCGACCCATCAGCTGACCTTCGGTCGACCGATGTCACGACTCGGCAGAATCGAAGCGAGCTTCATTCTGCTCTCGCTGCTCCATCAGTTCATGTTGTCATCGTCGTCGCCGCCACCGCCGCCATTGTCACCACCGCCGGTATTGCCTCCGGTGTTGCCACCATTCTGACCGCCGTTCTGGGTGCCGCTGTTAGAGCCGCTGTTGCCAGACTCACCAGACGTTGTTCCCTTGGCAGCAGCAATCTCTGCCTTGGTCTTGTCCGTCCATGCCAGCTTCACGTCCTTGTTCAGCTCGTCGCGCGTGAACTCGCCCGTGCTCTGAGCCAGCAGCTTGATGGTCCTCACGGCAGCGCCAGTCTTCGCACCTTCCGCCAGTGCACCGATGGAAGCCTGAGCCATCTTGTCGACACGTGCGTCATACAGCGTCTCCAGGGCGTTAGCCTCAACGGTGGCCTTAAAGATGGCCAGATTCCTGATTTTGACGGTGTTACCCATCAGCACCTGCTCACGGATACACTTCACGAAATCAATCAGAATACCGGTGATGGTACCCTCCGAAAACGACGTGTTGTGCTCAGCCATGTGATGAGCCATGTCCTCTATGGACAACTCTTGTTTGTAGTCTACGCGAGCGTAGATCTTGCCTGCCAGCTCCGATTGGCTGGTTTCAGACACCTTTGAAAGATACAGTTCAATCATACCTTTTGTGTGTTTTTTATGGTATTAGAATCTCCTCGGACCAGCTACACCGGGTGGCCCGTTCCCGCTTTTCTCTCTTCACTCTTCAATTTCAACGATACAAAGTTACAAAATAAATTTCAAATAACCAAATATTTACCTAATTATTTTTCAAGTTTTTATTGAAATATTTTCCTGATGCAAATAACCTACCATTATTGCGCAATAAGGCAGCGTTATTCCGCAATAAGGCAAGGTTATCGGTGCACAGAGGATGCGCTTCTTTCAGTCGTTTCGCTTGGTGAAAGCGAGGCAAGCTCGAGCGCCGTTGTGCACTTGTCTTTTCTGCAGTACAATTTGGGGTTTAGGACAGAGGCTTGTGACAAATGACAGATGACAGTTTCGAAACAAGCCCTATCACCCCCGTCATTATGAATTATGTTATTTTTATTACTCTATTATTATTTCCAAATAATATAATAATAGTACAAATATACAATTATTAATATAGATAAATTTACATCAATCTGCCCACTCCCCCCCCTATTTTAAAACTGTCATCTGTCATTTGTCACAGTTACTTCCATTTTTTCTTTGTTATTCTTTTGTGCATTTAGAATTATTTCGTATCTTTGCAAACGGTTCGGGGAGAAATCCGGACTAACAGAAAGCATTCGCTATTATTTCGCGTTCAGCCAAAAGCCTCGGAAACTTATTGGAAATAACAACGCACAGAGATAATATGTGATAAGATGTTTCGGATAGGAATGTCTTAGCAATCTTGTATAGTTGAATGCACTAACACTTCGGTGTGGTGCATACTTGTTAAGATTGCTGGGGTTTCCGTTCCGAGGCTGCCTCAAAGCTGAACGCAAAAGGTGCATCACGCCTTTTTTATGTCCAGCGGCAAGAGTGATTGATAGTTGGTGCTGAGAACTATTATCTATCAATCTATGGCAAACAATACTAATCTCGGTGCAGCGAAGGCTGCGAAGAACGACGAATTCTATACTCAGTATGCGGATATTCAGAAGGAGATAAATGCCTATCTGGAGTATAACCCTGACACGTTTCGTGACAAGGTGGTTCTCCTACCATGTGATGACCCAGAGTGGAGCAACTTTACTCGTTTCTTTGCTCAGAACTTCGAACGGTTGGGGCTGAAGCGTCTCATCAGTACGAGTTATGCTGTGGAGAGCAAGAAGTACAAGAACTATCAGCCTACGCTCTTTGAAACGGAGAGTCCAATGTTCGATATTGACAAGACGCGTATTAAGGGAAAAATATTCGAACTGACGCATGATACCAATCAGAATGGTCGCATAGATATTGATGATTTGGAATGGCGCTACCTTGAAGGTGATGGTGATTTCCGCAGTAAGGAGGTCTGTAAACTAAGAGATGAAGCTGATATCATTGTAACCAATCCACCTTTCTCGTTGTTCAGAGAGTTTTTGACATGGATTGTTGAAGCAAACAAAGAATTTCTTATCTTAGGGAATTTCAATGCAATTCACTACAAGGAGGTATTTCCTCTTATCCGAGACAATAAGATCTGGACAGGAAACAAAAGATTTGGTGGTGGAATGAACATGATAATGCCTAAAGGAACTTTTGATCCAAGCAAGGTTAAAAAATATTATACCGACGAGCGAGGCAATATCATTCAGAATATCATGGGTGTCATTTGGTTTACCAATTTGGACCACGGAAGACGCCATGAACCCTTACAACTAATGACTATGAAAGACAATCTGAGATTCAGTCCTCATAAGGATGTAAAGGAGAAAGGATATCCTCATTATGAGAATTATGATGCAATTGATGTTCCTTTCACGGATGCCATCCCAAGTGACTACGAAGGTGAGATGGGCGTTCCTACAACATTTATTGATAAGTATTGCCCAGAGCAATTTACAATAATAGGATGTGCAGAAGGTGATTCTGGTAAAGAATTGGGCTTAAAACCATTCGATAGAGAATTAAAGAAGCTAAATCCAAGTCTGAGAGATGGTCAGCTTTTCTACATGGAAAACGGAATGCCTATTAAGCCATATTCTCGAATATTAATCCGCAAAAAACAATAACTGATATGAAACCTACACTCATCACCGACTGGACCATTGGCGACATTTGCAAAGGATTCCAGTACAACGAATACGAAGGAAAGGGCCTGTATGGTCTTTCAGGTAAGTTGACTATTCAGCCAGAGTTCCAGCGCCATTATCTCTATGCTGAGAATGGCGGCAAAAAGGAGGTGGATGTGATTCAGTCCGTTCGCAACGGCTATCCGCTGGGACTAATCTACTTCTCGAAGGTAGGTGAGGATAAGTATGAGGTATTGGACGGTCAGCAGCGCATCACTTCATTGGGGCGTTTCATTACGGAAAAGTTTGCATGGATTGATGCAGATGGACGGCCTTGGTACTTCTCTGCCTTGAATCCTGACGAGCAGATGAAATTCCTCAACACCAAACTTCTTATTTACGTCTGTGAAGGAACGGAGAAGGAAATCAAGGACTGGTTCCGCACTATCAACATCGTTGGTATTCCGCTGAATCAGCAAGAGACACTCAATGCCGTATACAGTGGGCCATTCGTCACAAAAGCCAAGGAAGAGTTCAGTAATTCCAACAATACCAATATTAATAAATGGAGTTGCTTTATTCCTGGCACAGCCAAGCGTCAGGACTATCTTGCTGCGGCACTCGACTGGGTGAGCAAGGGGCATGTAGAAGACTATATGGCCACTCACCGGTACGACAACAATATCACAGAGTTGAAGGCTTACTTCACCAGCGTCATCGACTGGATAACCTCAGTATTTGACTTTAACCCAGAGAAGGAAATGTGTGGGCTGAAATGGGGCGAACTATATGAACGTTACCACAAAACGGCCTACGACCCTGCGGCAGTAGCAACTAAAGTGAAGGAACTCTACGAGAGTTTCTACGTGAAGGAGAAGAAGGGTATCTATGAGTATATTCTTGATGGATGCCAGAACACAAAGCTGCTGAATGTGCGAGTTTTCGATGACCCCACTAAGAAGGCTGTATACGCTCAGCAGACGGCTGCTGCCAAAGAAAAGGGCGAGAGTAATTGTCCGTTATGTGCCATTGGCCACGATGCCAATCATACAAAGATTTGGGACTTGAAGGACATGGATGCCGACCATGTGACAGCCTGGAGTAAGGGCGGTGCAACAGACATCAGCAATTGCCAGATGTTGTGCAAGACGCATAACAGAGCGAAAGGAAACAGATAAACTATGAGAAATAAAAAGACGAATCAATAGCGAATAGTAATTTACCTCCCTTTGGGAGGTAATCTGTGACAAATGACGGATGACAGTTTTAATTATTAAGGAATTGTACCAGTTATTTGGATATTTCAAAAAATATTTGTATCTTTGCGCCCAAACCCGGAAGGGTTCTAAAGGGGAACCATAGATTTCCTCGAAATAAGATTCATATGCCCCCCTGTTTCTATTTAGAATCAGGGGGATTATTGTATCTATAGAAATACCGTTTTAGTTTTTTTACCAGTAATTTAATGATGCCCTTGCATCCGGTATAAAAATCACGTACCTTTGTAAAAGGAGCGGTAAACCTCTGCACGGTTGTTCTACGAGTTTCGTAGCGATTGCACTAACTGCGTCGCTGCGAAACTATGACAAAAAGAAAAACAAAAACAAAAAAGCAGCGTAGGACGGCTAAACAGTCCAAACAGGAGTTTACAGCAAGAACTCGAGTGTTTGACTTGGTGAAGCGTGAGTATCACAACGAACTGAAAAAACTTTCTCAGGACATTCGCCCTTATATTCGGAATCCTGACGCCATCGACTGGAAGCATCTCAATTATTTCGAATGTAAACTAATCAGTAAGGCTGAGTTTGTGCTTATTATTGCGCGGTTCCTCTTAAGGATTGGAAAGGGAAACGGTTTGAAGTGCAAGATGTCTGTTTTCATTCGATATCTCGCTTCAAATGAACATAGCGATTTCAACTTAAAGTATAGATCACTTAATACTCTGATATACAGGATGTTAGAATATCTTGAAAGTCAAGAAAAAGAAGCATAAAAGTTGTAGCACAAAAAAGTATTAAAATTATAAACTCTTATAAATCAGATAGTTATAACGATTAAAAACAAGCATCGTATTACTATTTTGATTACCTTTGCAGCAAGAAAATTTAAAAAAAATATTATGGATAAATCAAAAGCAATTTTTGCAATGAATCCCCGTCTGAAGGACAATACGACGGGTAAGGTTTTAGGAAAGTATCATCGTGGTTATGCTGAGCCTGGTACGGCTGAGCAGATTTTGGGGATGCTCGAACGTGAGGACCTGCCAAGCATGCTCAGCGAGATTCGTGACGAGGGTAAGGAGGAAATGAAGGACCAGTTGCCAACCATCTGTCCGCACTACTCGCAGTTCCGCAACAATCATCGCGCCCAGGCCGACATCATTCCTGAGGCGTTCACTTTCAAAACATGCCCCGACATCGATGAGGAATCGTTGGTAGAGCATGCCATCAAACGAGCTTTGGAGGTGAACACGGACGAGTATTCTGAGTTTCAGGGTATGGTGGAGTATATCGAATATTCTCCACGTAAAAAGTGCCACATCTGGCTCCGTATGCCAGTAGGCAAGACCATCGAGGAAACACAGAAAGCTTTCTGTGATGAAATCGGTGTACCATACGACGAAAGCTGTACCACTCCCGAACGTTACATCAACATGACTGGTGATGAGGTCTACCGCTCAGAGCGTTGGTTGCAACCATTGTCCGACGAGGAAATAAAAGAGCGTCGTGAGGCATTCTTGATGCGCGGTCTCGATGTGGATGGACGTCCGTTGAAGAAACCAGAGACTACTACCATCCCAGCGACAACTGCTCAGCCGACAGGAATAAAAGTGGTGGCAGCCAACGACCGTACACGTTTCATCGTTAAAGAATGTCTAAAGGAGGCTGGACTCACGGTAAACGACTTGAACGAAGTGGGTGGTCGGCATAACGCGGTGAAATCCATCCTGTCGGTAGGTGCTACTCAGTTGCTGACACAAGACGAGTTCATCGGTGTCATGCAAGAAATGGCATCAGCGTATAGCCAGGAGAAAGAGTTCCTTCAGTTGGTGGTCGATTTCTATGCCAAGTACACCGATGATAGTCAGAAGCTGACGCAGTTTCAACGTCGGACATTTGCCGCCAGCCGAAAAATCAGTCCGATAAAGACGACTGTTCAGATTGATATACAAGAAGAAACTTCTGAGGTCATCT
The DNA here is from genome assembly GCF_946407605.1 of uncultured Prevotella sp. Taxonomy (GTDB): domain Bacteria; phylum Bacteroidota; class Bacteroidia; order Bacteroidales; family Bacteroidaceae; genus Prevotella. Next base: position 7,824 of record NZ_CAMJOS010000040.1, read on the forward strand.
ATGGCGACACTGCATCGCTTGCCGACATCTACGGCAATCCTACCCCACCTCAGTTGTCGAATAGTGCGAAGCCTCGTTTTGTCAAGGACGCTACAGGCCCAGTACCCATCGAGGCTAAGGAAACAGCTGCTCAGGCTATGTTCCCTCCATTGGGCATGTACTGTGATGCCAGCTTTGTCTACACAGACAACACCCTTCGCGAACCACGTGCGAACTGTCTGATTATAGCTGGAACGGGTGGCGGCAAGGACAGCAGCACCAAGCACATGCTGAAGCATCTGGAGACGCCACAGAAACTGGAAGATGGGCCTAATCGAGTCGTTCTGGAAAAATATAAGCGGGAGTGTAACCGCAGAAACCAAAACCAAGACAAACCCGAGCGTCCCAACGTGGCTGTAAAAAGCGTAGCTGCTGATATCACCAAGGCCAGACTATCGGAACTGATGGCCGACTCACAGGGCAATATTGTCCATACGCGTATGGTAGAACTTGATCAATGGTTTGCCGTTGAAGGCTATAAGCCTGGACCTAATTGTCCCTTCACTTACATGAAGATGACAGACGACGAGGACAACCCATTCGGCCAGGAACGTGTCGGTAGTCAGAGCGTTACGTATCAAGGGCCGTTGTCCATCAATTGGAACGCCTCGACAACGCCAAGTAAAGCAGCTTACTACTTTCGCAATGTCATGACTGATGGTCCAATCAGCCGGCTCACGTTGGCAACTGTGCCCGATCGTGGTCTCGGAGCACCTATGCCTGTTCATGGAAAATATGACGAGAAGTACGACGCGAAGCTGAAGATTTACATTAACAATCTGCGTCAGGTACACGGAGAGATAGACTGTCGGCAAGCGCGATATATGGCTAAACGATTGAAAGATGAACTCGACGACTTCGTGGTGCAGTCAGGTGAAGATGTGCTCAACAACTTGGGTCGCAGGGCGTTGGTGGCAACTTTTCGCAAAGGATGTCTTCTTTATGCGGCCAACGGCATGAAATGGGAAAAGGCCATTGAGGGTTTCTGTCGATGGAGTCTGCACTACGATCTTTGGCTGAAACTTCATTTCTTTGGCGACATGATTCGCCATGCTGATAGTCAAGTGAAGACATCACGTCGTGGACCGGCAAACCTGCTTCAACAGATTCCGACCAAGGAAGATGGGTCATTCACTTATCAGGATGCTGTTCTTATCCGAATTAAGAATGGTAAGGAAGAAGAAGGCACAAACGTCATGTTGAACCAATGGGTTAGCCGTGGTCACATTGAGAGAGTTGGTGGTGGTATCTTCCGTAGGATAGACAAGCCGAATGACAAATGACAGATGACAGTTTTAAAAAGCCTCCTGCGAGCAAATACTTGCAGGGGATTTTTGTTTGCGCAATGCGGAAAGTAGGAAAGCAGACAAGAAGCACCCTCATGCCAAACAACATGAGGGTGCTTTATTTTTGGGATTTAATGTTTTATTGAGTATTTCTGATGTGCGTAAATAATGCTGGGTTATTTGCTGGCCCTCGGCGACAGGCTCTGGTAGGTTTCCTGACCTCCCGTTCCTGAGCGGAAGATGATAGTGTCAATGAAATACAGGTGTCCTTCGGCATCAATGAGTACATTGCCATCTACAGCATCGAAGATATCATGCTGGCCGTTGGTGTAATATCCGCCATCGTCCTCTGCATGGAAGCCAAGACGGATAAACTCGTCGTGAATCTCTTGTTCCGTAGCAAGACGGGCTTCAACAATAAATGGCTGCACAAGGACAGCGCAGACATTTCCATCTCTGTTTTCAGCGAAGCCAACCATGCGATATGGACAAGCATCAAAGTATTTGTTATGCGCTTTGATGCGTTCGAAGAAAGGGGTGAGATTGTCATCGGAATAACGGAAATCGTTCAACTTAATAATTTCCGTACCATCGGGAGATAGATATACTTCGTTTTCAGAACCACGATCAAAGAAGTCACCAAACTGATTACAATTTTCAAACCAGCAACCCTGTTCCTGAGCCCACTTCTTGAGCCTTACCAGTTGGACAGATTTGCAAGCCGTTGTTCCCGCAAGAGCCTCAATCTCTTCAAGGACTCGCTGCGCGAAAGCGGATGCTTCTTCCAGTATTCCACTTTCGTTCTCATTTCGGCATTTACCTTCTTGTGGTAATCGTTCAGTATGATCTCCATTCATCCTTGTTTTAAATAATCTGCTGCAAAGATAGCCCAAATTCGCTTATCTTCCAAACTTTTCTTCCTTTTTCTTTCTTTTTTCTTCTTATTTTTTTCAGTTGGTTTGGAAATAATCAGGCTTTTCATTTGAGTTTGTCGAGCTCAGTAACGACTCGGCCGTTTTAGCAAGCTTAACGGCTCTCGCTGCTCCGTCCCTTAAACGTATAGCCGATACCTTCAACGGCTGCACGGATGGCCTCTTCCGTAGCAGGACCTTTGATGGTGAGGGTGTTTATTGAGAAAACACATCTTTTATTTATTCACACCGATAATCGTGGCATACGTTGGTTTCTTGCGATGAATCTCCGTCTGGGTGAAGCCGGCATCATCGAGCAGCTTTTTCAGATCATCCGGCGAGTAGGCTGTCATGCCCTCCACAACGCTGGTCCACTTTGAATCGCTATCGACCACCTCTACCAAGATGGCGAACTTACCACCGGGCTTCAGCACACGACGCACCTCTTGCAGACAGTCAGGAAGGTTGGGCCAGAAATAAACGGTCTCGACTGCTGTTACGAGGTCGAACTTCCCGTCTTCGTAGGGTAGCTTCTCAGCAGAACCTTGAGTGATGAAGACTTGCTTGTCGAGCACTTCGGCATTCACCTTCCTGGCTTTCGCCACGCTCTCCTCAGAGATGTCGATGCCATAGACCTGTGCTCCCCTACTCCGTTTAAGCAGTCGACGAATGGTAAAACCGCCACCACAGCCCACATCGAGCATCGTCCATCCGTCTTGTACATCCACAAGGTTCAGTCCCCAGTTTGTCAGCGGGGCATGCGTGTAATTCATAAAACTCAGCATCACACGTCCAAGTGCTCCCTCTGGTCGTGCACACTGACTGAAAAATGATTTTAAAATGTTTGCCATAATCGTTTGCAATAAATAACTGGCTGCAAAGGTACGGCAAATAAATAAGGTACGCAATACCTAAAAACGAGGTTTTTAAGCATTGTGCACCTTCAAAGTCATGCAAAAGCAGGTTAATCTAAAGTGGGTATTTAGTGAAAATCCTCAAAAATGAGGATTTCACAGGTCGAGAATAATGTGTACCTTTGCACCCCGAAATCAGTAGTAATTTATAAAATATATAAGATGAAGAAGATTTTTACACTCCTATTTGCCCTTGTGGCATTTGTTTCCAACTCAATGGCCCAGCATGGCGCTATGAAGTTTGCTGGTAAGGCTTCGTTTACCGTTCTTACCACTACTGTCAATGTAGAGAGCGACACCATTGTCTATGCTGGTAGTGACTTCACCATTCCTTCGATGACCTATGACATGGGCGGACGCCAGGCTGTCATACCCTCTTTTGTCATTAAGGAAACCACCTTCGAAGGCGGCTATGCAGGCGTGACGTGGAATGAGCAGGAATTTACCACTACGGCTACAGATGGAAAGGCTGTCACAGGTAAAATCCTGTTGGGCACGTTTACGCACGACAATGGTATCTATAACGTCAAGCTGAAGATTCAGTTCAAGTACGGCCAGATGCCACACGACCTCACCTATGAGATTGACGGTTTCTATGTGAAGGCATGGACAGACAGAATGCATGTGTTTATTGATAAGGACTATTCTGTGGAGAGCGTGACCTATAACGTGCGTACCTATATTGATGGTGAGACCACAAAGGTCGATGTTGAAGTGCCCACCTTCGACATGAAGAATACCACCATAGGCGACATCACCTCTGGCGGCTATACCGTAAGGGGATTGGTGATGGACAGCAATAAGGGTGGCTACTATCGTGACTATCACGAGGACGGGCTGACCATGCACTTCAAGGGTATTGGAATGGATGCTGACTATCCCCTGAGTGCTGCCAACGTTAATAATATCCTGGTAGTGTTCGAAGGTAAGGCTATCAAAATCGTCAATGCCTTCAAACCTGGCGCTATGCCTTTCCCCATCACCTCAACATTCCCTGAGCCTGCACCAGCAGCTATTGAGGGCATCACGATGGAAAAGAGTGCCATCAATATGTATTACAACCTGAACGGCCAGCGCGTAGTCAAAGGCCACAAGGGATTGGTTATCAGAAACGGCAAGAAATACCTTATTAAATAATAAGTGGCGAACATTATTCGCAAGACAAAGACTGTTATAGGCTGTGGGCTCCTGGCGATGCTCACAGCCTGTAACGGTATTTTTGACGACATATACGACGAGCCTGCAACACCTGCAGCAGGCGACATCTATATCGATGCCTCCGACTGGACGCAATGGCACTATATTGACCTGCACGCCCTGAAAGAGGCTGCCGACAAGGGCGAGAACCTTGAGCAGGTTTATACCACTTATAGTATTCCGATGGAAAAGGCCGACAGCTACGATGCTGACAGCACAGGTATCTTCACCTACTGGTACGACGTCTTTGGCGAGGGTATCTCGAATTTTGAGCTTCGCGAAAACTATCCCACAGTACAGCAGCCAGAGCCCGAACACTGGGATTTGGCCTTCCATCGCAATAATGTGAGGACCAATGGCGGCGCAGCACTTGAGACCTCTATTACCGACATTAGCAAGGTGGGGAGTCACAGTGTCTTTTCTACCATCGACTTCGTGTGCGACACATGGAACCAGACCGATGTATGGACCGTGCAGGACCGTATGTTGCAGGGCCTTGTAGGTAATCAGCGTATCAAGATCAACACCGAGTTGGGTAAATGGCTCCGCCTGGACATTCCTCCTATGCCCCCTGCCTTCACCCTAAATAGCAATGTGTTCATCGTTCGTTTGGCCGACGGCACATATGCCGCCATACGCCTGAAGAACTATATTGGCACTACCAACCGCAAGTGTCAGTTGACAATAGAATACAAATATCCGATATGAAGAATACGGCCCTTCTCCTCGCTTGCGCATTGCCGATAGGCGTCTATGCAAATAACGACAATCGACTGCACAACTTCGAGCGCGACACCATAGCTCTCTCGCAGGTTGTGGTGACGGGTACGCGTACACCCAAGACGCTGGCCGATGCCCCTGTAGCAACACGTGTCATTACCAGTAAGGATATAGAGCGCACCGATGCTACCGACATTCAAGACCTGCTGACTCAGGAAATGCCAGGTGTAGAGTTCTCATACGCCATGAACCAACAGACCCACCTCAACTTCTCGGGATTTGGCGGGCAGAGCATCCTGTTTCTCGTAGATGGCGAACGGCTGGCTGGCGAGACAATGGACGATGTTGACTTTTCGCGATTGCTAATGGCAGGCGTGGAGCGCATAGAGATAGTGAAGGGAGCTGCTTCCGCACTTTATGGCAGCAATGCCGAGGGTGGTGTGGTGAACATCATTACCAAGGAGAGCACAAAATCCAGGAATCTGAATCTCGATGCTCGGTGGGGGCGTCACAATAGTCAGCGCTATGGCGGCATTTTCAGCATGAACCGCAGCCACTGGGCTAACACGCTCTCTGCCAGCTTCAGCGATATAGACAACTATAAGGTCAGCAGCAAGGCGAATCCTGCCACACGGGTGTTCAGCGAGGTCTATGGTAACCGTGTGGTTAGCGTGAAAGACAAGTTGATGCTGCGTCCTGCCGACGGACTGAAACTCTCGGCACACGCAGGCTACTATTTTCGGCAAGTCGCCCGCGTACCCAGCGAACCTGAGCGATACCGCGATTTCTCGGCAGGCATAAAAGGCGAGTGGAACATCACTAAGAACGACTATGCCGAACTGTCATACGCTTTTGATCAGTACGACAAATCAACATTGCAACGCTCGCAGAACCTCGACATACGCACCTATAGCAATGTGCAGAACAGCGTCCGTGCACTCTACAGCCATTCTATGAGTAATGGCGACATCCTGACACTGGGTGGCGACATGATGCGCGACTACCTGATGAATGACAAACTGACTGATGGTACGCGACGCCAGACAACAGCCGATGCCTTTGCACAATACGACTGGAACATCAGCCGACAGTGGGAGGTTGTGGGAGCTCTGCGCTACGACTACTTCTCTGACGACAATCTGTCGCGACTTACACCCAAGCTGTCATTGCGCTATCAGCCCAAACGAAATGTGAGCCTCCGAATGAGCTACGGCATGGGATTCCGTGCACCTACGCTGAAGGAGAAATACTACGAGTTTGACATGTCGGGCATCTGGATTGTAGAGGGTAGCGAGAACCTGAAGGCAGAGGTGAGTCACAACCTGAATGCATCGGTAGAATTTACCAAGGGACGTTTCAACGTGATGGCGATGGGCTACTACAACAGCGTTAAGGATAAAATCAGTACGGGCATCCCCTACTATCGCAGCCCGCAGGACGGTCAGCTCTACCTGTCATACACCAATCTGGAGACCTATTCCGTCTATGGCGCTGACCTGACGGCGCGCTACCGTTGGAACATCGTTTCGGCTAAGGTGGGTTATGCCTTCACCAAGGAGCGACTGCCCAAAAGCGATGGCAACACTGTCAATAATCAGTATATACCCGCCCGTCCTCATGCACTGAACTTGGAAGTGGGTGTCGACAAGGCATTCTCTTCAGACTATGCCTTTAGCGCTACGCTTAGCGGACGACTGTTGTCAGCGGTAGACAACGAGGAATATCGCGACTACTATGACATCGGTCAGGGAACAACAACGATACACTATCCGGCATACAGTCTGTGGAAACTAATGTTGGTAGGACGGCTTTGGAATAGAACAAAGGTGTCGTTGACGGTTGACAATCTGCTGAACTACAAGCCTGACTATTACTATCTGAACGCCCCTATTACCGATGGCACCAACGTCATGATAGGACTGGGGATAGAGCTGTTTTAAAGTTGAAAGATGAAAGTTGAAAGATGATGAAAAAACTATATATCGGGAAAAGTATCGGGGTATGTGGACGGACTCATCAGCCACCTGGGGGCGTAACATACGCTATGCGCTGGCTACCGTCATCGTATTCTGGACCTTCGTGGAAATCATGGCGCGTAATGGATTTTTCAATGAGATATGGGTTGATCCTATGAACCATATTCGTGAAATGACTATCATCCTCGCGGTATTCGTCATCGTTGTAGTCCTCACCATATTCAGTTCGAAGTATATCACTACTGAATAAAAAAGGGCTAACCTCACGGCAAGCCCTCATACTAAACTAAACAAATACTGCTAAATTATTACCTGTAATTATAGGCTTGGAGAGATGGCGGCTATCCAGGCCTCAATGCGGGTGTCGGTCTTGTCGTCCTCGTTGATATCGTCAAGAGGCAGACCGATGAACTTGCCGTCAATGACAGCCTCGGAATCGTCGAAGGTGTAGCCGTCGGTCTCAACGCTGCCGATGAAGTTGGCACCGCTATCCTTAATACCGTTGTAGAGTTCACCGATGCCACCTACGAAGGTGTCGCTGTACGATGAGCAGTCGCCACAGCCGAAGAGGGCGATGGTCTTACCGCTAAGGTCGGCACCTTTGAGGGTCTTCACTCCGTCGTACCAGTCATCCTGCATTTCGCCTGCACCCCATGTCGAGGTGCCGAGGATAAGGTTCTGGTTGGCGCTGACGATGTCGGCTGTCAGGTCCTGTACGTTCAGGGCCTCGCAGCCCAGTTTCGAGGCGATCTTCTCTGCGATGGCCTCGCAGGTTCCTGTCGAGGAACCATAGATTACAATTGTTGCGTTCATATTACAATTCTTTAATTCGAGAAATTCTTGCGTCCCTTCGGTAGCAAGCGACCAAAGGCCGAGCGCGTGGTTTAATTTCCATTGATACAGTTTTCGCAGTTGCCCTTACATTCGCACTTGCCTTGCTTACGTTTGCAGTAGCGTTCGCATTGTGCGCAGATGTCATAGCCGAGCATGGCACCAAGGATAAAGTCCTCTTCGGGCGTGAGCTGGTTTAGCGGACGGGTGACGATGAGTCGGATGGCCTCCAGACACTCACGCCGTCCAAAATACACGTTGAGGTTCTGCTGACCAGCAGGCTGCAGCAGGTAGGGGATGCCCTGACTCTCCAGTCGCTGTATGGCCTGTTCGCTATACTTCTTTTTGCAGGTAAACAGCACCATGTGTCGCACACCTTTATTCAGTTCGTAGATGTGGTTCATCAGCACCTTCATCTCTGTGGGAATCATTGTTGTTTTCATCGCTGCAAAGGTACGGCAAATAAATAAGGTACGCAATACCTAAAAACGAGTGTTTTAAGTATTGCGCACCTGATATAGCTTGCAAAAGCAGATTAATCAAAAGTAGGTATTCATTCCACTACCTCGATATAGAAGCTGAAGGGACGGAAGCCGTCGTTGCAGCTAATCATCGCACTCATCGGGTTCTTCATCCATCCGTCGTAGAAGTTGCCCTCGCCTCGTGCCAGCGACTCCACGAACTCTCGCATGGAACCCCAAGCCGAAGGACACATACCCTCGGGCTGCTGACCGTCGATGGATATCCACTGCTGCCCCACCCTGACGTCGCAGGTGTGCTCAATCGGGTTCTCGTACTGTGCCATCAGGTCTTCATAGACCGTCTGGCGCATGGCTGTGATTCGTACTTTCTTCATCGCTTCCTTGTAATAATTGCTGCAAAGATACTCAATAATCCTCTATTTTACACGCTATTGCAGAAAAAAAGGAGATATTTTTGTGCTTTTCGTGGATAATAATTATCTTTGCATCGTTTATCAATAACTAAAAACAATACGGGATTTAATATCTATGCTTTGATCACCATTGCCTCCAACGGAGCGGACACCCTCAGCAACTTTCTCACACATAGCAGCTGTATTAAAGTTTTTTCTCGGGCCGCCATCGATAATCATAATCTTCTTCATAATCGTATTTGTTTAGTAGTTAATGTTCGTTTTAATACCATTTGTAACCATGTTCCTTACAATAGTCAATTGCTGGCTGATAGCCTTGGAAGGCTGCTTCACGATACCAAAGGTAGGCTTTATGGTGATCTTGTTCCGTTCCTTGGGCATCGTTTATGTAAACTCAATGATGGCACTCACCTCACTCCCTATAGACAGGGAAACGATGATGCAGTCTGCTATTTTGTAAATAGTAGGAGTCAGGCAATCGCCAAGCTTGGCTGCTACCCGATATTCTACCCGTAAGCCGCTTACCACAAAATCCTCTGGCAACAGTTCCATCGCCATGCGGACATAGTTGGCATTATTCAGATGCTTGTTGTAGTCGATGTCGGCACGAAGCACCTTTATTGGCTCCAGCACTTCACCCTCCGTCTTAGGCAGGATGATACGGCGGTCTTTGTAGTTCATCTCCAGCTGTGGCTCCAGCTTCATTGATTGTATGGTTGTATCGTCCACACGTTTCAGTTTTCCTGCCACCTTGTCAACGAATGCGCCCATGCTCCATGTCTTGTAGCAGGGATTTCCCTGTGCGTCGTAGATGAACGTATTGCGGAATCCGAACATGGGCTTCATGCCATAGACGGAGGTCGTCACCTTCAGTTCCTCTTTGTATTCAGGTACTCGGATAATTTCAACCTGCCGGGTTGCCAACAGCTGAGCCATATTCTGCTGCAGGAAGTAGGCCTTGACTTCCGGCTCGCTGTCGATCCACATCTCTGAACAGTCCTGCATCATCTGGAGAGCGGAATAGAGTTTCAGCTTTCCTTCGCTGTCGCAGGTGCTTGTTGTTACTTTGTATTTTAAACTGTACATATTCTATTTCAGTTGCTTTCCGTCAGAGAATGCCTTACCTACAGTCTTGCCAAGCTGGATATAGGTGTGGTGAACGGGATCGAAGGTAATCAACTTCATTTTCTCCACATCGGGTTTGCCATCCTCGGCCAGATACTTCTCATCACAGAGGATATTGACGATTTCAGCAACAAGGTAGTATCCAGTCTCGCTCTCATCTATCTTTTGCTTCAAACGGCATTCCAGCGTCATCGGGAACTCCTTGAACACAGGAGCATTCACATTAGGAGCCTTTTCAACAGTCCAGCCAGTTTTCTCCATCTTGTCAGGCGTGTTTCTGCCGCTGACAATGCCTACATAGTCAGAGGCTACCATCGTCTCAGCGGTTGCAAAAGCTACTGTCAACTCTGGATTCACGGCCAGATTGTCCGTTGTCTGATGGGAACCGAGTGAGATGATGATTTCGTTCATATCCCACTGGCCGCCCCAGGCAGCGTTCATGGCGTTGGGCTTACCTTCTTTGTCATAGGTGCCGATAATCAGCACAGGTTGTGGCAACAGCCACGCAGTTGATTTGAAACTCTTCATATTGCTTTTGTAATTTACTATATCTTTCGCCTGCTGTGCCAATGCGCTTGACATTGTGACCATTATCAGGCATACTATGGATATTACTATTTTCATCAATTCCCTTATATTAAGAACCTCTCCAAATTTATAGATCCAGATTTACCAGTTCGTACTTTTTGGAGCCAAGGCCAATCTGGGCTGCATGGTCGATAGTGTGTGTGCCATGCTGCTTATCGATGCGCTTCAGCAAATCGGTAGGGTCGTTCTTGGCAGTCACCTTCTGCTGGTTGATGATGTCGATGCAAGCCTGGTCGAGGGCTACGGGGTCTGTAGAGGCAAGGATGCCATAGTCCTCCAGTTTTACGGGTTCGGGATGATCCACACAGTCACAGTCTATCGACATGTTGTTCATCACACTGATGTAGATAATGCCCTGCTTCTTGTTGAAGTAGTTCACCACGGCTTGAGCTGCTGCTGCCATACTTTCGAGGAAGCCGTCCTGATTACCGATGAACTCTGGTGTCCACAACTTGCCCATATCCAGTTTCTCCATCTTGCCGGCAGAGTGGATGTAAGCCTTGCCGTTCTGACTGGCACAGCCGATGGAGAGATTTTTTAACGCACCACCGTAGCCACCCATAGGATGACCCTTGAAGTGGTTGAGGGCAATCATGAAGTCGTAGTTGGCCATGTGTCCGCCTACGATGTCGTACTTGATGTGCGTCTGATCCTTTACGGGGATGCGAATCTCATCGTATTCGTCCATGATATCGACAGGAAAATACTTTGTGAAGCCGTGACGCTCAATCACCTTCCAATGGTTCTCCGACGTGTTGCGCTCGTCTTTCTTGTCGGCAGGGCCGTTGCCGTATGCGGTGTTACATTCCACGATGGTGCCGTCCACCTCCCATATCAGGTTTTTCACCAGTTCAGGTTTCAGGTAGTTGGGATTGCTGCCTTCGCCTGTTGACATCTTCACTGCCACACGCCCCTTGGCTTCAACGCCAAGTGCCTTATAGATTTTTACTAACGACTCTGGTGAAATCTCCCTTGTGAGATACACCTTTGATGCCTGCTGAGCCATCACCGCAGCCGACACCATCAACATGGCTGCTGCCAAAATAAAACTTGCTTTTCTCATAAATTCAATTAAATATGTGCACAAAGTTACCAATAAATGCCGACTTTTCGCTAACTTTGCGGAATGTTTTGAGAATTATTAGGATTTATGGGTAACATTAAGATAATCAAAGGTGTATTTGACACCAAACTGGAGTTGGAACATGCAGGTGTTGCGGCAGGTTTTCCCAGTCCGGCTGACGAGTACCGGCACGAGACGCTGGACTTCAACCGTGACTATATCCGTCATCCTGAAGCCTCGTTCTATGGTGACGTAGAGGGAGATTCGATGAAGGATGCAGGACTGTTGGACGGTGACCGTGTGATTATTGACAGGGCTGTGGAGCCACATGACGGTTCCATCGTCGTGGCATGGTGGGACGGTGGCTTCACGATGAAGTTCCTTGACCTGACACATCGGAAAGACGGCTACATTGAACTGCGTCCTGCCAACCCTGACTATCCAGTATTCAAGGTCAATGATCCTGAGAACTTCCAGATTTGGGGAACCGTGATTCATCTGATTCGTACATTTGAAAAGCTGTAGAAACGATGTATGGTATAGCCGACTTGGATAACTGCTACTGCTCATGCGAGAAAGTTTTCCGTCCTGATTTGGAGGGGAAACCGATTGTGGTATTGAGCAACAACGACGGTTGCGTAGTGGCTCGTTCCAATGAGGCTAAGAAGATGGGCATCAAGGAAGGTACACCGTATTTTCAGTTGGCAGAGTTATTCCCTGGACAGAAGATTGCCGTATTTTCTTCCAACTACGAACTCTACGGAGAGTTGACTGGCCGTGTTGTAAGCATCATCCGACAAGAAACACCTGCCTATTTCCGCTACTCGATTGATGAATGCTTCATGTATCTTGACGGCATTGAGTTGGATAGGTTGCAGACGTGGGGCGAGAACCTGCACAAGCGCGTGAAGCGAGAGGTGGGCTTGCCAATCAGCATCGGACTGGCTCCCAACAAGACATTAGCCAAAATTGCCTCGAAACTGGCGAAGAAATATGCTGCATATAAGCACTGCTGCATGATCGATACGGACTACAAACGGGAGAAGGCTCTGGAATGGTGTCCCATCGAGGATGTCTGGGGCATCGGCAGACGCTATGCAGCCAAACTACAGGTACTTGGCTGCAAGACGGCCCTCGACTTTGCCCAGCATCACAAGGACTGGGTTCGCCAGACCTTTAATAATATCAACATCGTCCGTACCTGGCAGGAACTGAACGGCGAAGATGCTGTGCCTAACGAAGAACTGGCTAAGAAGAAGAGCATCTGCACCAGTCGCTCGTTCAACGGCATGATCAGCGACAAGGACACCTTGCGCACTCACATTGCCAACTATGCTGCCCGCTGCGCAGAGAAATTGAGAACTCAGAAGACCGTGGCCACTATTGTTGGCGTGTTTGTCAATACCAATGCCTTCCGTGAAGACCTTGCACAATACTGGAACTTTCAGGAACTGCGCCTTGTCACACCAACCAGTTCAACGATTCCCATTGTTCAGGCTGCTCACGACGTGCTCGACCGTATCTTTATTCAGGGCTACCAGTACAAGAAAGCAGGTGTCATCGTGATGGGTATCTCACCAGACTCACCCATCCAGCAGGACTTGTTCGACCTGAATGCCGAACAGATTCAGAAGATGCGCCGTCTCGATGAAGTGATAGACCGCATCAACCGCATGCACGGCTCAGAGACCATTGTCATTGGTGCCCAGCAATATACTCAGAAAAACGGCAAGGGAAAGGCAGAAGTCTTTGCCAATGCTATCAAGCACGATTTCAGGAGTAAGAATCCAACGACCCGTTGGAGCGACATTATAAAACTCCGCTGAAAATAGAAGGGATATGAAAAAGATAGCACTCATTACCATCAGCCTCCTATGTTCAATAGTAATTCAGGCACAGGGCGTTAAGGGCTTCGTCAACAAGCAACTACAGACTTATCCTCAGTTACGTTTGCTCGACCTGTATAAGTCGTGCTTTCAGGACTACATGGGGGCAGAGCATCTTGTGTCGGACAGACAAAGGGTGAAGGCTTATTTGGATGAGGAGCTGAATACTACCAGCATAGATGACCTGATGCCCTGGAACTATGAGCCTTGCGGCATAGACAGCAATTATTATCGTGTCAGTATCAGAACTATCAAGGAGTCTGTTATATCAGAGGATTTGCTATTGGATGCCTTTATTCGTAGTGCAAACAGCAAGAAGCGTCCTACTGTAGATTCTTGGAGAGACCGATGGCACGTGATTATTGGCACAATTGACAAGATGCAACTTGAACTCCCTTATTATCAGCAGGACAAAGCTTTCATTGACAGCATCCTGTCTGTCGGCAGATATGCCATCAGCCATTCTCCAGAGTATCGTGAGGCATACCATCCACACTATAGGATAGTAGAACGTGGTATCTTCGAACGAGAGTTAAAACCATTGATAGAAAGGAAAGCGTTATGGAATACAAGGTTTTGAATAATGGCCTGCGGATGCCGATGGTTGGTCTGGGTGTCTATAATATCTCTGAGAGAGAAACCCAGCGAGTTGTTGAAGATGCCATATCGGTAGGCTATAGAAGCATTGACACGGCTGCTATGTACTACAACGAGAAAGGTGTGGGGGATGCTGTTCGGGCATGTGGCGTTCCTCGTGAAGAACTGTTCATCACGACAAAGATATGCGATTCCTGCTATACGAAGGAGGAAACCTTGCGTACAGTTGACCATTCCATGAAGCAGTTGGGGCTTGACTATGTGGACTTGATGCTGATTCACTGGCCTGTCGGAAATCCTACCGTCATGTGGCACACGCTCGAAGAACTCTATGAACAAGGTATGTTCAAGGCCATTGGCATATCAAACTTCTATCCAAACACCTTTCCGAAGATTGTGGATGATGCAAAGGTGATGCCTGTCGTGAACCAGTGCGAGACCCATGTGCTCTATCAGCAACGGAAGATGCTGGAATACCTGAAGCCTTACAATGTAGCTCTTGAAGCCTGGAGTCCGCTGGCAGAAGGCCGGCATGGTATCTTCAAGAATCCTGTTCTTATGAGAATCGGCGAGAAATACGGTAAGACTTCCGCTCAGGTAGCCTTGAAGTTCCTGATCCAGAATGATATTATCATCATTCCCAAGACTACCCACAAGGAAAGAATGGTTGAGAACATCAAACTCTTTGACTTTACGCTGTCAGATGAGGATCTCCGTGAAATCTGCCTGCTTGATACAGGCCGAAATGTGACGGGCTGGCCGTCGGATGCACTGAAATACAATCCTGAAAGTGTATGATACAGAATTATAAGATAGTTACCCTATGTGGTAGCACCCGTTTCAAGGATCAGTTCCTGGAAACCCAGAAACGACTGACTTTGGAAGGTTTCATAGTCATCAGTGTTGGCTTATTCGGTCATTCTGGTGACGAAGAGGTGTGGAAACCTGGCACTAAGGAAATGCTTGATGATATGCATCTGCGGAAGATTGACCTCGCTGACGAAATCTTTGTCATCAATGTCGGAGGCTATATCGGTGAGAGTACCAGACGAGAAATTGCCTATGCTGAGAAGACCGGAAAGAAAGTCAGATATTTGGAAGAGGTATGAAAGGTTCTATTGTTAATATATCAGGGAGAGAATGCCATCTGTATAAAAACTCCAATGCTGAATTACGGCTATGTGATAACCGATCAAAAGACTACAAATAGTGTAAATACCATCATTATGCTATTGTGCAGTTGCAGAAAAATGTGTACCTTTGCCGCCAAAATAGCACAAAATAGATTTAACGAACATGAATTTCGTATTTATATCGCCCCATTTCCCGCATACTTATTGGCAATTCTGTCAATGGCTATATCAGAATGGCGTGAAAGTGCTGGGCATTGCCGATGCGCCATACGACTCATTGCAGAGGGAGTTGAAGAAGTCTCTGACGGAATATTATCGTGTGAACTCGCTGGAGAATTACGATGAGGTGTATCGTGCCGTAGCCTACTTCGCTTTCCGATATGGTCGCATAGACTGGATAGAGTCGAACAACGAGTACTGGCTGGAACAAGATGCCCGCTTGCGTACGGACTTCAACGTGCCTGCCTGGATAGACTACTGGGGCTACGACTCAGCCCACGACTGGGCTTGGTGGCGCAAGCAGATAGTCTATTTCATGGATCATCTGCTTACGGAGGAAACGGTGGAATACGTTATCTGATGTATAGAATGGTAAGAATCACTACATACAAGCCATGCTACAAACAGGACTTTATCCGACTGAACAAACAGTGGATAGAATCCTATTTCAGATTGGAGCAGTCAGATCTCGATACCTTCTTGCATATCGATGAGAGCATCATAGGTTGTGGTGGTCAGATATTTCTGGCAGTTGATGAAAAAGAAACTGTGGTTGGTTGCTGTGCCTTAAAGCCGCATCCGGAGTCAGACTGCCACGAGTTGGCAAAGATGGCTGTATCACCTGATGCCCAAAGCAAAGGTATTGGCCGCCAACTTGGCGAGGCATTGCTTGATTATGCCCGTCGTCATCATGTGAAACGTATTTTCCTTGAAGGCAACACCCATTTAGAGGCCTCCATTTCACTATACCGTAAACTTGGATTCAAGGAAATTCCATTGTCAGGAAATGCCTACGAGCGTTGCGATATACTGATGGAACTGGTATTATAGGGCGCTTTCAGTTATTTTTTCATCAAATTCACCAAAATACCAAACTATAGTGGGGTCAAATGCCTTGTGGATGGTATTTCATATCTGATAGTTTCGCTGTAACTTTGCACCCAGATACTTTTAGCCATTTTACCAATTGTGAATTAAAGGGTAAGTCTATGGTAGTAACTAATA
>NZ_CAMJOS010000041.1 GCF_946407605.1 uncultured Prevotella sp.
GAGAGATTAATAATTAACGTTTAATTTAACGTCCAACTTTTCGGGGTCACTTCAATATATCTGAGTCGGTGCCTTTTTCTTACCATATTTTAAGGAGATAATCTCTTTACTTCATTCCGATAGGACTTTTAACTCTAAGGGATTATTCCTTATACATATAAAGTCCTATCCCTGTCATCATTGGAGATTATCCCTTTCAGCGCTGGAGATAATCCCTTTAAAAGGTAACGAGAATCTTAATAGTTTTCGGCCTTGACTTGGAAGTAGGCCTGTGCGTGGTTGCAGACGGGACACTCGTCGGGGGCTTTCTTGCCGATGACGATATGGCCACAGTTAGAGCACTGCCAGATGACGTCGTTGTCCTTGGAGAAGACACACTCTTTACGGATATTGTCGAGCAACTTGCGATAGCGCTCCTCGTGTTCTTTCTCGATGGCTGCCACACCCTCGAACTTGTCGGCAATCTCGTCGAAGCCTTCCTCACGGGCCTCACGGGCCATGCGTGCATACATGTCGGTCCACTCGAAGTTCTCGCCGCCGGCGGCATCCTCGAGGTTGGTTACGGTGTCGCTGATCTTACCGCCATTGAGGTATTTGTACCACAGTTCGGCATGCTCTTTTTCGTTGGCTGCCGTCTCGAGGAAGATGTTGCTGATTTGTACATAACCGTCTTTCTTGGCCCTGGATGCGAAGAAGGTGTACTTGTTTCGTGCCTGCGACTCGCCTGCGAATGCTTCCTGCAGGTTGCGCTCGGTCTTTGTTCCTTTGAGGTCTTTCATCGTTGTAAGTATTTGTTTAGTTATTAAAATGGATAGTTATTGTTTGTGGGCAAAGATACGAAGAAAAGTTGAGGCTACCAAGGAAAATGCAAAAAATATTGCACGGAATCCAAAATGATGGGTTCCGTGCAATGATATGAGGGATATAAGCGGATGCTTACTTTCTTACCATCTTCTTGAGGTTCTTGGGAGCGCTCTTATGGAGCTTGGCACCCTTGTGACCCTTGTTCTGGGTGTACTTGGCAGCGCGGTTAAGGAACTTGGCGCGTGCACCGTCGGCCTGGGCAGGAACGAACGTGGTCTCGGTAGACATGAACCATCCGTAGAGGTTCTGCAGGTCGGGAGTACCTACGATGCTGAGGTCGTTGGTGACGAGTTCGCCGTCATCGTTGAGCTCGAACTTGATATCGTCGGCACCGCTGTTAGCATAGGTGAAGATGTAGTAGGGAACTCCCTCATCTTCCTCGATGCCGAGATACTCGAAGGAAGGCATGTAGAGGTAACCACCCATGGTGTCGATCCTGGCAGGAACAACAGCGCCCTCGAGGTAGAGGTCTTTCACGTAGACGCTATCCTCTGCATTGGGATTCTCGACGATGTCGATCATGCCGAGGTTGTACAGCTTACCGTTGCTAGAATATACTGACATGTAGGTGAACTTGCCCAGGAACATATCCTTGGTGTAGGTGACGTGCTTCAGCGTCTCGGTAGAGGTGCCATAGACCACGCTACCATCTTCGTTCTGGAAGGTGATGACGAGGTTGATGAGACCTTCTTCGAAGGTTGACATGGTGCTGATCTTAGCGAAGATGTCGGCACCGGCAGCCTTGTCGCCAGTAGCCTGGATCTCGTAGCCCTCGGGTATCTTCACCTCACCATCCTTGACGGTGAAGTAGAGGTCGTAACCATCGGCATAGGGGCTCTTCAGACAGTATGGCGTGCCATAGGTGGCAGCGAAGACTGAGTCGCACTTGTCGGTGGTGTTGTTGGCAACACCCTTCCACAGCTGGGCACGGGTGACTGATTCGTACTGCTCGGAGATGAACTTGCCCTCGTAGTCGAGACTAAAGTCGAAGTCCTTCTTGATGTCGGCACGATAGGGGTTCAGAGTGGGGTCGAGTACCACGGTGAACAGACCTGCGTCGTTGCAGTTGTAGAAGCCGCCAGAGCCGTAACCCGTCATAGCGATAAGCAGAGCCGACTTGGGGAAGGTAATCTTACCGTTGGCATAGGTACCGAAGTAGTCGTTGGCTTTCTCGGCCTGGTCCTTGGCAATGTAGTAGCCGGCCATGCTTGAAATCAGGAACTGGCCATAGCTCCACGACATACCCGTTTCACAATAGTGGGGGATATAGACCTTCTTAGGATTGGTGGCATCGATATAGATGTAGTAATCCTTTGAGGTATCCCAGTCACCGGGATCGTTGTAGGGGTAGTCCTCGTGATAGACGTTAATCAGACGGAAGTAGCCGGGCTTGTCAGCACGCTCCTGAACCTTGATGGGGTAAGAGACATTGTCAACGCCATAGAAACCGGTTACAAAGTCGTCGGTGAACATACACATGCCCTCGACCTTATTGCCGTTTTCATCGAGATAGAAACCTGCATCGTTCCACTTCACACGTGTAACGGTGAGCTTGGTGGCAGGAGCCTCGGAATAGAGTGACACATAGTCGGCACCAGTAACCTGCAGGTCGAGCGTGTAGGGTACACCAACCTCAGCCTTGGGGAAGTTGATGGTGACGATGGCAACAGTGTCGCCCTCGGCAAATACTGCGTCGCCAACCTCGAATACGCTGTCAGTGTTGCTGACAATGTCGAGCTTCAGGGTGAGCTTAGGCAGCTTGGTGACAATGGTATCGTTGGTGATCGAGTCGTTGCCAAGAGAGTCCTTGGCATAGGTGTACTCGTGCTCTACGCGACGATAGACCTTGAGGGTCGTGGTGAGGGGATCGGCAGGGTCGAGCTCTACTGTTTTAGATGACTCTGCGAAATAAATGTCGGCATAGTTCTCATTGGCATCCCAGGTGCCTCTTTCATAGTCGACTTTATCATCTGAGCAGGCAGTAAACGAAATAGCTGCCATGCCGAGAAGTCCGAAAAGCAATTTATTTATTTTCATGTTCATCAGTTTAATTCATTCAACACTATTTCTTATCAGCATACTTACCAACGGGTGAAGGACCAACAACTGACTGAGTGGGGTCAGGATTGTTCTTGCCCTGCAATGCTACGTTGGCGTCAGTTTCAGTAGTAGGAATCACGAGGTTCCAAATGGGCTTGATTCCCTCGCAGTTAATCTTGAAGATATCGGCGGGAGCGTTGGTGTTCTCGTAGTTC
This sequence comes from uncultured Prevotella sp., assembly GCF_946407605.1. Taxonomy (GTDB): domain Bacteria; phylum Bacteroidota; class Bacteroidia; order Bacteroidales; family Bacteroidaceae; genus Prevotella. Next base: position 3,120 of record NZ_CAMJOS010000041.1, read on the forward strand.
TGAATAACACCGGGCTTCAGACGCTTTGCACTTGGGAAGGCGTTACCCTCGCCCCAGAACTCAAGACGCATCTGGGTGAGCACCTCGAGTTGGAACTCGCGGGTGTCAGTAGTGCTGAAGTTATAGTTCTCGTCACGATATTTCTTCATGAAGTTGTTGAGCTCTGTAAGACCAGCGGTGAGGCCCTCGCTCATACCCTTGGCCTCGGCCAGGATGAGATACATCTCTTCGATACGCATAATGGGCACATCGACGGCACCACCTACGCTATAGGTCTTGTAATCGCCATTGAGGCAGCGGAACTTCAGAGCCAGATAGTCGGGCTTAGAGGCCAGCCAGTCAACAGTGCGTGAGGTTTTGTAATCGTAGAAGTCGCTACGCTTGGGGTCGAGGAAGAGACGACGGCGTACGTCGGTCATTGACATGTGGTCGTAGAGTGACTTGTCGATCATAGGACAGGTGAGTGAAGAATAGCCCCAGTCGGCCTCGCCAGACATCCAGCCAGTGAAGTTGCAGAGGTTACCCATTGACTCGGCGCTGTAGTGCAGATACCACATCCAACCGCCAGTAGCGGTGGTGAAGCCAGAAGAGGGGTCTTCCATCTGCTCGGCAGTCATAGGCACAGCGTTGCGGCCATGCAGTTTAGCAATCTGCTGAGCGGTGGTGATGGCCAGGTCGGCATACTTGGCAGCGTTCTCGAAGTCGCCATCCCACAGGTGAACCTTAGCGCGGATACCATAGACCACAGAGAGGTCGGGCACCAGGCGGTTCTCCTCGCGAGCCTTGTCAGCAGCGTGGTCCTTAAGCAGTTCCTCGGCCTTCTCGAGGTCGGCGAGGATGAACTTCATCATGTCTTCGTGAGAAACGCGAGGATTGTTCTTAGCCATATCCTCGGTGGTGTTCTCGTCGATGATGGGAACGGTGAGACCCTTGACAGCCGACACGTCGGTGTATTTGTTCTCGGCGGGCTCGAAGAGCACCATCAGCATGTAGTAGTCGAAAGCACGGCAGGCGCGGGCAATACCAGCGTAAGCCTTTGTCTCGGCGTTGTCCTCATTGGCCACAGCAATGATAGAGTTGGCGGTCTTCACAAACTTATAGAGTGTGAACCAAGGCAGGTAAGCAAAGTAACTGCGGTCGCCACAGTTAGCGCTCATGGTGTTGTAGGTACGATACCAGTCGTAACCAGAGTTTGAACCACCAGGATACATATCGCCCAGCATCTCGGTCTGAGCAATCATGAACTGGGGATAAGCCATATCGGTCTCGTGTTCCTGCTCACCATATACCAGATAGCCCTGAACCATCTGGGAAGAGATGCCGTTGACGGTACCCATGAGTGCATTACCACCTGCATCGGAAACCTGATCGGCGGTGGCGGTATCGCTCTCAGGGAAGGTCTCTTCGATGCAACTGGTAGTCAACCCAGCACCGACAGCCACGAAAGCAGCTCCAAATATATAATTATATAATGTCTTCATATTCTTTAATCTCATTTTTAAATTATCAACTTAGAATGTCACGGTGATACCACCAGAGATGGTACGCATGGGAGAATAACGTGTTGAATTTGCTGTATCGTCGAATGTCTGGCGAGGATCGAAGCCCTTGCGCTTTGACCAATAGAATACATTCTCGGCAGAAGCGTAAACACGCAGACTGTTAACCTGGAACTTCTGGGTGAATGCCTTTGGCAGGGTGTAGCCCAGGTTGATGTTCTGCAGGTTCAGGTAGCTGGCATCGGTCAGGAAGCGGGTCTGAGTGTTGCCAGTGTTCAGGTCGCCATAGTTCCAACGGGGTACGTCGGTATTGGTGTTGGTGGGTGTCCAGGCGTTGAGTGCATCAGCGTGGATGTTCCAACCGCTATGGCTGTCGTTAGGTGTGCTCATGAACGAAGCATAGGCGCTATCGAACTGCTTGCCGCCAATCTGATAGGTGAAGTTGGCAGTGAAGTCGAAGCCACGGAACTTAACAGTGGTACCAAAACCGCCGTAGAAATCGGGAACGGTGGTCTCCTCTGTCATGTAGTAGTCGGCCTCAGACCATGTGGCGGTCTTCTCGCGTCCGGTCCACTTGCCATTCTCGTCGAAGGTGTTCTTCCACCAGGTGGCCTGACCATTCTCGTCGACACCTGCGTAGTCCTTCATGTACCAAGAGTAGATAGAGGCATCCTCGGTGATGAAGAAGCTGCCGCTGACATAACCTTCCCAAGCCTTACCGTCGGTACCGTAAACAGTAGTGTTCTTCTTATCGTTGTGCAGCTTGGTGATGCGGTTCTTGATAGTAGAGAAGTTCAGGTTGACATCCCACTCGAAGTCCTTAGTCTTGAAGATGTTGACATTGAACTCGGTCTCGATACCGGTGTTGTACATGTCACCAACGTTTGCCCAGTAGCTGCTGTAACCCAGTGAGGGAGATACGCCGAACTGGAAGAGCATGTCGGTGGTCTTGCGGTAGTAGTACTCAATGCTACCCTGCACACGCTTGAACAGCTGGAACTCGATTCCGGCATTCAGGTTGCCGTTGGTCTCCCAAGTGATATCGTTGGTACCCTTGCCAGCCCATTCCACACCAATCTGACCAGCAGAGTTCTTGATGTCGTAGCGGTCAACATAGAGGTAGTCGTTGATATTATCATTACCCTGAGAACCGTAGCTGGCCTTCAGCTTCAGCTCGTCAATCCATTTCACATCCTTCAGGAACGACTCCTTGTTCATCAGCCAAGCACCACCAACGCTCCAGAAGGTACCCCAACGGTGGTCGGGATGGAAGCGGCTGCTGGCGTCGCGACGCAGAGAAGCAGAAAGGAAGTACTGCTGGTCGTAGTCGTACTGCAGACGTCCGAAGTAACCTTCGTTGTTGTAGTCTTCTCTGGCAGAATAAGCACTCTGACCGTCGATGGCAGCACCACCCAGCTCCTTGTTGGTCTGTGAGAACATCATAGACTTTGAAGCGTAAAGGTCGTAGAAGCGGTGATCATAATATTCGTGACCCAGCATCACGCCAATGTTGTGATTATTGGCGATGGTGGTGTTGTAGTTCAACAACTGCTGCAGGTTGTAGCTGAAGTAGCGGAAATGACGCTTTTCAACGGTACCGCCTGTAGAATCGAACTGTCCGTAGTAGGGGTTGTAAACGTATGTACGACGGGTCTCGTCGATGTTTGCAGTACCATTCACGGTGAATACCAGACCGCTAGCCAGAGTGAAGTCTGCGAAACCTGAAGCGTTGAAGGCGTTACCTTCGTTGTTGCGGGTGTTGAGCAGCATATCCTGGATGGGGTTGGCGTTCTCGATGAAGCGGCGGCTCATGCCTGCATTAGTCACCTTGCCATCGCTACCGTCATTACCATAGTCCATAATCTTAATGCCGTTGGCGTCAACCTTGATAGAACCGTCGGCATTGCGCAGATATAGAGGATAGATAGGAGCTATCTGAGTGGTGAACGCCCAGGGGTTGGCAGTAGATGTCTCACTACCGTTGTTGCCCAGAGAGTTGTGGTTGAAACGGGTGTAAGAGATGTTACCACCTACCTTCATCCATTTCTTTACCTGATAGTCGGCACGCAGACGAGCGGTGAGACGCTTCATATCGCTGTTCTCCATCAAACCTTGGTTCTCAAGATAACCCAGTGAGGTGTAGAAGCTGCCCTTCTCGTTGGCGGCACTGATATTGATATTGTATTCCTGACGGAAACCGTTGCGGGTACCCAGCTCTTCCCAGTCGTCGGGTGTCACCCAATAGTCTTCGCCTTTGTAGTTTGCCAGATAACCCAGTGTGGCATTGGGGTTCAGCTTACCGTTCTGACCAATGAGGGTCTGACCGTTGGGCACTGTCCAGATGTTGTAACCCAGACCGCCGTTCTTGGCTGTGGTCAGCGCATTGTTGGCGTTCTTCCAGGCAGTCATCTTATCCTGACCGGCTGCAATATTGGCGTTGTACAGCGACAGATACTGCAGCTCATAGTACTGAGCAGGGTCGCTGACGACATTATAATGCTGCAGAGCGCGGCTGTTAACACCCCACTTGGCATCAACAGTGATCTGAGCATCCTGACCCTGCTTGGCACGCTTGGTGGTGATCATGATCACACCGTTGGCACCACGGGCACCATACAGAGCGTTTGAGGCAGCATCCTTCAGCACAGTCATGTTCTCGATATCGGCAGGGTTCAGGTTGGCCATATCGCCATCGTAAGGAGCACCGTCGACAATGATAAGAGGATCCTTACCAGCGTTCAGTGAACTGAAACCGCGGATACGAATCTTACCCGTTGAAGAGGGGTCGCCACTTTCCGATACCAACTGCACACCAGCTACGGCACCTGCCAAAGCGTCGGTTACTGAGGTAACCTGCGATAATTTCAACTCTTCGCTGCCCACAACCTTTGCAGAACCGGTGAAGGCACTCTTCTTTGCTGTACCGAATGCCACAACAATCACCTCGTCAAGGGCTTTAGCATCGCTGGTCAGAATGATGCGCATGTTTGGACGGGCGGTCACCTCCAGAGGCTCCATGCCGATGTAAGTAATGCGCAGCGTGTTCTTGCCAGCAGGGCAGGTCAGTGAGAACTGACCGTTGGCATTAGTAACCGTACCGATTTGTGTCCCTACAACCATGATAGTAGCACCGATAACGGGCTCACCATCGTCTTGAGACACAACGGTACCGCTGACTTTCGTCTGGGCCATCACTCCCCCAACAAAGAGGAAGAGTCCCATCAACAACGTCATTAGTCTTTTTTCCATAAATCTCTCTCGTTTTTTAAGTTGTTTATAAATGATTTGTAAATTTAATGTATTATTATCTAAAATTATGAAACCTCCTCGCGAAGGCGCGTGTACATAGTTAAAAATGCTCCATTTTATTGTTACAGCGTGCAAAAATACGAAATAGTTTTAAAAAATGCAAATTTATTAACTAAAATCTTTCTTTGTGGTACAAAAAAAGCCCATAAATATGCATAAATTGCACACTTATGGGGTGTTTTGTGTCGTTTTGATAGCGTATTAGCGCATTATACTGTTATTTCGCCACGTATACTTTTTTTCATCATCTCCCTTACTGCCTCGGGGTCGGTGTACTTGCCTTGCAGGTACATCAACTTGGTGACGGCGGCCTCAACGGTACCATCATAGCCGCTGATGACGCCTGCCTCCTGCAGCTGGTAGCCAGTGTCGTAGCGACCCATCTGCACACAGCCCTGCAAACACTGGCTGATGTTGATGATAATCTTGCCGTTGCGGGTGCCCTCACGCAGGGCGTTGATGAGCCAAGGGCTCTGCGGTGCGTTGCCACTGCCAAAAGTGCGCATCACGATGGCACGCAGGTTGGGGGTGGCGATGATATGGCGGATGAGGTCCTCGCGAATGCCTGGAAACAACGAGAAGATGATAACGTTGTTGTCGAGGGTGAATTGAGGGTGAAGGGTGACGGGTGCGCTCGAGCTATGCTCGCTTGCTACCGAAGGGACGCAAGAAGGGTGAAGGGAGGATAGTGACGTTGAAGGGTGGAGGATGTATTCCTCGTGATAGGTGATCTCGACGCCGGCATCGGCAAGGTGGGGGTAGTTGAACGACTCGAAGGCGTTGAACTCGTCGGCACTCTGCTTAGTGGTGCGGTTGCCGCGCATCAGGTGACCATTGAAATAGATGCCCACCTCTGGCACCATCGCCGTGCCGTCGGCACGTTTCGCAGCAGCCATCTCGATGCTGGTGATGAGGTTCTCCTTGCCGTCAGTACGCAGCTGACCTATAGGCAGTTGCGAGCCAGTGAGGATGACGGGCTTGGTGAGGCCTTCAAGCATGAACGACAGGGCCGAGGCGGTATAGGCCATCGTGTCTGTGCCATGCAAAATCACAAAGCCGTCGTACTCGTCGTAGTTGTCGGCAATGATATGTGCCAGTTCCGTCCATAACTTTGGCGACATGTCGCTGGAGTCGATGGGCGGGTTGAACTGATAGGTGGCAATCTCGGTCTGAAACTGTGCCAGCTCAGGCACACGGCTGAGCAGGTGCTCGAAGTCGAACGGCTCCAGAGCACCTGTCAGCGGGTTGCGATTCATTCCAATCGTGCCGCCTGTGTATATTAAAAGTACTTTTGAGATCATTAGAATCTGAAGTCGAGCTCCACGTCCACCATATTATAATCTGACTTCTCCAGGCTGCGGTCGTTGACACGGGCATACTCCAGGTTGATCTGCAGATTCTTGGTGAACATATAGTCGGCACCAACCTCGTAGAAGGTCTTGGCACGTCCCCATTCCTTTGCCTCGCGATAGAGGTCGTAGCGAGCCTTCACGTGGAACTTGTTCTTTTGGATAGGAGCAATGCAGAGCGCATAGATACCGTCGGCCTTGTCGCTGGTGAAGTTGCTGTTCCATCCCTGACTGTGGATATACTCTGTGCGGAAGGTCCAATCGTCCTGGGTGTACTCGCCAGAGAGGGCGTAGCGGTTCTTCTCGCCTACGCCAGCACGGCTACCCGTCCATCCGAAGGCTCCGATACGCATGCCCTTGACAGGCATTACCCACATGCCGCCGATGATGTCCTTGCGGTTGTCCTTATCCTTCTGGTTGATACCCTCACCATTGAACACCCCCACCTGATAGTGCAGCAGGTTACGGCCAGAGGCATCCTTCAGGAAGTCACCCTGCAACTGCACACCGAGGTCACGACCATTGCTGCCCTGTTCGCCAGTACGATCAGAGAATCCAGCCAGCTTGCTGACGTTCTGTGAGTAGCTCATAAAGCCCTGGGTGATAGGGTGCATGGGGTTCTCGAATGTGAAGGGACGCTTGAACTGTCCAGCCTTCACCTTGAAGAACTCATATTTCTGCCACTCGCCGAAGAGGTCTACCAGACGGATGTCAGTCTTAGCCTTGTCGGGGTCGTAGGTGTTACCATTAATCTGCATCTGTACCTTCCAGTAGAAGTCCTGATGTGCACGACCTTCGAGGGCCATACGCACCAAGCGCAGGTTGAAGCCGTTGTTCTCGGCGCCGTCCTGATCGCTGGCCTGATACTGTACCATACCATATCCGCTGAACTTCACGTTCTGGAACCATTCACTCTGAGCCTGTGTGCTCATTGCTGCGCCCATCATCAGGGCTGCCATTAAAATCTTTTTCATAGTCTTTCGTATTTGTTTTTTAAGTTATCTTCTAACGAGTAGTACCACATTTTCCACGTGAGGGGTGTGGGGGAACATATCCACGGGCTGTACAGCCATCACCTTGTAGGCCACATCGAGGTCCTGCAGGTCGCGGGCCTGGGTGGCAGGATTACAACTCACATAGACGATGCGGTCTGGGGCCGCACGGAGGATGGTTTTCACCACATCGGGGTGCATGCCGGCACGTGGAGGGTCGGTAATGATGACGTCAGGCCGTCCGTGCTCCTGGATAAAATCATCGGTGAGGATGTCCTTCATGTCGCCAGCATAGAACAGGGTGTTCTCAATGCTGTTGATCTCTGAGTTAATCTTCGCGTCCTCAATAGCCTCAGGCACATACTCGATACCAATCACCTGCTTGGCTTTCTTCGCTACGAAGTTCGCAATGGTTCCTGTGCCTGTGTACAAGTCATAAACCATTTCGTTGCCTGTCAGGGCTGCGAAGTTGCGGGCGACGCTATAAAGGTGGTATGCCTGCTCCGTATTCGTCTGATAGAAGCTCTTAGGACCAACCTTGAACTTCAGGTCTTCCATCAGCTCGAAGATATGGTCCTCGCCTTTGAACACGAGAATCTCCTGATCGCCAATGGTGTCGTTGCACTTCTGGTTGTCCAGGTAGAGTAGGGAAGTGATCTGTGGGAACTTATCAGCGATGTGTTGCAACAGTCCTAAGGCTTTCTTTCCATCTTCGCTGTCCCATCGGTTCTCCCCTCCTTGGGAGGGGTCGGGGGAGGCTTCTAAGTGGAACTGGATGATGACCATCCATTCGCCACTGGCGCTATTGCGGATGATGACATCGCGCAAGAGTCCCACCTGCTGCCGCAGGTCGAAGAAACTCAGCCCATGCTCAATAGCGTAGTCCCTGATCTCGTTGCGAATCTGATTGTGCAGGTCGTCCATCAGCCAGCACTTCTCAACAGGCAGAATCTTGTCGAAGGCACCAGTGATGTGAAAGCCGATTGCTGGAGTATCCTTTACCAGCGACTCATCTTTTAGCTGGTCGCTGGTCAGCCATCGCTTGTTGGCACATCCGAAATCGAGTTTGTTGCGATACTCCTGTGTTTTTACTGACCCCAGGATGGGCAGGAACTCAGGCAGCTCTACCTTGCCAATGCGATGCAGCTGGTCATATACCTGCTGCTGCTTGAACTTCAACTGCTCTGAGTAGGGCAGGTTCTGCCACTTGCAGCCGCCGCACACGCCAAAATGCTGACAGAACGGTATCGCGCGTACATTACTATATTTTATAAAGCGTACCACCTCACCCTCGGCAAACGAGTGCTTCTTGCGACGAATCTGCACGTCGCACACATCGCCAGGCACACAGAAGGGTACAAACACCACCATCTCGTTCCAATGGAACAGGCACTTGCCTTCAGCGGCAACGGCCTCGATGGTGACGTTTTCCAATAGTGGTAATGGTTTCTTATTTCTTGCCATTAATTAAATATGTGTAGAATTAGGTTGCAAAATTACAAAAAACAAGTGAAATATCGTGCCAAAATCCAATTATTTTTCGTACCTTTGCCGCGAAATGAAAGAATTTCGACCAAATACTATGTTATTGTCAAGGCTGCTGCTGGCAGCCGTGATAGTTTGCGGTGTGTGGTTTTCTTGTACAGGCTTTGGCAGCGGCTCTTCGTCAGCAGGCAGTCAGGAAAGCTCAAAAGCCGTCGATTGGGAAGACTCTGCCTTCCAGAGATATCTGGTCCTTGAACATTATTACAACTACCTGGAGCATGACTCGCTGATGATGTGCGGGCCTGACGTGATGGCGTACTGTCGCGAGCACGAGCAGTGGAAGTGGTACTACAATGCTTGGGAGACGATGATAGAAGACTGCGTGTGGGAAGGTGACTTAGAGACTGCCAACCAGGAGGCGCAGCTGATGTATGCCGATGCCAAGGAACGTGGCGACACGATTGGTCAGGCGTGGGCTTCCTATCTGTTAGGCATCAGCTATGGCCATCAGAAATACTACGACGAGTCAGTCTCCTGCCTGCGCCGAGGTCTTGAGATCTGTCCCAAGGCCCCGCCCTCCGAACTACTCGTCAACCTTTATTATCGCCTCTGTGAGAATCTTCAGAATGGCAAGCACTACGACGAGGTGGTGGCTTTGCTGAGGGAATGGCGCCTGCTGTTGGACAATAACCCCCTGCCTGCGGAGTACAACGATACCATAGCCGCTAGCAACTCATGGTACTTTGAATACTACACCTGTGCCTTCGACTACGAGTTGTCGCAGAAGCATTATGCCAGGGCGGAACAGCTGATAGACTCCTTGGACTATTATATCGGCTTCTATAACGAAACGGATTCTATCAACTACGCCAATGTCTTCTCCAGTCGCTTCCGCCTGGCCTCAGAACAGGGTCAGAATGCCAAAGCCTTCGAATGGGCCAAGCAATACCTGACTTTCTCTCAGACTATGGAGCAGAGCGTGCGTCTGGATGCCCTGCTGCAATATGCCCAGGGCCTCGAGGGCGTGGGCCGCTATGAGGAAGCCATCGAATACTTCCGTCGTTTCCATGAGCTCAGCGACTCTATGAAACTCATGGAGAACGCTACCCAGCTCAACCTGCTGAACAAACGCCTGGAGATTGACGAGCTGAAAGGACAGCAGGAACGTGAGAAGATGGAACACGAACACACCCGTCTGCAACTGATGCTCATCATTGGCGCCCTTGTCGTGGTGTCGTTGCTGGTCTTCATCTTCTTCCGCCATCGTGCCGCCAAGCGTTTGGAGACGGCCTATTATGAACTGGAAGAGAAGAACAAAGCCCTTGTGGTGGCCAATGCCCGTGCCGAGGAGTCGTCGCGCATGAAGACGGACTTCATCCATCAAATCAGTCACGAGATCCGCACGCCGCTCAACATCCTTTCCGGCTTCACCCAGATTATCACCACGCCAGGCTTGAAACTCGACGATGCCACCCGTGCCGAGGCCAACGAGAAGATTACGGAGAATACCGACCGCATCACCTCGCTGGTGAACAAGATGCTCGAGTTGGCAGAAACCAATAGTAAGGTGGTGATAGAGATGAACGACCACGTGACCCTTGGCGAGATCGTGGCAGGCGCTGTTGGCGAGTCGGGCATCGAGGATGTCGCAGGCGTGAGGTTCGTGCTCCAGCTCAATGCCGACCTGGCTGCGAAGGAGATAGTCACCAATGCCCAGGCCCTGCAGCGGGCACTGGCTCAGCTGCTCGACAATGCCGGCAAGTTCCGCAAAGCTGACGCTTACAACACGGTGACCTTCGCTGTTGGCATCATCGCCTCGCGCCTCTCGTTTAGCGTCGAGGATACAGGCATTGGCGTGCCCCCCGAGCAGAGCGAGCATATCTTCGAGGAGTTTGTGCAGCTCGATAAATATAAGGTGGGCACAGGCATCGGCCTGACCATCGCCCGTTCTCTGGCTCGCCGAATGGGAGGCGACATCGTGCTCGACACCGCCTATACCGCTGGTGCCCGTTTCGTGTTGATGCTGCCCTTGAAATAAGCCCTCTGCCAAGCCTCTGACCCAACCCTTGGGCGATGAAAGCAGAAAAATGCATCGTGAGATATATTTTTTTTCTCAAATTCTTTGGTGGTGTGCAAAATTTCGCTTATCTTTGCAGAATTCTAATCAAAATACGACAATAACTTATATAATATTAATCTTAAAAAATACAAACTAATGAGTCAAAAGAGAGTTTACCTCTTCGGTAATGGTAAGGCCGAAGGTAATGCAAAAATGCGTGAGGAACTCGGTGGTAAGGGTGCTAACCTTGCCGAGATGAACCTGCTTGGCGTTCCCGTTCCTCCAGGTTTCACAATCACTACCGATTGCTGTAACGAGTACTATCAGGTTGGTCAGCAGAAGATTATGGAGCTGCTGAACGACGACGTGATGGCTGCTGTGAAGCACATCGAGGTGCTGATGAACTCTAAGTTCGGTGACAAGGAGAATCCCCTGCTTGTCTCTGTTCGTTCTGGTGCCCGTGCTTCTATGCCTGGTATGATGGACACCATCCTGAACCTCGGTCTGAACGATGAGGTGGCTGAGGGTATGGTGAAGAAGACCCAGAATCCTCACTTCGTATATGACTCTTACCGTCGTTTCGTACAGATGTACGGTGACGTGGTACTGGAGATGAAGCCTGTCAACAAGACTGACATCGACCCATTCGAGGAGATCATTGAGAAGGTGAAGGCTGAGCGTGGCGTGAAGCTGGACAAGGACCTGAACGTTGATGAGCTGAAGAAGCTGGTTCAGTTGTTCAAGGAGGCTATCAAGGCTCGCACCGGTAAGGACTTCCCCAACGATCCTATCGAGCAGCTCTGGGGTGCTATCTGCGCTGTGTTCCGTTCTTGGATGAACGAGCGCGCTATCCTCTATCGTAAGATGGAAGGTATCCCCGACGAGTGGGGTACAGCCGTATCAGTGATGGCTATGGTATTCGGTAACATGGGTGACACCTCTGCTACTGGTGTATGCTTCAGCCGTGATGCCGCTAATGGTGAGAACCTCTTCAATGGTGAGTATCTCGTGAACGCACAGGGTGAGGACGTTGTGGCTGGTATCCGTACCCCACAGCAGATCACCAAGATCGGCTCTCAGCGCTGGGCTGAGCGTGCTGGTATCTCTGAGGCTGAGCGCGTAGCTAAGTATCCTTCTATGGAGGAGGCCATGCCCGAGACCTATGCACAGCTGAATCAGATTCAGGAGAACCTGGAGAACCACTACCACGATATGCAGGATATGGAGTTCACCGTTCAGGAGGGCAAGCTGTGGTTCCTCCAGACCCGTAACGGTAAGCGCACAGGTGCTGCTATGGTGAAGATCGCCATCGACCTGCTCCACGAGGGTATGATCGACGAGAAGACCGCCATCATGCGCTGCGAGCCCAACAAGCTCGACGAGCTGCTGCACCCCGTATTCGACAAGAAGGCTCTGGCTGCCGCTAAGGTCATCGCTCAGGGTCTGCCCGCATCTCCTGGTGCTGCTTGTGGTCAGATTGTATTCCACGCTGACGACGCTAAGGCTTGGCACGAGGACGGCCACAAGGTAGTGCTCGTACGTATCGAGACCTCTCCTGAGGACCTCGCCGGTATGGCTGCTGCCGAGGGTATCCTGACCGCTCGTGGTGGTATGACCTCTCACGCTGCTGTGGTTGCCCGTGGTATGGGTAAGTGCTGCGTATCAGGTGTAGGTGCCCTGAACGTTAGCTATAAGGACAAGACTGTCGAGATTGACGGCGTTACATATAAGGAGGGTGACTACATCTCTCTGAACGGTACTACTGGTCAGGTTTACGCTGGCGAGGTGCCCACCAAGGCTGCTGAACTCTCTGGCGACTTCAAGGAGCTGATGGACCTCTGCGACAAGTACACCAAGCTGCAGGTTCGTACCAATGCTGATACACCTCACGATGCACAGGTGGCTCGCGCCTTCGGTGCCAAGGGTATCGGTCTGACCCGTACAGAGCACATGTTCTTCGAGGACAAGAAGATTATCGCTATGCGTGAGATGATCCTCTCTGACAGCCTCGCTGGCCGTGAGAAGGCTCTGGCTAAGTTGCTGCCTTATCAGAAGGCCGACTTCAAGGGTATCCTCGAGGCTATGGACGGTCTGCCCGTGAACATCCGCCTGCTCGATCCCCCTCTCCACGAGTTCGTTCCCCACGATCTGGCTGGTCAGGAGACCATGGCCAAGGAGATGGGCGTCAGCCTGGAGACCATCCAGCGCCGCGTAGCTTCGCTGGCCGAGAACAACCCGATGCTGGGTCACCGTGGTTGCCGTCTGGGCATCACCTTCCCTGAGATCACCGCTATGCAGACACGCGCCATCCTCGGTGCCGCTTGCGAACTGAAGAAGGAAGGCAAGAATCCTATGCCCGAGATTATGGTTCCGCTGATTGGCACGCTCTACGAGTTGAAGCAGCAGAAGGAAGTTATCCAGAGCACCGCTAAGGAGGTATTCGCCGCTGAGGGCATCGAGGTAGAGTTCGAGATTGGTACAATGATTGAGATTCCACGTGCTGCCCTGACTGCTGACCGCATTGCTACAGAGGCTCAGTACTTCTCATTCGGTACTAACGACCTGACACAGATGACATTCGGTTACAGCCGTGACGATATCGCATCGTTCCTGCCTGTATACCTCGACAAGAAGATTCTGAAGGTTGACCCATTCCAGGTACTCGACCAGAAGGGTGTTGGCCGTCTCATCAAGTTCGCTGTGAAGGAAGGCCGTGAGGTACGTCCTGACCTCCGCTGCGGTATTTGTGGTGAACATGGTGGTGAGCCCAGCTCTGTGAAGTTCTGCGCTAAGATTGGCATGAACTACGCATCTTGCTCTCCCTTCCGTGTGCCCATCGCACGTCTGGCTGCCGCGCAGGCAGCCGTTGAAGAGTAAATAAACTCTCTGATATAATGAAAGGGACCTGTCCGTTTGGGCAGATCCTTTTTTGTGTCTCCAAGAATGCTTTCGACGTTTTGGAGACAAAAACGTCGCATAATGCGATATTTTACGAATTTATTTGGTGATTTGACATTTTATTAGTACTTTTGCTGCATAATCTGCGACTCTAATCACTGTATTATGTTGCACAAAGTACGAATGCGTTCTGTATATACACGAAAGAGATAATTGGACAAACTACCGTTGGGAGCTTCTGAGGTGTCACTCTTTCTGAATGTATGCTCTGTCTTATGTAAAACAATGGAAGAACTTATGTCTATCTTGCATGCAGCCTCAATGTAATAAGCATACAGTAAAGGAGTACCTTCGATTCTTGTCCGGTAGATGTCCGGTATTTGTCCGGTATATGTTCGGTTAATGACCGGACAAGTACCGATGATATAGCGAGCAAATAGCGGACAGTGATAGAAGGAACATCGAAGCAACACCGAGGCTATCATATGGATAGAGGGTAGTTGGGTATAAGAAATAACAAAGAATAACATATGAAATATCTATAATATGAGTATCATAATAACAAATTAAAGATAGGAGAAAAGAGCAATGAAGAAGAAAGGTAAAGGAGTATTGGGGCTGACTATACCTAAAAGGGTACGTGTAGCAGGGATGACTTTTTACCTGCGTAACGGACAAGTAATCGGTCGAGAAACAGCGACGCACGAGAAACGCAGCAATACACTTCCGCAATTCGTACAGCGACAGAAGATGCGACACACGACGGCGCTGTGGAAGATGCTGCGGTTCTGCGACGTGATGTTCACCGAGCGACGGACTGCCTATCAGAATTTTGCATCGCTGGCGAATCAGTTGCCTGTGGTATATGTACCTAACAACGGAACCATGAACCAGTCATCGTTCCTGATGCCCGGCATTCCGGTGAGCGACGGAATACTGCCGACGGTGAAGCAGGAGTTGGGTGAGGTGGATGGCAAGCCTGCGCTGATAACCGACCTAAAGAAAAGCGACCGGACGTATCATGCCCAATTGCGGCTTTATACCGCCATACAGACGATAGAGAGCGATGTTCTGCCACGTGTACGGTTCAGTATGCGGGAAGTGTCATGGTGGGACATGACCGAAATAGATAACCATCTGGCACTCATTGGAGAGGAATTTGCCGACGAGATGAAAGGCTGGGCTCTGGTAAAGGTGATTGACGACCGTTGTTCGCCGCAAACAATTGTAACCCGTTGTTCTCTTTATCAGCAATATACCACTCAGGAAGCTCTTGAGATCGCTGCAGATAGTTATGGCGGACTGACCGAGACTCCTTTCCTGTCCCCTCGTTGAACTATTTCGGTTGAAGACTTTGGCGGTACTCGCTAGGCGACAGGCCGAGATGTTTCGTGCAGTAGCGGCTGAAGTAAGAGAGCGATGTGAAGTTCATCAGGTCGGCTATCTGAGTGAGTGACAGGCGTTCATCATTCAGATAGTCTTTCAATATAGGTACGGTGTGTCGGTCGATGTATGAGGTGACACTGTGTCCTGTCACCCGTTTGATGGTGGCAGAAAGATATTTGGGCGATACGTTCAGACGCTCGGCAAAGTAGCTCACATCACGTTCCGTTCGGCTGATGCCCGTAGCCAGCAGAACCATCAGTTGTTTCACGATGTAGGCTGTGCGGTCGGTATGGGTGTCTGTTGCATCACGTTGGGCATGGGCCTCGAAGATGTCGTACATCATCGTCAGGCAGAGACTGCCCATCAGTTCGCGATAGAACTGCAAATGGCTGTCGTCCATGCGGTCACGAAGACGATGGAAGTCATCAAGCAGATGCTGTGCCTGCTCATCTGAGAGCTTGATGACAGGGTCTTGGTTCAGTGAGATACTGCCTCCGATGCTGTAGTTGTTCGATGGCAACAGGTTCTGCAGGAACTTGTAATCGGCAGCAAACCACTCCACCTGCAAGTCTGCATGTCCCGCCAGGTTGCTGATACGATCGGGCATCGGTATCACAACCAGGTCGTTTTTCACGATGTGATAGCAATGCTCGTTGAACACAAAACTTGCCTCACCTGCCAAGCAAAGCAGATGCATGCAGGTGTGGCTCAACTCATAGGAATTCATCCCATAGAAGTCTGTGGAATATTGAAAATCTGCCTTCATGACTGACAAAATTGCGATTAAGCGAGCGCAGAAAGCTTGCTTTTTGCCGAGCATGAGCAAGTTCGCGCAGTTTTACTGCGCAAAATTACACATTATTTTATATATAAAAGAACGATTTAGGCAAAAAGTGAAAATTGTGAAGTAATTTGTGAAACAAAAGTATCAGGAAATCGTCGTAACTTTGCACCCAAATCCAAAAGTATATTTAAAATGAATATCAAAAGTATCATCACAGCCGCCATAGCATTGCTGATTTCCACAGCTTGCAGCGGTGGCGCAAAACAGGAGAAAGTTATGGCAAAGGACAGTAAGGCATTGGTAGTGTTCTTCTCACATGCGGGAGATAACTACGCAGTGGGAAATATCGAGGTGGGCAACACGAAGATTGTGGCCGATTACATCACGGAATTTCTGAATCAGCGAGTGCAGAGTGATGCTCGCATCAACTCTGCCGAGTCGAGCCAGAAATCGACCGAAGGTCAATTGACGGGTGCGGAGCAGTTCGAAATCGTGACCCACAAGTACGACGGAATGGCTTATAACCCGCTGATTGAACTGGCCAAGAAGGAGGCGAAGAACGGGGAGTTACCGGAGTATGAGGGCGACATCGACCTCGCGGGTTACGATGTGGTGTTCATCGGCGGTCCCGTGTGGTGGGGCACCTATCCGCAGGTGATGTTCACGTTCTTCAAGAAGCATGCGAACGACCTGAAGGGCAAGACTGTTATCCCTTTCACTACTCACGAGGGCAGCGGACTGGCCAGTTGCGTGGAAGATGTAAAGGATGCCTTCCCTGATGCCAACGTCACGAAGGGTTTCAGCATCTACGGCCACGAGGTGCGCACGAATAAGGCAAAAGTTGAGAAGTGGCTGCAAGGATTAGGATATTAAAACAATACAAATATGGAGTACATCAGATTATCAAACGGAGTGGAGATGCCGTTGCTGGGCTACGGCGTGTTTCAGGTAAGTCCTGACGAGTGTGAACGATGCGTGACGGATGCGCTGAACGTGGGCTACAGGCTCATCGATACGGCGCAGGCTTACCAGAACGAGGAGGGTGTTGGCGCGGCTTGGCGCAAGAGTGGAATCAAGCGCGAAGACTTGTTCCTCGTGACGAAGGTGTGGATCTCGAACGCAGGCGAGGAGAAAGCCTACAAGAGCATCGACGAGAGCCTGCGCAAGTTGCAGACGGAGTACATCGACCTGCTGCTGATCCATCAGGCCTACGGCGACGTATTCGGCACGTGGCGGGCTATGGAGAAGGCCTATCGAGAGGGCAAGGTGCGCGCTATCGGCGTGAGCAACTTCCAGGCAGGCCGCTTCTTCGACTTTGCGCACTATGTAGAGCTGAAGCCGATGGTGAACCAGTTGCAGTGCAACGCCCTTGCGCAGCAGACGTGTATCGAGCCGATTCACGCTGAGTTCGGCACGAAGCTGATGGCGTGGGGACCGCTTGGCGGACAGGGTGCTGAAGGTATCGTAAAGAGCGAGGTGTTGGCTGCCATTGGAGCGAAGTATGGTAAGACTGCTGCACAGGTTGCCCTCCGCTGGCTCACCCAGCGTGGTATCGTAGCCATCCCCAAATCAACTCACAAGGAGCGCATGGCGCAGAACTTCGACATCTTCGACTTCACACTCTCCGACGATGATATGTCGCAGATTGCCACCCTCAACCAACAGGACGCGGGCTTCATCAATTTCGGTGACCCGCAGTTTGTGAAGTATCTTATTGAGAACTACGGATAATTTCCCAATAATCATTAAATCCCAAGGCGAAAACACCATTCTTTGGGATTTTATTTGTATATTTGCGGGCAGAAAACTACGATTACACCGCTTGGTGGTTTTGGCTGTTAACAAACACTTTAATTTAATCAAAAAAATGAAACAACTAACACTAACTATCATTTCCGCGCTGCTCTCATTAGGCATGGCGCAGGCACAGAACACAGAAGAGATTGCAACCTTCCGCACCTGGGCTATGACACCGCCGATGGGCTGGAACTCGTGGGACTGCTACTACTCTTCGGTGACAGAGAAAGAGGTGCTGCAGAACGCGCAGTACTTAGTTGATAACGACCTGGTGAAATATGGTTGGGAATATGTGGTGGTGGACATCCGCTGGTACTCCAACCATCCGTCCTTGGGAGGCGGCAACTACAACCAGCGGGGCGACCAGGGGTATGTGCTCGACGAGTATGGACGCTACCTGCCGTCGCCCTCGCGCTTCCCGTCGTGTATGGTCGACGGCAAGAATATCGGCTTCAAGGCTCTGGCTGACAGAATACACGCGATGGGTCTGAAGTTCGGCATCCACATCATGCGTGGTGTGCCAAAGAGTGTCGTGGGCAGCAGCTATAAGTTGAAAGGCAGCGAAGGCACGGCGTGGAGTCAGGTGTATAACGGCACCACCTCTCCTTGCACGTGGCTGAAGGACAACCTGCTGGTCAGGAACAACGAGGCCGGACAGACGTATTACAACAGCATCATGGACCTCTATGCCGAGTGGGGCGTGGACTTCCTGAAGATTGACGACCTCTCACGTCCGTTCTACACCGACGAGATTCACATGATACGCAAGGCCATTGACCAGACGGGCCGTCCCATCGTGCTCTCGCTCTCGCCCGGCAAGACGCAGTACCAGTATGCTGAGGAGTGTCTCGACAATGCCAATATGTGGCGCATGATGGACGACCTGTGGGACAACTGGAGCGCCGTGGATGCCGTGTTCAACGAGGCCCATGCCTGGGAGACCGTCACCCGTCCGGGCAACTATGCCGACTGCGACATGCTGCCCTTGGGACAGATTGCCATGACCATCGGCGACCCTGGCTATACTGCTGCCGACGCTGGCCGCTGGACGAACCTCACGCAGAACGAACAGCTGACCATGATGACCCTCTGGGGCATCTGCCACTCGCCCCTGTTCTTCGGCGGAGAGATGACGAGGAACGATGCCTTCACGCTCTCGCTGCTGAACAATGATGAGTACCACCAGATGCACAAATATGGCGAGGAGGCCCATCAGGTATTTAACGACGAGGACAACGGCCGTGTGGCGTGGACTTCTCACATCGGCGACACCCGCTATCTGGCGCTCTTCCAGCGCGACAATAACCGCTGGGTGGTTGGCAACAAGGCTCTCTACAAGAGCGAGGTGGTGGCCTACACCACCGACGGCCATGCTGTGGATGTGGACATAGAGTGGCCCGAGGGTGAGAAGACGCTCGTATTGGTGGTTGATGACGGTGGGGACAACTACAACTACGACCACGGCGACTGGATCAATCCCACGCTCGTGTTGCGCGACGGCACCGAGGTTCCCCTCACAGGCACCTACAAGACCCGCCAATATACCAAGTCCTACTTCAACCGCGTGTATGAGAACAAGAACGTGGACAACGGCGGCAAGATGAAAGTGATGGGCGTCACCTACGACCGCGGCTTCTCTACCGATGCCAACGCCGCCATCTTCTTCCAGATTCCCGACGATATGGACGTGGTGCGCTTCAAGGCGATGGCCGCTGCCGATGACTCTGGCATCGGTCAGCAGGGAGCCACGACGACCATCCGCTTCATGGTGTTCGACCAGAACCCGCTCACCGACGAGCAGGACGATGCCGCTGCCCGTTCAGGACTCATCTGCCGCACAGGCACGAAGAGCAAGACCTTGGAGGCCGACGTTACTGGCGCCGAGCAGTTGAAGATTGTGGTGAGCAACTGGGGCGATGGCTTTGCCTACGACCGTGCCGACCTCATCAACCCCGTGCTCATCGATGTCGAGGGCAACGAGACCTCGCTGACCACGCTAAGGCAGACCAGCTACCAGTCGGAATGGGGCAGCCTGCATGTCAACCAGAATGTGGAGGGTCAAACGCTGCGCGTAAATGGGCAGTCATATACCACCGGTCTCGGCATGAACGCACAATGCACCCTCATCTACGAACTGCCTGCAGGACACTCATGGAAGACTTTCCGCGCCCTCTGCGGCTACGACTCGTCGTGCGATACCGACAATCCCAACACGACCGGCACCACGATGGAGTTCATCTTCTACGTCACCAAGAAAGAGGCTTTCGACTTCGACCTCACGCAGCTTGGCTATAGCGCCACCGAGCCCGTTCCCGTCTATGACATCTGGGCTGGCGAAGACCTCGGCACCGCCACAGGCATCCTCAGCACCACCGTGCCCAGTCACGGCGTCAAGTTGTTCCGTCTGGGCGACAAGGCTACTACCGGCATTCAGGACGCGAAGAAAGGTCAGGCAACAAATCGCCCCTCCTTTGGAGGGGTCGGGGGAGGCCCCCTCATCTACAACTTGCAAGGACAAAGGGTTAGTGCTGACTGGAAGGGAATACAGATACAAAACGGAAAGAAACGGGTAAAATAATGAATACGATTATGAGTAAGGTTTTGATTTTGCAAGGCTCTCCGAGAGCGAATGGTAACACCGCTTGGATGGCGGAAGAGTACAAGAAGGCTGCCGAGGCAGCAGGTCATGAGGTGACGCTGGTCAACGTGGCCCGAAAGAAGATTGCGGGCTGCTTGGCCTGCGAGTATTGTCATAATAAGGGCAATGGCGCCTGCATCCAGAAGGACGACATGCAGGAACTCTACCCGCTGATGAACGAGGCCGAGGTGCTGGTGCTGGCTGCGCCCATCTACTACTTCACGCTCTGCGCCCAGATTCAGGCTCCCATCCAGCGCATGTACTGCGTCAACAAACCTGCCAACGTCAAGAAGATGGTGCTGCTGATGTCATCCTATTCGCCTGGTGTCTATGACGGAGCCACAGCCGAGTTCCGCGACATCTGCAATTACTGGCAGGTCGAGAACATGGGCTTTGTCTCTGCCAAGATTGACGAGCAGAAGACTGAGGAGACCAAGCAGAAAGTGATTGCATTGGCAGGGAAATTATAAGCAAATACGGTTATGTTAGGAAACTTTTCTTATTACAACCCAACAAAACTGTATTTTGGTGATGAGTCTTTGAACTTCCTCAAGGACGAACTGAAGGGCT
>NZ_CAMJOS010000042.1 GCF_946407605.1 uncultured Prevotella sp.
CGCGACCCCAACCTTGGCAAGGTTGTGCTCTACCAACTGAGCTATTTCCGCATTTTCTTCGAAAACTTAGTGTTCTCGGCGCATCTCTCTCGATTGCGGATGCAAAGGTACTACTTTTTTCCGAACTGCCAAAACTTTTCGACGTTTTTTTTCAAAAAAATGTGCTAATCCATGCGATTTCGGTAGTCTTCATAGGAAAATTGGCGCAGAATCTCGAGATTTCCGTCATTATGAAGCATTCCAAGGGCTGGATGAGTGATGCCATTGAACATGCAAGTCTTGACCGTTGTATAGTGAATCATATCCTCAAAAATCACCTCTTCGCCTACCTGCAACTCATGGTCGAACTGCCAAGACGACATAAAATCGCCACTTAGGCAACTATTTCCTCCAAGGCGATAAACGAAGGCTGAATTCTTGGGGGCGAGTTCTGAATCATCTACATGTTCGGCTCCTCGCACATCGGGATTATATGGCATTTCGAGACAGTCGGGCATGTGGCAGGTAAAACTGACATCGAGGATGGCGGTGCGAATACCTTTGTCCTCGACGATATCGACCACATGACTGACCAGCGGTCCTGTTTGCCAAGCGAAGGCGCTACCGGGTTCAAGGATGATATGCAACCAAGGATAGCGTTGGTGCAGTCCCTTTAATATATTAATAAGGTGTGGCACGTCGTAATCCTTGCGGGTCATCAGGTGTCCGCCACCCAGGTTGAGCCATTTCAGTTGTGGGAACCACTTCGAGAAGTTCTGTTCGATATGCACCAATGTACGCTCCAGCACATCGGCACCGCTCTCGCAATGACAATGGCAATGGAAACCTTCGATATCGGCAGGCAATGTGTCGGGCAACTTGTCAGCAGTAACACCAAAACGAGTGCCAGGGGCACAGGGATTATAAAGCAGCGTACCCACCTCAGAATATTCAGGATTGACACGCAGTCCGATGCTGGCGCGGTCCCCCACCCGCTCGTGATATCGCTCGTACTGCGACAATGAGTTAAAAGTGAGATGACTGCTGCAACGGATAATCTCCTCAATCTCGTTGTCGGTATATGCCGGCGAGAAGGTATGGGCCTTGGCGCCAAACTCCTCAAGGGCCAGACGAGCCTCGCTCAAGCTGCTGGCTGTGGTACTATTGATATACTCACGGAAAATAGGAAAGGTCTTCCAAAGTGCAAAGGCCTTGAAAGCCAGGATGATTTCAACATCAGCCTGACGAGCCACATCAGCAATGAGCTGCAGATTACGACGCAGCTTCTGCTCCTCTATAATATAAATTGGTGTAGACAATTGCATAACTAATACTTGCGAGGACCAAAAATAGCAGTTCCGACGCGTACCATTGTCGACTCATGGTTAACAGCCAACAGGTAATCGTCGCTCATACCCCAGGAACGCTCGCAGAAATGGGGATCATCGGCAAAATAAGCCTGCTTTACCTCATGATAGAAATCGGCTGCCGTCTGAAATTCTTGACTAATCTGTGCGTCATCATCTATGTTCGACGCCATCATCATCAGACCACAAATCTGAACATGCTTCATCTGACGCCACTCGCCATCGGCCAGCAGCTGACGACAGTCGTCAAGGGTGAGTCCATACTTCGTGGCCTCCTCGGCAATATGCAGTTCCAACAGCACACGCACCACCCTTTCGGCCTTGGCTGCCTGTTTCTCAATCTCACGCAGCAGCTTCAGCGAATCTACAGCCTCAATCATCGAGATAAAAGGTGCTATGTACTTTACCTTGTTGGTCTGCAGATGACCAATGAAATGCCATTCAATGTCGGCAGGAAGCGTCTTCACCTTACGGGCCAGCTCCTGTTCGTGGCTCTCACCAAAGATGCGCTGTCCTTCCTCATAGGCAGCCAATACATCCTCCTCAGGATGAAACTTACTAACAGCCACCAGTCGTACACCTTGCGGCAACGACTGGCGGATTTCATTCAGATGAGCTTTTATATCGTACATTACGCTTCAAACTCGGGTTTGTCGTTGGCCTTAGCACTCTTGGCCACGTGTTCAAAGACATCCATCAGAGTCGTCTCGGCCACGCTGACAATGGCGTAGTCAATCATTGTGCCGCCCATCACCTCGTCAATATTCTTCACGGCACCATTCAGGGTTCCTGCCTGAACCAGATAGGTCACATTAGAGCGTTTCTCTTTCTCAGTCTTCTCGTCTATGGTGATAAACTGCAGTTTGGCCTTATACCAACGGTCGGCCAACTCCTGCTCAGAGAAGAATATCTCACCATAAGGAGCCATCTTGATATCGACGACATTAAACTCACCGCTGATATATGACGACATCTCTTCGATGATGCGTTCCTCGGCCTCGCTGAAACTCAATGCGTCAACGGCATAAGACTCCGTAACCTTCTTCTGCAGGCCGTCTTCCATTGTCTTTTCATAACGAATCTTACATTCAAACCATGTTGCTGTTCTACTTCTCATTGTTGTTTGTTTTCTAATATTTTGTTGTTATAATTATTCTTCACCATCCTCCTTCGGCTTGATATAGCCCTTGCGATCCAGAGCCTGCTGTTTCTGCTTGGTCAGTTCCTCTACAATCTCATGACCTAACTTGCCGGCGGTACCTTCGTCAATACCCATCTCCTCGGCCAACTTCTTCTGCGTATTCAGCAGTTCTTCAGCCATCGACTGGGTATTGGCCATAAATGCCTTCTCCGACGAGCCCATGCGCTCATTATCGTAGATCTTCGACAGAATCCTATCGGCCTCGCGCTGATAGTGCTTGCGGAATATCTCCTCGGCTTTCTGCTGATACATAGCATCAGTTTCTGGACCAATGGAGTCCTCTTCTTCAATCAGCAAGGCAGGGTCGAAGTGGTCATCAAAGGGATCTGCCTCCTCAGCTGCAGGAATGGGCTCCACATAATCTATCTGACCTGCTTCGGGCAGCATCTCGATATAGGCGAAAACGCAAATCAGGGCGATAACCACAGCTGCTACCAAAGCATAGGCAGAGCGCAATGTGTTACGTTTCTGAGCCAGAGCGCTCTTCATGTCCTCCAACGATTTGTATCGACGGGCGGGATCTTCTTCCGTAGCTTTCTGAACCACCTGCTTATACTCAAAGGGCATAGAGCCCTGTTCGTAGAGAAAAGAGATGAGTTTACCTAAAGAATACACGTCGCTGCGCTCGTCGATAGTACCATGCGAGAACACCTCGGGAGCCACGAAGCCCTCTACATCCTTATACAGCGCGTCAAGATCGTTGAGCGAAGTATAGAAAGATCCGTGACAAAGCAGCATGGGCATCTGATCGCCCTTACGCAAAAAGACATTCTGAGGTGCAAAGCAAATATGATAGACACCCTCGGAATGTAACTTTGTCGTATAGTCAATCAGGCTTTTCACCATTTGATCTACAAAACCTTTCTGGGCCACTACGGCAGGATTGTCGAAGATAAGCTGCGACAACGTCTGGTAATTACCTGTTTCCAAGCCCAGCTCATAGAGGCCACCGCTATCCTCGTGCAACTCATAGTGCAACTGCTGCTTTGCCCTTTGTTTCAGCGACCATTGCTGCTCCTTTTTCAAGGCTTCGCAGAACACGATGCTGTCGGTGAGACTGGATTTCAGTTCCACCACAAAACGGTACTTGCCGTCAATCTGTTTCCTGTAGAAATCACCAAAAGGTAATTTCTCGTGCTTTGGCACAAGCCCTTCCTGGGCGTTCAGCATTTCTTCAAAATTCATACTGCTTGCGTTTATAGACGTGCAAAATTACGCAAATATTCCGAATTGAGCAAACAAAACAGGATTTTTTCGGTAGAAGTTGCTGTTATATCGAAAGAAAGTCGTAACTTTGCAGTCGAAATTACAAACAAAACAAAGATGCCTGAAATATCAGTTCGCGGTCTGGAGATGCCGGAGTCACCAATCAGAAAGCTGGCTCCGCTGGCCGTTGCCGCTAAAAAACGCGGCGTGAAAGTCTATCACCTTAACATTGGACAGCCTGACCTACCCACACCACAGGTAGGTCTCGACGCGCTGAAGACTATTGACAGAGACATTCTGGAGTATTCACCCTCACAGGGCTATCAGAGCTACCGCGAGAAGTTGGTGGACTACTACGCGAAATACAATATCAATGTCACAGCCGATGATATCATCATCACCTCGGGCGGTTCTGAGGCGGTACTCTTTGCTTTCCTCAGCTGTCTGAACCCTGGCGACGAGATTATCGTGCCAGAGCCAGCCTACGCCAACTATATGGCTTTCGCCATCTCAGCTGGTGCCAAGATCCGTACTATTGCCACTACTATTGAAGAGGGATTCTCGCTGCCCAAAGTAGAGAAGTTTGAGGAGCTGATCAATGAGCGCACTCGCGCCATCATGATTTGCAACCCCAACAATCCCACAGGCTATCTGTACACTCGTCGCGAGATGAACCAGATTCGCGACTTGGTTAAGAAATACGACCTCTATCTGTTCTCTGACGAGGTCTATCGTGAGTATATCTACACAGGTTCACCTTATATCTCTGCCTGCCATTTGGAGGGTATAGAACAGAATGTCATTCTGATTGACTCGGTATCTAAGCGTTATTCTGAGTGCGGCATTCGCGTGGGTGCGCTGATTACCAAGAACAAAGATGTGCGTGCTGCCGTGATGAAGTTCTGTCAGGCTCGCCTCTCTCCCCCCCTTATCGGACAGATTGTGGCCGAGGCTTCACTCGATGCACCAGAAGAATACTATCGCGATGTTTACGACGAATATGTTGAGCGTCGTAAGTGTCTGATTGACGGATTGAACCGTATTCCCGGTGTATATTCACCTATTCCCATGGGAGCTTTCTATACGGTGGCCAAGCTGCCAGTCGACGATTCTGAGAAGTTCTGCCGTTGGTGCCTTTCGGAATTCGAGTATGAAGGGCAAACGGTGATGATGGCGCCTGCCGCTGGTTTCTACACCACTCCTGGCGCTGGCATCAATCAGGTACGTATTGCCTACGTGCTGAAGAAAGAAGACCTGACCAAGGCGCTTGTCGTGCTGAGGAAAGCGCTGGAGGCTTATCCTGGCAGAGTGAACGATTGAGGTTTGAGGTTTAAGATTTGAGGTTTAAGGTTTGAACTTCCCCTTATTCATAGCCAAAAGAATATTCAGCGACAAGGGCGACCGCCATCAGGTGAGTCGACCTGCTATTCGTATTGCCACCATTGGCGTGGCCATAGGACTGGCCGTGATGATTATCACCATTAGCGTGGTCTTGGGATTCAAGCATACTGTTCGCGACAAGGTGGTGGGCTTTGGTAGCCACCTGCAAGTGTACAATATTCAAGGAAGCGTCTATCCTCTCTGCATCAACGACAGCACGCTGGCTGCTTATGAACAGGCAGAAGGTGTGAGTCATGCTGAGCGTTTTACAACCTCGCAAGGTATCTTGAAAACAGACAACGACTTTCTGGGCGTGATGCTCAAGGGCATTGGACCAGAATACGACATACACTTCATCAACGACTGTATCGTAGAGGGAGAGTTGCCTGCCTTTACCGACTCCACATCGAATTATCCGTTGGTCATCTCGAAGACAATGGCACAGAAGTTGCGCCTACATGCCGGCGACCGTGTCTTTGCCTATTTCATTGGCGAAAAAGATGTGCGCGCACGCCGTTTCAACGTCAGCGCTATCTACCAGACCAACATGAAGCGATTCGATGATCTCATCTGCCTCACAGACATTAGCGTGACGCAACGGTTGAACGGCTGGGACAAGGAGCAATGTACTGGAGCAGAGTTGCTGGTTAACGATTTCGACCGTCTGAAACCCATCAACTCGAATGTCACCAGCATACTGCGTGACAACACAGACCGCGATGGCAATATGTCTGTGAGCTATCCCATCACAGATATCTATCCGCAGGTCTTCTCATGGCTCGAACTACTCGACATCAACGTGTGGATTATCCTCGGACTGATGATTGCCGTTGCAGGCTTCACCATGATTAGTGGCCTCCTTATTATTATATTGGAACGCACGCAGATGATTGGCATCCTCAAAGCGTTGGGAGCACGCAACGACACTATCCGCCATACGTTCCTTTGGTTTGCGGCTTTTATCATTGGTCGCGGTTTACTCTGGGGTAACATCCTGGGCATTGGCCTTGTGGTGCTGCAGCAAACCACAGGCATCGTAACACTCGACGCCCAGACATATTATGTGAGTGAGGCCCCTATGGAACTGAACCTGCTATTCATCCTGTTGCTCAATGCAGCCACATTACTCATTAGTGTTTTCGTGCTCATCGCACCCAGCTATCTGGTGTCACATATCCATCCTGCACGTTCCATGCACTATGAATAATCCCTGATTGGTTAATAAATATAAATTATTGCACGTTTTTTTTTGTTTTGTGCAGAAAACGATGTACCTTTGCACAAAATTTTGAAATTTGTGCAATGAACAATAGTTCTAGTTTTAATAAACTAATTTACGATGCGATAGTCAACAATTGGGATGCGGATGCTCTGACAGACTATCAGGGAGCAACACTCCAGTTTCACGACGTAGCAAGAAAAATAGAGAAGCTGCACATTGTTTTTGAGAACTGCGGCATTCAGAAAGGCGATAAAATTGCCATTTGCGGACGCAACTCCGCACATTGGGCTGTCACCTTCTTGGCCACTCTCACTTATGGTGCTGTTGCCGTACCCATACTGCATGAGTTCAATGCAGAACAGATTCACAACATCGTTAATCACTCTGGCTCAAAAGCCCTGTTTGTAGGCGATTTCATTGCTAAGGAGATTGACCCTGAGCAGATGCCAAAACTGGAAGGCATCGTCTTTATGCCCGATTTCTCGCTGATGTTGTCACGTTCGGAGAAATTGACTTATGCCCGCGAACATCTGAATATGATGTTTGGCTCGAAATATCCGAAGGCATTCCGCAAAGAACATATTCACTATCACGAAGACCAGCCTGAAGAGTTGGCGCTGATAAACTACACCAGCGGCACAACAGGTTTCTCGAAGGGCGTCATGCTGCCTTATCGTTCGCTGTGGAGTAATGTGTCATTTGTCATGAACCGTCTGTCTAAACATGTGAAGCCGGGCGACCCTCTGCTCGACATTCTGCCGATGGCACACATGTATGGTATGGCTGTGGAGTTCTTGTTTGGCTTCTGCAACGGATGCCACCTTTTCTTCCTCAACCGCCTGCCGTCACCCACCCTCATCGCTAAGGCATTTACGGATATCCGTCCCACGTTGGTGGTGTCGGTGCCCCTGATTATCGAGAAGATTATCCGCAAGAAGGTGTTCCCCATCATACAGACCAACAGGATGAAATTGCTGCTGGCTATGCCTATCGTATCGCAGAAAGTCAAGACAAAAATCTGTCAGCAGGTTTACGAGGCCTTTGGTGGACGCGCCTACGAGGTTATTGTGGGTGGTGCGGCATTATCGAAAGAGGTGGAAGAGTTCCTGCTCAGCATAGGATTCCCCATCACGGTGGGCTATGGTGCCACAGAGTGTGCACCTCTTATCAGCTATCGTGACCATAAGGAGTTTTCACCAAGTTCGTGCGGTTGTCCTGTAGATAATATGGAGGTACGCATCCTCAGCAACGACCCTGCCAACAAGCCTGGAGAGATTGTTGTTCGTGGTATGAATGTCATGCTGGGCTATTATAAAAACGAGGAAGCCACACGTCAGGCTTTGGATGAGGACGGTTGGTACCATACCGGCGACCTGGGCACGATGGATGCCGACAATAATATCTATATTCGCGGACGCATCAAGAACATGCTTTTGGGGGCCAGCGGACAGAATGTCTATCCAGAGGAAATTGAGGACAAGCTGAATTCAATGCCGATGGTTAGTGAATCTCTGGTAGTGCAGGATGGCGACAAACTCGTAGCTCTGGTATATCCTGATCAAGACGAGACAATGGATTTCAGGCCCGAAGAACTGGAAGCCGTGATGGATCAGAACCGTGAAAACCTCAACTCCATGCTGCCCAATTTCAGCCGCATCAGCCGCATCATCCTGCGCGATGAGGAGTTCCTGAAGACACCAAAGAAAAGCATCAAAAGATATCTTTACCAAAACGCTACTAAATAAATCTAAGATATGGAAAAAATACCAAGTTTTAACGAGCTGATCCAGAAAAGCATCATTGCCAATTGGGATCTGGACGCGCTGACTGACTATAAAGGACAGACGCTGCAGTACCATGATGTAGCCCGAAAAATTGAGAAAGTACATATTCTTTTCGAGAACTCAGGTATTCAGAAGGGCGACAAGATAGCCCTTTGTGGACGCAACAGCAGCCAATGGGCTGTGGCTTTCATCGCCACGCTGACCTATGGCGCCATCGCAGTACCTATCTTACATGAGTTCATGCCCGAGCAGATTCATAATATCGTGAACCACTCTGACGCTAAGCTGCTCTTTGCTGGCGACTATGTGGCAGGTATCATCGATCCTGAAGCGATGCCCAATCTGGAAGGTATTATCCGCAGCACGGACTACTCACTTATCATCTCACGTTCTGAGAAGCTGACCTATGCCCGTGAGAACCTCAACGCCCTTTACGGACAGAAGTTCCCCAAGTATTTCCGTCAGGAGCATATCAACTACTATATTGAGCAGAGTCCTGATGAGCTGGCACTTATCAACTATACCAGCGGCACCACAGGATTCTCGAAGGGTGTCATGCTACCCTATCGTGCCCTCTGGTCAAACTATGACTTTGCCTGCAACGTGCTGGGTTCCACCATCAAACGTGGCGACAATATCATCTCCATCCTTCCTATGGCTCACATGTATGGTATGGCCTTCGAGTTCCTGTTCGAATTCCTGCATGGCTGTCATGTGTTCTATCTGAACCGCACGCCGTCGCCTGCCATCATCGCTCAGGCTTTTGCCGAGGTCAAGCCACGCATCATCATTGCCGTGCCTTTGGTCATCGAGAAGATTATCCGCAAGAAGGTGTTCCCGAAGATACAAAACAACCGCATGCGTCTGCTCCTGCAGATGCCTATCATCTCACAGAAGGTACGCGAGATGATTTGCAAGGAGGTGGTCAACGCCTTTGGCGGCAATATCTACGAGATTATCATTGGTGGTGCTGCCTTCAATCAGGAGGTCGAGCAGTTCCTCAAACGCATCAACTTCCCATATACCGTGGGCTATGGCGCCACCGAGTGTGCCCCCATCATCAGCTATAGCGACTGGCACACCTTCGCACCAGGTTCATGCGGCCGTTCCGTGCTCCACATGGACATAAAGATCGACTCCCCAGACCCATCGACGGTTCCAGGCGAGATACTCACCCGTGGTCTCAACGTCATGCTGGGCTACTATAAGAATGAGGAAGCTACCGCATCCACGCTCGACAAAGAAGGCTGGTATCATACTGGCGACCTGGGCACGATGGATGCCGAGGGCAACGTCTATATCAATGGACGCTCCAAGAATATGCTGCTGAGTGCCAACGGCCAGAACATTTATCCTGAGGAGATTGAGGACAAGCTCAACTCTATGACGATGGTTGTAGAGAGCATCGTGGTACAACGCGACACCAAGCTGGTGGCTCTCGTTCACCCCGACCTCGACGAGGCCAAGGCTATGGGCTTCACCAAGGAAGACATCGAAGGCATCATGGAGCAGAACCGCAACACGCTGAACCAGATGCTTCCTGCCTACGAGAAAATTAGCGAGGTGGAAATCTACGATGAGGAGTTTGCCAAGACCCCCAAGAAGAGCATCAAACGCTACCTCTATCATTAATCAATTAAAAACAAGACAAGATGTTAGGAATCAACACATTACTATTCTTTGGACTTGGTGGCCAGGAAATCCTGATTATCGCTCTCATCGTGCTGCTGCTGTTTGGTGGCTCTAAGATTCCCGAGCTGATGCGCGGCATGGGCAAAGGCGTCAAGAGTTTCAAGGAAGGCATGAAGGAAGTCGACGATGTCAAGAAAGACATCACCGACCAAGTCAAAGAGGATGAAAAATAACGAAGCGGCCACCTTCTGGCAGCATCTCGACGTGCTCCGCTGGGTCATCCTGCGCTCGTTGGGTGTGGCTGTCGTCTTTGCCGTTGCCGCCTTCTGCCTCAAAGATTGGCTCTTTGCCGTCATCCTGGCACCAAGGACAAGCGCTTTCATCACTTTCCAGTGGATGGGTGTCGAGCCATTCAGCGTCCATCTGATGAATACTGGCCTCACCGAGCAGTTTATGACTCACATGCGAGTGGCTATGTATGCAGGTCTGTTGTGTGCCGCTCCCTATATCATCTTTGAGTTATTCCGTTTCGTGTCGCCAGGCCTCTATCAGAACGAGCGACGAGCAGGTCTGTGGATAGTTACATCTGGCTATCTCATGTTCATGCTGGGCACCCTGCTCAACTATTTCCTCATATTTCCCCTCACCGTTCGTTTTCTGGGCACCTACCAGGTCAGTCCCGAAGTGGAAAACATGCTCACCCTGCAGTCCTATACCGACACACTCATATCTATGAGTCTCGTTATGGGTGTGGTCTTCGAGTTGCCTGTCATCTGTGCCATCCTAGGCCGCATGGGCATCCTCACCTCCAGTCTCATGACCCGCTATCGTCGTCATGCCATCGTTGCCATCCTCATCGTTGCCGCCATCATCACTCCCACCACTGACATCTTCACCCTCCTCATCGTCTCGCTACCCATCTGGCTGCTCTACGAGGCAAGCATCTTCGTGGTGAAATCCGTAAAAATCGTGAAATCCGAAGGATAATATTAAGTTGTAAACTTAAATATCCTAATTTGTTTGGTGTTTTGCATACTTATTCGTATCTTTGCACACATCAAACATGAGCTATGCTTAGAAAAATTAGAATTGCATTAGGTAGCGTGTTCTTAGTAGGACTGACGCTACTGTTTTTAGACTTTACGGGCACGCTGCACCATTGGTTGGGGTGGCTCGCGAAAGTTCAGGCGTTGGAGGCTGTACTGGCCCTCAACGTAGTGATTATTGTCGGCCTCGCTGTGCTCACGTTGGTCTTTGGCCGCATCTATTGTTCCGTCATCTGCCCGCTGGGTGTGATGCAGGACTTCTTTGGATGGCTGGGCAAGAAGGCCAAGAAGAACCGATACACCCATTCTAAAGAGATGAAATGGCTGAGATACGCTATGCTCATTCTTTTCGTCACAGGCTGTTTGGCAGGCATCGGCACCATCATCGAGCTACTGGCACCCTACTCCGCCTTCGGTCGTATTGCCACCATGCTGCTGCAGCCCCTGTGGATGCTGGGCAACAATGTGCTGGCATCGCTTGCCGAGCACTACGAGAGCTATGCTTTCTATGGCGTCGATGTGTGGATGAAGTCGCTGCCCGTCTTCGCAATTGCCCTGATTACGCTGGTCGTTCTGGCCGTATTGGCTTGGCGCAACGGCAGAACCTATTGCAACACCATCTGTCCTGTGGGCACGGTGCTGTCGTTCATCTCGCGCTTCTCGCTGCTGAAGATTCACTTCGATGAGAATAAATGCAAGAACTGCTCGCTGTGCACCAAGAACTGTAAGGCAGCCTGCATCGATTTTAAGAACCATCAGGTGGACTACTCTCGTTGCGTGGTGTGTGGCGACTGTATCAAGAGCTGTAAGTTTGGGGCTTTGAAATATGGGATTAATGGGTCAAATGGGACTAATGGGACCCATTCAACCCATGAGACCCATTCTCCACAAGACCCCACCAAGCGCGCGTTCCTGCTGGCCTCAGCGATGGTGACCACTGCCGCCCTGGCTCAGGAAGCCAAGCATGTGGATGGTGGCCTGGCCGATATCATCGAGAAGAAGGCCCCCGAGCACCAGACGCCCGTGGTACCTCCTGGTGCCCGTTCGCTGAAAAATATGACCCAGCACTGCACTGGCTGTCAGCTCTGCGTGTCGAAATGTCCTAACGAAGTGCTGCGCCCCAGCATGGATATCGCTAACCTGATGCAGCCCGTGATGTCGTTCGAGAAAGGCTACTGTCGTCCTGAGTGCACACGCTGTTCGGAAGTGTGTCCTGCTGGCGCCATCAAGCCTATCGATAAAGAAGAGAAAGCTTGCATTCAGATTGGTCATGCCGTGGTGGCTGTCGAGTTCTGCATCTCTGCTACAGGCGAGACGGAATGCGGCAACTGCGCCCGTCATTGTCCTGCTGGAGCCATCGAGATGGTGCCCAGCGATCCTGACGACGACCTGTCGCCCTCTGTGCCAGCCGTCAACGAGAATGCCTGCATTGGCTGTGGCGCCTGCGAGCATCTCTGTCCTGTGCGCCCGTTATCTGCCATCCACGTCGAGGGCCACGAGGTTCACAAGATGGTTTGAAAGTTGAAAGGTGAAAGTTGAAAGGTGAAAGTTCTTGGCTAGCCAAGCGGCAAAGCCAAGCGGAAAGTGAAAATTGAAAGTTATGGATAGAAGAGATTTCCTAAAATATATGGGCATAGGCTCTGCTGCTACGTTGGCAGCCTGCGCCGGCGCTGGAAAGAAAAGTGACGAGGGCAATGCTATTGGTGAGCCTCCCGTAGGTCAGATGACCTACCGCGTCAACCCTAAGAACAGCGACAAAGTATCAATATTGGGCTATGGCATGATGCGTCTGCCGCAATTGCCCGACTCTGAGGAGTTCGATCAAGAAATGATCAACCGTCAGACTGACTATGCCATGGAACATGGCGTGAACTATTTTGATACATCCCCCGTCTATTGTCGCGGTCTCTCGGAGCGTTGTACAGGTATTGCCCTGAGCCGCCACAAACGCGAAGATTATTTCATTGCAACGAAGCTCTCTAACTTTGGCGATGCCTCGCGGGAGGGTTCTATAAGAATGTACGAGAACTCGTTCAAGGAGTTGCAGGTCGACTATATCGACTACTACCTGCTCCACGCCATTGGCGGCAGTCTGGAGGAGTTTAATCGTCGCTATGTTGACAACGGCATGATGGACTTCCTCATGGCAGAACGCGAGGCTGGAAAGATTCGCAATCTGGGCTTCTCTTTCCACGGTCGACAGGAGGTGTTTGACCAGATACTGGCCATGAACGACCAGTACCATTGGGACTTCGTGCAGATTGAGTTGAACTACCTGGACTGGGACTATGCCAACGAGATCAACGGTAGCAATGTCGATGCCTCTTATCTCTATGCCGAGCTACAAAAGGTGGGTATGCCCGCAGTCATCATGGAGCCCCTGCTGGGTGGACGCTTAGTGAAAGACCTGCCACAATATGCCATCAACGAGCTGAAACAGCGCGACCCGCAGAAGAGCATTGCCTCGTGGGCCTTCCGCTATGCCGGCACCCCAGAGGGTGTGCTCACCGTATTGAGTGGCATGACTTTTATGGAGCACCTGAAGGACAACTTGCTATCGTATTGTCCACTGGAGCCCCTCACAGAAGAGGAGCAGCGCTTCCTCGACAGCGAGATTGCCAAACAGATGATGGAGATGGGCACCGTTCCTTGCAACAACTGCCAGTATTGCATGCCCTGTCCTTATGGCATCGACATTCCCGGCATCTTCCTGCACCATAACAAATGGATTGTTGAGAAGAACCTGCCCGAGGACCAGGGCGATGAGAATTATCGCAAGAACCGTCGCAACTACCTCATCAGCATGGACCGTGCCATCCCCAAGGACCGTCAGCCCGACCATTGCATCATGTGCAACCATTGCATCGAGGTAAAGACGTGTCCGCAGAAGATTCGTATTCCTCAGGAGCTTAAACGGATAGCCGATTTGGTTGAACAATTAAAACAAGACATATAACTTAAAAGACATACATGGAACAAGAAAAACGTGAAGAACAAATCCTTGTACGCATCACTGGTCAGGACCGCCCTGGACTGACCGCCTCGGTGATGGGCATACTGGCCAAGTACGACGCACAAATCCTGGATATCGGACAGGCAGACATCCATTCTACTTTATCGCTGGGCATCCTTATCCGCATGGATGAGACCCACAGCGGACAGGTGATGAAGGAACTGCTGTTCAAGGCCACAGAGTTAGGCGTCAACATCGGCTTTGCCCCCATCAGCGACGATGAGTATGAGGAATGGGTAGGCCATCAAGGCAAGAACCGTTATATCCTCATGGTGATGGGTCGTCAGCTGGAGGCCAAGCAGATAGAGGCAGCCACCCGCATCATTGCCGACCAGGGCTTTAACATCGACGCCATCCGTCGTATGACGGGTCGTAAGAGCATCAAGAATCCAGGCAAGCATATCCGTGCCTGCATCGAGTTCTCGTTGCGTGGTGAGCCGCAGAACCGTCAGGAGATGCAAGCCAAGTTCATGAAGCTTTCGCAACAGATGGAGATTGACTTCTCTTTCCAGAAAGACGATATGTTCCGCCGCATGCGCCGTCTCATCTGCTTCGATATGGACTCTACGCTTATCCAGACCGAATGTATCGACGAGCTGGCCGAGCGTGCCGGCGTTGGTGCTGAGGTACGTGCCATTACCGAGAGTGCCATGCGTGGTGAGATTGACTTCAAGGAGAGCTTCACTCGCCGCGTATCATTACTCAAAGGTCTCGATGTCAGCGTGATGCAGGATATTGCCGAGCATCTGCCAATGACTGAGGGGGTGGACCGTCTGATGTCTGTGCTCAAGACTTGCGGCTATAAGATTGCGATACTGAGTGGTGGATTCACCTATTTCGGCGAGCACCTGCAGCGCAAATACGGTATCGACTATGTCTATGCCAACGAGCTGGAGGTCGATGAAAACGGCAAGCTCACAGGTCGCTACGTTGGCGAGATTGTCGATGGTCACCGCAAGGCTGAGTTGTTGAAGCTCATCGCCCAGGTAGAGAAAGTCAACCTGGCACAGACCATTGCCGTAGGCGACGGTGCCAACGACCTGCCTATGATCAGCGAGGCCGGATTGGGTATTGCCTTCCACGCCAAGCCCCGCGTGGTGGCCAACGCCAAACAGAGCATCAACACCATTGGACTCGATGGTGTGCTCTATTTCTTAGGATTTAAAGACTCATATTTAGGAGACCAAGGAAAACTGTAATGAAAAGAATCTTAACCACAATCATTGCCCTGACAGCGGTCATGATACTCTGGGCGCAAGCCGACTCTACAAAAGTTAAAAAGAAAAAAGAACGAACAATAGAACTGTCTGGCGAAGTATATGACTCGTTCACCAAGGCCAAAGTTAAAGCGCTTATGACGCTGATGCGTAAAGACTCTACGTTTGTCGACTCCATGACCTGCTGGACATGGGGCACTTCATCGTATTATGAGTTCAAAGTGCCCGCCAAGAACGATGACTTCATCATCCGAGCCACCGCCGATGGCTATGAGGACACCTACATGAACTATAACCTGCGCCATATAGCCCGCAACTCATGGTTCGAGGTGCCGCGTATCCTCATGAAGAAGAAGCAGCGTAGCGACGACGACATCTATAAGGAGGTAGGACTTAATGGTGTTGTCGTCACAGGCACGAAAGTAAAACTGGCCTATCGCGGCGACACGCTGGTCTATAATGCCTCGGCCTTCAACATGCCCGAGGGCTCTATGCTCGACGGACTTATCCGTCAGATGCCTGGTGCCGAGCTGAAAGACAATGGCGACATCTATATCAATGGTAAGAAGGTTGACTACCTCACCCTCAACGGCAAGGACTTCTTCAAAGGCCAGAACAAGGTGATGCTCGACAACCTGCCCTACTACACCGTCAAGGAGCTGAAGGTCTTCGACAAGAGCACCAAGCAGAGCGAGCTCATTGGCCACGACGTGGAGAAAAAAGACTACGTGATGGACGTACAGCTGAAACGCGAATACAACCGCGGCATCATGGGTAATATCGAGGGCGGCCTGGGTACCGACAATCGTTATCTGGCCCGTTTGTTCGGCCTCTATTACGACGACCATTCGCGAGTCAGCGTCTTTGGCAATACCAACAATATCAACGAGAGCCGCCGTCCTGGTGGCGAGGGTCAATGGAGCCCCAGCAACATGCCTCAGGGTTTGCTGTCGTCGAAACAGACAGGCCTGCATGTCGAGACCGAAGATGCCGACAAGAACTGGGAAGACAACCTCGACGTCACCTTCGACTGGAACGATGCCGACAACATGAGTCGCACCAGCAGCGAGCGTTTCGCCTCTGGTGGCAACATCATGGGTGGCAACGAATCAT
The DNA here is from genome assembly GCF_946407605.1 of uncultured Prevotella sp. GTDB lineage: Bacteria > Bacteroidota > Bacteroidia > Bacteroidales > Bacteroidaceae > Prevotella. Next base: position 16,161 of record NZ_CAMJOS010000042.1, read on the forward strand.
GGAACCGTAGCAAGAACTTCCGCTTCAATGCCAACAACTATTTCCAGATGAAGAAGCCCTTCACCATTTTCGGCTATCTCTATGGCGCCTATAACAAGGGCGAAAACACCAGCGGCAGTCAGGACTCCACCTACCGCGAGGCCCTCATCAACCGCACCGTCAACGATGCCATCAACCGCAGCCGCAACCTGACCCTCGGCGGCAGCATCGGCATGTATCACAAGTTTGCGTGGGGCGACTATCTCTCATTCGGATTCAGTGGTGCCTATGGTCGCACCACACCTAGCGAGAGCTGGGACATCAACCGCACGTTCTACGCCCAGGCCGACAGCACCGAGTTGCGCCATAACTATGCCGACACCCACAGCGACAGTTACAACTACGAGGCAGAATTCGGCTACACCCTCCAGTTGCTCAACCGCTGGTTTATCAGCGCCGAGGCCTCTTACTCTCAGGACCTCGACAACAGCAACAACCTGCGTTATCGCCTCGATCGCCTCAAGGAAGACAAGCACCAGACCGAATGGCTGCCTTCCACGAACCAGCTGCTGATGAGTGTCATGGATATGGATAATGTCGATGAGCAGCAACTGCTGACACGCAAGGTGCGCGCCTCATTTGATATCACCCACTCTACCGACAACGATTATTTCAGCGTCAGGCTGCCTCTCACGAGCACCCACGAACGACTGAACTACAACGACTTCACCACGCTCGACACCATAGCCCGTCGTAGCTATGTGGAATTCACGCCCTCCATCAACTGGTCGCGCTGGGGTAAGAAAAACGGACTCAACTCGCTGGGTTATAACATGAACATGAGTCGTCCGTCGTTGTCAAGCCTCATGCCTGTTGGCGACACCTCCAATCCGTTGGTCACCACCGTCAACAACCCCGACCTGAAGCCCACGTTGTCGCATAGCGTCAGCATCGGCTTCCAGTTCAACAACGATAGCATCCGCCGCTTTGCCCGTGTCTGGAGTAGCGCCTCGCTTAGCCAGCGCTCCATCGGCACACGCACCGTCTATAACACCACCACTGGTGCCTACTTCATGATGCAGGACAACATTGAAGGCAACTGGAACTGGGATCTGGGCGCCAGCTACGAGCAGCCCCTCGACAGCGCCAAGCGCCTCACCCTACACCAGCAGGCCAACGCCAACTACTCCCACTCCGTGGACTTCGACATTGCCTATCTGACCAATGGGATCAATGAGCCCATTAACCTCCCCGACGCCAAGAGCACCGTCAACAACTGGACCCTCAACGAACATCTGTCGCTGGAATATCAGAAGGGTGACCTCACCTGCGGCGTCAGCGGCGAGGTCAACTGGCGCAGCTCCACCAGCGATCGCGAGAACTTCCAGCGCATCTCGGCTTTCGACTATAACTATGGTGCCCAGCTACGCTACACCATCCCTTGGCTCAAGCTCTATGTGGGTACCGATATCCGCATGCATAGCCGTCGTGGCTATCAAAGTGAGATGATGAATACCGACAACCTCGTGTGGAATGCCGAGCTCTCGCGCTCTATTCTCAAGGAGAAGTTCACACTGAAGCTCACCGCTTTCGACCTGTTGCATCGCCTCTCTAACACACAGTACAGCATCAACGCCCAGGGACGCACCGAGACATGGAACAACTGCATCCCGCGCTATGTCATGTTCTCCGTCACCTATCGATTCTCTCAGAAACCTAATAAAATTTAATGCGATATGAATAAATCAATGACAATCGTGGCAGCGGCGGCACTCTTGCTGACAGCCAGCTGCACACAAAAAGAAAACAACGAAAAAGTGAACATTCAGAAACAGACCGTAAAGCTCGAGAGCGACCAGATGACCCCCGAGGCACTCTGGGCCATGAGTCGTCTGAGCAGCTATCAGGCCTCGCCCGATGGCCTCCACATCGTATTCCAGACGGGATACTACAGCGTCGAAGAGAATGCCAGTCACCAGGTGCTTTGGATGATGAAGGCCGACGGCAGCGAGCAGAAACAGCTCACTACCGATGCCGACAACGAAACCGATGCCCAGTGGCTCGACAACGAGACCATCGCCTTCCTTAGAGGTGGCGAGGTATGGTCTATGGACCTCGAAGGCAACGCCCGCAAGCAGCTCTCCAATAGCGAGGGCAGCATCGAGGGCTTCATGTTCTCACCCGACCGCTCTAAGGTCATCCTGCTCAAGAGCATCGACTTCAATGATATCATCAAGGCCAAGCCTGCCGACCTGCCTAAGACCACGGGTCGTGTGGTTACCGACCTCATGTACCGCCACTGGGACCATTACGTCGAAACCATCCAGCATCCTTTCGTGGCAGAAGTCAATTCTCAATTCTCAATTCACGATTCTCACATTGATATTCTCGAGGGCGAGCCCTTCGAGTGTCCCATGGAGCCCTTCGGCGGCATGGAACAGCTGGCGTGGAGCCCCGACTCCAAGCAGATTGCCTATACCTGTCGCAAGAAGACCGGTCTGGCTTACAGCATCTCCACCGATTCTGATATCTTCCTCTACGACGTAGAGAAAAAGGAGACCACCAACCTCTGCAAGCCTGCCGACTATGTAGAGCCCGCCATCGAGCCCTCCAAGACCATGCTGCATCAGACTGTCAATGCCCCCGAGAACCTGAAGAACCTGCCTGGCTACGACCAAAATCCTAAGTTCTCGCCCGATGGACGTTACATCACCTGGCTCTCTATGGCTCGCAACGGCTACGAGGCCGACCGCATGCGCCTCTGCTGCCACGACCTTCAGAACGGCGAGAAGACGTTCCTTACCGAGAGTTTCGACTCCAACGTCGACGACTACTGCTGGACACCCGACTCGAAGACCATCTATTTCATTGGCGTATGGCACGCCACCGAGAACCTCTACAGCACTAACCTGCAGGGCGAGGTAAAACAGATTACAAACTTTCAGGCTGACTTCGGTTCGCTGCAGATGCTGAACGACAAGCAGATTCTGGCAGAGAAGCACTCTTTCACAGAGCCTGCTGACCTCTATGTGGTGACGCCAAGCGATCCAAATTATGGTGTAACTATTGCTCAGATTACAGAGATCAACAAGGATATCCTCGACCAGTTAGGCAAGCCCAGCGTCGACCAGCGTTGGGTGAAGACCACCGACGGTCAGCAGATGCTCTACTGGATTATCCAGCCTCCACATTTCGACCCCAACAAGAAGTACCCCACCCTGCTCTTCTGCGAAGGCGGTCCTCAGAGCCCCGTCAGCCAGTTCTGGAGCTATCGCTGGAACTTCTTCATCATGGCCTCGCAGGGCTATGTCATCATCGCCCCCAACCGTCGCGGTCTCCCCGGCTTCGGACAGGAGTGGCTTGAGGAGATCTCTGGCGACTGGACAGGCCAGTGCATGAACGACTACCTCACCGCCATCGACGATGCCTGCGACAGTCTGTCTTATGTCGATCGCGACCGTCTGGCTGCCGTTGGCGCCTCTTTCGGTGGCTTCAGCGTCTATTACCTCGCTGGCCATCACGACAAGCGTTTCAAGTGCTTCATTGCCCACGACGGCGCCTTCAACCTCGAGGCTATGTACACCGAGACCGAGGAGAACTGGTTCTCTAACTGGGAGTACGACGATGCCTATTGGAACCCCGACCAGACCGACCGTGCTCGCAAGACCTACGCTAACTCGCCCCACCGCTTTGTCGACAAGTGGGACACCCCCATCCTCTGCATCCACGGCGAGAAAGACTACCGCATCAACGCCACTCAGGGCATGAGTGCCTTCAATGCCGCCCGCATGCGTGGCATCGAAGCCGAGCTCCTCATCTTCCCCGACGAGAACCACTGGGTGCTCAAGCCCCAGAACGGTATCCTCTGGCAGCGCACCTATTTCGACTGGCTCGCCCGCTGGCTGAAATAATAATCAAATTACATAATAGCCCCCGGCTTGCATTCCTGCAGGTCGGGGGCTTGCTGTTTGTTACCTTCTTGTTAGATAACTACCGCAGTTCCACTTGTGGCTACCATGAGCATTGAGCCGTTGGCACCAATAGTCTCGTAGTCGATGTCGATGCCGATGATGGCATTGGCTCCCAGGGCTTCGGCACGCTGCATCATCTCCTCCATAGAGGTGTCCTTGGCCTCGATAAGCACCTTCTCGTAACTACCTGCACGACCGCCTACGATGTCGCGGATGCCTGCAAAGATATCTTTCACGAAGTTTGCACCAATAATGGTTTCACCAGTCACCACGCCCTTGTACTCACGAACGGGACGACCTTCAATCTGTGGGGTTGTTGAGAGTATCATAATCGTTTCTTTTAAAAGTTTCTATCTGTTAGACGTAAGAACGATGCAAAAAGTTGCACTATCTTCCCTCTTCTACCAGTTTTCTGGCAGCACAATGTTATCAATCTCATGTGCTGCTTCAAATAATGGAGCGATTTCTTCATCGGTGAAGCCGGCGATGCCACAGCCTATGCGGGTAACCAGGAAGGTGAGATGAGGATGCTGCTTGGCAAAAGCGATAAACTCGTCCACGTAGGGTTTGATGGTCTCTACGCCGCCCTGCATCGTGGGAATGGCATAGCTCTGCCCCTGCAGTCCCACGCCCTGTCCCATGATGGCCCCAAACTTGCGGTAGGCTATATAGGCCGCACCGCCTCCGTGCAAGCCACGAAGATTGCTGCCAAACACGAATATCTCGTTTGGCTGGAGTGATGTAATATACTCCGGCGTCGTTCTTTTCTGCTGCATATAATCCTTTTTGTTTAGTCTTATGAAATCCGCTGCTCCAGCACATGGCATAGGCATCTCCTCCAAAATAGCTTTGCTGAATACGGCCGTGCTCTCCTCCATCACCTCTGGCATATCCAGGTCCATGTCGAAGTTCTCGCGGAAGTACGGCACGATGATTTCCTCCTTCAGTTTCTTATACCGTTGCGAGACGGCAGCTGGCGATATACCCATCTGCGCTGCAATCTCCTTTCCCTTGAATCCTCGCCCCAGCATCATCATGATGATTAGCCTGTCCTCACGCCCCATCGGCACATGGTCGCAGACATCATCCACCATGCGGTTAAACTGCAACCGCAGGTCACTCGTCACATCAAACGACCGCAGATAGTCCTCAAAGGTGATGCTGCCATATTCCTTCTTGTACCACTTCAGCGCATCCAGCACCACATAGCGGAAACCATTGATAAGCCACGTCTTCAGGCTCACCTCCGGCGAATGGTCCTCCAGCGGTTTCCAGTCATGCTCCATCAGGTAGATGGCATACTGGTGTGCCAGCGACATAAAGTCCAGGTTCTGCTTCTCCCTCAACAGATACCGCTGGTCGAAGATGTTATAGCCTATCTGACAATACCCGTAGAAATAGTCACGGATAATGTCACCGTCGCCTTGGCGAAAGCCCTTCAGAATCTCCTTGTCAGATAGTCGTCCGTAGTACATATTCGATATTTTTGGCAAAAATACAAAAAAATTCCGACTCGCGCTTAATTTTTTTCCGAATTCTTCTTTAAAGAGATAAATAAGAAGATGTGACCCGTCACCATTCACCCGTCACCATTCACCTAATATTCACCTTTTAAAACAATTACGATTATGACAGATTTAATTCCAACGAGAGTTCACAACCTAATTATTGTTGACGAGAGCGGTTCCATGGAGTGCATCCGCAAGCAAGCCTTCACAGGCATGAACGAGACCCTGCAGACTGTCCGCATGATGCAGAAGAAGTATCCCAACCAGTTGCAGTACGTCACGCTGATCACCTTCGACAGCGACCACACCAAGCTGCACTACGACAACACCCCTGCCGGCCAGACTAAGGATATAGCCTGGAAAGCCTACAACCCCTGTGCAGGCACTCCTTTGTACGATGCTATCGGAAAGGGCGTATCGAAAGTCAATGCCCAAGTAGAAGATGGCGACCACGTCCTTGTCACCATCATCACCGACGGCTATGAGAACAGCAGCGAAGAGTGGACGTTGAAGATGGTTCGCACCCTCATCGAGAAGCTGAAGAAGCAGAACTGGACCTTCACGCTTATTGGCACCGACAACCTCGACGTAGAGGAGATGGCCCATTCCTTTGCCATCGACGAGCACCTCGAATTCCAGCAGGACGAGACAGGCACAAAGGCCATGTTCGCACGCGAGCGTCGCAGTCGCGAACGTTTCAACTGCTGCGTAGCCGAGGCTGCTCCTATTCCCATAGGAAAGTTTTTCGATGAAGATTAAAATCCCTGTATTTATAACGAACAGCGAGGCGAAAGTCCCGCTGTTCGTTTATTATTGTGTCAAAGGACAATCGTCATCTTACACTCTTTCCGATGGCATCTTCGGGTGCTTCCGATGGCATCTACGACTCGTTCCGATGATACTTTAGGGGGGTAAAGTATCATCGGAACGACCGCAAAACACCATCGGAACGAATGAAAGGAACGTCAGGAAAGACCCGAAAGTGACTGCATCTTTGCGGAGTCTACTTCGTCAGCCATCAGCCTTCATCCAAAATACGTTAAGCGAGACGCTCACCTGTCCCTAGTGTCTCCGCCTCAAGGAACTGGTGGTCGAAATCAACATCGTACTCGCCTCCTTCCGTGAGCTGTCCGTTGCCAGCAGCAACTTGATGAGCAGATGGTTCAGTTTCTCTGCCGTGTTGAAGTCATAGACGTTGCCCGTCTTTTCTGCCGTGTATGATATGTTCTCCGTTGCCAGTTCCTCTATGCCGCGCAGCACCGTGTCTGCACTTGGAACACGCGTATGTGGACGCTCGGTAAGCACATCCTTCAGATACAGGTTGAGGTCTTCCATGCAGTCGCCGCCACAGCAGAAAACGGAGAAGACGGCCCGTATTATCTCGCTGTACTGATAGCCTATCAACTTACTGCGAAGTCCCAGGTGGGAGTCGATTACAGAGGAAAGAATACGGTCAAATCTGTCCAAAACGAAAAATATTCCGCCAAAAGCGGTGATTTTCTCAGATTTTTGTTGTACCTTTGCCATGTCATTGATGATTTTGCTTG
>NZ_CAMJOS010000043.1 GCF_946407605.1 uncultured Prevotella sp.
TCAGACCGTGGTTGATACATGGAGCGTAGGCGATGATGATTGAAGGTCCGTGCCATGCCTCAGCCTCGCGGATAGCCTTGAGGGTCTGTGCGTGGTCGGCGCCCATAGCAATCTGAGCTACGTATACATAACCGTAGGTGGTAGCAATCATACCCAGATCCTTCTTGCGGATGCGCTTACCCTGAGCAGCGAACTGAGCGATAGCACCAAGAGGAGTAGCCTTAGAAGCCTGACCACCGGTGTTAGAGTAAACCTCAGTATCGAGCACGAGGATGTTGACGTCCTCACCAGAAGCAATCACGTGGTCGAGACCGCCGTAACCGATGTCGTAAGAGGCACCGTCACCACCGATGATCCACTGTGAACGCTTCACGAGGTAGTGGTCGAGGGTCTGGAGCTCCTTGCAAACGGGACAGCCCTTAGCAGCGCTCTCGGCGATGCAAGCACGTAGCTTTGGAGCAATCTCCTTAGTCTTCTCGGCGTCGTCCTTATTGTCGATCCACTCCTGAGCGAGAGCCTTGTACTCGTCGCTGGCGTTGCCATCGATCATCTCCTGCAGCAGCTTAGCTACGCGCTCCTTCATCTTCTTGTTACCAAGAGCCATACCCAGACCGAACTCGCAGAAGTCCTCGAACAGAGAGTTGTTGAATACAGGACCCTGACCCTTCTCGTTCTTGGTGTAAGGTGTAGAAGGAACAGAAGCAGAGTAGATAGAAGAACAACCAGTTGCGTTAGCAATCATCTGGCGATCACCGAACAGCTGAGAAATGAGCTTCACGTAAGGTGTCTCACCGCAACCAGAGCAAGCGCCAGAGAACTCGAACAGAGGCTGTGCGAACTGAGAGTTCTTCACATTGCTCTTGATGTCAACGAGGTGCTGCTTGCTGGGAACCTTAACCAGCTTGTCCCAATCGGCAGCCATCTTCTTCATGTCGGCTGCATCGGGGTTGAACGGAACCATCGTGAGGGCCTTGCCAGTCTTCGGGTTGCCCGGGCAGATGTCGGCACAGTTGCCGCAACCCAGACAGTCGAGTACTGAAGGCTCGATGACGAAGTGCATGCCCTTCATAGCGGCAGGAGCCTTCATCTCGAGGGTCTCGAGGCCGTCGAAGCCAGCCAGCTCGTCGTCGGTCAGAACGAACGGACGGATGGCAGCGTGAGGACAGATATATGCACACTGGTTACACTGGATACAGTTGTCCTTGTTCCAAGCGGGAACGAAGGCCTCCACACCACGCTTCTCGTAAGCGGCGGTACCAACCATCCAAGAACCGTCGACTGTGCCATGCTTCACGAAGTCAGAAACCTTCAGCAGGTCACCAGCCTGAGCGTTCATAGGACGAACGAGCTCCTTCACGAATGCGGGAGCATTGTCGGCCTTAGGCTCATCATCGGGCAGGTTAGCCCACTCGGGCTTCACAGTCAGCTGCTGGTACTCACCACCACGATCGATAGCGGCGTAGTTCTTATCAACAACGTCCTGACCCTTAGCACCGTAAGACTTCAGGGCAGCAGCCTTCATCTTCTCAACAGCGAGCTCAGCGGGGATCACGCCGGTGATGCGGAAGAATGCACTCTGCAGGATGGTGTTGGTGCGGTTGCCCAGACCAATCTCCTGTGCAATCTTGGTAGCGTTGATGGTGTAAACGGTGATGTTGTTCTGTGCGAAGTAACGCTTTACCTTGTTAGGCATGAACTTCTCGAGCTCGTCGGCATCGAAGATGGTGTTCAGCAGGAACTGACCGTTCTTCTGCAGACCGCGAGTCACGTCGTACATGTGGAGGTAAGCCTGAACGTGGCAAGCTACGAAGTTAGGTGTAGTTACCAGGTAGGTAGAGCGGATAGGTGTATCACCGAAACGCAGGTGAGAGCAGGTGAAACCTCCCGACTTCTTAGAGTCGTAAGAGAAGTAAGCCTGGCAGTACTTGTCGGTGTTGTCACCAATAATCTTAACTGAGTTCTTGTTAGCACCTACGGTACCATCGGCACCCAGACCGTAGAACTTAGCCTGGAACATACCAGCGCCACCGAGAGCAATCTCCTCAACCTCAGGCAGAGAGGTGAAGGTAACGTCGTCGACGATACCAATGGTGAAGTGATTCTTGGGCTCGGGCATAGCGAGGTTGTTGAACACGCTGATGATCTGAGCGGGAGTGGTGTCGTGAGAACCAAGACCATAGCGGCCACCCACGATAACAGGACGATCCTGAACATCGAAGAAGGCATCCTTCACGTCGAGGTACAGAGGCTCGCCATTGGCGCCGGGCTCCTTGGTACGGTCGAGAACGGCAATCTTCTTGACGGTCTTGGGAACAGCAGCCAGCAGGTGCTTCACTGAGAACGGACGATAGAGGTGTACGCTGATCATACCAACCTTCTGGCCATTAGCGTTCAGATAGTCGATAGCCTCACGAGCTGCATCGGTAGCAGAACCCATCAGGATGATCATGCGGTCAGCATCCTCAGCTCCGTAGTATGAGAAGAGGTGATACTCACGACCGGTGATCTTAGAGAGCTCGCCCAGATACTTCTCAACAACCTCGGGAACTGCATCGTAGTAGGGGTTGCAGGCCTCACGGTGTGTGAAGAAGGTCTCGGGGTTCTCAGCGGTACCACGAGTGATAGGACGCTCAGGGCTCATAGCACGATCGCGGAAACGCTTGATGTACTCTTCCTTCACGAGAGGACGAACATCCTCCTGGTCGAGCAGCTCAATCTTGTGATACTCGTGAGAGGTGCGGAAACCATCGAAGAAGTTAACGAAGGGAACGCAGGTCTCGAGAGAAGCCAGGTGAGCAGCAGCGGTCATATCCATCACCTCCTGTACTGAGCCCTCGCAGAGCATAGCGAAACCAGTCTGACGGCAAGCCATCACATCCTGGTGGTCACCGAAGATACACAGAGAGTGAGAAGCCAGCGTACGGGCAGAAACGTCGAATACGCAAGGAATCAGCTCACCAGCAATCTTGTACATGTTAGGAATCATCAGGAGCAGACCCTGAGAAGCGGTAAATGTAGTGGTAAGGGCACCAGCCTGCAGCGAACCGTGAACGGCACCGGCAGCACCAGCCTCAGACTGCATTTCCTGAACACTGACGGTCTGACCCCACAGGTTCTTACGACCACGGGCAGCCCACTCGTCAACATGCTCCGCCATAGGCGAAGACGGGGTGATGGGGTAGATAGCAGCTACCTCCGAGAACATATAGCTCACGTGAGCCGCAGCCTCGTTACCATCACAGGTGATAAATTTCTTTTCTTTTGCCATTTGTTTAGTTTATTAAATAAATGAATTATTATCGTTATTTCGTTATTTCGTCAATAAAGGAACCCCAAGAGCCACAGGGGAATCTGGTTATCCTTTCCTATCTCGGTATTATAGCGCGCATAGATCGTGTCGGGCGCGTACCTTATTTTATTATTAGTGTTTGCATCGCAGATGCGGAACTTCAGTTTGCCGTCAACCAGGAAGTAAGGCTCGCGGCCCGTCTGGTTCACCTTATGGTCTTTCCACAGCGAGTTCACGAAGAACGTCTCCATTGCCGTCTGCTTCTCCACATGGATGGGATAGATGGCATAGAGTAGGTTGGAGTTGTGGAGCATCACCTTCGAGGGTTTCTTGGGGAAGTCCTCGCCAACAGGATAGATCATATTCAAGAGGCGGGCATCGGTGAGGTACTTGATGTAATTCATCACCGTGGCACGACTGGTTTCTATGTCTTGTGCGAGCTTCGAGACGTTTGGCGCCTTGGGACCTTCCTCGGCCAACTCGTAGAACAGCTTCTTGATCTTGGGCAGGTACTTCAGCTCAATCTGCTTGATGAGCAGGATATCCACCTCCGTCATCATGTTCATCGTCTTCAACAGGTTCTCGCTATAGTTACGATGTTCCTGGAAGAAGGGATAGAAGCCATGATGGATATAGTCCTGGAAATAACGACGAGGCGACACGTTGGGCAGGATCTGCTTGATGATATGCTCGTGGTCGTGGAGAATCTCCTCCAGCGTATAGGGACGGAAGTTATTGCCTGTCAACAAATTCAGGAACTCACGGAAAGAGAAGCCACGCAGGTTGTAACTCTTGACGATGCCGTTCAGTTCTGGGTTCTCGTCCTTGAGGCGCATCACGCTGGAACCTGTAAAGACAATCTTCAGGCCAGGATACAGGTCATAACATTTGCGCAGCTCTTGCGACCAGTCGTCCTGCTTGAACACCTGGTCGATCAACAGCACACGGCCACCACGATGGTAGAAATCGCCTGCAAAGTCGGCAATGCCGCGGCCCTGAAAATAGAAGTTGTTCATGTTGACGTAAAGACATTGCTTGTCGTTTACATCGAAGCGCTCTTTAGCATACTGCAACAGGAAGGTGGTCTTGCCAATGCCACGAGTACCCTTGATGCCAATCATGCGGTCGTTCCAGTCAATCTCATCCATGAGGGTGCGACGGACTGGCGCATTCACATGCTCCACCAGATACCGATGTGTCCTGAAAAAGGCTTCCATAACAACAGTTTGTTAAAAAACAGTTGCAAAGGTACTACATTTATTTCAAATTGCAAAGTAGAAATAGCAAAATCTTACTAAAAAAGCATATTTTTTAGTGGAAGCGCATTTTTATGCATGCTATTTCAAGTTTAGACGGCTGGCGACGAGAGAAGCTGGTCGATAGTGATTTCAGGATGACGCGCCATGCTGTCAGCGATATGCTTCACCTCGCTGCTGGTAAAAATGTTGTCGTTCATGGCTTTGTTGACAACATACTGGATGCGGGACATGTGGGCATCACGCAGAGGCAACGAGTCGCGCTCCTCGGCAGTCATGGGATAATGGCCCAGAAGATAGAAGCCAAGGCAGTCGGGCACAATATACTGACGGGTCATCATGCTGCGCTGACGCTCGTTGTAGCCGTATTTCAAATAAACGGGATGATCCTTGCCAAGATATTTGTCGAGCGAGATGCCCACCATCGAGTCGCCCACCACAACACTCTGGTCCAACGAGCCTATCTGGGTATAGATGCGAGGCACGCTGAGCGAAGGAATCATCTGCGTGAGGCGGCTGAAGGCTTCAGTAAACGACGTGTTCAGGTCGCTCACATCGTGATACTGTTCCTCTACGTCGAGCATCAGCGACTGTAAGGTGCTGTCTTGGAAGAAAAAGAGGAAGCGGGTGTTGATGTCAGCCTCGTCGACACGTCCCAGACCCAGCACATCCTCAATCAAGGTGCGGGTCTCAATGGGATAGGCGGTCTTCATTTGCTGCAAGGCCGAGAAATCGCCAGTCGTAAGAAACAAAAGCTCGGCACGGTCGAAGCGCTCGATGGCCACCTCTTCAATATCGGCATCATCGTCCTTGGACTGCATGTGCCACTGGCATCCCACGCAGACCAACAAGGCTATCAAAAGTATAGAATAGAGCTTTTGCATGCGACTTGAATGTTTTACTTTTGTTAAATACGGGTGCAAAATTACTAAAAATCCTTGAATTAACCAAATTTTAACCTAATTTTCTTAAACAAACACCTCTTTTTTTGTGTTTTTATTTACTTTTGTGAAAAAATAAGCCCACATGAAACGTTATTTCCTCACTTTATTAGTAGCATGGCCTCTGCTCAGCACGGCCCAGCAGACCATCAGCATCAGCGTGACAAATCCTACGAAGACGGAACGCACAGACCAGCCCGTAGTCATCGGGCTGTCACCATACGGCGAGGTACGTTCGGCACTGGTGACTGACAACGGTCAGGAGATAGCCTGTCAGCTGGATGACATAGACCTTGACGAGACCTTCGACGAGCTATGCTTCCTGGTTGACCTCAAGACCAAAGAGACCAAGACCTATCAAGTGACACTCCTGGCTGAGGGCGAGCCTCGTCCCTACCCTGCCCGTGTCTATGCCGAGATGCTGACACGCAACGACAAGGTGAAGGAAAAGAACAAACATGACAATTTCCTGCAGAGCATCACAGCACGCGGCGACTGCGGAAACTCGTATAACCTGTTGCACCATCATGGCGTGGCCTTCGAGAGTGAGCTGAACGGCATCCGCATCTATTTTGACAAGCGACAGACACTGGACCTCTACGGTAAGTTCCACAAACGATTAGAGCTGCAGCAGACGCAGTTCTACACACAGCCTGACCAGAAAACTCAGGGCTATGGCGACGATGTGCTGTGGGTGGGCAACACCTTTGGACTTGGAGCCCTACGCGGCTGGAATGGCGAAGAGCCTACGATGATTGACCCTGTGAAGAGTCGCACACAGCGCATCATCTCCTATGGTCCGCTGCGTACCATCGTCGAGGTGATAGACCAAGGCTGGCAGGGGGTGAACATGACACTTCGCTACACGCAATATGCCGGACACCGCGATACCGACGTGGATGTGATATTCAACCGCGACGTGAGCGAGATGCGCTTCTCTACTGGCGTCATCAACGTGAAGGGTTCCATGGAGTATTCTGACCATAAGGGACTGCGTGGCTGCTGGGGTACCGACTACCCCTCGACAGACACGATCAACTGGAAACGCGAGACGGTAGGACTGGCCATTCTGATACCACGCGAATATATGGTAAGCGAACAACGTGCCAACAAAGATAACTATGCCTTTGTGATAAAAACCAAGGGTGAATCATTGTCGTACAAGATTGCTTATTGCTCTGACAATGAAGATTTTGGAATGCATAGCGCAAAGGAATGGTTTGAGTGGATGAGACGTTGGCGCCAAGAGGCGGAGCAGCCCGTTATGGTCAGCATAGAATAAAAGCGAATCAGGAAACGTGCATCAGTTCTGTCATCACCATATCGCTGACAAACAGTCCTTCGCGAGACAGTACCAGATGCTGGTTCTCGACCTTTAAGAGACCACTGTCGATAAACGCCTGCGACTGTTTGAGACAGTAGTCACGATATGCCAAAGGCAACTTATCGAGTGCCAGGCCCTCGCAGGTTCTAAGGGCTGTCATCACCACTTCATTATAATGATTCTCTGGTGTCAGCAGTTCTTGTTCAGACACAGGCGTCCCCTTTTCCTTTCCCTCTACATAGCGGCGAATATCGGCAACATTCCATTGGCGGTTATGCCCATCGAACGAATGAGCAGCGGCACCAATGCCGATATAGGGTGTCTGGTTCCAGTAGCTGCTGTTATGGCGCGAACGGAAGCCTTTCCTTGCAAAATTGCTTATTTCGTAGTGCTCATAGCCAGCATCTGCCAAACGGTCTTTCAGTCGATAGTACATGCTGCGGCTCAACTCATCATCAACCTCGTTTACCTCACCACGCTGCAACAGTCTATAGAGCGGCGTACCCTCTTCATACTGAAGGGCATAGGCCGAGAGGTGCTCCACCTGAAGCGATAGCACGGCGGTAATATCCTCGTCCCATTCCGAAAGAGTCTCGTTGGGAAAGCCATACATTAAGTCCACGCTGATATTACGGATGCCAGCCTGGCGCAATCGTTCCACAGCCAAGGGCACTTGGGCCGCCTTATGGCGACGCCGTAAGAACTGCAGGCGACTGTCATTGAAGGTCTGAGCCCCCATGGAGATTCGGTTGATAGGGAGCTGGGGCAAGGCCTGGGCAAAGGCGGTGGTGACATCGTCGGGGTTGACCTCCATCGTCACCTCGGCATCAGGAGAAACGTCGCACACCTTATATATATATAGAAGCAACTGCTGCAGTTGTTCGAACGAAAGCTGACTGGGCGTGCCTCCGCCAATATATATCGTATCTACCCCACTCTTTCCCCTCAAATCCAACTCACGACACAGGGCATCGACATAGCGCTGGCGCATGTCGAGAGAGGTGGTCGAATAGAAGTCGCAATAGAGACAACGACTCTTACAAAAGGGTATATGAATATATAATCCTGCCATTTGAGGGGCAAAAGTACTAATTTTTTTTAATTTTGGAAAGAAATCTTTGGTGTTTTCACAGAAAATGACTAATTTCGACCCCACAAAAAGACAATTTCCGAATAAACCTAAAATTATAGAGTCATGAAAATTTATCAGACAAGCGAAATCAAAAACATTGCACTGCTTGGCAGTGCGGGTAGCGGCAAGACTACTCTTGCCGAAGCAATGGTCTACGAAGCTGGCATCATCAAGCGCCGCGGTACCGTAGAGGGTAAGAACACCATGAGCGACTACTTCCCTGTAGAACAGGAGTACGGCTACTCGGTGTTCTCAACTGTTTTTCATGTAGAGTGGAATAACAAGAAGCTGAACATCATTGACTGTCCGGGTTCTGACGACTTCGTTGGTGGTGCTATCACAGCCCTTAACGTCACAGACCAGGCCGTCATCCTGGTGAACGGTCAGTATGGTCCTGAGGTTGGCACCCAGAATGCTTTCCGCTATACCGACAAGCTGCAGAAGCCCGTTATCTTCCTGGTGAACCAGCTGGATCGCGACAACTGCGACTTCGACGCCATGCTGAACAACATGAAGGAGATCTACGGCGACAAGTGCGTGCCCGTACAGTATCCTATCACTACTGGTGCTGGCTTCAATGCCGTTATCGACGTGCTCCTCATGAAGAAATACTCTTGGAAGCCCGAAGGTGGCGCTCCCATCATCGAGGAGATCCCTGCCGACCAGATGGACAAGGCCAAGGAACTGCACGCTGCCCTCGTAGAGGCTGCTGCCGCCAACGATGACACCCTGATGGAGAAGTTCTTCGAGAGCGAGAACCTCACAGAGGACGAGATGCGCGAGGGTATCCGCAAGGGCCTCGTCACCCGTTCTATCTTCCCCGTATTCTGCGTCTGCGCAGGTCGCGACATGGGTGTACGTCGTCTGATGGAGTTCCTGGGTAATGTCGTTCCTTTCGTGAGCGAGATGCCAAAGGTACGCAACACCCGCGGTGAAGAGGTGACCCCCGATGCTGCTGGTCCTACCTCTCTCTATTTCTTCAAGACTGGTGTTGAGCCCCATATCGGTGAGGTACAGTACTTCAAGGTGATGAGCGGAAGCGTGAAGCCTGGTGACGACCTGACGAATGCTGACCGTGGTTCTAAGGAGCGTATCGGTACCATCTATGCTTGCGCTGGTGCCAACCGTATTGCCGTTGACGAGCTGAAGGCTGGCGATATCGGCTGTACCGTGAAGCTGAAGGATGTGAAGACTGGCAACGCCCTCAATGGCAAGGACTGCGAGTGGCGCTACGACTTTATCAAGTATCCTAACTCTAAGTACTCTCGTGCCATCAAGGCCCAGAACGAGGCTGAGACCGAGAAGATGATGGTGGCCCTGACGAAGATGCGTCAGGAGGATCCCACATGGGTGGTTGAGCAGTCTAAGGAGTTGCGCCAGATCATCGTTCACGGTCAGGGTGAGTTCCACCTGCGCACCTTGAAATGGCGTATGGAGAACAACGAGAAGATCAAGATTGACTACCTGGAGCCGAAGATTCCTTATCGTGAGACCATCACGAAGATGGCACGTGCCGACTATCGTCACAAGAAACAGTCAGGCGGTGCAGGACAGTTCGGTGAGGTACACCTCATTGTAGAGCCTTATGCTGATGGTATGCCCGATCCCACCTCGTTCACCATCAATGGTCAGGAGTTCAAGATGAACATCAAGTCTAAGGAAGAGAAAGACTTGGAATGGGGCGGCAAGCTCGTATTCATCAACTCTGTGGTAGGTGGTGCCATCGATATGCGTTTCATGCCCGCTATCCTCAAGGGTATCATGGAACGTATGGAGCAGGGACCGCTGACAGGTTCGTATGCCCGCGACGTGCGCGTCATCGTCTATGATGGTAAGATGCACCCCGTGGACTCTAACGAACTTTCGTTCATGTTGGCAGCACGTAACGCCTTCTCGGCAGCCTTCCGCGAGGCTGGTCCTAAGGTGCTCGAGCCCATCTACGACCTGGAGGTTTATGTGCCCTCAGACTACATGGGTGACGTGATGAGTGACCTGCAGGGACGTCGTGCCATCATCATGGGTATGGACTCTGAGGCTGGCTACCAGAAGCTCTCTGCCAAGATTCCTCTTAAGGAGCTCTCCAGCTATTCTATCGCCCTGAGCTCTATCACTGGCGGTCGTGCTTCGTTCACCACCAAGTTCGCCAGCTATGAACTCGTACCGAACGACATCCAGCAGCAGCTCATTAAGGAGCACGAGGCTGAGATGAAGGACGAAGACTAAGCATTTTGCTTCAATATTCTATAGGGAGCCCAAGTTTTTAGCTTGGGCTCCTTTGTTTATAGTTTTTGACTTGGCCAACACATTTATAATTAAAAATACACAACTAAGATGCATTAGAATTGTTAATTCGACCAAATATTAACAAAAACAATTAACGAATTATCATCATTTGCGCTTTTCTTTATATCTTTGCACCAACTAAACAAGAAAATAGCAAGATGAAGAAATCGACGATATGGACCATCGCAGTCATCATGGGATTCTCGTTCCTGGGTCTGCTCTACATGCAAATCTCGTATATCTCAGAGATTGCGAAGATGAAGAAAGAGCAGTTCGACGAGAGCGTGAAGCGCTCGCTCTATCAGGCAGAAAGAAACCTGGAGATGAACGAGACGCAGCGATATCTAGAGAAGGACATCAACGACGTGGAGCGTCGTGCCTTCTCGCAGGACTCCGTCATCGTCAATGGTCTTGACGGAAGCATACAACACTCACATCAGTTCTCTGTCTCGGCAGAGGATGGCACCTTCTATTCGGAGTTCGAGCTGAAAACCTTCACCACCAAGCCTGCCAATGTACCCAAGGCCATGATGATGCGTACTGATAAGGACCAGCTGTCGGAAGCCACGAAAACGCTGCAGGAGATGGTGCGCAACCGTTATGTATATCAGAAGGCCCTGCTCGACGAGGTGGTTTATGACATACTCTACACCGCCAGCGAGAAGCCTCTGAAGGAACGTGTGAACTTCAAGATGTTGGACCGCGACATCAATACCGAACTACAGAACAACGGTATCGATATGCCCTACCACTTCACCGTATCCACAGCCGATGGCCGCGAGGTGTATCGCTGTCCTGACTATATTGACCAAGGCGAGCTCT
Organism: uncultured Prevotella sp.; assembly: GCF_946407605.1. Lineage (GTDB taxonomy): Bacteria > Bacteroidota > Bacteroidia > Bacteroidales > Bacteroidaceae > Prevotella. Next base: position 11,048 of record NZ_CAMJOS010000043.1, read on the forward strand.
GGAGTTATTCACAGACACTGTTCCTGAATGACCCTGCTGGCAAGAGGGGTGTTCTGAAGATTCACTTCCCCAGTATGGACCAGTACATCTACTCCAACATCCGTTTCATGATTCCAGCAGTGATATTCACAATAGTGCTGCTCATCACCTTTATCTTCACCATCGTCATCATCTTCCGTCAGAAACGATATACGGAGATTAAGAACGACTTCATCAACAATATGACGCACGAGCTGAAGACGCCTATCAGCAGCATCTCGCTGGCTGCGCAGATGCTGGGCGACGAGTCTGTAAGCAAGAGTCCGACGATGATGAAACACCTGAGCACCGTGATTGGTGACGAGTCGCGCCGCCTGCGTTTCCTGGTGGAGAAAGTGCTGCAGATGTCCATGTTCGACCGTAAGTCGACATCGTTTAAGAAAAAGGAACTCGACCTCAACGAGCTGTTGGAACAGACCTCGGCAACATTTAACTTGCGCGTAGGTCATACCGGAGGCAAGATCACCACTGAGATAGAAGCTGTTGACTCAGCCATCTTCGTTGACGAGGTGCACTTCACCAATGCCATCACCAACCTGCTGGATAACGCGGTGAAATATCGCAAGCCCGATCAGCCTGTCAACATCCACATTCGCACTTGGAACGAAGGCGAGCATCTGTGCTTCAGCATCAAGGATGACGGTCAGGGCATCAAGAAAGAAAATGTCAAGAAGGTATTCGACAAGTTCTATCGCGTACATACTGGAAACGTGCACGACGTGAAGGGCTTCGGACTGGGTCTGGCCTACGTCAAGGAGATCATCAACCTGCACGAGGGAGAAATCAAGTGCGAGAGCGAACTGGGCAAAGGCACGAAGTTTACCGTCACCCTGCCCATACTGAAAGAAGATAGTGAATAATAAATCGATATTAATATTTTTAATTTAAAAGTTATGGAAGACAAACTGAAAATCTTACTTTGCGAGGACGACGAGAACCTCGGAATGTTGTTGCGTGAATACCTGGCCGCCAAGGGCTACGAGGCAGAGCTTTGTCCTGATGGCGAGGTTGGTTTCAAAGCTTTTATGAAGACTAAGTTCGACATCTGCGTACTCGATGTGATGATGCCTAAGAAAGACGGCTTCACGCTGGCACAGGAGATTCGTACCGCCAACGCAGAGATCCCCATCATCTTCCTTACTGCCAAGACGCTGAAAGAAGATATTCTCGAAGGATTCAAACTGGGTGCTGATGACTATATCACCAAACCCTTCTCCATGGAGGAGCTTGTATTCCGTATTGAGGCCATCCTGCGTCGCGTTCGTGGCAAGAAGAACAAGGAGTCAACACTCTATCACATTGGTAACTTCGTGTTCGATACACAGAAGCAGCTGCTCAGCATAGGCAGTCACCAGACCAAGCTGACCACCAAGGAGAACGAGCTCCTGGCTCTGCTCTGCTCACATGCCAATGAGATTCTGCAGCGCGACTTCGCCCTGAAGACCATTTGGATTGACGACAATTATTTCAATGCCCGCTCAATGGATGTGTATATCACCAAACTGCGCAAGCACCTCAAGGATGACCCGCAGATTGAGATCATCAACATTCACGGAAAAGGATATAAACTCATCACCCCTGAGGAAGAATAGTAAAGAACCCCCATATGAGAAAATGGATTATCGGATTCCTATGGACACTGCTGGCCGTTGTTGTCATCGGCACAGCAGTGTGCTTTTGGGCCATATCCGAAGGTAAGATAGGCTATATGCCACCCATCGAAGACCTGCAGAACCCCATCAACCGCTATGCCACACAGGTATATTCGTCAGATGGAGAGCTGATAGGCACGTGGAGCATGAGCCGAGAAAACCGCGTTCTTGTTGACTACACAGAGCTGTCGCCATGGCTCACAAAAGCTTTGGTGGCCACAGAGGATGCCCGCTTCTACGAACATTCTGGCATAGATTTCTATGCCTTGGGCCGTGCCGTTCTGAAGCGCGGCATCATGGGACAGAAGAATGCCGGCGGTGGCTCGACCATCACTCAGCAGCTGGCCAAGCAGCTCTTTTCTGACGTGGCCCACTCCACGATGGAGCGTGCCTTGCAGAAACCCATCGAGTGGGTCATTGCCGTAAAGCTGGAACGCAACTACACGAAGGACGAGATCATTGCCATGTATCTCAACTACTTCGACTTCCTGCACAATGCTGTAGGTATCAAGACTGCAGCCAACACCTACTTCTCAAAAGAACCGCAGGATCTCAGCATCACTGAGGCCTCCACCCTTATCGGTCTCTGCAAGAACCCCTCCTACTTCAACCCCGTGCGCTATGAGCAGCGTTCGCTGGAACGTCGTAATGTGGTTCTGGGACAGATGTTGAAGGCCAATTACATCACCCAGCAGCAATACGACAGCTGTTGTCAGGTTCCCATGAACCTGAAGTTCCATGTTGCTGACCATAATGACGGTACAGCCACCTATTTCCGTGATTTCCTGCGTCGCTATATGATGGCGAAAAAACCCGAAAGGTCCAAATATGGAGAAGGTTACTACGTGAAATACTACATGGACTCCCTCTATTGGGAACAGGACCCGTTGTATGGCTGGTGCAACAAGAACACCAAGCGTGACGGCACACCTTATAACATATATACCGATGGCCTGAAAGTGTACACCACCATCGACTCACGTATGCAGCAGTATGCTGAGCAAGCATGTTATGAACATGTGGTCAAGACACTACAGCCGGAATTCGATAAAGGCAACCGTTCCAAGCCAAATGCGCCTTATTCGCGTAACCTGACGAAGGCCGAGGTACAGAAAATCCTGCAACGCAATGTCCGTCAGTCTGAGCGCTATCGCGTGCTGAGGAATAGTGGATGTAGCGATGAGGAAATCACCCGCTCATTCAACACGGCCATACCCATGACCATCTTCACATATAACGGTGAAGTAGACACCACCATGACGCCCATGGACTCTATACTATATTATAAGTCGTTCCTGCGCACAGGCTTCTTCAGCATGGAGCCGCAGACAGGCGCCGTCAAGGCTTACGTGGGTGGACTGAACTTCCAGAATTTTGCCTACGACATGGCTACAGAAGGCCGTCGTCAGGTGGGTTCAACGATTAAGCCCTTCCTATATTCGCTGGCCATGGAGAACGGCATGACACCATGCGACGAGGTGCCCAACGTGCAGGAGACCTATATGGTAGCTGGCAAGCCTTGGACACCACGTAATGGCAGTCGTGCCCGCTATGGTGAGATGGTCACCCTGAAATGGGGCCTCCAGCAGTCGAACAACTGGATATCGGCCTATCTGATGATGCATCGCCTGACGCCCGAGGGCTTCGTGACGCTGCTCCACAACTACGGCATCCGAAATCCAGAGATTCACCCAGCCCCGTCGCTGTGCCTTGGTCCTTGCGAGATTACCGTTGCTGAGATGGTCAGTGCCTATACGGCCTTCGTCAACCACGGCATCCGTTCGGCTCCTATGTACGTCACCAAGATCGTGGACAACGAGGGTAACGTGCTTGAGGAGTTCAAGCCTCGCATGAACGAGGTTATCAGTGGCGAGTCAGCCGACAAGATGCTGTATATGCTACGCGCCGTGGCCGATGGTGGTACTGCCAGTCGTCTGCGCTATCGCTATAACATCAAGGCGCCTCTTGGCGGCAAGACGGGTACTACCAACTCGAATAGCGATGCCTGGTTCATGGGCGTACTGCCCAAGCTGGTATCAGGCTGCTGGGTAGGTGGCGACGATCGCGACATCCACTTCGAGACGATGACCTATGGTCAGGGTGCTGCGGCTGCATTGCCTATCTTCGCACTCTATATGAACAAGGTCTATGCCGACGAGAACCTGCCTTATTCGCAGGAAGACCAGTTCGACCTTCCCAAGGGCTTCGACCCGTGTCATCGTGAGGACGATATGGAGCTTGTCGATGGTGAAGATATTGATGCCGACGAGCAGATTGTCAATCAGATTTTTGAATAAACATTTTTTATGATAGTAATATGAAACATCAGTTGAGAAGTGCTGTATGCACAGAAGGACGACGCATGGCGGGAGCCCGTGCCCTTTGGGTAGCCACAGGCATGAAACGCGAGCAGTTTGGTAAGCCAATCATAGCCATCGTCAACTCATTTACGCAGTTCGTTCCTGGTCACACCCATCTGCATGAGGCTGGACAGATTGTGCGTGAGGAGATTGAGAAGATGGGCTGCTACGCTGCCGAGTTCAATACCATCGCCATCGACGACGGTATCGCCATGGGCCACGATGGCATGCTCTATTCCTTGCCTTCACGCGACATCATTGCCGACAGCGTAGAATATATGGTCAATGCCCATAAGGCCGACGCCATGATCTGCATCTCTAACTGCGACAAGATTACGCCAGGTATGCTCATGGCCGCTATGCGCCTGAACATTCCTGCCGTCTTCGTCAGTGGCGGTCCCATGGAAGCTGGACAGTATAAGGGTGAGAATCTCGACCTGATTACGGCGATGATCAAAGGTGCCGACCCCACCGTTTCCGATGCGGAGCTCGCAGAGGTAGAAAACCGTGCTTGTCCCGGCTGCGGTTGCTGCTCAGGCATGTTCACCGCCAACTCGATGAACAACCTCACAGAGGCTATTGGTCTCTCACTTCCTGGCAACGGTACCATTCTGGCTACACACAAGAACCGTGTGCGTCTGATGCAGCGCGCTGCTCAACAGATTGTGAAAAACGCCTTCGCCTACTACGAAGATGGCGACGAGTCGGTATTGCCTCGTAGCATAGCCACCCGTCAGGCTTTCCTCAATGCGATGACGCTCGATATTGCCATGGGTGCATCCACCAATACGGTGCTCCACCTGCTGGCTGTGGCCCAGGAGGCAGGCGTAGATTTCACCATGGCCGATATTGATGCCCTCTCGCGAAAGACGCCCTTTCTCTGCAAGCTAGCTCCTAACAGTCAGAAGTATTCTGTGCAGGAGTGCGGACGTGCTGGTGGCATGATGGCCCTGCTGGGAGAGTTGGCAAAGGGCGGACTCATCGACACCAACGTGAAGCGTGTCAACGGACATACACTGCAGGAGGATATCGAGACGTACGACATCTCTAAGCTCCAGCCACAGGCTTCCAATCCCATCGCCCAGATTTACCTCTCTGCCCCCGCAGGCAAGTTCTGCACAGCCCTGGGAGCACAGGAGACCTACTACGAGAGTTTCGACACCGACCGTGCCAATGGCTGCATCCGCGACATAAACCATGCCTACACCAAAGATGGCGGCATGGCTGTGCTCTTCGGCAACATTGCACAGGACGGCTGTGTGGTGAAGACCGCCGGCGTTGACGAGAGCCTCTGGCATTTCGAAGGCCCTGCCGTCTGCTTCGACTCCCAGGAAGATGCCTGTGAGGGTATCCTGGGCGGCAAGGTGAAAAAAGGCGACTGCGTGGTTATCACTCATGAAGGCCCGAAAGGTGGTCCTGGCATGCAGGAGATGCTCTACCCCACCAGCTATATCAAATCGATGCACATGGGTAAGGAGTGTGCCCTGATTACCGACGGACGTTTCTCTGGCGGCACCAGCGGCCTCTCTATCGGACATATCTCGCCAGAAGCTGCCAATGGTGGCAACATCGGCAAGATCAAGGATGGCGACATTATCGTCATCGACATCCCCAGCCGCAGCATCAACGTCAAGCTGAGCGACGAGGAGCTCAATGCCCGTCCACAGCAGCCGCTGAAACGCAACCGCGTAGTATCAAAGGCTCTGCGTGCATACGCCCAGAGCGTGTCAAGTGCCGACAAAGGCGGTGTTAGAATCATAGAATAATTGAGAATTGAGAATTGACAATTGAGAATTGATGTTAAGAGATAAGATTACAGGATCGAAGGCGCTGATGAGGGCGCTGCAGGCCGAGGGCGTGAAAACCATCTTTGGTTACCCTGGCGGCAGCATCATGCCCGTTTACGATGCGCTTTTCGACTATACACGAGGTGAGAAGAAATGTTTCGACCACATATTGGTGCGCCACGAACAGGGTGCCACCCACGCTGCCGAGGGCTATGCACGCGTCTCTGGCGAGGTAGGTGTTGCCTTGGTCACCAGCGGTCCTGGTGTGACTAACACGCTGACGGGTATCGCCGACGCCATGCTCGACTCCACCCCCATCGTTGTCATTGCTGGTCAGGTGCCCATCTCGGCCCTGGGCACCGATGCGTTTCAGGAGGTGGACCTCGTAGGTTTGGCGCAACCAATCTCCAAGTGGTCCTATCAAATCCGCCATGCCGAGGATGTGGCGTGGGCTGTCAGTCGTGCGTTCTATATCGCCCGCACAGGCCGCCCAGGTCCTGTGGTGCTCGACTTTCCCAAGAATGCGCAGGTCGAGGAGATTGACTGGGAACCCAAGAAGGTGGATTATGTGCGCTCATACGTGCCTTATCCCAAACTCGACAATGATGCTGTGCGTCAGGCTGCCGAGCTCATCAATAACGCCAAGCGCCCGCTGGCTTTGGTGGGACAAGGCGTGGAGCTGGGTAATGCGCAGGAGGAACTGAAAGCATTCCTCGAGAAGGCCGACATCCCTGCAGGTCGTACCATGCTCGGCCTGAGTGCCCTACCCTCCAACCATCCGCTCAACGTGGGTATGCTGGGTATGCACGGCAACTACGCCGTCAACCTGAAGGAACAGGAGTGCGACGTGCTTATCGCCATCGGCATGCGCTTTAGCGACCGCGTAACAGGCAATGTGAAGACCTACGCTAAGCAGGCCAAGATTATCCATCTCGACATCGACCGTAGCGAGATTGATAAGAATATCAAAACCGACGTGGCCATCGTGGCCGACTGTAAGGAGTCGTTACCCGCTCTGACGGCCCTCATCAACGCCAACAATCATCAGGAATGGCGCGAGTCGTTCAAGGCGCTCGACGAAAAAGAACGTACCAAGGTCATCGAGCCTGCCATCCATCCCAAGGATGGTCCGTTGCTCATGGGCGAGGTGGTCAACGCTGTGGCAGAGCAGGCCAACGACGATGCTGTACTGGTAACGGATGTTGGTCAGAATCAGCTATTTGGCACACGTTACTTCAAGTATCACCACAAGCGTAGTATCTGCACCAGCGGTGGTCTTGGTACCATGGGCTATGGCATGCCGGCAGCCGTTGGAGCCACCTTTGGAGCCCCCAATCGTCAGATATGTTGCTTCATGGGCGATGGTGGTTTCCAGATGAACATCCAGGAGCTGGGCACCATCATGGAACAGAAGGCTCCTGTGAAGATGATTCTCCTCAACAACCACTATCTGGGCAACGTGCGCCAGTGGCAGGATATGTTCTGGATGCGCCGCAAGTCGTTCACCAAGATGCTCAACCCCTGCTACGAGTCTATTGCTCAGGGCTACGGTATTCCCTATCAGGCTGTGGTCGACCGCAAGGACTTGGCTGCCGCCGTGGAAAAGATGCTCTGCACCAAGGGGCCGTTCATCCTCGAATGCGCCATCAAGGAAGAAGACAACGTGCTGCCCATGACGCCTCCAGGCATGGATGTTGACAAGATGCAATTGGAGATTTAAGGGAAAAGTGAAGAGTGAAGAGTGAAGAGTGAAGAATTTGCTACCGCTATGGAAGAAAAGAAATTATATACCCTCCTCGTTTATTCTGAGAACGTGGCAGGTATCCTGAATCAGATTACGGCTGTGTTCACCCGTCGTCAGGTAAACATCGAGAGTCTGAACGTATCGGCCTCCAGCATCCCTGGTGTGCATAAATACACCATCACAGCCTGGAGCGATGAAGACCAGATCGTGAAGATTACCCGTCAGATTGAGAAGAAAATCGACGTGGTCAAGGCCAACTATTTTACTGACGACCAGCTCTTTATCCGCGAGACCGGCCTCTACAAGCTGTCAACGGATAAGGTGTTGCAGAACCCTGAGATATCGCGCACAGTACGAAAGTACGAAGCCAGCATCACCGAGGTGAACCCCACCTATACCATCGTCATGAAAAACGGCGTCACAGAACAGATCATCGAGCTGTTCCGTGCCCTCGATGCCTTCGACTGCGTGCTGCAGTACACCCGCTCTGGTCGCATCGCCGTCACTCGTGGTATGCAGGAGCAGGTCAGCGAGTTCCTCGAGCAGCGCGAAAAGCAGCGGTAATTTGAAGGTGAAAGGTCAAAGTTGAAAGGTGAAATTTAATCTTTAATTTTTAATGTTAGATAAAGTAGGAAAATATCAGTTTCTGGCCGAGCCGTTCCATTGCGACTTCTCTGGTCGGCTGTTCATGGGCCATTTGGGTAATCACATGCTCAATGCAGCCGACTTCCACAGCACCGACCGTGGTTTCGGCATGAAGTACCTCATGGCCATCCAGCGCTCGTGGGTGCTCTCACGCCTGGCCATCGAGATCACTGAGATGCCAGAGCAATATACCAGGTTCAATGTAGAGACGTGGGTCGAGAATGCCATGCGCTTCTTCACACAGCGTAATTTCGCCGTCACTGACGATAGCGGCAAGGTCTATGGCTACGGACGCAGCGTATGGGCCATGATCGACACAGAGACTCGCCAGCCCTGCGACATCCTTGCCATCAAGGACGGAGCCATCAACGACTGGATTGAGAACCAGAAGCCCTGTCCCATCGACAAGGGCGGCCGCGTAAAGATGTCCGACAATGCCGAGTTTGTCCACGCCATCGATACCTATTATAATGATGTAGATATCAACGGCCATATCAACTCCGTGAAGTATATTGAGCATATCCTCGACATCTGGCCCATCGACTGGTATCGTGACCATCGCATCCAGCGTTTCGAGATAGCCTATGTGGCCGAAGCCCATGCTGGCGACAAGCTCTCGTTCTATCGCGAAAAGGAGGATGACAACACCTACAACGTGCGCATCGTACGCACAGATGGTACCGAATGTTGCAGAAGTAAGGTAAAATTTGCATAAAATTGAAAGAATATTTGGCTGTTTCGTAACAAATTGTTACCTTTGCAGCCACATTTAGAAACAATCCCCCGTCGCTCCCTCGAGCAGGTAGTGAATGGACTGACAAAACAATGGTAACCGGTTCTCGTGCAGGGCTGGCGTGGTTCATAGGGACAAGTCAAACAATTTAAATCATTTGCAATTATGGCAGAAATGAATTTTGGTGGCGTTATCGAAACTGTTGTCACCAGCAAAGAGTTCTCTTTGGAGAAAGCACGTGAAGTATTAAAGGATGAAGTAATCGCCGTCATCGGCTACGGCGTTCAGGGACCTGGTCAGTCCTGCAACCTGCGCGACAATGGCTTCAACGTCATCGTCGGACAGCGCGAGGGTAAGACCTACGACAAGGCAGTAGCCGACGGCTGGGTGCCTGGCAAGACCCTCTTCTCTATTGAGGAGGCCGCCGAGAAGGGTACCATCCTCTGCATGCTCCTCTCCGATGCTGGTCAGATTCAGCAGTGGCCCACCATCAAGAAATACCTGAAGCCCGGCAAGACCCTGTACTACAGCCACGGCTTCGCCATCAACTGGAGCGACCGCACTGGCGTTGTTCCCCCTGCCGATGTCGATGTCATCATGGTGGCTCCTAAGGGTTCTGGCACCTCTCTTCGCACCATGTTCTGCGAGGGTCGCGGTCTGAACTGCTCATACGCTGTTTACCAGGACGCTACAGGTAAGGCTAAGGAGAAGACGCTGGCCTTTGGTATCGGTATCGGTGCAGGTTACCTGTTCGAAACTACCTTCCAGCGCGAGGCCACCTCTGACCTCACTGGTGAGCGCGGCTCATTGATGGGTGCCATCCAGGGCCTGCTGCTCGCTCAGTACGAAGTGCTGCGTGAGAACGGTCACACACCATCTGAGGCTTTCAACGAGACCGTTGAGGAACTCACCCAGAGCCTTGGTCCGCTCTTTGGTGCTAAAGGTATGGACTGGATGTACGCCAACTGCTCTACCACCGCTCAGCGTGGTGCCCTCGACTGGGCTCCCCGTTTCCACGACGCCATCAAGCCCGTCATGGAGTGGCTCTACTACTCGGTGAAGACTGGCAACGAGGCTCAGATTACCATCGACGCCAACTCTAAGCCCGACTATCGTGCCGGTCTGGAGAAAGAGCTCGAGGCCATGCGCAATCAGGAGATGTGGCGTGCTGGCGAGACCGTCCGCAAGCTGCGTCCTGAGAACCAGGAACTCTAATCAGAATCATTCTGAAAAACCAAGAGGGTGTGTCATTCTTTGGCGCGCCCTCTGCGAGGAAAGCGACAGCGAACCCACGCTCAACGAACAAGGGAACTAAAAAAAGAAGGGCTGACAACTCTCAAAGTTTGTCAGTCCTTCTTAATTTCAGGTTTCAAGTTTCAGGTTTCAGAACGCGACTGGTCCATGCCCCATGCAACTGGTGGTTCCCAGTGCCGTCAGCGCTGCTGTGAGGATGCTCACAATCACCTGAATAATGGTCTTCCAACTTTCTTTCTTCATAGCTTATTAATGTTTAATGATTAATGTTTAAAGGTTTATGGTTGGGGCCCCTTTAATCATAGGGGCAAGCCCCTATGCTAGGTTATTTAACCCCTTCGGGGCCCCTTGGTCTATTCTCTTTGACCTTCGGTCTAGTCTGCTCTCGCTCGGCATAGCTCAAACAAGTTTGGCTCTGCCCTCGCTTACTCGCAGCCTTCACCTTTCACCTTTCACCTTTCACCTTAGTTGTACCCGTCGTCACCACCTTCGCCGCCAGAGTTGCCTCCGGTGTTGTCACCACCGCTGGTGCCACCGCCCTGGGTGCCGCCGTTGCCTCCGTTCTGGGTGCCACTACCATTTTGGTTCTGGTTTTCGTTGCCACCCTCGTTTTCGGGATCTTCGACGTTACCCTCGTCAGTCGAGGTCACGCGCTTCACCTCCTTGCCTTCGCGGTCGTAGCAGGTGATCTGCACGGCAGTCTTCGACAGCTCGTCCTTCAGGTCCATATCGGGAGTGAAGATGATTCGACGACTAGAGATCAGGCCAGCCTTCACCTTGTTCACGTCGTCCACGCTCTTAGCGCGCAGTCCGAAGCGCATGGTGCCCAGTCCAGGCAGCGCCACGCTGTGGCCTTCAGTCGCCCATGCCTTGATAACCTCACCAGCTGCATCCCAGCAGGCCTGCATCACGCCTCGGCTCACACCTGAGCGCAGGGCTGCCTCCTTAATCACCTTGTCCTGAGTCAGAGCCGTGTACAGCTCGGGCATCATCACATAACGATACTGACCAGCGTACTTGCCGATGTTCTGAAATTGTTCTTTTGCTTTTACTTTAAGTGCCATAATCTTTAATTTTTAATGGTTCGCTCGGCTTTGCCGCTTGGCTCCGCCAAGAATGTTTATTGGTTTTGGTTCGCTCGGCTTCGCCGCTTGGCTCGTCCAAGAAAGGTTCTGGTCTAACGGG
>NZ_CAMJOS010000044.1 GCF_946407605.1 uncultured Prevotella sp.
TCAACTTGATCTAGTCGAAAGACAGAAAACTGACAACCAAAATCAGCGAACTACATGGGTACACCTTGGGTACACCTTGGGTACACCTTGGGTACACCTTGGGTAGAACTTGGGTACAACTTGGGTAGACCTTGGGTACAACTTGGGTAGACCTTGGGTAGACCTTGGGTAAAGTATGTGAAATTCACGACAAAAGTATAAAAAAACTATGATAGTCAATTCAAATCGTCACCGTCAATTTTTCGCTCTAAAACCCTATATTTAAATAACTTACAAACATCTCCGCTGATTTTTAGTGGACACTAGTGTTATTTCTTTATTATATTATTATTTATCATAATACCGATTCTAAAACCTATAATATGTATGATTTTCTATTTGGAAATTATTAAAAAAATAAAAATAATAGATTTCTTGTTTAATATATGAATTCTTCTACGTTATATAATTGAAATGAAACAAAACGAGTTCACATATATGGCAAACGAGATACGGACAAAAGCCGTATCAATAGCTGAGCGATTCGGATTTGCTCAGGACGATGCTGAAGACATCGCGCAAGACGTGATGCTCCGTTTGTGGAGCCTTCACGAGCAGATCAGTGACGCTGCACACCTGAAAGCCTCAGTTGCCATCACCACTAAATGCGTATGCATCGACAAATGGCGCACAGCCCGTCATCATGCTGATATTGGCTATACGTTGCCCCTTGTTGATGAAGATACATTGCACGACCGCCTGGAATATGCAGAATTAGAACGCTGGCTCTACAAACAGATTGACGCGTTGCCATCTACATCGGGCATCGTGTTGAGGATGCGACAGCTGGAGCATCGCGAGCTCAGCGAGATAGCCGAGATACTTGGCATCCAACAAACATCAGTATCCACACTGCTTTCTAGAGCCCGTAACGAATTACTAAACAAACTAAAAAGGAGGAACCAACAATGAAAGAAATGATTGATAAACAGCAAATAGCACAGTTGCTCAGCAAGTTCATGGACGGTGAAACCAACGTGGCCGAAGAACAGACGCTGGCACAGTATTTCCGCACCAACGAGGTAGACGACGAATGGTTGGAGTTTAAGGAGATGTTCGCACTCTTCGATGACGGCAAGGTCGACATCGACGCCGATTCCGACACCTCTTCCAACCTCCAAAAAGCTGATAGCGACAAGCTGCCACAGCAGCCTAAGGCTGTCAGGGAGAAGCCTAAGATAGTGGCTCTGCGATGGCTTGTGGCTGGTATTGCCGCCTGCTTTGCCCTGCTGGTAGTATTCCACTTCAGTCAAAGCTCAGAGCATACTCCCCTATCGGCACAGAACACGGAGGCCCCTACCCCGAATGTTCAGACAAAGCCAGAAGTCATCAGTCCCAATACTGTCACAGAGCAACCGATTGTGGCCCAGGACGAACCTGCAAAACCTGCCGTTCAGCCCACGACTGCCAAACGTCAGAATCATCAGCCTAAGGTCGTTGCTCAAGAAGTGCCTAAAGCCACCGAAGCCGAGAGTCTTGCCGACTGCATCGCCCGTTTGGAGGCCGAGATGGATGGTCTGGATGACAGTGTCAGTGCCGATCAGGTTGAACGACTCATCGCTGCCGATGTCCGCCTGCAACAAATGGTTAATCGCATCGTTGGCAAACAGGTCGAGCAAGCCATGAACGAAATACAGAACGACAGCACTTTGAATTATGTTGCATTCTAAAGAATTGAAGGATTGAAGAATTGAAGAATTGAAAAATTGAAAAATTGAATAAAAAAAATAACAATATGAAACGTCAATTATTTATCATATCATTCCTGCTGATGCCATTCAGCACGCTATTTGTCCACGCTCAGCAGAACAAGCATGCACAGGCCATGCGTACAGTCTTTGTCGAAACGCTCGATAAGAAGTTTCCCAAAAGCATCTCGTCGAAATGGATCCCCACCAACCAGGATAGCGCCAACATCATCTTTACGGCTCTCGATGGCGCCGGTCTTGTTCCTAAGAACAAAATCCATGCGGTGAAGCTTGCAAAAAACAGGGCAAATGTTGGGCCGCTCTATCTCGATGGCTACCGTTTTGAGTTCCGCTATATTCCAAAAGACCCTACCCTACCCATACGTCACATTCTTGATGAGTTCGACAAACAGTCACCCTTTGCCTCCAGCTATTACAGTTATGTGGCTGGCGACGAACAGGCCGTCTTCCCTGGCGTTAGAATAGCTTATGGCGAAAGTGGCGAGACATTCCCGCTTTCTCTTCACCCTACGATTAACGTACGAATCATTGGTTTCAAGGACGACGACGGATTCCGATCCACCTATCTGCTCACGTGGTATAGCTATGATGAGGATAATCCCATCGACAATAAGCACAAGTACTATGCGACAACTGGCCTCATGTATGAGTTCCATTGTCCCAAACTCAATTCAATACCGCAGATTAAGTCCTACGATGACGATGAGTATCTCGACCGCAGCAACACGGCCCTCAGCGTAGCGCAGAACATGCTGTTCGACATTCGCAAAAAAGAGCCAGAACGCGCCAAGGCGCTCGACACCGACACGCTGGCCGAGAGGTTCCAGTACAATTACATCACGATGGCTCAGCAGCTCTATGAAGCCCCTCGGACGTTTAACCTCAAGACCAGCTATGAGGCCCTTCACGCCAAGGTGGCGCTCATGACGGAGATGGGCAGTGCAGCCACTACCACTGAGCAGAAAGCCATCTGTCACACACTCAACAAAGAGGTAGAAAGCTATCCCTTCCAACTCTCATGGCGTCATGCTGAGGAGCTGTTGGATATGACTAAGGAGCTTGCCAAGAATATGCCTGACGACCTGAAGAAGCAGGTCAAAGGTGCCCAGATGATGATTGAAGTGATGCGCAACAAGACCGAGGAGAATGACAGTCTGAGCATCAACGACCAGGAATATCTCAACCGCAACCATTGGAAACTCACCCATGAGCCTGTGGAATACAAGCATTTGGATATGTTCACAGGCCGTGGCGAGCACTATAGCGCTGATGAACAAACGGGTTATATCCACATGAACAGCGAGGACTACAGCGGTGGTGTCCGCTTCGAGAACACCCTCGACAATCTGCGTCCCGGTCGTTATCGTGTATCGGCTGTGGTACGTGCAGACAAGACTATGAGTGGTCACTCCGGCATGATTATCTACGCCAAGGCTAACGACAAGACCGTTAAGAAAGAGATTCCTGCCGATGGCGATAGAGGTGGCAATGTGTGGTTCTCTGCCCTCAGCCGTTTCTCACGCATGGCCAACGCCCACGAGGGTGTCCTGTCACTCGATATCAATAAGGCTACGGCCCACGGCGGACAGGGTTACGGCTGGAACCGCATCTACCTCGACGACATCACCGTACCCAATGACATCACGAACGACAGTCTCACCTATGGTGTCACCGTCGATCGCGACATCGTCCAAAATTACGGTGAGGGCAGTAATTGGTTCTCAGCCTGTGACTTCATTGTTGAACGTATCAGTGATTGATTATTTCACAATCTTACGTCCATTGACCACATACATACCATGTTTTAGTACATTGAGGTCGGTGCCTATATAACGACCGTCAAGTGTGTAAATACCAGTAGCGGTAGTAGGCTGTATATTTTGAGTGATGATGGCATCTTTTATTTCCTGTTCTGCAAGGGTTCGGAAAGACATGGTGCCATCATCATTTTGTGTGATGCCAACGATTGACAAATCCATAAACATGGTGCCTAAAGCATTTTCGTGATACAACTTGGAGGCTGGCTTCGACTTGGGTGTCAGACTGTTGTTATTGCGATAGGGATAGAGGTCTGTTGCCGAAGAATAGGAGTTGCCCTTGTTGTTAGCACGGAAGAAGGTCAGACGCTGGTGATCATTGTTGATGCTGTTATAGTAATCATAGTATTGGTCACCAGGCTCATAGCCATTGACTTCGGCATAGTTTCCTAACGAATTCTCGAAATTCATGTACCATAAGTCCTCATCGTAATCTACATAGGATATCATGAGCCCCTTGCCAGGCGTACTCTTGTCCCACCCGTCTTGCTGGCGACTCTCGATAAGAAAATACTCATCGCTATGGCCACTGTTGACCAACTTATAGGCTTTACCGCCCTTTGATGTTGGAAGAAGGTTGTTGATAAGGGTGTCGGTAGTGAGCTCTATTGGCGAAATCCAGCCCACCACCATCTTCTCGTAAGCTGTATAGTTGGGCGGACAGAATCCATTGCCATTATAGGAGCCGTTGCACATAACATCCCACGTCCCCAAGCCAAACTGGCCACCACCTGAGGTGTCGTAGGTGTCAGGGTATCCCAGACAGTGGGAGAACTCATGACAGATGGTACCGATGCCATCGATAATACCGCTGGCAGACAGCTCGCTGCCACAAGCATAGGTATCAATCGTAACGCCGTCGAGGTGGAGAGAATGCCCCACAGCAGCCGACAGAGACCACTCATGAGGCCAAACAGTATTTTTCTTAGTTGATGCGTTGTCTGCTTCGCCATAGCCGGCATAGATGACATAAACCTGATCTACCTCACCGTCGCCATCCCAATCGTAGTTGGCAAAGTTAATCAGACTGTCAACAGCTTTACAGCCCTCGACAACCATTTCAGCAGGACGCTTATCATAGCCGTAGGAATCGTTCTCACCATAATATTTCATGTTGTGTGCCAGTTGAACGGGTCCCACGACATCGAATGTCAGGGTGAATAGACTATCGCTTTGGTCAATGAAATAATCTTTCACGCTACCCACAAAACCTTCATCACTAACGTAGTTATCCATATTCATGATGTCAGTGAACTTCTCTATCGTGTTGATAGGTTTGAACTTCACATCCGTATAATCCACCAAGATAATAAGTCCTTTGAACTCGCCTATCAGCGTATTGAATTCACCAACACGGTTTGGAGCTTTCTGAGTCAGACGGGAAGCACGACGAGCATTGGACTGTGCCTTACGGAATCGAGCCATTGACAGCAGCTCACTCTGGTCTGCTCTTACAAAGCTGCCATCGCCAATCATCCGATAGGCTGTGCCGTCAGCAGCCTGGAAGAAGTGTCCGTGTTCATCGCCAACGGCCTGAACCCTTACACTTGTACCGTCGGCTAAAGTGACGGTAGTCCATTGTCCAGGTTTAGCAGGAATAGCGAAGGAAACCAAAGAAGTCGTTAAAAGTAATATGCTGATAATAAATATTTTTCTCATATCTATTTATATTAATACTTAAAACTCACTGGTAAAATGAAACTGGATATGTTCGAAGTCTTGCTGGGCCATCTGGAGCACATAACCAGAGTCGGCCAGGAACACATCCCTACCCTCTTTGTCTTTCGCCATATACTGGTACTTACGTTTCTTAAAAGCCTCGAGCTCAGCAGGATTGTCGCTCGATATCCAGCAGGCTTTATAAAGATGTACGGGCTCCCAGCGGCACTTTGCATTATATTCGTTTTCCAGACGATATTGAATAACCTCAAACTGCAGTTGGCCCACAGTACCTATAATCTTGCGATTGTTAAACTGGTTAACAAAGAGCTGGGCCACACCCTCGTCCATCAATTGATCGATACCTTTTTGAAGCTGTTTAGCTTTCATAGGATCGTCGTTCTCAATATACTTAAATAATTCTGGCGAGAATGAAGGCAATCCGCGGAAATGCAACTGTTCACCTTCAGTAATAGTATCACCAATCTTGAAAATGCCACCAGTATCAGGCAAGCCTACAATATCTCCTGGCCAAGCCTCGTCAATTGTACTCTTACGCTGTGCCATAAATTGTGTGGGAGAAGTAAAGCGCATGGTCTTGCCCTGACGCACATGCAGATAGGGCTGATTACGCTGGAACTTTCCACTGCACACTTTACAGAAAGCTATACAAGAGCGATGGTTGGGGTCAATATTAGCAGTAATCTTAAAGATAAATCCAGTAAACTTTGACTCTTCAGGCTTAACCTCCCGCTCCTCTGCCTTGGTGGGACGAGGACTAGGGGCTATCTCTACAAAGCAGTTCAACAGTTCCTGGACACCGAAATTATTCAATGCTGAGCCAAAGAACACAGGAGCCACTTCGGCAGAGCGATAGGTCTCTACGTCGAACTCAGGATAGACGCCATCAACAAGTTCTAAATCTTCACGCAGTTTGTTGGCATCAGTGTCGCCTACACGTTTATCAAGCTCTTCGCTATCGATTTCCACTTCTACCTTTTCCGTAACACGCTGTTTATCAGGTGTAAACAGGTCAAGTTTCTGTTCATAGATGTTATACACACCCTTGAACTTGGCACCCTGATTGATGGGCCACGACAAGGGACGTACCTTGATTTCTAACTCCTGTTCCAGTTCATCGAGCAGATCAAAGGGGTCACGGCCCTCACGATCCATCTTGTTGATGAAGATGATGACAGGCGTTTTTCGCATGCGGCACACGTTCATCAGCTTGCGTGTCTGGGTCTCAACACCTTTGGCGCCATCGACTACGATAATGGCGGAGTCAACGGCAGTAAGTGTACGGAAAGTATCCTCGGCGAAGTCCTGGTGACCTGGGGTATCAAGTATGTTGACCTTATATTCAATGTCTTTTCCATCAGGCGTATAGTCAAACTCCATCACAGAGGTCGACACTGAGATACCACGCTGCTTCTCGATTTCCATCCAGTCACTCGTGGCGGTCTTCTTAATCTTATTGTTTTTCACTGCGCCAGCCACTTGGATCTGTCCGCCAAACAGCAGAAACTTCTCGGTCAGAGTGGTCTTACCGGCATC
Organism: uncultured Prevotella sp.; assembly: GCF_946407605.1. GTDB lineage: Bacteria > Bacteroidota > Bacteroidia > Bacteroidales > Bacteroidaceae > Prevotella. The sequence continues at coordinate 6,782 of NZ_CAMJOS010000044.1, forward strand.
AGGGTGCGAAATAATCGCAAATGTTCTTCTTCTATCTATCTCTTGATTCATAATTTCTCAATACATTCTTTAAGGCTATCTTCCCAGTAAGGAATCTCAATATGATATGTATGTTTTATTTTGGTCTTGTCGAGCACGCTATAGTGCGGACGAGCGGCTGGTGTAGGATACTCCGAAGTGTGTAACGGACGTACATGACAGGTAGAGATACCTGCCAAACGATGGATAGCTTTGGTAAAGTCATACCACGAGATAACGCCCTCGTTGGAAAAATGGTATATACCAGATATGACGCCTTGATTCAAAGCTGTAAAGATAGCCATAGCCAAATCGCGAGCATAGGTCGGTGTGCCAATCTGGTCAAAAATCACACCCAATTCAGATTTCTCGTGGCCTAAACGAATCATCGTTTTCACGAAGTTATTGCCAAAGGTACTATAAAGCCATGCTGTGCGGATTATCATTGCATTCTTACAATTTGCCATCACAGCCTGTTCACCTGCCAACTTTGTACGTCCATACACACTATTTGGGCATACTATATCTGTTTCCACATAAGGCTTATGGTTAGTACCATCAAACACATAGTCGGTAGAAATCTGGATCATCCAGCCACCACGCTTTTCAATAGCTGATGCCAAGAAACCTGGTGCGACAGCATTGAGCATTTGGCATAAATCCACATTATCCTCGGCCTTGTCAACAGCCGTATATGCAGCGCAGTTCACGATACCGTCAATGCTATGTTCCATTACAAAACGCTCTATAGCCTCGCTGTTTGTTATATCCAGTTCTGCCACATCCGTATTATAATATGTGTGCTGGGGATTCACTTTCTCCAGCAGTTGCATCTCATTTCCCAGCTGACCATTACAGCCTGTTATCAATATATTCATATCTTAAAACTCCAGAGGTTCTTCTTTGTCTTTCTTATAATAATCACTTAACATACCTATGAAGGTTGACACCTCTTTAACGGCATGTGCAGTATTAGGAGTAATCTCTTTCTTCTGTAAGCGAAGCATCATGACACCATAAAGCAGATTCATGCATGTCTCTACCTCACCCTCTTCCTTATTGGCGCCACGATTACGTAGCTCGACGATGAAAGGCAGAACCTTATAGTATTCCGCATTATAGAACGGATATTTAGGTGAGCTGAGTAACTGATGATGCAGTTCCGACAGCATCTGCAGCGTAACTTTGTTAATCTGCAGATGACCTTGCTCACGACAACCTTCCTCGTTCATCATCTTGATAAGGTTACCAAACCAGTCGACCTCTTCCTCCTTTTGTTCCTCAGAATAATCAAAATGATCAATATACTCACGTCTGATACGCGACAGGGAACAGCCGAAGGCGCGTATGGTGTCCTCTACCTGCCACATATAGAGCAGGTATTCCGCAATGTTATTCTTACGTAATTCCTGTGCTATAAACATAACTAAAAGTTGCTAGAAAATATTATAAAGATGTAGGCTGGTGAGGGTAGACAACAGAATAATCACACTACCGAGAATAACCAGCATGCCAATAATCTGATTTATAATCTTAATGCCGTTTGTATCAAATTTTGTGCGAACCTTATCAACTAACCATGTAAGCCCCCACCACCATAACAGTGCGCCAGCCACAATACTGACAAAACCTATCACCATTTCAATAGGTTTGTCTGGCTGAAGACCAAAGGCAAACTGGGCATAGAGTGCCATAAAGAGGAAAATAATGAGGGGATTGCTTAGCGTAACAAGGAAAGCCGTAATACCATTATGCGTCAGCGTACCCTTGTTCTGCCCAGGTTTACGCATTTTCTTCGTTGGGTCCGTACGATAGGTGTACAAACCAAAAGCCAGCAACAGCAGACTACCTACTATTTGCAAATAGAAACGATTGGTGTCGTTGCTCACAAAATCTATCACGAGACCCATACCAAGACCCGTGATGCCCGCATAGATAATATCACTCAAAGCAGCACCACAACCAGTGATAAAACCATACCATCGGCCTTTGTTCAGGGTGCGCTGTACACAAAGCACGCCAACAGGTCCCATCGGTGCAGAAGCAATAATACCAATGAGTAGACCCTTGAATACGATGTCCAGTATATTCGGAATAGTGTTAACAACGAACATATCGAGTGCAAAGGTACGCTTTTTTAGGGAGTTATTGGACTTAATACGAGTTAAAAGGAGTTAAACCGTTTTAGTTTTACCGATAATGTTGTAACTTTGCAGCAAACAAGATAAAATTATTAACACAAAAGACCACATTGCTATGAATATGAATGATCAAGCAACAATGAAGCCATATGTTATTGGCTTAGATCTTGGAGGAACAAACTCTGTTTTCGGTATTGTTGACTCGCGTGGCGATATTAAAGCTACGACAGCCATTAAGACCGGTGGATATACCAATGCAGAAGATTATGTAGATGCATGTGTCACAGCTTTGCAGCCTATCATTGAACAGGTGGGTGGCTTAGAGACCATCAAGGCGATGGGTATTGGTGCACCAAATGCAAACTATTACACAGGCACCATAGAATATGCACCCAATCTACCTTGGGCACACAATGGTGTAGTGCCTCTGGCTAAGATGTTCAGTGATAGATTAGGTGGTATCCCTGTGGCCATGACTAATGATGCAAACGCTGCTGCCATTGGTGAGATGGTATATGGTGTAGCTCGCGGCATGAAGAACTTCATCGTTATCACCTTGGGAACAGGTGTAGGCTCTGGCATCGTTGTCAACGGACAACTGCTCTACGGTAGTGATGGCTTCGCAGGCGAACTAGGGCATGTGACAATGGTTCGTGGAGAGAAAGGAAGACTCTGCGGATGTGGGCGCACAGGTTGTCTAGAGGCATATTGCTCGGCCACTGGAGTGGCACGTACAGCTCGCGAGTTATTGGCAACCACCGATCGTCCTTCACTTCTGCGCGACCTGAATCCAGAAGAAATCACCTCACTTGATGTGAGTATCGCTGCTGGAAAAGGCGACGAGTTGGCCAAAGAGATATATGAGTTTACTGGCAAGATGCTGGGTGAAGCCTGTGCCGACTTCGCAGCATTCTCATCACCCGAGGCATTTATCTTCTTCGGTGGTATGGTGAAAGCCGGCGATTTGATTATGAATCCCATCCGTGAGGCTTACGATGCCCATGTATTGAAAATATTCAAGGGCAAGGCAAAATTCCTAATCAGCGGACTCGACGGTGCTTCAGCAGCTGTGTTAGGTGCCTCTGCCGTAGGTTGGGAAATACAATAATCCTTAAGGAATCAACAACGAACTATCGCCATAGCTCAGGAATCGGAAATCATGAGCTATGGCGTAGTCGTATATCTTATGCCAGTCGCCACGAACGAAGGCACTGACCAACAGCAACAAAGTGGATTGCGGCTGATGGAAATTCGTAACGAGCATCTTCACAATTTTATAGTCATAACCAGGAGCTATAATAATCTGAGTACTTGAATGTAATACAGAAAGGTGATTACGGTCCAACCAGTCAATCAAAGCTTGGATGGCACTTTTTACATCAGCCGCATCACCTCCCTCATCTTCATACGGTTCCCATTGGTTCACGTGAAGATCACCTTCCATAACATCAGGATTCTTTAGCACTTTGCATCCCATGAAATAAAGACTTTCAAGGGTACGTACGCTAGTAGTACCAACAGCAATGGCTTGACAATCGTGAGCAAGCAGTTTTTCTAATGTCTGACGGCGCACACTGACATATTCTGTGTGCATCTCGTGTCCCTCTATCTCTTCGCTCTTCACGGGTTTGAAGGTACCGGCACCCACATGAAGTGTCAACTCTTCTCGATCAATACCATGATCATCGATTGCGCTAAGAACCTGAGGCGTGAAATGAAGACCTGCCGTAGGGGCTGCTACGCTGCCTTTTATCTTAGAATAAACGGTCTGATAAGTAGTCTTATCACTTTCTTGTGTCTCGCGATTCAAATATGGTGGAATAGGTAGTTCACCCATTGAATCAAGAATCTCTGCAAATGAAATCTGAGGGTTGTCCCATTCAAAATCAATACGATGACTTGTGCCGTGAAGCGGCCCGCGTACTGCAGTAAATGTCAGTTTCTCATTACCAATAGTCCATGTTCTTGTCAGTTTCCCCTCTTTCCATTTCTTGAGATTACCCACTAGACAATACCATGAGCAATGACTGCGACTCTGGAACATCAGTTCATAGTCTGAAGGCTCTGCTGGTTCTAACAGGAACACTTCGATTAGTGCACCTGTTTCCTTACGAAAGTGCAGTCTAGCCTGAATAACCTTGGTATTATTGAAGACCATCAATGCTCCCGATGGCAAATGGTCTGGTAAATTACAGAATGTATCCTCACTTACCTCACCTTGATTATATACTAGCAGCTTTGATTGGTCACGCTGTGCAAGCGGAAACTTAGCTATACGTTCGTCTGGAAGATTATAGTTATAATCACTGATATGTATGTGTTTTGTATCCATGTTAAGTTAAAATAGTATCATGAAACAGGACTTGAAGATGGAATAGAGCAGCGTTAATACCATGATGCTGATGACAACATTAACGTCAGACAGTTGATAGCCTGTTGTTGTATATTGTGAAGAAATAAATCCAAGCGTGTTACCCATGCGCTTTCTGATGCTTTGATGCAGGAACCAGATGCCAGTACCGACAAGACTCCCCCATAAGAGACCGCACATAATATCTAATGGATAGTGTACTCCAAGATACATACGCGTCCAGCAATTGATTAGAGACCATATTATCAAAGCTGTAGTCAACACACGACTACGGACAAGTAGCGAGAAGAAGATAGCTAAACTGAACGTATTGGATGCATGCGACGAGAAGAATCCATAATTGCCGCCGCGATAGCCGTTCACCACGTCAACCATCATAGCAATTTCTGTATCGCGAGCAGGACGCCATCGTGCTACCTCTGGTTTTACAAACAGGTCGTTCAGAGAGCCGGCAAAGAACACACAAAGACCTGCAGCCGCCAGAATCAACATTACACGCTGAAAGTTATCATTATTCTTCAACACTAAATAGAACATCCCCAGATACATTGGTATCCAGGTCGATGCCGTTGTAAGCGTCTTTGCTATTCCGTCGAGGAACAGCGAGTCGCTACCATTGAACCACAACAGCAGTTGCTTGTCAAATTCTATCAGTGCAGACCAGTCCATACTATTGTGTTAAATAATCTCTATTTGTGTTACTTCCACCCATCCTTGCTTGCCGTCAGGCACTCTAATCTCACACCAGTCGCCAATGGAATTGTCGAGCACAGACACCTTTGTACCTTCGTGAAGAATAAAGAGGTCTGTACCATTCTGTGCTGGTGTGCTCTTAACAGGAACTGCCGATTCAATGATGATAGCACCATCTCGATTGTCAACTATCTGTTTCTGTTGCCAAGCAAACACATTAGCCAGAACGAAACAAACGACCATAATGCCACAACCGAAGAATCCTACCTTTCTCAACCATATTGGCGAGGAGAACAGATAAACCAACGCCAGGATGATAGCCAATGCCAAGAACCCTAAGGAGGCGTAAGCCCATCCGTCAATGCTCAGTCGGTTTACTATAGAGAGATACCATGTAACTAGGAAGAACTCTGACTGTGGCACAATCTTGTCAACTGTCTTGCTACGAGCCAACTGCAGGTTGAAACGGATATCATCATCTCCAGGCGACAACAGCTGTGCGCGTTCGTAATTCAATACGGCATGTGTGATGTCATCCATTCGATAATAGGCATTCCCCAGATTGTAAAAAATATCGGCATTCGCAGCACCTTCTTTTATCAGTTCCTCATATTGACTAATAGCCTGCTGATAGTTCTCGTTAACATAAGAACTGTCAGCATCAGCCTTGGTGACGGCCATAGCCGTCACGATGTAAAAATTAAACAATGAAATAATGATTATCAATCGCTTCATAATTATTACATTCTTAATTTTTTGATTTAATTGTTCCAGCAATCTGAGTAATAGCAGTCATAGCCATTTGGTAAACCTTGTTCATATTACCCTTTGGATCGCCTGGGGCATATCGTTCGAACTCACACTCGTCAATAGCTTCGATAAACTGTTTGACTGTCTCGGCATTGACATTGCGCTCTGTTAAGCGGTCGCTGATATTATCGCGTGATAACTGCTCTACAGGGATGTTCAGTTTGTCACCCACATAACCCCACAAAGCACGCAAAGTCTCATCATAGAATTCACCAGGTTTGTTGTCTTTCATCAACTTGGCAGCTTTCTTCAGACGCTTTACTGCCACCTTATTCGCTTTCTTGCCACGAGTTTTCACCAAGTCAGCATTTTCAATCGCACGCTGACGAAATACTACAAACAGCAGTATGAACACAAGAACCAGAACAGCCAGGGCAATCCAGTATAACGTAGAAGCGAAGAACAGGGAGCCCTCCGACTGCATGTTGACATTGCCTAACTTAATATATCGGATATCATTAGCCAACATCTGGATATCCTCCTGACTGCCGCCATAGCTTTGAACAGTAGTCTCATCGCCATCCCCCTTGGCAACTGCTAAATCATAGGCTTCAGACGTCAACGTCTTATACTGTTTTTCTTTCGTGTCGAAATAAGTAAACTCTACAGGAGGTACATGATATTTTCCCTGATGACGGGGAACTGCCAGATACTCATAAATCATGCTACCCTCCAAGCCACTGGTGGTCAATCGGGTCTTGTCCGTTACCTTCACATCATAGGCATCAAAATCTTTGGTAAACTTCACCTCTGGTGCTTTCATCAGCTTCATGTTACCAGTACCCGTGATAGTAACGCGAATGGTGAGTGGGTCGTTGGTTTTCAGCTCCGTTTTGTCAATCTCTGTTTTCATAGAGAACTTACCAACGCCGCCAGAGAACCCCGTAGGACGAGTTGGCAGTGGGTCAACCTCGATATTAACACCAGGAGCCTGAATCTGCTTCTTTACTTCGATATAACCAGAACCACCATTGAAGAACGCCTCGAAGGGATCTACGTTGCGGTTCTGCTGTAATACGATACCATTGAATGTAATGGGAGGCACCTGCAGCTTGCCCGACATCTGTGGAAACATCACATACTGACTCCAGGTCACAGTCTTATAGTTACGACCGTTGAATTGCTCAATCTTAAAGCTTTTCTCCTGAGGCAATGGAATTTCCTGTGTATGGAAGCCTTTCAGGTCGGGCATCTTTCCCTCCAGCTGTGTCAAGGCTACTAACGTATATACCTTATATGTCAGCAATACAGGTTCCTGTTCATAGACTCTCTTCTTAGAGGCGCTGACCTGAATAAAAAGGTCGGAACCGCTGATAGTACTGCCAGCAGAACGCAACTCTTCCTGCTGCTGTGGTCTGCCACCCTGGGCTCGTCCGCCATTACCCTGTGCCGTTCCTGATACCTGTATCTTCAGTGCATTCGATGATATCTGACTGCCATCAACATTGATAGTGGCAGCAGGAATAGTAAACGTACCGTTCTTCAATGCCGAGAGAATATAGGTATAGGTGACGCTCGACGACTGTGTGGTACGGCCATTCACCATAGAGAAGCTCGATTGTGTGGATGTGCTTGGTCCCATCAGAATCTCAAAGGCGTCTGAGGGAATCTGACCGATGTGGAAATTAGACACATCCTGCGAGTTAACAGTATATGTCAAGCGAAACTGCTGACCAACTGCCACCTGTTGCGGAGCATTGGCTTTCAGCGTCTGCGCCATTGCCGATAAAGGTAAGAATACAAGAAGGTAAAAAGGTAAAAGCCATTTTACCCATCTATTATTTTCTACCTTATTATTACTATTAAGTACCATTGTTCTTATCCTTTATTTATATACTTTTTACCTTTCATCATTACCAATTCTTCTCTATACGTCGACGTTTCGACTGTTGTTGCTTGGCTTCTTGCATACGCTGTTGCGTTTGTTTCTCTTGTTGCATAGCGGCATTCAACAACTGCTCAGCATTCTCTTTACTCATCGGAGGCTCCTGTTGTTGCTGTTGCTGCTGTTGTTGTTCTTGTTCCTGCTGCTGTTGTTGCTGATCTTGCTCGTCCTGCTGTTGTTGTTGCTGACTCTGACCACCATTGCCATCATTCTTTAGCTGGCGCTGACAGAGCACCAGGTTATAGCGTGTCTCGTCATCATTCGGATTATTACGAAGCGCTTCCTTATAGGCTTCGATGGCATTTTTAAAGTCATGCGCTCCCTGCAGCACCACACCCATGTTATGATAGGCCTGTGCCTTTCTGTAGGGATTCGCCTCCTGTTGGGCAGCAGCCTTAAAGTAGTTAATCATCGTATCGCGCTGGTTCTCCTGAACATTTCTCCAGGCGGCAGGAAACATCGATGTTGACAAGTTATATAGGGCACGAGCATTTGTTGTGTCAGCACGCACCGCCTTGACATAGTCAACAAGTGCTTCCTTTCGTTTATCAGAACGGAACAAGGTATTACCCTTACGGATATGCTTGCGAGACTGTCGGTTATCGGCAGAAACCGTAGCAGTACCTATAAATGTTATAATCAATATCAATATCAGTTTTGATAACTTCATCTTTTGAATAGTTTAATATTCTTCAGTAACGGATTCTTACGATCCATGATACATATCTCGAGAATCAACAGTATCAAAGCCATCAGGCCAGCATACTGAAACAACTCCTCATAGTCGCTATAGATGATGGTTTCACCCTTTTCCAGTTTGTCGAGTTCCTCGTCCAGCAGACGCTGTGCACTCGAACTGTTATCTACATGAATATAGGCACCGCCACCAGCCTGTGCTATCTCACGACACATCTGTTCGTTCAGTCGCGACATCACCATATTACCTTGATTATCTGTCATGAAGTTGCCAGTCTGCGGGTCAGGTATAGGTTCACCCTTCGTAGAACCGATGCCCAGCATATAGATATTGAATCCCTGTTCGTGGGCATCTTTCGCAGCTTCCATCGCCCCACCCTCGTGGTCTTCACCGTCGGTAATCACAATGATGGCCTTACCCACATGCTCCTGTTGTGTGAAGCTGTGCGATGCCATATTAATAGCTGCTGCGATATCAGTACCCTGATTGGCAATCATTGAAGGGTCTATGCTGCTGAGGAACATCTTTGCCGACACATAGTCGCTGGTGATAGGCAACTGCACAAAGGCGTCACCTGCAAAGACAATCAGTCCCACCTTCGAATCGGTAAAATCCTCTATCAGATTCTCTACCATCATCTTTGCACGATCCAGTCGATTGGGCGATACGTCTTTGGCTAACATAGAGTTACTGACATCAAGTGCAATGATAGCTTCAATACCCTGACGCTTGTCCTGACTCACACCATTTGCCTGCTGTGGACGTGCCACCATGATAATCAACATGGTCAATGCCAGTTCCAGTAGCAGGAACTTCACCAGTGGACGCCAACGAGAGACATCAGGCATCAGCTGACGTAGCAGCTCTGGGTCGCCAAACTTACGCAGGCGTTTCTTCTGATTAAAGTATGTGACGAAGCGGATGATGCCTAACAGCAGCACCACCAGCAACAGCCACAGATATTCCGGATTTTCAAATCTATACATCTCTTACTTTATTTTCAAGGAATCCTCCTAAATATAGTTATTCTAAGAAGAATCTCAAGCATCAGCACAAGTAATGCTCCTAAGGCATAACGCTGATAGTCCTCATAGCGACGACTGTAGCGCTGTACCTCAATCTTTGATTTCTCCAACTTGTCAATCTCCTTATATATCTGACGCAACTCGTCTGCATTCTTGGCACGATAGAACTTACCATTTGTGGTACGGGCAATGTCGGTAAGGGTCTTCGTGTCAATCTCAACTGGAATGTTGACATACTGCACACCACCGCCTACACTCAAAGGATAGCGTGCCGTTCCGTTACTGCCTACACCAATGGTATAGACGCGGATGCCAAGACTATTGGCTATTTCAGCAGAGGTCATAGGCGACAGGTCTCCGCGGTTGTTGCTACCGTCAGTTAGCAGGATGACAACACGACTAGTAGCCTTCGAGTCCTTCAGTCGGCTTACGGCATTGGCCAGTCCCATACCGATGGCAGTACCGTCCTCAATCAGTCCTCGTGCCGCAATATCGGTACGCACATTCTGAAGTAGCGACAGCAGCGATGCATGGTCGATGGTCATCGGACACTGGGTAAAAGCCTCGCCAGCAAAAATGGTCAGTCCGATGTTATCGTTCGGACGTCCCGCAATAAACTCTGCGGCAACATTCTTGGCAGCTTCAATACGGTTCTGAATATTGTGCGAGTCATCGCGCAGGTCTTCTGCCAACATCGACGTAGAAACGTCCATCGCCAGCATGATGTCAATACCTTCGATGCTCTCGTTCTGCAGATTGTCATGAGTCTGCGGACGTGCCAGCGCCACCACCAGCAAAGTGAATGCCGCGATGCGCAAGAAGAGTTGCAGTGGCATCAGCATTACCTTCCAACTGCGCGATGCATATTGGAAGGCAAATGTGTCTGCCATCCTTATCGTAGGCTCATTTTTCTTCCTGAACATCAAATACCATAATATATAAGGTATGATGAGCAGGAGTAGAAAAAAGTATTCTCTATTAGCAAATTCCATCTTTCAGTTCCTAAATTAAGTCGTAGACGCAGTATGCTATATAACCAAACAGCACGACGCAAACAAAGCAGACCACTCCAATAGACACCTTCAATGCTATGCGGCTGTTCTTTGTACGTTGCTCTTCGGCAGTAAGCTGCGGTTTAACCATCTGCTCGTTGACAGGCGTCTCTATCTTAGTCTTGTTAATAAAGTCCACAGCACTCACCAGGTTGGCATCGTTCTCGTTAATCAGCGTAGAGTACTTGGCAAACTTCACCAGGTCGGCAGTCTGGAACAGTTGACGCAACTCGTCCATCATCTGTGGGTCGTCATTACTCATCAGCTTGTCGATAATTTCGCTACTGGTCATCTCCATAGCATTGAAGCCGTATCGCTCTTCAATGTATTTACGCAGCGCCTCTGTCAGACGGGTATAATACTCCTTCGGGTCTTCTGCCGTCACCATGTGCTCGGCCTTGATCTCCTCAATAGCCTTCATTGCCTTCTGATGAGGCAACAGTCGCTTGACAATACGGATACGTGCGATAACAGGTTTGTTATCACGAAGACGCAAATAGAGATAATAGCCCAACGCCATGAACACCAAAAGGATGACACTCATCCAGAAAGGCTCGGCCCAGTCGTCCAGCTCCCAGTCAAAGGGATTGTCCTGTACATCCTTCGGACCGAAATACTCCTCATAGTTAGTGGTGTCCACATCTACCGTCAGTACTTTCAGCGCCAACTGGTTGGTCTTATACTCCTGATCGTTCACCTTAATCACCATCGGACGGATGTAGTAAAGGGTATCTTCGAACGACGTGAGTACATATCCGCGTTGATGTTTCACCTGACCGCCTTCCACCACCTCATCAGGTATGTCGATAGCTCCCAGAAACTCTACTCCCTGCGGGAAGTAAGCCTCTTTAGGGAATTCTACTGTGGCATTCTCATCGGCAGTAGCAGAGACAGTCAGTTGCACTTGCTGTCCCACCAGCATCTCTACAGCGCTGATGCTCGACTCCACTTTTACCTGTGCTGCGATGGTCGTAACAACAAATGACAACAGATATGTGATGATTCTTCTTTTCATTTACTAACCACGTTGTTTAAACAATCCCATCAGCGACTTCACATAGTCTTCATCTGTGGCAATGCTGACGCTGTCTACATTACTTTTCGTAAAGGTCTCCTTCAGGTCGGCCTGTTGCTTCTGCCAGTAGCGTTTGTACGACTCGCGCAGCTTCTTGCTGCCCGTATCGACATACTGCTCATAGCCCGTCTCGCTGTCAACAACCTTCATCAGACCCACATTAGGCAACTCACAGGCACGTTTGTCGTACACCTGAATAGCCACCACATCATGTTTCCTGTTGGCAATGGTGAGTTGCTGCAAGAATTCCTGACGGTCGAAGAAGTCACTCAACAGGAAGGCCGTACAACGACGCTTGCTGACACCCGTGAGAAACTCGATGGCCTGTGCCACATTTGTACGTCGACTCTCGGCATGAAAGTCCAGCATCTCGCGGATGATGTAAAGGATATGCTTTCGTCCCTTTTTAGGTGGGATATATTTTTCTATCTTGTCAGAGAAGAACACCACACCAATCTTATCGTTGTTCTGAATAGCCGAAAAAGCCAGCGTGGCAGCAATCTCAGTGACCATATCACGCTTCAACTGCTTCTGTGTACCGAAGTCCAGTGAGCCGCTGACGTCGATGAGTAGCATCACCGTCAACTCACGCTCTTCCTCAAACACCTTCACATAGGGTTTGTTGAAGCGTGCCGTCACGTTCCAGTCAATATCGCGCACATCGTCGCCATACTGATATTCGCGCACCTCAGAGAACGCCATTCCCCTACCCTTGAAGGCCGAGTGATACTGACCTGCAAAGATATTGGAACTAAGACCGCGAGTCTTAATCTCAATCTTCCTGACCTTCTTGATGATTTCAGATGTTTCCATCTTTAATCTTTAATGATTAATATTTAATGTATTAGGGTACTTCTACCTTGTTGATAATCTTGGAAACAATCTCCTCGCTGGTCACATTCGAAGCTTCTGCCTCATAGGTCAGACCAATACGATGACGTAGCACGTCGTGAGCCACAGCACGCACATCCTCAGGCACCACATAGCCGCGACGCTTGATGAAAGCGTAAGCACGCGAAGCCTTAGCCAGATTGATGGAAGCACGTGGTGAACCGCCAAACGATATCATATCCTTCATGTCCTTCAGACCATAGCGGTCAGGGAAACGTGTTGCGAAGACGATGTCGGCAATATACTGCTCAATCTTCTCGTCAATATACACCTCGCGCACCACCTCACGAGCCTTCAGTATCTCGTCTGAGGTAGTCACAGGCGTCACCTTGGGCAGACCCTCGGCAATATTCTCGCGGATAATCTTCTTCTCTTCCTCCAGTGTGGGATAGTCAATAACCACTTTCAGCATGAAACGGTCCACCTGGGCCTCAGGCAGCGGATAGGTACCTTCCTGCTCTATCGGGTTCTGTGTAGCCAT
>NZ_CAMJOS010000045.1 GCF_946407605.1 uncultured Prevotella sp.
CAGATGAATTGAAATGAAAGAGATTAACTACAAGGACATGAAGTTCAATCCGTTCCGCTCGGCTTTGCCGCTTCGCTCGTCGAAGAATCTGATTGGTGATGAATGGATGCTAGAGAGCGGATTCCTTTATCAGGACACCATCGACGAAAATTATCCCCAGCGCGACTTCCATACGATGTACGTCGGCAAGATTGAGAAGATTCTGGTAAGGGATGATGAGTATTTGAAATAATAGACGGACAAATAGGATTTTATGAGTATTATAAATAGGCCCAACCCAAACGAGGTATTTCCTAATCCGAACCTCCCAAGACTATGCTTCATCTAGAATGTGGTTAAGAACCCACGTATCATCATCGGCGATTACACCTATTGAACATCATCATCTTCATCAGGACACGAAACCTGATTAGCGTATCAGAAGCTTGTCGAATCCGGTCATTTTAAAGATTTTCTCGACCTCGGGCTGGACATGGAACACCTTGAAGCAGCTCAGGTCTTTTACGGACTTCCGCATGATCAACAGTACACGGAGACCGGCCGATGAGATATAGGGCATCTTCTCCACGTCCAGCTCTATTGAATCGGTCTGAGGCGACGCCTCCTGGAAGGCTTTCAGCAGCTGCGTTGCCGTGAGGGTATCTACCCGTCCCTGGACTTTCATGACGAGTTTTCCTTCCGTTACCGAACTTTCGACGGCAAAAGGAAGCTCCGGAGCCGACTTCCTCCCCGTCTTCGGAGAGGCGACACGCATGGTGAGTATGTTCATTTGCCGATAGGCATTACGGAGTTCATCAGTCGCGCCGGGAACATCCGGAAGATAGAGCGTGACGGGCTCAGCCGCTACCGTGAATCCCTGCTCCTCCAGAAATCTCCTGGCTCCCTCCTCGCCATTGAGGAAGAGGCTGTTCTGGTTCATCTTCACATCGGCCATTTCGTTGGCTTTCCCTTGCATACGATTCAATAAGGCAAGTTCATCTCCTTTAAGCAAGGTGCTGAAGGTGAGCGTATAGATTCTCAAGATGGATGTGTCGGCTGTCATCCAACAGCCACCGTACTCCGAGAGAAGACGGTGAATGGCCTAACAGAGGCTCACCAGCTCCGGCTCGTTGAAATACCCCAGCAGCCCTTCCGTCACGATGCACAACTCGCCTTTGACGCTCCCCAATGCGTCTTTCATGGACTGGTAATTGGTGGCATCCACGGCGTGGTAACTGGACAGGCGGCACTGCTCGGGCGTCATCACCTTCTGGGCAGCAGGAGCCATGTCGTCAATCACCACCGGAAGGTCAAACCCGAAATAGCGCTTTCCCGCAGATGAAACACGGAACCCGCGGGGCGAATAACCCGAAGGAAGGTCCACGATATTGTGGGCGCTGCTTCGAATCGCAGCGGTGTTGTATATTTCATAGCGGGCCAGCTGGGCAGTCTTGTAACACTCCCCGATATGGGCGGGGAGAATCTTGGCTTTCTCCTGCAATTCTGTCTCCAGGCCGATAATAGACAGCAAGGCAACAGCATCCGGATCCCCTGCCTTTTTCAGAAGACCTAAAGTCGATTTGGCGGTCAAATAAACGGGGTTTACTGTCTTTTGTAGTTCTTTTTTGTCCATGATGCGTCCGTAATTTAAAGTTCAATTATAAAAAGTCACTACTGGTTTGCCCGCATCCTTCCAAGCAATGATACCACCTTTGAGGTTTAAACACTTGTAGCCGATGTCTGCCAGTTTCCCAGCTGCATTGGCTGAGCGGCGACCACTGCGGCAGTAGATGGCGATAGTCTTATCCTTTGGCAGCTTTGCCTTAGCCTGTTCTACAAAGTCGCTTTGGAACTGGTCAATAAATATGGCTCCCTTGATATGCCCCTCAGCAAACTCATCGGCCTTACGCACGTCGAGGATTACTACGTTAGAGTCTGCTATTAGTTCAGCAAACTCCTTCACTTCCATGTTTTCAAAATTTTGACTGCATGCTGTGTTCAGCCCAAGAACAGCCAATAATAGGGCAAAATATTTTTTCATACCAAATCCAAATAATTCTAAAACTTGGGTACAAAGGTAGCAATTATTCATGGATTTTTCGTATATTTGCAAATAAATTTGCGAGCGCTCGGCCCCAAAGGGACGCTTTCTTGCGCTCCGTAAGGTGCTCAGGCGCTACGCGGAGGTCTTACAAAGAACGTGTACATATTTACAAAAGAGAAAGCAATGATAGCAAATGCTCTGCTATATTATCTGATAGTTATCAATGTTGTGACCTTCCTGGTCTATGGCATTGATAAGGTCAAGGCCAAGCGAGGCTACTGGCGCATATCGGAGGTTACTTTGCTGATGCTTGCTGTCATTGGCGGGAGCATCGGAGCCTTGTTTGGTATGAAGGTTTGGCACCATAAGACGATGCACAAGAAGTTCAAGTACGGACTGCCGCTGATTTTGTTGGCACAGATAGCACTCCTTGTTTATTTAGCACAGAGGCACGAATTTTAGAACAAAATGAGTATTTTAATAGTAT
This sequence comes from uncultured Prevotella sp., assembly GCF_946407605.1. Lineage (GTDB taxonomy): Bacteria > Bacteroidota > Bacteroidia > Bacteroidales > Bacteroidaceae > Prevotella. The sequence goes on from NZ_CAMJOS010000045.1 coordinate 2,511, forward strand.
TTGTGAAATGAAAAGGATAATCGCAATAGTAATCATGAAGACCCCGACCTGCTGGAATGCAAGCCGGGGCCTTTACGTATTATATATGGAATGGCTTACGCCACGAAGTGCTTGATATGACGGGCTGACGTAACCTTGGCATCGTAGCGGACTGTCAACTCACGAGTGCGGGGATTCCAGTTGGTATCCATCACGCCCTTCATGTTCTCAACCTTTTTCGCTATGTTCTTATGAGAGTCGTGACGGCTCACCTTGATGGTGCAGGTCTTCACGTCGGGACGATAGGCATGGTGCTTGTGAGCATCGTTATTAGAGAGTGCCTTGTCCACCTTGTCAAAGTGAGAGTCACCTTTGTGGTTATTCACTACAACCACTTTATCGTTCTTGCCATTGTTATGGTGCTTATTACTTGCCATTGCTGGCATTGCTGTTGTGACTGCCATCAACATCATGGCTGCGATCACCTTATTCATTGCCTTCATAATCTTCATTTTTTAATTATTAAACTTCTGTTCTGTGAGAGGCTTTCTAACCTTTTCACGATGCAAAGATAAGGCGAATCACTGGAATTTGAAAATGAAAATTCCTATTCTGTAGGGGCGAGATTCCTAAAACTACATAGGGATTTCCCCTTCAGGGTATGAAAGCTATGTGTCCATAACTGTCATTCGCATTTCGATGTCATCTACTGGTCTGTCGGCACGTCCTGTGGCTGTGCCTTGAATCATCTCAACCACATCAAGACCTTCCTCGACCTCGCCGAATACGGTATATTGACCATCGAGATGGGGAGTACCGCCAACAGTTGAGTAAATCTTCAGCTGTTCATCGGTCAGTCCAGATTTGCCTACCTTATTCTCAGCTTCAGTAGCCAGTTTGTCTTGCAGCTCCTGAAGTCCCTCATGATTCCTTTCACGACGCATCTGCATAATCTCAGCACGATGCTCGGCTGCAAGAGCATTGAACTCTGCTTGAACCTTCTGTATCCTCAGTTGCTTAGAGAACTGACGAAGCTGGCCTTCGTTATACACATCTCCCCAGACTATGTAGAACTGCGAACCGCTACTGCGACGCTCAGGATTCACCTCGTCGCCCTGACGTGCAGCAGCCAAAGCGCCACGTTTATGGTACAGGCCGTCCTTTATCTCGGCTTCCAGCGTGTAGTCAGGACCACCGACCCCCAGCATCTTACCAGCGGGTGCGCCTTTTGAGTCGGGGTCGCCGCCCTGGATCATGAAGTTCTTTATCACTCGATGGAACAGCGTACCATCATAATAACCCTCCTTCGCCAACTTTACGAAATTGTCACGATGGATGGGAGTCTCGTCGTAAAGGCGAACTACGATGTCGCCCAACATGGTTTGAATCTTTACTTTCATCATAATATGTTAATATTTAGCGCAAAGGTACGAATTTTAGAACAAAAATGAGTATCTTTGCCAGAGTTTTTAATAGTATTTGTGAAATGACGGAGCAGCGATAATATCAAGATATGGGATAAACGCACTTGTCCGAAATGTCAGGGCGAGATGCAGCAGACGGGCAATAAAGAGTATTACGTAGAATAATCCCCTTCAAAACAGCTAAAAAAAGAAATGAGTGAAAAATATTAATATTTTACTCACTTATTCGTACCTTTGCGGCTTGAAAGCCGCGAAACTGCTCACGCAGTTTTGCAGACTGAAAGAACCGTAGGGGCGCAAGAAGGCTGATGTTATGCTCTCTGATGAAGGATACTCCGCAAAGATGCAGTCACTTTCGAGTCTTTCCTGACGTTCCTTTCATCTGTTCCGATGGTGTTTTGCGGTTGTTCCGATGATACTTTACCCCCCTAAAGTATCATCGGAACGAGTCGTAGATGCCATCGGAAACACCCGAAGATGACGTCGGAACGGGTGTAAGATGACGTCAGTCACAGAACTGCATACCAGAGCGATAGTTTGCACGCAGAATTCGACTTGAATTTACGCAGAATTCAAGGCGAATTTACGCAGAATTCAGACGATAACAAGGAATATATCCAAATTGCACTACCTTTGCAAAGGATATGGAGATTCGGGATTTACCGATAGTTGCTTTATAAGGACTATATACGATATAGTCCCTATCCCTATAGATAGGGACATATAGTCATAGATAGACCAATAGAGGTCTATCATGACGTATATGAGAATTGGAAAATATAAGGACCCCGAAGGGGTCAAATAACCAAGTATAGGAGCTTGCCCCTATGATGACCGCCTGCTCCACAAAGTTACTTTCTTACAATAACACTGCCGCTGGCCTGATGCGTTGCCAGTATCAGCACCTCAGCAATCTGCACATGCTCAGGGGCATTGGCAGCATAGACAGCCACGTCAGCGATGTCGTCACCCGTCAGCGGCTTGATGCCTGTATAGAGTTTCTTGGCACGCTCTTCATCACCCTTGAAACGCACGTTGCTGAAGTTGGTCTCTACCAGTCCCGGTTTCAAGTTTGTTACACGGATGGCAGTATCTGCCACATCGATGCGCAGTCCATCAGTCAACGCCTTCACCGCAGCCTTTGTCGCACAATACACGTTGCCACCAGCGTAGGCAGCGTCACCAGCCACCGAGCCCACATTAATGATGTGGCCACGGTTGCGCTGCACCATTCCTGGCACCACGAGTCGTGTCATCGTCAGCAGTCCCTTGATGTTCGTGTCAATCATTGTTTCCCAGTCATCGAAGTCGCCCTTGTACTCTGGCTCCAGCCCCAGTGCCAGCCCAGCATTGTTCACCAGCACATCAATCTCCTTCCACTCCTCAGGCAGTTCATCGATGAACTTCTTTGCTTTCTGTCGGTCTCTCACGTCAAAGGCCAGTGTCATCAACTGCGTACCCCTGGCAGTCAATTCCTTTCGGATCTTAGCCAGGATATGCTCATTCCTTCCTGTCAGAATCAGTCTGTCGCCGTTTTCTGCGAATTTCCTTGCACAAGCCAGTCCTATACCGCTTGTTGCTCCTGTTATCAATACTGTTTTATTCATAAATCTAATGTTTTTGGCCGAGCCGAGCGGGCATTCGGTGTTGTTATCTGTTTCTGTGTTAAATCCTAATAATTATCAAAAATCAGCCACAAAGGTAGCAAATATTTCCAACGCTTTCGGCAAAATAGATTGAGAAAATTTATGCCTTTGCCATTTTTAACACAAAATACTTCATGGGAAAGAGGTTGCGTATGGGGAATAATTCGTAATTTTGTCCCCATGAAATTACGAACACTTATAGCAATAATGATTATGATGACTTCGTGTAAAGGACAAACACGTGAGCCTGTGGTGCGCCCGGCAACTCAGGCAGACCGTTTCTATACGGGCAATGCGAAGGAACTGAGTGATGAGGTGGATAGTCTCTTGGCACTTCACAGCCATAGTACGGTATATCAGAATGTGGCGGCAATCATTGTGCCCCATGCTGGCTATTACTTCTCTGGCAATGTGGCTGCGTCGGCCTATATGTCGCTGGATGCCAAGAAACGGTATAAACGTATCTTCCTGCTGGGCCCCAGCCATCATGAGTGGCTCGACGGGGCGTCGGTGAACACGGAGGCCGACTACTATGCCACGCCGCTGGGGCAGGTGAGGGTAGACCACGAAACGGCTGTTACTCTAACGAACACAGGTGACACGGATTCAGACTGTGTGTTCAGTTATAGGCCGGAGGCGCACGACAGGGAACATTGTCTGGAGGTGCAGCTGCCGTTTTTGCAAAGACTTTTCGCCCAGCACGCTCAAGAAGTGCCTCCCATCGTACCTATTATTATCTCAACTAACGACTATCGCAAGCTGAAGCGGATTGCAGAGGTGCTGAAACCCTACTTTACTGACGACCGCTCGGCCGAAGGACGCTCTCAAGGAGAGAACCTCTTTATTATTAGTAGCGACTTCTCTCACTATCCTGCGTATGACGATGCTTGCGAGGTGGATGCACGGACAGGCAAAGCTATTGAGACGGGCGATGTGGAGGAGTTTATTGCGACCATTAATGCCAATGCCCAGCGAGGCATGAAGAACCTGGCAACAAGTGCCTGTGGCGGCTTTGCCATCATCACGTTGATGATGATGCTCGATGAAAACTATTCCGTGAAGCACATCATGTATCAGAACTCAGGTGATATTGACGACCACGATCATAGCCGTGTGGTGGGCTATCATTCGTTTGCCTTCCTGCGCAAACAGCCTGGAGAGTTTTCTATCTCAGAAGCAGACAAGAAGCTCCTGAAAGATATTGCCCTTCAAAGCATCAAGGACTCGCTGGACGGCAAACGGATAGCGCAGCCAACTTTCAACTCTCATCTTTCAACTCTCAACTCAAAGTGCGGTGCATTCGTGTCTCTTCACAAACATGGCAGACTTCGTGGCTGCATCGGTCACTTCGGCGAGGATTATCCCCTGCACGAGATAGTGGCAGAGATGGCTCGTGCCGCTGCCTTTGAAGACCCTCGTTTCATGCCTGTGACCAAAGACGAGCTCGACGATATAGATATTGAGATATCGGTGCTTACCCCCATGCGTCGCATCAAGAGTCTGGATGAGTTTGAGCTGCATCGTCACGGCATCTACATCAAGAAGGGACGCAGAAGCGGCACGTTTCTTCCTCAGGTGGCCGACGAGGTGAACTGGACCAAAGAAGAGTTTGTAGGACATTGTTCTCAGGACAAGGCAGGTCTTGGATGGGATGGCTGGCGCGATGCGGAACTGTATGTTTACGAAGCGATAGTATTTTAAGTGAAAGGTGAAAGGTGAAAAGTGAAAGGTGAAAAGTGAAAGGTGAAAAGTGAAAGGTGAAAAATATTCTACCGCCGTAAGAGATGAAAGAGTGTAGGTATTATCAGAAGTTGGAGGGTGGGGCAGTAGCGTGTCTGCTTTGTCCGCACCACTGTCATATCGCCGATGGTAAGACAGGACGCTGTCTCAGTCGACGAAATGATGGTGGTATACTCCTCAGCGAGGTGTATGGTAAGCCGTGTGCGTTGGCCATCGACCCCATCGAGAAGAAGCCACTCTACCATTTCCATCCAGGCACAGAGTGCCTTTCTCTGGCCTGCACAGGCTGTAACTTCCGTTGCCTCAACTGTCAGAATCACGACATCTCGCAGGTTTCTCCCACGGATGTTCCTCACTATGACCTGTCGCCTGAAACGCTCATCGCCCTCTGCCAGAAACACCATTGTCCTGGCATTGCCTATACCTACACGGAGCCCCTTACCTATTTAGAATATATAACAGACTGTGCACGATTGGCTTATGAGGCAGGACTATGGAATATCCTCGTAACGGCGGGCTATGTCTGTCAGGAACCGCTGGCTGACCTGTTGCCCTATCTCGATGCCGCCAATGTGGACCTTAAGTCATTCAGCGATGACATCTATATGCAAGTCAGTGGCGGTCATCTGCAGCCCGTCCTCGATACGATTGTTGCGATGCGCGAGGCTGGCGTATGGCTGGAAATCACCAACCTCCTGATTCCTGACATCAACGATGATATGGACATGATTCGTCAGATGTGCCGCTGGTTGAAAGAAAACAACCTGGCCAACGCTCCGCTGCATTTCAGTCGTTTCTTCCCTCGCTATAAGATGCAGGAGATACAGCCAACACCTCTTTATACGCTTAAGGAGGCTAAGCGCATTGCTGAGGAAGAAGGCATTGTTCATGTGTATCTGGGGAATGTGTGAGGGGTTTGTTCGGTTTGCACTACCTCTGAGGCTACGCCTCGAAGGTACTCCCGCTCGAAAATACTCAAATAAATTTCTTGCGTCCCGATGGTAGCAAGCGAGCATAGCTCGAGCGGGTATTTTACTCGCTTATTCGTACCTTTGGCTTCGCCGCGCTCGGCATCCCGAAGGGTGACGCTTGCTACCAACGGGACGCAAGAAGGTAGGCTGCACCTCAGAAAAACTCAAATAAATTTGGTTTTTCGTTCGGTTTGCACTACCTTTGCAGGCAATTATGAGAAAGAGCTTCTTTTCGGCGGTGATAATGATGGGCGCGATGCTGATTGTATCGTGCTCGACGACGAAGTATGTGCCGGAAGGAGAATACCTGCTGAACAGGGTGAAGATAAAGACGGAAGGCGAATATCGCGACGTGAACACGGAGACGATGCGCAGCTACGTGAGACAGATGCCTAACCAAAGGTGGTTCTCGTTGTATAAGTTGCCGCTGGCCACCTATTCGCTGTCAGGACGTGACTCGACGAAGTGGATGAACCGCTTCCTGAAGTCGATAGGCGAGGAACCGGTGATATACGACAGCACGATAACGCAGCGTACCGTGGGCGACTTGGAACAACAGCTGAGAAACACGGGATTCCTGAACGCAAAGGTGGGGTGCGAGGTGGAGCACCACGGCAAGAAGGTGGACCTGACCTATGTGCTGAAGCCTGGCGAGCCGTACTTTATTTATCACGTGAACTACGACATTCGCGACAGCGCCATAGCCAGGATCATGGAGCAGGAGGATGCCAGCAAGAGCCTGATAAAGGAGGGTATGAAGTTTGACGTGAGCCGACTGGACGCTGAGCGCAAACGCATCACCACGATGCTGTCGGACAGCGGCTACTGGCGATTCCATAAGGATTTTATTACCTATCAGGCTGACACCATCAGTGGCTCGCGACTTATAGACCTGACATTGAGACTGTCGAACTATCACCTGGCGGACATAACGGAGGAGCCTCATACACGCTACTGGATAAGAGACATCAACTATGCCAGCGGTGACGTGAGAGACCCTGAACTGCACCTGAGAAAGCACGTATTAGAGGAGTGTACGCACCTGACGGCAGGCGGCACGTATTCGGCTACTGGACTGCAGAACACGTACAACCACTTTGGACGACTGCAGTCGGTGAAATATACGAACATCAACTTCAGTCAGGTGCCTGGCGCCGACTCGCTGGACTGCAGCATACAGTTGCAATCGAACAAACCCTCGACCATCAGTTTCCAGCCGGAAGGTACGAACACGGCGGGCGACTTTGGTGCTGCGGCGTCGATAACCTATCAGAACAACAACCTGTTTCGTGGCAGCGAGCTGCTGAGTGTGCAGCTACGTGGCGCCTATGAGGCCATCAAGGGGCTGGAGGGCTACTCGAACCAGGACTTCGTGGAATATAGCTCGGAGGTGAAGCTGCAGTTCCCGCGATTCATATCTCCCTTTGTGAACCAGCACGTGAGGCAGACGGTGAACGCCACCAGTGAGGTGTCGCTGCTCTATGACACCCAGAACCGTCCGGAGTTTCACCGTCGCTTGCTATCGGCAGCATGGCGCTACAGATGGAACTTCCCTCATCGGCATGACCACTACCAGCTGGACCTGCTGGACCTGAACTATGTGTTTATGCCCTGGATATCGCCAACATTTCGCAATGAATACCTGGACAACGACAATAACAGGAACGCCATTCTGAGGTATAACTACGAGGACCTGTTTATCACGAAGATAGGTTTCGGCTATTCGTGGAGCAAGAACCGCACCGCCTTCAAGTCGAACATCGAGACCTCGGGTAACATATTGTCGCTGGGATCAAGGCTGTTTGGATCGTCGAAGGACGAACAGGGACAGTACCGACTGTTTAACATCGCCTTTGCGCAGTATGTGAAGTGCGACCTGGACCTGAGTCACGCCATACTGACCGACCATAACAACGAGCTGGTGCTGCACGTGGGACTGGGCGTGGCCTATCCCTATGGCAACTCAACGATACTGCCTTTTGAGAAACGATACTTCTCGGGTGGCGCCAACAGCGTGAGAGGATGGACGGTGCGCTCGCTGGGACCTGGAAAATATAAGGAGAAGGACGGACGCATCAACTTCATTAACCAGACGGGTGACATGAAGCTGGACCTGAACGCGGAATACAGGACAAAGCTGTTCTGGAAATTCAGCAGCGCCCTGTTTGTGGATGCAGGTAATGTGTGGACGATACGCCAGTATGAGATGAGTCCTGGCGGACAGTTTCATCTCGATGACTTCTACCAGCAACTGGCTGTGAGCTATGGACTGGGCATCCGCCTGAACTTCGACTATTTTATTCTGCGTTTCGACATGGGCATGAAGGCTGTGAATCCTGCCTACGAGACGGAGGATGACGAGCACTATCCGCTGTTGCACCCTAGGCTGAGCAGGGATTTTGCCTTCCACTTTGCAGTGGGAATGCCCTTCTGATTGGTGAAGGGTGAAAGGTGAAGGGTGAAGGCTGCGAGTAAGCGAGAGAAGAGTGAAGCTCGCTTCGACTCTGCCGAGCGAGAGCAGACTAGACCGTAGGTCAAGGGTGAAGGGCCCCGAAGGGGTCGAATAACAAAGCGTAGGGGCTTGCCCCTATGATGACCGCAGGTCAATGAAAAGAAAGAACAAAGAAAACGATGATAAAATTTATATCTTTTGGAAGCGGAAGCAGTGGAAACTGCTATTTTCTATATACCGAGACTGACGGCCTGCTGATAGATGCAGGCGTGGGTGTCAGGGCGTTAAAGAAACATTTCCGCGACTATGGGCTGAACATGGAGTTGGTTCACAGGATTCTGCTGACCCACGACCATGCGGACCATATCAAGTGCGTGGGCAGCATGAGTCATGACTATCATCTGCCCGTATTTGCCACTAGACTGGTTCACGAGGGAATAGACAAGAACTACTTCGTGACGCGTAAGGTAGCGCCTGAATTGCGAAGTTATGTAGAGCCAGGCGTGAGCTTTCAGACGGGTGAATTCAAGGTAACACCATTCACCGTGCCCCACGACAGCAACGATAATGTGGGCTATCAGATTGAGGTGGAAGGCAAGATTTTCTGTCTGATGACTGACGTAGGTCGGGTGACGGAAGAGATGGCGACATTTATTGGTAGTGCTGACTATCTGGTGATTGAGGCCAATCATGATTATGAGATGTTGCAGCAGGGACCTTATCCGCAGTATCTGAAAGACAGGATTACTGGCGGCAATGGTCATCTGAACAACAAACTGTGCGGCGAAGCCATAGCACAGAACATGAAGGAGACGCTGCAACATGTGTGGCTATGCCACCTGTCGGAGGAGAACAATCACCCTGAGTTGGCACGTAAGACGGTGGAGTCGATACTCCGTTCTTATGGTATTATAATAGGAAAAACGCTCCAGCTGGATGTGCTGAAGCGTACTATGCCTACTGGTGTTTTCGAGTTGTAATTATTCTTCGCCGTAGTCGGCCAAACCCTCGGCCTCCTCGTCAGGATCACCACTACCCAGGTCCATCATCGTTGAGTAGTTGTCCTCGGTGATATCGTCATCATCGGGATCTTCTATCTCTACATCGTCCTCATCGGGCTTGTTATAGGTGTCCTCAATCTCTACATCGGCATCCTCATCCTCCTCGCCTTCGCTGTCGTATGACGAGAACTTCATCTTGGGCTTCTCGGCCTCGGGCTTTGTCTTGGCGAAGATAGCCTCGACCCACAGACCCTTGGCAACCTCTAACACCTCGAAACCGTCGGCCACCTTCTTCTCGTAGAGGCCGCCCTTCTTGTGCAGACGGTCTTTGGGAAGGGTAGTGGTAGAGATGTCGAAACCACTCTCAATGATATCCTTGATGCTTTGTGACAGCGAGTCCCAGCCGCCGCCGAAGTTACGGTCGAGCACCTCGATAAGCTTGGCTGCCGTGATGTGGCGGATGTTCTCGTAGGTAAGGTCGGTGACGCGCATGATGGGACGCTTCTTGATGGCCAGAGTCATCTTCTTGTTGTCGTCGATACGAACCACACCAACCTTGTAGCCCTGTTTCTCGAGCTTCTCCTTGATAACGGGAGAGTCGTTGGCAACCTCCTCGATCATGAAGGCCGAACGGATGATATCGATGATATGACGGGGATTGTCCCTTAACTCGGCATCCTTCTCGACACCATCCCACATGCGGAAGATGTCATTCTCCTGTACATCCCATACGCTACTCTTCGTCAGAGTCTTGAGCGTAACTGCTTTTTTCTCAGTCTGTTGTTCCATAAAATCTATAATGCTTTTCTTGTTTTGGTTGCAAAGATATGAAATAATTGTGAATTCCAACGTCTTTTCATGCTTTTTTTTTAAAAAGGGGTAAAGAAATGTTATAACTCTTGCATGAGTCGTTTTTTCTTAGTACTTTTGCACTTCGTAATACGTATTCGATATGGGATTGTTTGATTTTTTTAGTAAGAAGAAAAAAGAAGAGACGCTGGACAAGGGTCTGGAGAAGACAAAAGCTAGTGTCTTTGACAAGCTGACACGCGCCATCGCCGGTAAATCGAAGGTGGATGACGACGTGCTGGACAACCTGGAGGAGGTGCTCATTACAAGTGATGTTGGCGTGGACACTACGCTGAGAATCATTGAGCGCATTGAGGAGCGCGTGGCACGCGACAAATATGTGTCGACAAGTGAACTGAATACCATTCTGCGTGAGGAGATTGCCGGACTGCTGACAGAGAACAACGCAGTGGATAATGATAACTGGGACCTGCCCGCAGACCATAAACCCTATGTGATATTAGTGGTAGGCGTGAACGGCGTGGGTAAGACAACCACCATAGGTAAGCTGGCCTGGCAGTTTAAGCAAGCTGGCAAGAAAGTGTATCTGGGCGCTGCTGACACCTTCCGTGCCGCTGCCGTAGAACAGCTGTGCATCTGGGGTGAGCGTGTGGGAGTGCCTGTCATCAAACAACAGATGGGCTCCGACCCCGCTTCGGTGGCTTTTGATACGTTGCAAAGTGCGAAAGCCAACGATGCCGACGTAGTGCTGATAGATACGGCTGGACGTCTGCACAATAAGGTGGGACTGATGAATGAGCTGAAGAAAATCAAGGATGTGATGAAGAAGGTGCTGCCAGAGGCTCCCGACGAGGTGATGCTTGTGTTGGACGGCTCTACTGGACAGAACGCCTTTGAGCAGGCTAAGCAGTTTGCCGCCGTCACACAGATTACTTCGCTGGCTATCACCAAGTTAGACGGTACTGCCAAGGGCGGTGTGGTCATCGGCATTAGCGACCAGCTGAAGGTGCCCGTGAAATATATCGGACTGGGTGAGGGTATGGAAGACCTGCAGCTGTTTAATACGAAAGATTTCGTTGACTCACTGTTTAAAGTGAAAAATGAATAGTGAATAGTGAAAAGTGAAGAATTGGCTACAGCTAAAATGACGATTGATTTTATCTCTTTAGGTTGTTCCAAGAATCTCGTTGACAGCGAGGTGCTGATGGGGCTGTTTGAAGCAAACGGCTTCCATGTGACCCATGACAGCGACGACCCGCAGGGCGAGATTGTCGTGGTGAACACCTGCGGCTTTATTGCCGACGCCAAGGAAGAGAGCATCAATACTATATTGGAGCAAGTGGCTCGTAAAAATGAGGGACTTGTCAAGCAAATCTATGTGATGGGCTGTCTGTCGGAACGCTATCTGGCCGACCTGGAAGCTGAGATTCCAGAGGTTGACGGATGGTTTGGGAAGTTCAACTACAAGGAACTGCTAAAACGACTCACCCCCGACCCCTCTCTGCATAAAGAGGGGAGGGTTCTGACTACCCCTTCGCACTACGCCTACATCAAGATATCGGAGGGCTGCGACCGTCATTGCGCCTACTGTGCCATACCGCTGATTACAGGCCGACACCAGAGCCGACCAATGGAGGAAATCCTCGACGAGGTTCGTACATTGGTGAGCAGAGGCGTGAAGGAGTTTCAGATTATTGCACAGGAGTTAACATATTATGGCATAGATCTTTATGGTGAGCAGCGTATAGCTGATTTGATAGAGCAGATGGCTGAGATCGAGGGCGTGGAGTGGATTCGTCTGCACTATGCCTATCCCACACATTTCCCTTGGGACCTGCTTCATGTGATGCGAGAGAAGAAGAACGTGTGCCGCTATATGGACATAGCCCTGCAGCACATTAGCGACCACATGCTGAGCAGGATGAGAAGAAACACCACCAAGCAGGAGACAATGGAACTGATAGAGCGGATGCGCAGGGAGGTGCCTGGCATTCATCTGCGTACCACGCTGATGGTGGGATTCCCTGGCGAGACTGATGAAGACTTCAACGAACTGATAGATTTCGTGAAGTGGGCACGCTTTGAACGTATGGGAGCCTTCGCCTATTCTGAGGAAGATGGCACGTATTCAGCAGAACATTATGAAGATGATGTGCCCGAGGAGGTGAAGCAGCGCCGACTGGACCGTCTAATGCGTGTACAGCAGAACATCAGCGCAGAGATTGAGGCTGCTAAGGTGGGACAGACGCTGCCTGTGATTATCGACAGAATAGAGGGCGACTATTACATTGGTCGTACTGAGTTCTGTTCGCCAGAGGTAGACCCCGAGGTGCTGATAGCCAAAGAAAATAACAAACTGAAGATTGGAGAGATATATCAAGTGAACATAACGGATTCCGAGGAGTTTGATCTCTACGGATGTGTGGTGAAAGTTGTAAAATAGATATGAACAATAAGGAATTTTTAAGTATCATAGCTGGAAAGACGGGTATGAAGCCAAAGGAGGCTCAGAAAGCCGTTGATGCCCTGATAGCAGTGATGGGCGATAGCTTCCAGGAAGGTGACAACGTACAGATGTCCAATTTCGGATGCTTCGAGGTGAAGAAGAAGTTGGAACGCGTGATGGTGAACCCATCTACGGGTCAGCGCATGTTGGTACCCCCAAAGTTGGTGTTGACGTTTAAACCCAATCCTGCGTGGAAAGATATAATCAAGAAAGGAGGGGCCGAGTAATGGGTAAGATCAATATGAGTGAGTTAGCCGACCGTCTGGCTGAGAAGGCTGGCATCAGCAAACGCGATGCACAGGCTTTCCTGTCGGCTATCATCGAGACTATACGTGATGGCGTAAACAATGATAAGATTGTCAAGATCAAGGGTCTTGGCACCTTTAAGGTGATTGACGTCGATGCCCGTGAGAGCGTCAATGTGAATACAGGAGAACGTGTTGTCATTGATGGTCATCAGAAACTGACATTCACTCCCGACAGTACCATGAAGGAGTTGGTGAACAAGCCCTTCTCGCAGTTTGAGACGGTGGTGCTTAATGAGGGTGTGGCCTTTGATGACGTTGAAGCTAATGACGAGACGGCTGAAGACGCAGACATCGCAGATTCGACGGATACTAAAATTGTGGAACCAGAGCCGGAACCTATTGTAGAGCCGGAACCTGAACTCGTTATTGAATCCGAACCAGAGCCTGTTGCAGAGCCTGAGCCGGAGCCTGTAGTTGAGCTCGAACCCGAGCCTGTTGCAGAGCCTGTCGTAGAACCTGAGCCAGAATCAGCTCCTATTGTCGAAGATGTAGAAGAGACGGAAGAGCCTGAGCCCTCACGTTCTTATTGGTGGCTGTGGCTGCTCCTCGCTATTGTGGCCTGTGTGCTGAGCTTTGGTGGTGGCTATCTTCTGGGACGTCATATGGACAAGGCAGACGTAGACGATGAAGTAGTGATGGAAGATTCTATTGCTTCGGAACCTGTTGTAGCGCCTGTGGCTACTCAGGATACTCTTCAGAATGACTCTGTCAATACCGACACGATAGTGCCCGTGAAGCAAGACGTTGTGGAACCCGTGAAGCCTGTTGAGCAGCAGCCCAAGGCTGAGGAGCCAAACCCCGAATGGAAGAAATATGAAGAAATGGATGCCCGCGTGCGTACTGGAGCCTACAGAATCGTGGGTACTGACCACGTGGTGAAGGTAAAAAGCGGCGACACCACTCGTCGTATAGCAAGACGTACTTTGGGTGAGGGTATGGAATGTTATATAGAAGTATATAATAATGTGACAACCCAGACGCTCAAAGAAGGTCAGGACATCATGATTCCGAAGCTGGAGTTGAAGAAGAAAGTACAGAAAAAGACAAAAGAATGATTACGAAATAAAGAGTAAAAACAAATATTATTATGGCAGAAAACATTGATATCCGCGAGTTGAACATGCGGATTGAACAACAAAGTGCATTTGTCACGAATCTCGTGACGGGAATGGATAAAGTCATTGTAGGACAGAAACATCTGGTGGACTGTCTGTTGATAGGACTGCTGAGCGATGGTAACATCCTATTGGAAGGTGTGCCTGGACTGGCTAAGACGTTGGCCATCAAGACCCTCTCGCAGTTGATTGACGCGAAATATAGTCGTATTCAGTTTACGCCCGACCTGCTGCCTGCCGACGTGACAGGTACTATGATCTATTCGCAGAAGGACGAGCAGTTCCTGGTGAAGAAAGGTCCTGTGTTTGCCAACTTCGTGCTGGCTGATGAAATCAACCGTGCTCCGGCAAAGGTGCAGAGTGCTTTGCTTGAGGCCATGCAGGAGAAGCAGGTGACGATAGGCAGTTCTACATTCGATTTGCCCAGTCCGTTCCTGGTGATGGCTACACAGAACCCGATAGAGCAGGAAGGTACCTATCCGCTGCCTGAGGCCC
>NZ_CAMJOS010000046.1 GCF_946407605.1 uncultured Prevotella sp.
TCGATGCCCCTACCACCATTCACCCTGTGGAGCAGTTACTCTCCCCAGAGAACAATAGCGTTCAGTTTGATGTACCTCCATACTCGCTGAACATCATTCGGCTTACAGCTCCAGCCAAGCCCTAACAAGCGTTAGAGAAAGAATCACGAGGGACGGAACTTTGATTCATATCCAAAGTGCACCAATCCTTGCGGATTGATGCACTTCTCTGTTTTCGTGTTGCGGACGGGTAGGGGATGTGTGGACGGGCCGTCATCATAGGGGCAAGCCCCTACGCTTGGTTATTTGTCCCCTTCGGGGCCTCTCGGTCTATCCTCCCGTCACCCTTCACCCGTCACCCTTCACCTTTGACCTCTTACAAGACTCCCATGCAAGATGTCGTTCCCAGCGCCGTCAGCGCTGCCGTCAGTATCGATACGATAATCTGAATAACTGTCTTCCAACTTTCTTTCTTCATAGCTAATTAAAATTTTAATTGTTATTGGTTAAAGGTTGGGGCCCCTTTAATCATAGGGACAAGCCCCTATGCTAGGTTATTCGACCCCTTCGGGGCCCCTTGGTCTATTCTCCCTTCACCTTTCACCTTTCACCTTTCACCTTAGTTATACCCGTTGTCACCACCACCTCCGGTGTTGTCACCATTCGTGGGATTCGAGGGATTCGTGTTTGAGTTGTCGCCACCGTTCTGGGTGCCTCCGTTCTCCGTAGATCCGTTGTTCCCAGATTCCGTAGAACCGTTCTCCTCGGGGTCTTCCACCTCGCCAGAGGTTGAGGTCACACGCTTCACTTCCTTGCCGTTGCGGTCGATGCAGGAAATCTGGATGGCGGTGTTGGCCAGCTCGTCCTTCAGATCCACGCTGGGGGTGAAGATGATGCGACGGCTCGAGATCAGACTCGTCTTCACGTCGTTGACGTTCTCCACAGCCTTGCTTCGCAGACCGAAGCGCATGCTTCCCAGTCCGGGCAGCGCCACGCTGTGGCCCTCGGTGGCCCATGCCTTGATTACCTCACCGGCTGCATCCCAGCAGGCCTTCATCACGCCCTGACTCACGCCGCTGCGCAGAGCAGCCTCCTTGATGACCTTTGCCTGCGTCAGGGTAGAGTACATCTCAGGCTTCATCACATAGCGGTACTTGCCCGCCGATTCCTTGTCAAACTTCAGCAGTCTTTCCACTGCCTTTACCTTAAGTGCCATAATTGTTATAAATTTTAAGGGTTGTAAAAATTTTTCCTCTTCCTTAAAACCTATTCCTTTGTTCCTCGATTTTGCGGTTATACTATGCAGAACTTCCTCGTGCACTAAGAAAAATTTTCTCTATAGCCATCCCGCAAATTTTAGACGCTTTTGTCCTTTTTGCATCTATGATGCAAAGGTACAAAATTTTCATGATATATGCAAGTTTTTTGGCTACTTTTTTTCAATTTTCAACTATCAATTTTCAACTTTCAATTCCCATCGAGGTTATTCACTTATAACTTATTCACTTTGGACATCTGCATTCTGCGATTTTCTGGAAACAGAATTTTTATATTATATATATTATATATAATATATATAATATAAGATATAATTTTAATAAATTATATCTCTACCCTGTCTTGTCACCCCTTTTCCTCATCCCTTCCATCCCTTTCGGTTTGAAAAACCTAAATGTCCAAAGTGAATAACTGAATAAGTGAATAACTCGATTAAGTGAGAGCAATGTGAACTTGCTCAAATATTGCCGAACCGAGTAAGCAGTGAGAGCCATGAGAGCTAGCTCTCTAATGGCCGAGTCGCGTTCGAGGTCGGTGAAGTCAACGTGAGAGTTATCGACGAAGTCAATATGTTCGGGTATGGTGCTGCTATCTACATCTTATCTATCAAGCTGTCCACACTCCACCCACAAACAGCAATGAAGAAGTCATCGGCATGTTCATCCGTCAGACACAAGTCAAGCAGCTGCCTGGCTTTCTTGTCGTAGGCCTCGTCATCGTTGTTGATTTCATCTACCAGCACTTCTACAAATCTCTCCAACTGCGCTTCGTCGTTGAGAATGTTTTCAATTCGTTCCCTATCCATCTTTTTTGCTGCAAAGGTAACAATCAAAGCCGAAAAGTCGGCAGATATTTACAAATTCCAGGCTTTACCAGGACGTTTTAACAGAATACCGATTATTTAAATAATGTGTAATTTCTGCATGAAATCGCATTATTCTCAAAAAGTTTTTGTACTTTTGCAATCAAGTACTGGCTAATCGTCGTGACACGACGCTTGCCTGATGGCAATGTTTAGATCCTCAGTGGAGGTACCGGTGCGATTTTAGTGGTTAATAATAAACGGCAATAGCTGGTTATCGAAGGTATCTGGGAACGTAGGAAATTCACAAGATACAGTATAATGGTAACGGTACAGCTTTATTGCTCGCGTTTCGGCGCGGGCTCTAAGCTTATCTCCATTATACGGGTTCTTCCTACGACCTCCAGATACGGATAAGAGCGAGAGTTCGCGCTTTTTCTGTGTCTGATTGTGAGGTTGTGGAATATCCGTAACATATGTCGATAAGCCATGCGACGGCCATAAACGACAATAGGTGTTTATGGACAATAGCATCGAAATGCGACGATTCCCTTTGGAGAGTCGTCGGTATATAGGTTGTAAAACCAAGTTGGTGGACTGGATATTCAGCCTCATCGACGAGCAAACCCATGATGTCCATTCTTTCTGCGATATTTTTGCAGGTACTGGTGTGGTGGCTCATAGGGCTTTGCAGACTTATGAGCGAGTGGTGGTAAATGACTTTCTCCACTCGAACAATGTAATGTATCGCGCTTTCTTTGCCCCTGGCGAATGGAGTGAAGAAAGGGTACTGACCATCATCAACGAGTTTAATGATATCAATCCAACAAAGATTGGTGAGAACTACTTTTCCAAGAACTTTGGCGGAAAGTATTTTTATCATGACACAGCAAAGATTGTGGGTTACATCAGAGGCAGATTACAAACTTTGCAGAAAGACTTGACTGATAAGGAGTATGCAGTATTGATGGCTTCGCTGATATACAGCATAGACCGTCACGCCAACACTATGGGTCATTTTGATGCCTATCATCACAAGGCACCAGTAGCCCACCAATTCCAGATGCGAATGATAGAGGCCGAATTGTATCGCGGTGTGGAGATTCATCAAGAGGATGCGAACCAATTGGCACGACACATCAATGTAGATTTGACGTATCTTGACCCTCCTTACAACTCACGTCAATATAGTAGGTTCTATCATGTTTACGAGAATTTGGTGCAATGGAGGAAGCCGCAACTATACGGCACAGCCCTAAAACCCAAGGAAGAGAATATGAGCGACTACTGCCGAAATGCTGCCTTCACTGCATTTACGGATTTGGTGAGTCATATCAACAGCCGCTATCTGGTGGTTTCATACAACAACACTTACCATTCTAAGAGTAGTTCTTCAGAGAACAAAATCAAGTTGGAACAGTTGGAAGAAGTGCTTAATAAGTGTGGTAGAACACAGGTATTCAATCACGAGTTTAAGGCATTCAATTCAGGTAAAACCGAGTTTGACGATCATCGTGAGTATTTATTCATAACTGAAGTTGACAATGAGAAACGGAATCAGTCGTTCCCCAATGTTCTACGTGGGTGATAAGTATAAGTTGATACGCGAAATCCGTACTCACTTCCCCGGCCACATCAACAGACTAATAGAACCGTTTGTTGGTGGCGGTTCGGTGATGATGAATGTCGATGCCGGTGGTTTTATATTGAACGATATTGATAGCTATGTGATAGGTCTGCACAGAATGCTTTGCGACTATGTCGGCAGGGAACAGGACTTTTATACTGAATTCTATCGCATTGTTGAGCAATACGGACTTTCGCTTTCATATCGTGAAAATCCTGTTCCGCAGGAGTTGAAAAAAGCCCATCCCAAAACCTATTTTGCGAAATATAACAAGGAAGCTTACAGCCGACTGAAAGCAGATTTTATTGCTGGTGGTCAACAGAATTGGATGCAACTCTATGTTCTGTTGATTTATGGATTCAATCGTATGCTGAGGTTCAATAAGAAAGGGCTTTTCAATCTTCCGGTTGGCAATGTGGATTACAATCAGAATACCCACGATGCTTTGGAAGATTACTTCCGCGTGATGATAACAAAGCAAGTGGAATGGCACAACGAGGACTTCCGCACGTTCTTGAACGGTATTGATTATGAGGTAGACGATTTGGTCTATCTCGACCCGCCATATTTGATTACTTTCAGCGAATACAATAAGTTGTGGAACGACGAGACGGAGCACGACCTGCTGGCATTGCTCGATGACATGAATGCTCGTGGTATCCATTTTGCAATATCTAACGTCACTCACTATCGTGGGCGCACGAATACTCTCTTTTTAGAATGGTCTGAGCACTATCACAGCCATCCTATAAATAGCAATTATATCAGTTTTAACGACAACAGCATCAAACAGTTCAACGAGGTGCTGGTAACTAATTACTAAAGACCTACAGCCTATGGCACGAAAAGTAAATCCTGAATATAAGCCTCTGCTTTATACAACCACGATGCGCAATCCTGGTAGATTGAAGTTTATGCTGTATGTACTGAATAAGTTTGAGGGACAGTTACTTGATGATGAGCTTGCCTCTAAGATATGTGGTGAAACAATCCGTTATGGTCTATACAGACCTATGAAAAAGATTCCTTCTGTTCAAAACAAATGGGCATCAACTTCTAATGGAGAATTTAGCGAGTATATGCTCAATGACGAAGAAGTATGGCTGATGCTTCAAGGTAATCCTCAAAGTCACAAAGAAGCAGGTTTTGCAAAAGGTTGGCCTTCACGTTTTGCTACTATCTATGATTTAACGAAAGAACTTGGCTTGGCTTATTATTGGCCAGGCGAACCTATTGTTATATCACAGTTGGCTCATCATCTGCTCAAATCGTTTGATATAGAGATAGAACCGGAATCGGGATTTGTTACAACAGAAATATCCCATCCCGAATATGAACAACAAGTGTTTTTGCAAGCTATGGCTAAGTCACAGCGTAGAAACCCATTTGTTCGTGTATTGAATGATAATATTCCCCTGATTCTTTTGTTGGAAACAATACAAAAAATAAATGCAGATCCTCGATTTAATGGCTGTGGAATGTCAAGACGCGAACTGCCATTACTGATATTCTGGAAAGACAACAATTCTGAAGCACTCTATCAGCGTATAGTTAAACTTAGAAAAGAACACAGATATGACCCAAGCGACGAAGTAATTTGCGACATTTGTTTAAAAGAAATTATGGAGGGTAGTTTCAAAGATTTCAAAGTGAAATCAATTGTTGATGAATACCCTGATGAATTTATCCGCAAAATGCGAATGACTGGACTTTTCTCGCTTCGCGGTGCAGGTCGTTTCATTGATATCAATAAGAACGAAAATGAGAAAGTCGGTTACATCTTATCACATTATTCACATTATAGGCATTTCGATGATGAACGTGAATATTTTGATTATATGGCCGAATTGGATACGAATCTTATTCAAATATCATCACATACTCTATCAACAACTGCCAGCGAGAAACTACTCGACAACTGGCTAAGAGTATACAATTGGGCTATCATTAAGAAAGAACTTACAAATCTGGCAGCCAAGAAAAGCAGTACTGATAACGTATTGAAGTTGCTGGCTGCTCCTACACGATTGGAATTTCTAACTGCACTTGCTATCCGTTGTAAGATGCCAGATGTAAGGGTAGTTCCTAATTATAGTTGTGATGATGAAGGACTACCAACATCAACAGCGGGAGGTAACAAAGGCGATATTGAATGTTATGAACAGCAGAATGGTGTATTGGTTGAGGTTACGATGGCATTAGGAAGAACACAAACCATGATGGAGGTTTGGCCGATTGAACGACATCTTTCTGATTTTCAGAAACGTCAGAAATCTCAATGTATCTTTGTTGCACCTTCTATTTATTCGGATAGTGAAAGACAGATACAATTCATAACCTTCAACTCAAAGGGTGAAAAGAAAATACGTCCATACGACATTGAGCATCTCCTTATCTATTTGGAAAACAGCCCAAGCCTCTTTGAGTATACTATTGTCTCATTATTTGATTCGCCACGTTTGGTGTCACGTGCCGACGAGTTGATGCATGAGAAAAACGGCATAGATATTTTGACACTTTCCAGAAAACTACAAGAGGATTTTGGACAGGAATATGGTTCAATGAGTGTACGCCAATGGTATGTAGTAACCCGTGAATATGTGGAACGACAAACTATGAGATATGATATACAAGATAATGAGCCTGTTATGTGGATGGCTGCAGAAGATGCGCCTTGGGAAAGTAAATAATATAACTAACTAAAAATAAAACTATATGTATCATAGCTATTTTGGAAAATTGGGACAACTTCGTTTCCCTAAGCCTGAGGATTATTATCGTTTCCTCGGGTATCTCGCTCATGCTGATATAAAAGTTGTATATGAGTACAACGAAGATACTGGTTCATGGGGGAATGCTGGACGTATTTGTTTTTATACAAGTCGTGTTCCCCGAAATTGGGGAAAAATAGCATACCGTGAGGGGCGCGGAGATTCAATGTGCTACAGAATCAACTGTAATGATTTCGTGGAGAATATAGTAACAGACCATGGTTTTACTTATGGCGGTTACCAAGATGTAAAAGCTATACGAGAAACAATACCTGCAAACTATCTAAAATTCTTTGATGAAGGATATAATTGGTAATATGTGAATTAGCCCCGATAATGGTGGCTGATTGTCTTATTTTAGCCAATAATTGATAAAAAGTATCTTTAAAATTTGGAAGTTTCAGAAAAACTCCCTATCTTTGCACTCAGAAAATAGTCCTTTGCAACTGAAAGGTTACGTTGACGTAGCTCACTCGTGTAGGTTGTACGGGGCTGTTTCTGTTTTATAACGTTTCGTCAATTGGCTCTTCTGCCTTCTTCCTTCGCGACTCGGAAAAGTCCATGTAAACTTGGCTTTTCGCTCGCTGTTTAGTCAGTTCCTCATTCTTTATATAGTTGCGCGGTACAAAGTTCCAGTGCAGATATGGACGTTCCCACAGATCAGACTGTTTAGTGATAGGTGTGGTAATGCCGATATTGAAGCCCGAATGTAACTGCCATATCTTTGTACGGATGTATTTATAGATGCGCTCCTTTACTATGTTACGTTTGGCTCGCTTTCCATCTATTCCACGATCCTTGTGCTTGTCATTCAATCGGAAACACATAGAGCCAAGCACCAAGTCCATCACTTGTAGTGGTAGGTGCTTCTTTGAGTTCACTTCTGCAACATCTCCTTCTTTGATTACGATGTTTGCCTTTTGGAACGATTTCAGTTCGTTAAGATGATAGATGGCTTTCAGAAATTCTTCTCTTGCAGAGCCTTTCAACGGCATATCATCAATAAGGAGTCTGACGCGAACTTCTTTGCCTGTTGGGTTACTATAGATTAGTCCAAAATCGTTTTTGATAAACTGGTAGTACAACATTGGGTACTCCTTTCTTCGCTGTTCGTTGGTCAATCCTACAGCTTCATACTGGCGGTGGCGGAAAAACATACGCATTTTGACCTTACCCTCAACCATCAGGGCAAAGATTACATCGATAATTTTCTTATAGCGTTCTTCAGTGTATTCATTTACCTTTTGCCACTTAATCTCCTCATCTTCTAACCCTTGTTCTTTCACAACTGCCGACAAACGTGAGAGCACCTCTTCGTGATGTTCTGACTTGATTAATATTCCGCCATAGAAATTGGCGTAATACTTCCCTGTTGCATCGCTTTCGTCTGTCCAGATGTAATACATAACACTATCAATATTTAGATGCAAAGGTACTACTTTTCTCCGAAAAACATGATAATTATGTCGTTTTATTGTTAAATTCCATCAAAAATGATGGTACCAGATGGTGTTTGCCATCAGCGGTTTGGCTTA
Organism: uncultured Prevotella sp.; assembly: GCF_946407605.1. GTDB lineage: Bacteria > Bacteroidota > Bacteroidia > Bacteroidales > Bacteroidaceae > Prevotella. Next base: position 7,993 of record NZ_CAMJOS010000046.1, read on the forward strand.
GATGGCGAAAATTCGTAATTTTGTAGCCAAAAAGAATAAAAGATGACTCAAAAAGAAGCAATTATTGAAGCTCTAAATCGTTTAGGCGGTAAGGCTAGCCTTAACGATATCTATCGTTTTGCATATACACTAGCAGATTTTTCAGGGAGTAAAGATTGGAAAGCAACAATACGTTGGTATTTGCAAAAAGAAACAGATTCGTTTCGTTCTACTAATCGAGGTAGCTGGGAACTTGTATCTTATCAGGAAGAAATCGCAAGTCGCGATAAACGTATCAAGGAGTTAGAAGAAGTGAACGCGCGTCTAAAATCAGTTAAGACAGAGGATGATTTCGTTGTAAGGTTTGTAAAAAAGGTCAAGCACAATTTGAAGCGAGATAAGAAGACTGTTGAGGAAATTAGGAAATTGATGGATGCTCTTGGACGTTCGGATGCTGATAAGGAATTAGATGATTGGCTTCAGGGTAAAGACAAGAAAGTGGTGAAACAGGTGACCAAGAAATATATTCAGAAAAACATTAATAGTCAGGTATTTACAGGTAATATAACGGAATCAGAGTTCAATGGTGGAGGATCGGACAATGAAGAATGAAAAGAAGAAATTGGAGTTGGAGACCCCAACGGTATACCAGACTAATGAGAATTGTCAAGTGTTTACAGGCCCCATTAGTGGTTGTGTGTTTGCAATGCCTGGAGCTACGGTAAACCAATCACCTGTGCAACAAATAGCTGCAGACAAAAAGATTGAACAGAAAGCAGAACCGGCAACTACAACTCTTTGCGATGAGATACTTTTCAAATTTATCCACCCGGCTATAACCGGAGAAGAGGAACGGAATATTCACGAACAGGTAAAGAAACTGGTGACTCGTCAGGGCATACAGGAGATTTGTAAGTATCTTACGAAGTTGGAATCAGAGGAAAAGATTTATTTGCCACAGAGTGCAGATACGGCTTATACGGAGTTGGTACGTATGGGAATGCCCAGCGGTGATGGATTCAGTATTAAGACGTTTATGAAATACTATAAGAAGTAAGTCTTTAGAGAGCATAGCAGCATCATAGCAAGCATCAGAATCAACGAGGTTCTGATGCTTTTTTTGTGCCTTGACGGAGGGAAAAACGGAGAATATCAGAGAAAAACAGAGAATATCAGAGAAAGTTGGAGAATGTTAGAGACGGCCTCTTTCAAACCCTATCATCTGAAATCATTTGTAACTACTTTTGCGCTTGCAAACCTGAGGACGCTCAGAATCAGTTTGCAAGCGCTCTTTAACTTATTGCTACATTTTCACCGGATGCCCACACACATACGCACGAACATTATTTATTCACTATAAAGGTCGCCTGAAAGGGGGCGACGTAAAAGAATCTTTTTTATTATGACAAGAACAGAGATACAGGAATTCAAGAGATTCCTACATGTACGTAACATCTACGTGATGTTTTCACAGAACTATCGACAGAACCACCTATCGGTGAATCCTCCTACCTTGGAGGCTTATCTGGAAAGAGCCAAGGCCGAGAGCGTGATACCTCAGGCTTTCATCTATCCTAAGACGATTTACGGCAAGGACTTCTGGCTGTCCATTCACGAGGAGTGGGTAGAGAGAATCAGAGAGCAGCGGGCCGACCGCAGCGAGACAGCACAGCTGGACAGCCTGGACTTGGAGATTATTGACGTCAAGTCGAGAAGCAACTGCCTAGGACTTCCGAAGAACACTTGTTCGCTGAGTCTGAGAGGCGGCAAGCGGTTCACGCTGAATCAGGAACACTCGAGGATGATAGCCAAGAAGCTGTCGACCCACATGCTGCTGACCAGGAGCCGCCAGACTACCGACGTGGTGCTGATGTTCAACCGGACACGAGGCGTCGAGGTGAAGTTCAGGGCTGGTACCAGTAGTCTGCAGTTTAACAATGCTGAGCTGGCCAACCATCTGGTTGAACTCTTGAACCTCGATCCCGAACAGGAGTATTTCCATTTAGGGATTGAGCTTCTGGCCGAGACGAAAGACTATTTATTGTTTATGATAAGGAAATAAGATATAAGGAAAAGGAACCACGAATTACACAAATTTCACGAATTGTTTTTATGGAAGCAACAGTAAGAATTTTGAATCAGTCGGGACTGATGACACGACAGTACCTCGACAAGAAAACGGGTGACCAGAAAGTTATCAATTCTGTAACCCTGAAGTTGACGGATGGTTTGAACACTTTCCTCGGTGAGATTACCGGCGAGAGGGCGGTCAACTGTCCGAAGTATGATCCTCAGTATCTGTACAAGGTACAATGCTCGATGGTGGTGCGTGAGTGGAACTCTCAGCAGACTGGCGAGGCTATGCAGGCTACTACGATTTACGTGGATAAGATCGGGATGGTATGACTTTAGAGTATCTTGAGATTATGGAAGAGATGAAGAAGCAGGAGAAAGAGGTGCAAGGCGCCTCTTCTCCACGCAGGAAGCTGCAGAAGTCGTTTAAGTCGAACACCAGAATCTATGATGATGGTTCGATTGAGGTTGACCCACAGGCTCAGGGCGAGCCAAGTCAGAAAGACGTGAAGAAGGTGGGGAAGTCGAAGAGGTATATCACCTCGGGTAAGAACCCGCTGACGTGTGTGGAACTGAAATGTCCGGAGGAGGTGCCAGACAAGGCAGCCTATTTCCGAAAAGAGTTGGATAAGCTGACGAAGGACATTCAGATTGAGAAGCCAGAGCTGCCAGACGGTGAGTTCCTGGTTAACAAAGAATGCCTGAAGGTGTGTCTTGTTAAAGGTGAGCACCCCCAACTGATGGCTTGGCTCACATTCGAGGTCGAAGGATTATTGGACGTAAGGAAGCAGCTATACCAACTAACAAGTGAGATTGACAAATGTTTTGTTATCAACGAAGCTTCGGTCTGCCAACAGAGATAGTTAGTAAGGAACAGTTTCGGGCGCTTATCACGGCGCCTGAAACTTTCAGAAAAGTCAGGGAGGCTCGCGAGGCGCTGGCTCGGGGCGATAAGAACGCCTACGACAACAAGAAAAAGGGCCTGCCCTTCGTGATTTTCATCGCTACGTATGATGAGTCGGACAAGATGTTCGAGAACAAGCAGACTGGCGAGAAAACCATTAAGAGAGGCTGTTGGCGCAGTCAGCATCATTGTCGACTAAATGGTTTGTGCGTCATCGACTTTGATCATGTTGAGGGCGATGTACGCAAGGTATGGGAGGAGGCTTTTGCAAAATTGTCTGATGAGGACAAGGCAAGGGTGCTTTTTGTGTTCGTTACACCGTCTGGGCATGGCTTGAAGGTGGTCTTTATTGCTGATGCTGCCATAGGCAACCTGATTGACAACCAGATAGTGTTTTCTAAGAAACTCGGACTGAACCCCGATGAGGCTTGTAAGGATGCCTCAAGGGGAGCGTTCCTGACTACGAGTGAAGATATTATTTTTATTGACGAAGAAAAACTGATTACGTATGAAAGCGAAGATTTTGGTAAGAAGTATAACGAGGAATATCATGCTGGTAAGTCTCAGCCTACTATTGACGCTGCTGAGAGTGATTCTGGTAATCGTGGTGTATCCACCATACAAACTGCTGGAGAAAACCAACAGGGCGTATCAGGAGGCGATGGAGACTACTTGCGGATTGCTGAGCCTCTGACGTATAACAACGTGCCGTTCCAGACGATTATCGAGGCTTGGGCGACACAACGCTTTGGCGCCAAGGAGGGTGCTTCGAGGCATGAAGCCAGCGTGGTGTTGGCTCGCGACCTGTATATCATGACAGACCGCGACAAGCAGAAGACACTGGCCCTGCTGATGGTGCAGCCCTGGGTGAAGCAGATAGTAGAGGAAAGGCAGGAGGATGTGGAGCGTACCGTGAATAATGCTGCCGACTACGTGACGGCACAGGAGAGCGAGAACGCCAAGAAGGGTAAGGCGTGGCTGCCGAAAATCTCGAAAGAGATGAAGGCTGCCTTGGAATCTTCGGGGGCAGTTGCGCAAGAGACAACTTTCAACTCTCAACTTTCAACTGTCAACTCTCAAGAAGACGATGTTTACTCCCAGCTGCCGCTGGACAAATGGGCTGAGGAACTGCAGGAGATGTCAGAGTATTACCCCTGCATGAAGGAGCTGTTTCTGAATGCTCACCCTCATAAGATGCCTGCCATCCTCTTTTCTTCTGCGGCACTATTCGGTACGCTGATGACCCGGGCTTACTACCATTTCTGGTATGAGCCGGAGATAGTGCGCCGACTGAACTACTGCATCTTTATCATTGGTGACCCGGGTGCTGGTAAGAACGTCATTGAGAAGTTCTACTTCAAGATTGCAGACCCGATGATTCAGGCTGACCAATGCCTCATAAATGCGGTGAACCGCTACAAGGATGGCAGAACGGAACGTGCCACTTCTACCAAGGCCCAGAAGGGCGAAGCCCTGAAAAAACCTGTAGTTGGCATTCGTATTCACCCTGCCCGTACAGCGACAGGTGAGTTTATCCGCCATATGTTGTCGGCGGTAGAGACAATAGAGGGAAAGCCGATGAACATCCACATGTTCAGCTTCGACTCGGAACTGGATAACGTCACCAAGAACAACAAGGGTGGCGACTGGAAGGACCGAGAGGTACTGGAACTGAAGTGTTTCCACAACGAGCAGGACGGACAGATGTATGCCAATACTGAGAGCATCACGGGTATGTTTAATGTGTATTGGAACTTTATCTACACTGGTACGCCATATGCCCTGCACCGTAAGGTAAACCAAAGGAACTTCGGTACTGGCATGAGCACCCGACTGGCTTGCATTCCGCTACCCGACAAGGGTGTGGCAGCGCGATACCAAAAGGTTGACCCGATTGCCAACGAGGCGCTGCGAGAGTGGGCTTACCGCTTGGATAGAGTAGAGGGTGAAATCCCCATCGAACCATTGAATGACGAGACCTACGAATGGCAGTCAAGCCATCTGGAGATTGCTGAGTTCAACGGCGATAAGGCGGACCGAACCTTGCTGAAGCGTATCCCATATTACGGCATCGGCATCAGCCTTCCGTTCATTCTGATGCGCCATTGGGATGAGTGGCAGGAATCTCGCACTTTGACGATGGATGACACCGACAAGCGGCTCTGTCGTCTGGCAATGGAAATCCAATACCGCTGCCAGCAGTTCTTCTTCGGCGAGATGGCATTCAACTATTTTGCCGACCAGAACAAGGAGTTTGTGGTAAGGAAGCGCAGCACCCGCTACAGCGAGTGTTTCCGCAAATTGCCCGACGAATTCAAGACGCAGCAGTTTATGGAGATATTCGGTGTCTCGCAGTCGAGTGCTTCGAAAGCCATCACAAGGTTCCGCAACGATGGAGTAATTGAGGTGGTGAAGTATGGCATCTATAAGAAAACGGTGAGTGAGTTGCCTTAATGGCAACTAATTCACTTATTCAGTTATTCACTTTGGACATTTGTATTTTTTGAAACTTGAATCTTGAAACTTGAAACTTTATAAATTATGTTACCAAGAGGATTTAGAAATTGTAATCCACTGAATATCCGCAAAAGCAAGGACCAGTGGAAGGGCCTGCGAGCCCAACAGACAGACGCAAGCTTTGCACAGTTTGAAACGATGGAGTATGGTTGGCGGGCAGCCTTCGTGCTGCTAACGCGCACCTACTATCACAAGTACCGTCTCTACACCATTAGAGGCATCGTGAGTCGATGGGCACCCGAAGCTGACCATAACGATATGGCGGCGTATATCGCCAATGTGTCGAAGCTCACCGGCATCGGTCCTGACGAGCCACTCGGCATACCGTCGGAGCGTCCTGCCCGCTGGATGATGCTTGGCGCCGCTATGGCGGTGCAGGAAAACGGCACCTCTGTCTTCGACTACTTCGCCATGCTACGAGGATGGAACCTTATCCTCTGACACAATAATAAACGAACAGCGGGACTTTCGCCTCGCTGTTCGTTATAAAAAGACACATAGGGACTGGTCACTGCCTGTTGCTATCTCACCACTACTTTCTTTCCTCGGACGATATAGATGCCCTTGGAGAGTGACTGACGATTGTCAATCCTGCGACCAGAGAGGTCATAGATCTTTTTGCTTGTCGCGGTAGCCGTGACATCGGACGGTATTAGTGTCTCTTCGATGCTGTTCTGCTGCTGGGGTGCTGCAAGGGGGAATAGCATCCATTGGCGATGGATGGGCGTGGTGTTGCTGTCCTGATACTGCCAGATGTTGACCGTCGTTCCGGCTGCTGTCGACTCATTGGTCAGGTCGAACCCGTGGCTGTGTCCCTTGCTGGCCAGAATCTTATAGTAAGGATAGTCCACGGTGTCAATATAAAAGTCCTGTTCGCTGGCCTCACTCTTCTGTGCCGTGAGCGAAGAGCTGCTACTGCTACGATGAGCCGTGAGCCTCAGCCCAAGGGCGTTCTTGAAGCCGTAAGTGCCGTTGCCAAGGTCGGAGAGCGTCCAGCGCTGGGCATCCCCGTAATCGATATCCTGAATGGTGACCTTACTGGCAGTGGCCGTAACGGCACGTGTGGTCTCATGACGAGGAATGATCAGGTACTCGCAGCCGTCGCGCAGCAGATCCGTGGCTGTCACCTTCGTACTATGCGCAGGAATGATAAAGGTCATAATAGACTGGGCTGGCATCACCACCTTGAGGTCGCTGCCATTGAGGGTGATCCCATTCTTGGTGCTGACCAGGTTCTCATTAGCAGAGGTGCGATAGGCCTTGATACTGCTGAGGGCAGGCAGATCAGAAAAAAGCGACAAGTCGATATTATGTACGGCCTTGGCACCCTCGTTGAGTACCACCAGCACCAGCGTATCGCGACTGGCATTGACAGCTGCCAGGGACTTGGAGCAGGGCGACGTGATGATGTCGTAACCATGCTTGATGAAACGCGTGCATTGCTGACGCACATAGTAGTTCTTCACCTTCGCGTAGGTCTGGTCGGCAAAGCTGCCTCGGATGGTGCACCACTGGTCGTTGGCCTCCTCCATATACTGCCAGTCAATCCACGCTTCCGGCTGTATGTAGCGCATATCATCAATCAGACGTTGTGCCAGACTGAGGTTACCGCCAATGCCATTACCACCCGAGCCCGTCTCGCTCATCCAGAGGGGTTTTTTTGCTTGATGAGCCAGGAAAGCCAAGCGGGCACGGTCGGCATTGCTGCCAGAATAGGTATGCGTGTTCCACTGTCCCACCTTCGACAGCACCCCTGCGTTCTTGTATTGTTTGAATCCCTCGACCGACAGTCCCACGTTGGTCTCGTCGGAAGCAGAGATGACAGTATTAAGACCTGAAGCCTTGAGGATAGGCTCCAAGACACGGATGAAGTTAATCTGTGACTGATAGTCGAAATGGCAACCCTCCTGCGGGCCATTGGCATACCAAAAGCCCGTGACCGACTCATTGAAAGGCTCCAGCGTCTTGAACTCGATGCCGTACTCGTCCTTATAGTGTTTACAGACATCTACCACATAGTGGGCAAACTCCTCGTAGTACTCCGGCTTCAGGTTGTCCTTGCCGCCATCGGCATTGCCGCTGACACATCCACTGTAGGTCATATAATAAGGACACGAGTTGCTGAAGGCCTCGAAGACCGCGTCTGGACGCAATTCCTTGATTTTTAGCATGATCTTACGCTGGGCGGCATCACGGTCCCAGTGGTACTCATCGCCACTGAAGTCTTTGAAGCCCTCCATCTCGGCACGCAAGCCCTTGCCTTTGCCCATGTGGTGAAGGTCGCAGTGACGGTTCTCGGGGTCATCACCACCACCGATGTTATAACGGAAGTGCGAATAGTTAAGACCCGTGGGACTGGTGAGCCACTTGATGATCTCGGTGATTTTCGAGTCCGACCACTTTCCGCACTGTCCTGCCCACCAGCAGAGCGACACGCCCCAGCCATCGAAATGCTGGCGCACCAACTGCGGATTAATCATATAGGCAAGCGTATCGGTGGGCGGTGTCGTATTGACCTTCGTACTGAAATACCACAGATGCTTGATGTCGGAGCCGTCCTTATTGGAATAGACCTTCTGGTGTCCGTCGTTGCTGTCGGTACCCAGGTATCCGTTATTCGCCTTGCAGCGCAGTTTGACGAACGCGCTCATACCCTGCTCGATGGTAAACTTAGCCTCATCCAGTGACGAGTCGGCAATGAACTTCGTGTTCCACTCGCCTGTCTTCGACAAGAACATCTCCTTTCCGCTCACCTGAATGTTATAATAGCCCTTTCCATCGGGAACGATAACCATTTTCTGCGGACTGGACTTGGTGGATGCCTCTATCCAGCCTCCATTGTCGGTTCCCATCTCCAGATGGTTGCCACTACTGTGCAGGATATACAACGTCGTGGGCTCACTGAAACTGGTCTGAGCCATAGCGGCAACGGTCGCTGCTATGGTGACTGCAAATAAAAATACCGTTCTCTTCATGGTGGTAATAAATCCTAAATTCCGCAGCACTTTAATTTAACTTTCTTTATAAGTACCTGAGCAAC
>NZ_CAMJOS010000047.1 GCF_946407605.1 uncultured Prevotella sp.
CAGTACGATATCATAGTCTGTACCCCCTTCCTTTAATCAGTTCGCGAATCACCTTGCGGGCGATGTTTCCTGCCTGCTGTACCAACTGCTGTGGCAACTCGCCCAGACGATCATCGTCCATCGTAAATACAAAGTAATATTTTCCGTTGTGTCCGTGCGACAGCGAGCAGTTATCGTCGCGGAATATAGGTTTGTTTCTGTGTCGTTTAAGTTTTTCGGTCATATATACGTTGCCGTCGCGCATGCCCTGCACGTGGAAGTCGCCATGAAAGGCTTCGGCTGCCACATCCTCACAGCACTCAAAATCAAGCGTACGCTGTCCTGTTTCCAACTTGCCGAAGGCCATCATGCCATCGACCATTATCTGTTCTCCTAAAATCTGTGATTTTCTAGTTTTCATTTTTCTGAGTTTTTAAGCGAGCATAGGAAAAGCGAAGGTAGTTGAGCTCATTTCATCGATACTTCTCCGCTCGTCTTTCAACTCAAATTGTTGTTTTTTCTTTGAAACTGATTTCGTCTCACTCCCCTCTCTAAGCAGAGAGGGGTTGGGGGTGAGTCTTTTTATTTCAATTTTACAACGTCAGTTACTAGAATTTCTTGGAACGTCTGTCCTTGATATTCGTGTGTAGAGAAACGAAGTGTGGCCATGACCACATCACCTTCGTAGAACCTGCACGCCGCCAGGTTGCCCAGCATGGCGCACACATATTCGTTTTCAAACTTGCCGCCCAGCTCCTTCAGCACGATGTTGCACTTCTGGATGCTGCCAGCCTCATTCTTACTTGACTGTACGCTAAAGGCCTCGCCCTGGCGTACCACTTTTAAAATCTTTACTTCCATAATTTTAATCCGTTGTTGTCTCAAAGAATCTCCTCGCTTCCCATTCCCGTCGCTTCTCCAGGCCTCGGAGCCTCTTGCCTCCGGCATAGACCCACTTCTTGAATTCCCGTTGAATCTGCGACTTACTGCCGCCGTTGCGTATTACCCTCAGCAGTGTTGAGTGCAGGAGCCGCCCTATGCCCAGGTTAAAGACAAACGACACCAGCGCGTCAAACTGTCCCTGCGTCCTGGCTACGCCCAGCCTGTTCACCTGGCTCTCCACCTTCTCGAGGTCGCGCATCAGCAGCTCCTCCGCCCAGTACTCCGAGATGCGGTCGCCCACACTCACATCCTTTCCCGTGTGCCCATAACCTATGGTCAGCACGCCGCCCACGTCTTCCGTGGCCACCAGCAGCAAGCCCTCAAAGGTCTTCAGCTGCGTCTTCATAATCTCACTTGTTTTCATTTTAATTTTTTCGTTCTTCAAAAATCATTTTGTCAATCATTTCCGCACATTTCAAAGATCACATCAAAACAAACACGTTGTGTTGCATCTTGTTTGCGACGGCAAAGTTAGGCACAAAAAAAACACGACGCAAGCCGTAAACTTGCGCCGTGAATAAGTGCGGGAATAAAAGAATAAATGTGGGAACGCTAGTGGGAATTATTCACGCTTCTCACTAAATTTAGGAAGCGTTTTGCCACATTATTACGCCTTTTGGTCTCTTGACCATCAGCATCCGTAAACGTCCAATTGGGAAATTTTCCTCGTGCTTTATCATAGTATTTTGAGATGTTCGAACGGGTGGGCATACTTTTCACTCCACATTGTTTCATGTAGTCCACATACGATGTTGGTGTGTCAAAACTTGGCAGTCCATCCGTTTCGTTCATCAGCATCATCAGCCATGTATAGTCATACAAGTGTTTTAGTTCGTCTTCGACTCTCATGGTCTTTGCAGCATAGCCTATTGCCTGTGACATTCCGTCCTCCATTTCCATATCAATTTCCACTTCCTCCTTTTCTTCTACTGGCATCACCTTCGCAATATCTCTGTTTATCAGTTCCACCATCACGTCCAGTTCGAAGAAAGCCTGTCGCTCCTTATCCGTCATCTTGTAGTAGTTCTTAAACAAGTACTCACCCAAGGCATCGTAGTCAAACTTCAAGATGTCACCTTCCCATGAAATGTTCCAGCGGAATCGTGCACATTGCATTTTGAAGGCTTTCGACAATAAGTACTCACGATCGTAGTCGCAGGGCATCCAATATATCACCTTGTCCACATCCACCTCGTCTATCTCGTTTTGTAACGGCTTGCGCAGATGTTGCAGCAGGTCCTTTCTCAGAAACTCCGCCACCTCCTTCGTCTGCTTACCTTTCAGCGTCTTAAACGAATTATCTCCCTCCTTCATCATCCACTCGTCATAAGCCATTATGGTTTGTTCCGCATCGTACTGCGTTTTCAAGTACTGATAAAACTGGCCATACGCGCGTTGAGGCATTTTCATCTTCTTCACCTTCTGGGCAATCTCACCCAGCAGTCTTGCCACCTCTGCGTAGCTGTCTTCCAGGCGTTCAATGAGGTCGTCGAAGCAGGCACAGTTCTGTACCTTCAGAGTGGCCGCTATTATCCTTTTGCTTTCCAACCGCTCCCTCATGGCCTGCAGGTTGCGTCGCAACAGTCCGCCTTTCTGCCAATACTCTTTTTCCAACATCTTTTTCTCAATGCAGAGCACCTCTCGGCATACACCCCGTTCCAGCTCCGCCAGATAATCCTTCAACGCTGGTATCACCTCTTCTTCAGTCATCTTGATGTTCAGCGCGAAGCAGAAATGTGAGTTCGGGTTCTTTGTCGGCATGTGCGCGTAGGCTGAAGTGTTCTCATCAAAACCAGCAAGCATGCCGTTCAGGGAAAATGACGCTTCTTCGGCGTCCTCGTTTAATAAATTGTTCATAAAAGTTTGTTTTTTGTGAGTTATAGGTTTATCTGCTATTTTTAGCGACGCAAAGATAATTACTTTTTCTGTATTAAACAAATTATCGTTTATTTTTTGTCTTCAGCTCGCTTTTTCCACCTATCACCTGACACAAAAAAGTCCCACACCTTATTAAAAAGATGTGGGACAATTATTAAATGTGATCAGTTTTCGTCAAACTTCATTCCGTCAGCCATCATTATGGCATGAGATTAACCTTGGGATTCTAAGGCTTATATCGAGAACCCAACAGCCAACGATGATGCCTAAAAAAACACAGCCCCTATCGACCACTCAAAGCCTCTCTCCTACCCTTCATTGTACACAAAAGGGACGGTTCCGGTGTGTACTTGGCATCTTTCATTTTGTTTGAACTTTATAAAGGGAATAATCCTCTACATACCATCCGCCTTTCCGCTTTACGAGTTTGACCATGACCGACTCAATTGCATTAAATAAAGCATAGGCCGATGCCGTTTTCTTCAGCGTTAGAACTTCCACTTGAGCATGTTGTATCCCTTTTGCATCACTTCTGTTTGACAGAAGCCTGACATCCCATTCTTTATAGTTGTATAACATATCGTTCACTCTAGAACAATAGATTTGCATACCGTCATTTTCATAGGCTCTTCTAAGCTCTTCCAAGGAATATTCTTTGTCATCATCATCCCAATCCCGAGTAGAATCCATATAGTCTATCATCTTCTCACAATCACCCCAAAAAAATGCCTTGGCAAATTCTACTGCCACCTCTTTATGAGTCATTGCCGAATGTTGTTTTACCACATCCGATGGGTTGTTAATCCTAATGCCCATAAACCTCCATCCTTCTCCGACATCCGGATCCGGCTCTACAACATTGATGGTATTATAGCCGCTAGGGATAAGAGGAAATCTAAGTAACACTTCCTTCGGATATTTCATTGAATGGCGTACACCCAACTCATATTTTTGAAGTAAATTGTCGCTCATATATTCGATTTTATATTTATACTCCACCCCATATTTGTCTACAATAATCAGTTTTGTCTCGGGACTAAGTCTAAACCAACCACTATCCATGTTGATTTTCAATGTTACTATTGTTCCCCATCCTCTGTTGACACTAGTCACAGTACAACTCCTTGTATTATTGAATCCCACAGGAGGGTTTTTCGTCTCTTGAGCGCAGATGCTTCCGATGCAAATTACCATCATCAACAACATCAAAAATAAAACCTTTTTCATCATCATATATTATGTTTTAAGTTTTCTCAATCCATGTGCACTAAATTAAAATCCGTCCTCAAAGGAATTACCGCTACTCTCTTTGTACTTTTTGTAGAGCTTTTTACCGTGGATGTCAAGTCCAGTCCCTTGGCATTTTGATGTCGTATGGTAGTTTTGAGGTGACAGCCATTATTCTTTAGAGTTCTTTAATAATTTGAAGGGTTATACTTATTGTTATTGGTATTTCTGACCGCAAAGATAATGTCTTTTTCTGTAGCAAACAAATTATCGTATATTTTTTTTGTCTTCAGCTCGCTTTTTCCACCTATCACCTGACACAAAAAAGTCCCACACCTTATTAAAAAGATGTGGGACTATCAGCCTTCTTCCATTTGGCGAGACGCTCACCTCTTGGCAGCCGGAAAAATGCGGCAGGCGTAGTCCATTCACCTCGGGCGATTAGATACATCGTAAGCTGTAAACTCTCCACCTCCCGACACGTTGTCAAGCTGCTCGTCGGTGAGCTCCTCACGCTTCTTGTTTTCTTCTTCTTTCATAATTGTAATGTTTAAAATTTATAACTAATGATTCAGAGGGTCGGTACTACCGATTATTTTGATCACTGGAACCGTCCCTCGTGATTGAAACAATTCTATGTGTACTTTATTTGGTTGCTTCGAGGAGTTGGTCGCAGATGGCTTTCATGCCGCTGATGGAGGGATGACCATTCTGCTTGTCAATGTCGTGGAGTTCGATGAGTTGCACGTTGTAGTGCTTGCATACCTCGCGCATCGACTCGTTGACGGATTCACGGAGTTCGGAGTTGAGCAACGAGTAGATGATGGCCTTGGGATAACGCTTCTTCAGCATGTCGAGCAGGCAGGCGAGGGCTGGACGGAACTGCTTGCAATCGTCTTTTGTCCAGTTGGCATATTGGTATTCGCCGATGGGCACGTTTGCCCAGGCATCATTGGTACCGCCAAACACAAAGATGATATCGGGATTACCCAGACTATCGACACGTGAGATGAAGTTGTTGCGTGAGGCATCCATGCGACCGTAGCCGGTACCGCAGATGGTGGTGCCGCCCCAGGAGTCGTTCTTCTCCAACTGATAGCCCTTGGCCTTAATATAGAGGCTCCACCAGGTCTGCTCTACCTCTGTGACATCGTTTCTGTCGTTGGGGTAGAACGGGGCGTAATGGGATGGTCCGACGCCTTTAAATGTGGAATACGAGTCGCCCAAAATAGACACTTTCTTGGTCTGTGCTGAGGCGGCGATACTGACAACTGCCATCAGCGTTAAGATAATGATTTTCTTCATGATTATAGTATATAAATTATAATAGTTTCAATCTGGCTGCAAAGATAGATATTTTCTTTGAAAGTCGTACTTTTTGGAACGAAAAAAAGAAAAACAAGACGAAAAACAGGTCATAGATAATGATTCAGAGGGTCAGTTCTACCGATTATTTTGATCAATAGAGTCCCTCGTGATTTTGCAATATAGCGTTCTTTAACTGTTGTGCGTTCATGCCTCGTCGTCGTTTTCTGGATTATTCTTAAAATCTAGCAATCCTTTCACAGCCTTATCAAAGTCGCTCTCAAGCATGCGCATTTCGCGCTCGCGATAGATTTCAAACTCACGCTCTGCTTTTTCAATTGCTTCCTGATGCGACACAGTACTAGTACCTTCAAGAATGTTTTTACGTAAGCGCAAGATTTGGTCGTCGAGTGCTGCTATCCAATCGGCCATCGTCATAGGATTCTGCTCTAAAGCTTGGAACTCAGCATAATCCAAGAATTGCGAGGTCAATAGGTTCAATCGTTGTAACTCCAACTCCGTCAGGTAGTTCTTGGCTATCTTTACATCGTCGCGAGTAACATAGTTTCCCTTAAAGTTAGTCATGCCAACAAAAGGTTTCTCGTTATCTACACGCTCATAAATCAGTTCGGCAGCAGTATGCTCATGGACAGCATAGTGCATCTTATTTTGAACGGTGGCAAAGAATTGCTTAGTGATTTGGGCGCGAGGGTCATAATCGGTAGAGGTAGCATAGATATCTGTTACCTGCTGGTAGAAGTTACGCTCACTACTACGGATGTCGCGAATGCGTTGCAGCAACTCCTTGAAGTAGCGATTGCCGCCTTGCTTCAGACGTTCATCGTCCATCGTAAAGCCCTTCTGGATATACTCATGCAGTAAGCGAGTGGCCCAGCGACGGAAACGTACAGCAATAGGCGACTGCACACGATATCCAAGGGCAATAATCACGTCAAGATTATAGTGTAATACCTGATAATTTTTCCCGTCTGCAGCAGTTGTTCGGAATTTCCGAACAACTGCATCCTGATCCAGTTCCTTATCTTCAAAGATGTTTTTAAGATGCTCACTGATATTCGATTTGCTCGACTGATAAATCTCTACCAGTTGCGCTTGCGTCAACCATACATCCTCATCTGCAAAGCGAGTGTTTACACTTACTTTACCCTCCTCATCTTTATATAGAATAATTTTATTTTCTTTTTCTGCCATAATTGTAATTTCTTCCATCAGCCTTCTTCCATCATCACCCTGCCATCACGAATCTGAAGACTTCAGTTTCTTGCAGTTCAGGACGTTCAGTCACCATTCTTACGTAGTCACGTATCAGGTGGCGCCAGTCGTTGCCACCCATGCTGAAGTACTTCTCTTGGAACTCACGCTGACACTCTACCACGATATTCATGATGGTGGTGCCCTCATACAGCTCCATCATATTGTGTACCAGACGACGCACATCTCCGTCTTTCTCCACATCGTCAAGCATAGAGCCTTCAGGTTTCAAGCGGACTTCCTCTGTTTTAGGTTTCCGTCCTTTCTTGGCTGTTTGGGATGAATCAGAAGTATTCTCAGCTAACGGGTTCATCTCGACAACACGAGGTTGGATGTATATCTCTTCCGTCGTACCCAGGAACTTCATCAGATACATCTTCAACTTCTCCAGTACCGTTTGTTTTTTCTCGCCACTTTCAGGCAGGAAGGGATTCACTGGTGGCAGTATCTTGGCAATACCGGTACCCGTCTCTGTGACATAGCCATCCATAAAGGCACGCTCCATAAAAGCGGTTGTCTCAGCAGGCTTCAGGTGTTCTTCGTTGATAATCGCATCCAGCTCAGCTTTCTTCTCACGCTCGATATACTCGTTCCATTCCTCGCCCACATCGGCACCCTTCTCAGGTGTCATCTGCTCGATGAACTTCTCTATCAGTTCGCGCTTGTCACGCATGTCAGGACTGGCATCAATCTGCTTTCTGATCTGCACGATAATCTCCTTGTCCTGGCAGTCTGTATCGTGATATTGCTGTATCAGCTGCAGGATATAGTGGATGTTTATCTGGTCGTGACGCACCAGTTCTATCTCGAAGATGATATCGTCGTTGATCGTCTCCTTGCTGTTGTTATTGGGCTTACGGAACTCCTCATAGTAGGTGTAGTACCATCCCTTGTAGTCCTGGTAGTCCATTTCGCTGATGATCTTGGCAGCCTCATCAAAGGCATCAAAGACATTCAGCACGTTTCTCAGTCGCAGTATCTCACCCAGCAGACGAATGAATTCCTTCTTCTTCTCTTCGTCAAGGATATTGCCCATCTGCTCCAACGGGAACTCCCTCAGCAGGCGTGCTATCAGTTCCGTATAGGGCTCGTGGTGCCTACCTTTTACATCTTCATACCCCTCGCTGTAGTATTCTTCATACGACTTCATGAAGACCATACCTTTGGCATTGGGGTCGCCAAAGATGCGCAGGCTCTCGTCTGTGGCCTCTTTCAGATTGCGGAAGCAGACGATATTGCCACAGTCCTTCACAGAGTTCAGAATGCGATTCGTACGACTATAGGCCTGCAACAATCCATGCAGTTTCAGGTTCTTATCCACCCATAGCGTGTTTAGCGTCTTGGCATCGAAACCAGTCAGGAACATACCCACCACTATCAGGATGTCTATCTCCTTGTTCTTCATGCGGAGCGACACATCCTTATAGTAGCTTTGGAAGTTGTCGCCATCTGTCGAGTAGTTACACCCAAACATCTCGTTATAGTCCTTGATGGCTTTCTCCAATGCGTCACGACTCTGCAGGTCCATGCCTTCTGTTCCCTCTGGGTTCTCGTCATCTTCGAATCCCCATTCATCTTCCTCTGCTTCGTTGGCTGAGTAGGTATAGATGGTGGCAATGCGCAGATTAGGCGTGCCAGGCTCTGCCAGCTGCTTCTTAAACTCGTTGTAATACAGGATGGCAGCCTTCACAGAGTCCACGGCAAAGATGCTATTGAAGCCCTTTGTCTTGTAGGTATGCTTCTGCTCCTCGGCCGTCTTACTCTTCACCACTTCCTGCACATTCAGCAGTTTGTTCATGGCATAGGCCTCATCCTCCTGTTTCGTTTTCTCACCAAAGCGCTCTAAGATATAACGCGTCACGATGCTGATGCGTCGAGGGTCGTGTAGTGCCTCTTCCGTATCGATGCCCCATACCTGCTTACGCTCTACGTCGTTCTTCATCTTCATCGTCGAGTCGTAGTCCACATGGAAGCGCAACACGTTGTTATCGCCAATGGCATTGATGATGGTATAGGTGTGCAGAGGCATGGTGGGACGGCCGTCCTCGTCGGGCTCTCCACCAAACAGCTGTGCTGTTGTCTGGTACTTACTGCTGGCGCTGGCATTCTGTGCCTTGATGGGCGTGCCAGTAAAGCCAAACATCATGTATTTCTTCACCCGCTTCACTATCAGTTTGTGCATATCACCAAACTGACTTCTGTGACACTCGTCGAATATCAGCACGATGTTCTCCTTCTGCAATATCTCGCGCAACTTCTCGTCCTTGTCGTAGATGCCGGGCTTCATCAGGTTCGACAACTTCTGTATCGTGGTGATGATGATATGGCAGTTGTCGTCCTTCATCTGGCGCTGCAGCACCCTTGCCGATGTGTTTGAGTTGGCGCACTCAGGCTCGAAGTTGTTATACTCCTTCATGGTCTGATAGTCCAAGTCTTTTCTATCCACCACAAAGACCACCTTCTTCACCTCCTCCATCTGCGATGCCAACTGGGCTGTCTTAAACGACGTCAGCGTCTTACCACTACCCGTGGTGTGCCAGATATAGCCACCAGCCCTTGTTGTGCCCTGCCAGCGATTGTTGATGGCCGTCTTTATGCGGAGCAGTATCTTTTCTGTTGCTGCTATCTGGTATGGACGCATCACCAGCAGCTGCTTGTCCACGTTGAATACGCAGTATTTTGTCAGCAGGTTCAGGATGGTGTGCTTCGCAAAGAACGAGGTGGTGAAGTCCCGCAGGTCTGTCAGTCGGTTGTTCCGCTGGTCAGTCCAGTACGACGTAAACTCAAACGTGTTTCCTTCCGTCTTTTTCTTGCGCGAGGCATCCTCCGCCTGTTTCTCCTTGGCATAGCGAGTTGTGTTCGAATAGTATTTCGTCTCTGTACCGTTCGAAATAACAAAAATCTGCACAAAGTCGAACATCGCCCTGCCTGCCCAGAAAGAATCTCTCAGATAGCGGTCTATCTGGTTGAAGGCTTCTTTGATGGGTACACCACGTTTCTTCAGCTCTATATGTACCATTGGCAGACCATTCACCAGTATCGTCACGTCGTAGCGGTTCTTATAGGTGCCGCGATTCTCCTCATACTGGTTGATCACCTGCAACCTATTATTATAGATGTTCTGCTTGTCTATCAGTTTGATGTTCTTCGTCTGCCCATTATCCAGTTTCAGGTCGAGGATATAGCCCTTTCCTTGCAACATCTCCGTCTTGTCGAGGATGGTCATCTGCTCATTGCTTATCATGGGCAACAAACGAGCCCACTCGCTGTCACTCAGCCTGATGTCGTTGAGCGCTTCCAGTTGCAGGCGCAGGTTGTTCAGCAGGGCTGCCTCGTCCTTTATCTTGGCGTACTCATACCCTTGGTCTGCCAGTTGCTTGATGAGCGCCCTTTCCAGCTGCGCCTCACTCTGGTAGCCCTCGCCAGACTTTGGCTCCACCTCATAGCGAGCCATCACCGTCTGCTTCTCTTCCAGTATGATTTTATATTCGTCCATAGACATTTGTATTTTGTTTAGGAATTATTTACAGGTGGAATTTCTCTCAGTTCCATAATGTCGAGCATGTGGAACATTACATCATCTATCTGAGCATGCCAACTCTCATGAAAATGGCCGTAGTACCAATAGCGTAGCGGATGATTCTTTGTGTATAGAAAATTGTATAAATCGTCCATCACCTGACGTTCATATTTTGTATCATCCATTAAATCTGCGTCATGCTCTGCCCGATCTTCCAGAAAATGATGCGATGATAATTCACAGAACGATGGAGAAGTATGGGTTATGACAATATCGACAGCACATTGACTATCTATCTGGTCGAGCCTTTCCTTATTGAATTCTGGTAGTTCGTTATTCCAATACACATTCGGCTTCAGTAGGTCATCAGGATTTGGCAAGTGATATTTTTTTGATGTCATACGATAAAGTCTGTCAATGGATGTTGCACCACCCACACAAAGTATCGTGTGCCCACAAGCCTTTATGACAGAATAATCTGGCAAAGTCATCCAACGTTGATGTTTGATGGGCTGACTGTTAAAATAAGCAGGATTGTCATGATTACCTCTTATAAACACCATCCAGTTATTGGCTTTCGAAAGTTTATCACGACAACGCTTATAGATATTCTCATAGGAGCCTGGTCTTTCAAAACCAAAGCCACAATCCCCTGCGACGACAATAAGCGTATCTGTCATTTCGTACTGCACGCAGCATTTAAAGACAAGTTGGGTGAAATCACCATGAATATCACCACTCACTACGATACCCTTTGCATGAGGGAACTCTATGAAACCATTACGTTTTGACATCTTATCTTTCTTATTCAAACGTCAAGAGTTTATTACGATAATACTCATATTGCTTTTCGCGTTGGGCGAGTTGCTGCTCCAAGTTTTGGATAGAGGCCTCGAAAGTATCAAGGATAGAGACAATGCGCTGCTGCTCTGAAAGAGAAGGGAGGGCAACTTCATATTTTGCCATGCTGTCACCAGAAATACGGACGACTTTGGCACCCGTAGCATGTTTTACTTTGAATTGCATAAATTTATGGGTCAAGAATTGATATCCCATAAATTTTCCATTTTGATTATGGTGGAATATAAAAGCATCACCGCTGACTGCAACCTCCTCATCACCTAACCAAACAAATGGTTTTGCAACACCCTCTGCATCTTCAGATGTTGTTGCTAAAACAATATCACCTTTCTTAGCTTTCTTACATTTCTTATAAAGACTTTCCTCAATTTTTGATATTGTTTTCTCTGCAGAAAAGCCATATCTTGCATGAATCTGTCCATAATGAATACATCCAAATCCCTCTTCTACAAAATCGTTCTTTTGAATTCCATTACCCCTAATAAACTCTCCGATTTCTCCTAACGTTATCACCTCCACTCCTTCTTTCCCTTCAAGGTCAAGGAGTTGGTCACGATAATACTCATACTGCTTGCGACGCTGAGCGATTTGCTCTTTCAGGTTCTCAATGGAACTTGTGAACGTATCGAGGATACCCACTATCCGTTGTTGCTCGGAGAGAGGGGGGACAGGTATCATGTAAGCGAACGCATCGGAGTTAGAAAGACAAGGATACCCTGCACCCTGTTGTTTGAGTTCACAATAATCCCAAAATTTTCCACTTCCGATATTATGGTATAACCATCTGCTTAGTACGTACTTCTTATTTGCTCGAAATATACAAAAGCCAGTACTACATATGTTATTATCCAAATAAGAAGGTATTTGACAATATCTCTTCAACGTCGGTCTCGTTGTTCCCAAAAGTATATCATTGTTATTAACAACCTGCTGGGCTCGACTTGGGGCATTCTGTTTGCAGATATCTGTTGTCAAAATGACTTTATGTGAATCCAGACTAACAGAAGAAAGATCAATATATTTATAGATTATATCATCAGTCTGATCTTTCCATTTTATATTTGAAGTCTTTTCGCAGACCTCTCCCAGCTTCTTCCACTCCACCATACTACTTACCTCCTATTCTTTTCTTCAAGTTATTCAATTGAGCAAGCAGCTCGTGTGTCTCTTTCAGCTCATTCAGAGCTAAATCATTATCGTCCATCAAATCTCGTTTGCAATTCTCTTTTTGACTCAGAGAATCAAAATGGACGCCGGTTTGATTGAACATCATGTCGTTCCATGTTTCATCAGATACTTTCTTAGTAAGACTCTTGTGACGAGCAGCAATCTTCTTCAATTCTGCGTTGCCCTGCAAAACAGATAGTTCAATTTGGATTTGGGCCAGTTCTTTGATACTCTCCACTTGCTTCGTTGTACTTTCCTCAAGGGCAGTCATCTTCTTAGCAGTATCTTTCGAACTACTCCAAACAGTCCAGCATGCTATCAATACAGCAATGATAGGACTCAGTATCGTTGCCCATTGTACTATGATATCCATCTCATTCATAAAAAGAGAAATCACCACCACAATCATCGCAATGGCAAACTGTTCGCTTGCGACAAAAGAAACCAAACAGCAATCCCCAGAGACTTAGGAATAAAGTACCCCAGAAGGCTGCTTTATAATTGAAAGATTCCTTATCGCCCGATATATTTACGCTTCCACAGAAAGGGCAATGAATATGCTCGTACATGCTTACTCTCATAATTCCTCATTGATTTGCTTGTTAATATATCCCAGAACGCCATAAAGCGGTATATTCTCCATCCAGTCCTGATCAATATAGGGCTTCATAGAGCAACGCAGACCCTTGAGGTTCTTGTCGGCATGATCAACCGTTACAAACTGCTTCATTCTGCGAACATTTTTCTCATCCAATCCCCGAATATCGAATTCAGTTTGCAATTGTCGCGCCACCTGCGCGACAATTTGCTTTCCGTACTCAGCGCGCTGATTATCAAGCACTTCACGATTGATACGCTCACCTATATGCCAATACATCATGGTGAGTTCGTAATTAGCTGTAGCAGCTACATGTCCACGTGCCTGCTCAATAATCTGACGTAAATCCTGTATCAGAGATTGTGTCGACACTGTCGCGACAATTCGGCTATTCTTCTCTATCTCGTTCATTCTCCTAATTCCTTATTGATTTGCTTGTTAATATATCCCAGAACACTATATAGTGGAATATTTTCCATCCAGCCTTGATCAATATAGGGCTTCATGGAGCAACGCAGACCCTTGAAATGCTCATTAGGATAATCTTCGACAATAAAGCCACGAAGCGACTTGCTTCTCAGATTCTCCTCTGCCTTTACCTCAATGGGGATTATTCGCTCGTCTGTCTGCACCAAGAAGTCAATCTCCTGGGTAGAGTTTTCTTTACTAAAATAGTAGATGCTCAGATCATCGAATGTTCTAAGTTGCTCAAAAACATAATTCTCAGAGAAAGCCCCCTTGAACTCTTTAAACACATCATTGCTTGTCAACATCAAACTGGCTGGAGCATTTGCCATTGCTCCTAAAAGTCCAATATCAAGCGTAAACAGCTTAAATGCATTAAAGTCTTCGTAGAAACTTAACGGCATGGTAGGTTTGTTGCAGCGATGCACCTTAAATGCCAGTTTTGCATCTATCAGCCATTGGATAGCAGACTCCAAATCTCGTGCACGCCCTCCAGGTTTCACGGCTCCGTAAATAAACTTTTTGTTTTCTTTGGCCAGTTGGGCAGGAATACTCTTCCATACCAATCGAATGCGCTCCGTCTCATTGCCAGTATGCTTGGCAAAATCATTATCGTATGTTTTAAGGATGGCTTTTTGTATTTTCCTTATCTTATTCACATCACCATGAGTGGTATAATCCAACACAGCCTCGGGCATACCGCCAACATAGTAATATTGCCTAAGTAGTTCCTGTATCTTCGTATCAAGAATACCCATCATTTCCCAATCACAATTGGCAATCATCTCAGCTAATTTCTCCTCACCTTTGGCCCATAGAAACTCTTCAAATGTCATGGGATACAAATAGAGGAAATCAACCTTACCAACAGGATAGGATTCACCAGGACGATGGGTTACACCCAATAAAGACCCAGCGACAACAATATGTTGATCGCGAGCATTCTCGCAGAAATACTTCAGACTGTCAAGACCTCTATAAGCCTCTTGTATCTCGTCTATAAAGATAAGCGTCTTCCCTGTAATTATAGGTTGTCCAGAAAAAGCCTGGAGTGCCTGCATGATACGTTCCACATGAAGATCCTGCTGAAACAGATTTTGCATACGCTCATCGTCATGACAATTGACATAAACCAGATTTTTGAACTCGTTTTTGCCAAACTCTTTTAGCAGCCAAGTTTTACCCACCTGACGAGCTCCCTCAAGCACCAAAGGCTTGCGGTCTGGATCGTTTTTCCAATCTATCAGCGCATTATATAATTTCCTTTTCATGCCGATTTACACTTTTCTGGACGAATTATCGCTGCAAAGTTACACTTTTCTGGACGAACTTCCAAATATTTTGCCAATTTTCTTGGGGAACTTTAGAGTGTTTTTGCCAATTTTCTTGGGGAA
>NZ_CAMJOS010000048.1 GCF_946407605.1 uncultured Prevotella sp.
CCTCCTTAATCACCTTGTCCTGAGTCAGAGCCGTGTACAGCTCGGGCATCATCACGTAACGATACTGACCAGCGTACTTGCCGATGTTTTGATACTGTTCTTTTGCTTTTACTTTCAGTGCCATAATTCAAATTAGTTTAAAGTTTCACATTCAATTTTTAATCTCACTCTTCGTCGCATTTCAATCGAAAATCCGCCTCCCCCGTGGGCCCGTAAAATTTTTCTCGTGGGCGCGCAAATTTCTTCTCTCAAATTGACAATGCAAAGGTACGGCATTTTGATTGCGGTTCACGAATGCTTTAAGGATAAAATCGTGTGTTTTTCGCGATATTTTTCGGGCGGTCACGTGGTCATGGTCATTTGTCAAAATCGAAAAAACACTGTCAAAATCCGTCACTATAATATAAATATTTATTTATATATAGTGAGCAAATAACCACGTTCCCGAAATCGAAAATGACAAATGACCATGACCAGATGACATTCGTGGCAAAATTTTGTTTATGGCAATGTGATAAAAAGAAATCCGGCAAATGGAGGTTTGCCGGACTTCTTTTTCAAATTACCTTATTTATTATAAAATTACCTCAGTACAAGACAATGTTCATTTTCACGCAGTACGGACATGTGGCCTCGGTGTATCCGGGATGGTCGCATATGTCAAAGGCAACCTGTGGACGCTGATGAACGAAATCCCACCAGGAGACGTTAATGGTCACATTCTCGACGCTACCAACATTTGGCGAGTAAGTCCAAAGTCTCATGCCCTTGCCGATGTAGATGCGGTTCCATCCGGCCCAACCTATATAGCATCCGTCCTCATGTTCAGAGTGGTAGGAACCGATGGCACCGCTCCAGGGGCCGCAGTCGCTGCCGGCATGCGCATCCACGCGACCGCCGGCAATTCCGATTGTGCCGCAGGTGGCTTCACGGCCCGCACCGATGCCTGCACCATAGCCATCGCCAACAGCATAGACCTTGCCGCCGCGAATATCGATGGTGCCGGAGTTGATATTCGAAGTTTTACCCTCCTCGCCAGTACCGATACCAGCAGCATTAAGGCCACCATGCGCCTCAACGTCACCTCCATAGATGGTGACGGTGTTACAATTTGCAGCAAATCCGCTGCCGATTCCGGCGCCAGATTTTCCACCGTAGGCTTTCACAATGCCACCGTAGATGGTGATAGGGCCGCTTGTGCCGTCCTCGCCACCACCGATACCAGCAGCATTAACGCCGCCCTCGGCATAGACGTCGCCACCATACATGGTGAAGATGCCGCCGCCAGCGTCCTGACCGCCGCCGATACCAGCACCAACGCTACTTGAAACGAGGCGGGCAGTAGCCTCAATCTTGCCGCCATAGATGGTGATGTTGGTACCTCTACCGTCCTCGCCGCCACCGATGCCTGCTGCGTCTTCACCGCCATAGGCCTTGATGTAGCCATCATAGACAATGAGGGTACCGCCATGACCTGCATCACCGCCGCCGATACCTGCTGCGTAGTCACTACCCTTGGCTGTGATAATACCACCATGAATGATGAGGGTACCCATACTCTGGTTGTTGAGTCCGCCGATGCCGGCAGCTTCATCATAGTCAACTCCTTGACCTTCAGGAGCGCTGGTATTGTCCACATAGAGGGTACCAGTGCCCAAAGGGCCGCTATGGATGTGAAGCTCAGCTCCTTCAGGAATATTCAGGTGCTTTAACGATAGTTTGGCACCATCGCAGATAATGAGGTGGTTGCCCGTTCCCTTCACCTTAAATACATTGCTGGCAGCATTGCCAGTGACGGCATACCAACTGCCTTCGCTTTCAAGGAATTCTTCATTCTCACCAATCAACTCGTAGTATCCCTTTTGTGTCTTCTCCTCTGACTTAACGGTCTTTGTTGCATCATCCCACGAACGCTCCACATAATTAATAGAACCGTACTTCATATAGAATTGTGTGGTCTTGCAGTATAAGGGATAGAAGGAAGAGGTAGTCCACATTCGGTCAAAGTCATCAATTTTTGTTTGATCTCCTGTAGCTGAAAGCTTGACCGCATAGACTGATTGATCTACAAAAATATCTTCAAGCTTACCTATCCAATACCACTCGTTTCTCAGCAGCGGACCATTGCCTGCCTCATCGAAGACACCGGCAAACAAATCCCAGTCGTTTTGCAATATCTGCGAGGCTGTAATTGCATCACTCTCTGATATCATGTCTGTGTATTCTAGATTCTCAAACTTCAACGCATCACCATTCCACTCTTTCTCTTTTCCAATCGCAACAAGCATGGGGGGCACACCGTTGCCTTGACTACGAATACAGACCATATTCATTGTCTCATATTTGATTTTTACATCTTCATGAATACCAGAATGCATTATTGATACTCTTACGTCCATTTTATACACCACACCCTTAATGAACTTTCCCTCCTGCACGTTGGTGGGCCAGGCGCTGTTAGGAATAAAGCTGACCTTGCGGAAGTGACGCACAGCTGCCGTAGTGGTGACCTCGGCAATAGTGGCACCACCGTCAACGGCTTTGAAATAGACTTCGCCCTGAGACTTGCCATCTTTGTCAGTCAGTGTGACGGTCACGTCAGTGCTGGAGGGCGTAGCAGTCACCTTGGCATCGGGAGCTATCCAGGTGTCGAACAACTGGCGAGCCTCCTCCAGGGTCTCTACGCCAATATAGACATTGGTGGTGTCGTTGTCGTAAAGGGGTTCACCATAATTGCGAGACACGAATTGTCCCAGAGAGTCCACACGGACGATGCAATTCTGGAACCAGAGCAGGTCGTTGAATAATACTTCCTTTGAATCGGAGCCACCTGATGATCCATTGTTTTTGTCATCATCGCTGTCGCTACAGGCCGTGAAGCCTGCTGCGCCGGTCAGGGCCATAAGCCCTGCCAGCAGCATAGTTTTAAAATTCGTTTTATTCATATAGGTTATAATTAAATGTTATGTTTGTTTTACTTCGTTACCTTCTCCAACATGTCGATGCTCTTCTGCAGGCAGATGGCAGGCATATAGAACGGCACAGACTTGTCGTTCTCCAGATGTCCGGCAGGATATTCCTGCTCGCCAATCTCCACGTTCGGCTGCCAGCGTTTCTTGCAGTCCTTCAGCAGCGTGAGATACGTCTTTAGTTCTTCACGGCTGACGAGCTTGATTTTCGGCACGTACTGCAACTGGTAGATGAAGCAATCGTAAGGCTTGGCGGTCGTGGGGTTGGCGTTCTTCACGTGGAAGCTGACTGTGACGCCCACCACAATATCGGGCACTTCGGCATCGTAGGCATAGCCATCCTTATAGGGTACGTATATCTGTGGCTGTACCATTACATTCTTACCACCATATAATTCCTTGCGGCCATAGAAATGGAAGCTCTTGTTGGTGCCATCTACAATCTTACAGTTATCTACTGTCTCTGGATCTTCTATCTCGGTGTTCATCAAATCGAACTCCAATATCTCATGCAGACGAATGGGACTTGTTGTTGTATTGAGTACGAGATTGCCGTTCACCTGTGTTCCCTTAAGCGAAATGACGGGACGTGGCTCCAGATTAATGGCCTTGCGCATGGCATCGGTACTGCCGTGCTTGGTATCAGGATAGACACCCCAGGTAGGCGTAACCACGACTTCGGTGACACCGCCCAAGTCCTTAAACAGATCGGTATTCAGGTTGAGCTTAATGCTGGTGGGGTCGAGGAAGGCAATGAGGCGCAGGCCGTAGTTCTCGATGTCGGTGTTCTTATAGCGGCCATCCGACTGGATATTGAGAAGCATAAGATCCACATCGGACATCATATCTTCCTTGGCTACGCAGATGACGGGATCCTCAGCCAAGCTAATAATACCTTCACCCACATGGCCCTGCATGTTCATTTCCTGCAAAGCCTCTTTCTTGATACTCAGACCGGCAGAGTTATTACTACCCCAACTAGTAATCTTTCCAGAGAGATTGATGGTACCGTTCAGCGTCATGTTAATCTTGCCAGGGATGGTATCGTAGTAAGTGGGATATTCATTACCCAAAGCCTTGAAGATGCCGCTGGCAATAGTGAGACCAATGCTGGCATAGCCGGCATACGTCTTAGCTCCCATCATAAAGCGGTTCCAGCTGGTGGCACCACCACCTTCGCCCTTGAACTTGTTCCAACTCATCATATCTCTGGCATAGCCACCAGGTCCGGTGCCAGCAACGCCACTAGCAATCGTGTTCAGCGTACCCAGCACACCACAGATGCCGTCGGTGGTACTACCACCTCCGCTGGCTATAATGCTGGCAGGCCACATCTTTCCGTCTAGAGCGCCACTAAACACGCCTTCTAGTTCAACATTGGAAACCTGACGGTTCACCATTTTGATGAAGAACATATAAAAGTCTTTCTGATTGTGCCATTCCATACCCTTGGGTACGTAGCCATTCATGTTTATATCGAACACGTTCCAACCCACGGTAATAACCTTTGACAACGATTGGGTGTAGGGCGTCACCAAGTTATGGAACGTCTGTGAACCCATCTCCACCATATCTACATTATAATTAAGGTCGGCAGCCGTCTTGTTGCTCGGAATGCTATAGCCCAGAGAGTTGTAGAAGGGATAGTACGTATGAGTAGGAGATGCCGAGCCATAGATAACCTCGAAATAGGCCTCACCACCTGGAACCTGACCTGTGGGCACATAGCAGAACACTCGCATAATGCCTAAATAGCGATTATAGAGTCCGAAGTAGCGAGTGTTGGGGGCGTTGGGGTTGTTCAGATAGCTGAACGCCATCTCCCAGCCCTGATCCTTCGAAATGTGAGTCACCAGGGGTGATGCAGCCGTCTCGGGATTGCTCCAAATGTCGTTGTTCCACGGAGTGTTGATAGAGTCGGTAATTCCTACAACTTTTATCTTCTGGAACTTGTCCCAGTCAGTAAACCAGTCGGTGTCGTTACCACCTGCTCTCAAGTCGCCTTCACCGGCAGGATACTGACAGATGTTGACCTTAGCGGTGTTGCCTTTCTCGTCGGTGGCCACAAAGTAGCCCTCACGCATTTTCTCGCCTGTAATTTCATCAACATTGAGTTGCACGCAGGGTTGGCCCGTTTCGACAGTAGCGGGAGTCACCTTAATCCAGTCCTTACTAGCGGTGACGCTGACTACGTTGGCCTGTAGGCTGTCGATATAAAATAACGACTGGTTGCCTCCGGCAGACACCTGATATTGATAGTTGTAAGTATCGACATTGGTCGATGGACTTGATGAACTGTCATCGTCAGAGCACGACATCAGCATCGTGTTTGCCAGAATCATCGTTCCGGCTAACATCAAAAGTTTGATTGTTTTTTGTTTCATTGCTTTAATAATTTAATAATGTATATGTTTATTTTTTCACGAATTCCTTGGGACTGGTGCGATAGAGGTTGCCGAAGTGGGCCGCGTTGACGATGCGGGCGTGGGAGCCCAGGGTGTGCTGCGCACAGTAGAGGAAGAGGTCGCGATAGGTCTGGGCAGCATCGTTGGCAAGGGCATTGACGAAGTTGCTGCTGAAGCGGTCGCACATCCAGAACGAGCCCGTGCGGTTCCAGTTGTCGGCCCACGACTGCTCCTGGGCATTGGCGCCAGTAAGGGCTAATACGCCAGGGATGCCTTCCAAATCCTCGATCACACGTTCGCCATAGCAGGGCTCGGCCACGATGAGCAGTTTGCGATAGGCGGCCTGCTGATGCATGCGGCTGACGGTCTGCTTCATGAGACCAGCCGTGAAGCCTTTTGGGGCAGGGGCGTCGCGCCATACGAACTCGTCGGAGCCGCTCTGTGTGCTACTGCGGCCATGTCCGCTCCAATAGACCAGCACGTTATGACCGGCATTGGGCGGGATGACCACTGGCAGCCGGTCGCTTTGTTCTCCGGCAAGGATGCTTGCCACATCGGCGGCGGTGAGCTTCGCAGCATCATAGTCAATCTGGGCGTCAGCCATCAGGTCGGGGCCATCAATACTGGTGCGGATGATGCCAGGCTCGGGGTTCTTCGGGTCGTCAGCAATCGAACGGTCGGCAACGAGGATGATATGGTCGTCGTCGAAGCCATTGCGGCGCAGCAGCTGATAGACGTTGAGTGCGTCGGCCAGATGGCGGTAGTTGATGAAGCCCTCGCTGGCGTGTATAATTAGGGCGTACTGGTCCGTCAGAGGTGCGTAGTCGATGCCTGCATCCTGATCGAGGGCCTGCTCGGCGAATCGCTGCTTGGCTGTGTTCTCATCGTAATAGTAGTTCCATGCCACGGTGGCTTCGCCGGCGCGGTGGCTGCCGTCGGAACTGAAGTATCGCCTGTTGTGGATTTTGCCGTCGACAATCTGCCAGTGTACGTAGGTCGTTCCTGTAGCGGCTGTGCACGTCTCGGTATCGAAGGCGATGTTGCCCGAAGCGCCGCGAAACTTTGGCACCAGTCCGTTTTTCAGCGAGCGCAGATAGCGTTCCATCGCGGTGGCACTCCACACAGAGGCACTCAGGTTGGCATCGGCATTGGGGAAGGTGAGGTGATAGACGGCCTGATTGAAAGCGATGTTCTTAGCGTTTTCGTCATCGTCATCGGTGGTTGTCTGGCCGGCGATAACCTGTTTGTAGCAGGCGAAGGCGGCAAGCATGAGGCCGTCGTAGAACTTACACTCCTCGAAGGTGGGCTTGACACCGAACTTCTGTTCGTAGCTGATTTCAAAGCCCGTGGTAGGGTCGGCATAGGGCGAGAAGCCCTGATAGTACTGGAGCATGGCACGCTGACGCTCGGTGAGGGCGTTGATTTCATCCTGGCTGAAGTTGCTCAGGGCAAAATACGTGCGGAAGAGCATCTCGATCTCGGCAGCCATCTCGTCGTAGACGGGGTCGTCGTAAGGCGTGGTGTCGGGCAGGTCGTACGTATCATTAATATCCATGTAGTCGATGATGCACTTGCGGCGCCAACCGGTCACTTGGCAGAGTTGGTCTATGCTCTCGATGACGCAGAAATTGGAATAGAATACATTGAAGATCGCTTCCTGCGCTGAGCCCGAATAGAGCGACTCCTTGATTTGCTGCAACAGGTCGTCGGTCGAGGTGTACTGCGGGTTGACAGTCAAATCGACATCGAGGTTCTCGGCCTGGAAAGGCGCCCAGTCGGCAAAGGTCTTGCCATAGATATTGTCGGGCGAGAAGAGAATGGCGTTGGATGTATCGAAACTCATTTTCTGAGCCATGGTGGCATAGGCCGTCATGACCACCTCGGCAAAGGCCACATCGCTCTCGGTGAGCGACCAAAGGAAGGGGCGCACGGTGCGCGTGCCACTCTGCGTGGGCACGGCGTAGCGGCGGAGAATCTCCTCGCTGGTGGCTGTCGGGGCAATGAGCGGTTTCTCGGTCTGCTGGCAGGCCTGGGCGAAGACCTCGAGGCTGCTGCTGTTGAAGGGACCGACGATGGCCACCACATTGGTGTCGTTGGCGAGTTTGGTGCTCAGGGCTTTCAGGTCGCTGGATAGTTCGTCGTACCAGTCGAGCTGCAGGCGCACGCAGACATCGTTGGCGAGCTGCGCCTCCGTGAAGTTGTCGAGGAACCATTGCGCCGTGCGTTCCAGTTGCGCCTTGGTGTGGGTGTTGCGGTAGGGATAGACCACCGCCACCTTCTTGTCCACCCACTGATGCTGTTGCTGGTAGACGATCGTGTCGTCTTCCGTCTTACAGGCCATAAGCAGCATCATGCATGCTGCGCACAGCCACATCATCCATCTGCCATCAAACATCTTACTTCTGCTCATACGCTTCCTCCTTTCTGATGGCATCCTCGTGAATCTGCTGACGCAGGGCATCTGATATATAGCTGTTATATCTTTGTACGTAATAATCGTCCAGGACGGGACAGAGCGCAACGCCGGTATAGCCGTCCTTCAGTCCCAGCACCTGGTGCTTGGGCATGCCCTCTGGCGAGCGCCACTGGCCGATACAGAGGCTGATGGCGCGGTCGATATGCTTGAATACCGACATGCGGCACAAGGCTGAGGACCGCTCAACGTCTATGCCAACGTAAGAGCCACTGAGTGTCACGTCGCAGAGGTACATCATGGTGTAGCCCGAACCGCCACAGATAGGGATGATGGTGCCACTGGCCTGGTTGAGTATGCGGATAGCCGTAGAGTCGGCAATGTTGTAACCCTCGCCAGCCTTCTGGGCCAGGTAGATGGTTTTGAGGTTTTTCTCCTTGTAGGTATAGTAGTCGGTATTGAATCCGTCGGCAAAGCCCTTGGCAGCACCCGTCACCGTGGCATCCTCGGGGTTGGAGAGGATGAGCGTGGTGTTGTTGTTGAGAACGGGTTGGATGGCACCGGCTTCGTACATGGCCCCGTAGTAGGGCAGATAGAGTGTGGAGCCGCCGCTGGCCAGGGGCTCGGGTGTCTCCAGATAGAGCAGGTCGGCATAGGGATTATTGTCAAAGAGGTGGCTGTTCTGGCGCAGGTAACTGTCGTAGCCCGCTGCTTCAACGATATACAGACGGCGGATGGTGTCGGTCTGGCTCTTCACATCCTGGAACATGCTCTGCAGGTATCCAAGGCCCTCCTCATAGCTGGTGGGCGAGAGTTGCATGGTGCGCAGGCCGTACTTGGCAGCGGCTTCCTCTATACCTTTATATATAAGGTCGCTATAGGAGCGGTCGCCCAGGGCATCGGTGCCATAGATCACGGTGACGAGCGGGGCCGTGCTGGCCTTCGGCTCATCGGGATCCGGCTGATAGATGGTGTCGCCCTCTTTGGTGCAAGAAGTCAATAACACACCCCCCAGGAATATCAAAAATAATCTTCTACTTATCAAATATTCTTTGTTTTATGTTATGTCGTAATATTCTCTTTGTTCTTAGTCTTGGATAAAGTCTGCTCCGCAAACAATAGCTAATTTCTTGTTTGCAAAGATAACAAAAATATGTGGAATAAAAAAGAAATGCCTCGAAAAAAAAATCAGGTGGCCCAAAATCGTGTATAAGGTCCTTGAAATATGGAATCATAGGGACGGTTCCGTTGATCAAAAATGATCGCAGGAACCGTCCTTGTTTTGATTTAAGACATTCTAATTTTATATGGTATTTTAAGTTTTTAATTTGATTCCATTATTTTATGCATAAATGTGCTGGAGTGTGGTGGATTATTAGTATCTTTGCACTCCGGTAATATAAAGGTAAAAAGACAATGGACAACATAGACAAAACTAAAGAATACATCCGAGATGCCGTGACCAATCCCTTGGAGCGACTTATGAAAGGTGAGAGTGGGGAACCTGCAGTGAACTTGTATGAAAAGTATTACTGGCAAGGTTACAAACCCCAGCAGGATCCTAATTATAAAAGTATGTTGCATGATGTTATGGTGCCTTACTATGAATTGTATCTGAACGGTGACACAAAACTTTGTTGCGCCGGTGACCGGCTAGAGTTTATAAGGAGGAAAATGGATTACATCATTAAAAATGATGATCAGTTTGGTCAATGGGCATCTGAAAAGAACTTGATTTATGCTGCAGAATGTTGGGGTGATAATTTGAAACGCTTTGAGAAGGAGTCGAAGCGTATCTACCGGTTCTTTCATGTGCTGGAGATGCTGTTGGAGTCTGAATGCCAGCAAGATTGGTGTGAGCTGTCTGGGGAACTCAAAGAAATGCTTTTCAAGTCGGAGGTGTGTTACGACTATAAGACCGATGAGGTACTGTGTGTGCTGCACGCCTTCACGATGATTATGCAACAGGATTGGACTAAGGATAAAAAGAAGGAAATGTTGGATCTGCTCAACCAGCACTGGCTGTTCCTGAAGCACTACTATTCTGTCATGATTCGTCATATCATTGGCGTAAAGTGGACGAGGTTTCATAAAGTTGCAGAGACCGTCATGAATTCCAGTCAGTCGTTCAAGCCCCACATGCACATCTTCTATTGTGGACTGATGGACTGTGTGGATGAATTGCATCTGGATCGGAAACATCAGCGTGAGATGGATAAAGTGATGCTTCAGATGCAAGAAGAGATGAACCGTGTAAAAGAACCGTCTGAACTGCTTTATCCACTTTGTGATGCTATCTTTCCTGAAGATTTTCAGCGTCTGCTTCGCGAGCATCGTCCAAAGAGTTATAAGGAGATTGAGAATGAAAACAATCTGAAAGACGAACTTATCAAGCAAATGAGAGAGCAGAATAAGCGTACTTGTAAGGAGTTGGAGAAATCTAAGGAAACACTAGAGAAGATGGTGATGTCGTCAATCCCCATCGAAGATGTCGATGCCGAGTTGGAGCAGTATCCTGCCGGTACGGCTTGGGATATGCTAAAAGACCTTAATGCAAACCCTATCATCAGTATGCAAAAAGCGTGGCGTGAGCACTATCCGGAATTACTCAAGAAATACCGCAAGCGTCTGATGGAGCCTTTCGAACAACAGAAGGAATTGACAGAATCGATGGCGAAGGTGGCTGAACGGCCTACTTATGGTACATATTATGCGTCGGGGGCAACTCATGACGACAAGCGCAGTCAGATGCTCTTAGGAGAAAATATGGAGAAGTTTGTACCTCTTAAAAAGATAAGCAATGAGTAACAGCTATTATGAAAAAGGTGCCAACCATTATGATCACCACAAGGAACTGCATATAGACACGGTTAATGGTGGCGATATTGGGAAGTTGATTTCTGCTTTCTTCAAGGATGATGCCGAAGAGGCAGAAGTTGTAGAGGAAGTAAAAGAAATCGAAGTGGAATGTGACCAGTTACTGATTAATGACGTTTTCTCTGATGAATTGTTTACGTCTAATCTGCAGTTGTTAAAGCTGAGAACAATCATCAGTCAGTCTGTCGGTATGGGGGAGCAAGGAAAGATTGACCTGAGCAAAGGCTTGGAGTGGTATTGGTTGTATCAGGCGATTTATGACGCAGGACTCTTTGAGACACGTAGCAATCGTGAGAATGTTGTGACAGTGGTTGGCTTTGTCCGTCAGATCGCTAAATGGCTCCCTGACATCATTGATGTTGATGATGATGAACGCATTCGAAATATATGCAAAAGTATGTCTGCCGAACAGGGGAAGTGGATGATGAATGGCAAGCCGGTGAGCCTTGTAGATATAGAGGCAAACAAACGACGTATGACAGCAATGAAGACCACAAAAATAGAACGCATCATCAGCGTTGCATATAATGGACTATATACAAAACTTGTAGCTCTGAAACAGGAGATTGCCAAGGAAAAGGCTACTCGATAGGCTTCCTAAGGAATGCCGCCAACTCATCGAAACGCGCCAGGATCAGTTCAAGGTCTGGGTGCGTTTTTTCTACGATAATAGCCCCGTAGTTGGGAGTATTATCGTCCATCACATCCTCTATGGTACGAATCTCGTATAGGTCGCGGTGCTCGTAGGTGTTGAACCAGCGAATGAACAGGTGGAAACGATACTTCTGCATACCGTCGCCGGTAGCACAGATATAGAGTAGCACACCGCCATTGGCACGGAAGAACTCTTCGATGATGGCAAGAATGGTGTCGCGGAGTTTGCGGTCGTTGGGTGAGGGCTTATGATTAATGTTGTTGATATCGAAAGCACATACTTCCATTTGGAGCATCTCTACATTGACGCTCAAACCAATTTCATAGCTTACTTCGTAGTCGGTATCAAATGCATAAACTCCGTCCTTCACCTTCCAAACGTAATAGGGAGAACGGAGATTAAGTCGGTCTAAATCAAGTGTGTACATAAAAGGTTATACGGCAAGTTCGTGTTCAATGACTCTTTTTTCCAGACGTTTGTCGGATTCCTTGAACCATTCACGCTGTCTTGCCTGAAATGCTCGCACTGCAGCAAGCATCTCTTCGTTTGAACGTGGTGTAAATCTCTTGTCCATAATATATCCTTTCGTCTTTTCTTGGTGCAAAGATAGACTATATTTTTGATACTTCCAAGGAAAAGCGAAAAAAAGTGCATTTATGAGGCTTCTTTTTACCTTTTTGTTAGACATCTAAATAGACATGTTAGATAAAAAACGGCGAATGAATTAGACACGTTAGACAAGCGTGGATATATGCATTATATTACTTTTTTCTTTCTGATATATGTCGTAATTTTGCAGTGCCGAAAGGGAAAAACAACTCCCTCGAAGGTACGTTCTTTGACAAGTTTACATACGATATAGATTCTGCTTTTGCAAATCATTTCTGTTTTTCATATTTTTTTTGTTTGTGACATTCTCGGGCGGTCAGCGGACTGCCACAAGCCTGCTCTGCTGCGATAGCACGGCAGTTTTTAATAGAGATTTCTAAAGGTCGCATAAAAGGGTGCGACATTAAATAAATAATAAAGTAAATGGATACAAGAATCTTAAAAGTGGTACGCCAGGGCGAGGCCTTTAGCGTACAGTCGTCTAAGAGTGACAATGGATCAATCCAGAAGTGCAACATAGTGTTGCGCGAGATGGGTGGATCGAAGTTTGAAAACGAGTATGTGTGCGTCATGCTAGGTAATCTGGCGGCGTGCAGGTTCTACGAAGGTGATGTGGTTGCGGCCACGCTTCGTTTCTCTACACATGAGTATCAGGGACAGGTGTTCCAGGAGATACTGGTTACGGATATAGTGAAGATTAATCATTAAACATTATGACATCAGAAATCAAAATTTTTAAGAACGAGATGTTCGGCGAGGTTCGAACACTCACAAACGAGAAAGGTGAGACTTTCTTTGTAGGCAAAGATGTGGCGCAGGCACTGGGGTATAGCAATACCCGCAAGGCTTTGATGGACCATGTAGATGATGAAGATAAGGGGGTAACGAAACGTGACACCCTTGGAGGAATTCAACAGATGGTTATCATCAACGAGAGCGGTCTCTACGCTTTGGTGCTAAGTTCTAAGCTTCCACAAGCCAAGGAGTTTAAGCGCTGGGTAACGGCCGAGGTGCTGCCGCAGATACGACAGACGGGCGGTTATCTTCCAACCCGAAACCCACGTACGGGCGAGATGCTGACCGAGAGCGAGTTGGTTGAGGCTGCCAACAAAATTGTAGCGCGAACGATAGCACGCAGCAACATGCCTGCCGATGACTGCCTGACGGCTACTCAAGTAGCTGAGAGTCTGGATGTGGATGTGAAGCAGTTGAACCACTTCTTGGTAGATAAGGGCGTGATGTTCTGGAGTTACGGTCGCTACAAGCTTACTGCTAAGTATGCCGATTGCGGCTATGCCGAGGAACGAAAGTTTCACTACCGCGCCCTAAACGGCGCCCGCAAGCAACGTCCCTATCTGGTGTGGACAAAGCAGGGTAAGGAGTTTATAAAATCAATCTACCGCTAAGAGAGAGAGTTAACCGTAAACAATAATTTCTGAGTTGAAGCTGAGGAGGATATTCTCGAGTAAATGGCCAAAGAATCCGAAACTTCTTCTCGCTTAAAACTTAGAAGTAATGCAGAAAAAAAATATCAACAAACCGGTAATGCTCGACGGCTATATGGCCGTGGGCCAAGAAAATAACCTTCACGTACTAGACTTTATGTGCTGTGAAGACGTGCAGATGAAGACCTTTACAGGCAAGTGTAAAGTAGAGCTTATGCGCGATGGCAACGTGTATATCAGTGAGTTGCCCAAGCAAACAAGAAACAAGCCTATGTTTCGCGAAGATAACTGCTCGCTGTCGAAGGGAAAGAACGGCAAATACTATTTCGTATTTACGCTCGACGAGGCTCTGCTGGATCAGCTGCCCGAGAAGCTGGTGCATCAGGCCAGTGCGATAGCCCAGAAGGTGATTCGCGAACTGATTAAAGGAAGGGGGTACAGACTATGATATCGTACTG
>NZ_CAMJOS010000049.1 GCF_946407605.1 uncultured Prevotella sp.
ATGAAGCACATCTTCGACAGTTCGCCCAACAACTACTTGCTGAATACTCGCATCAACTATGCCAAGCGTCTGCTTTCAGAGTCCAGCACACGCGTCTCAGATGTGGCCTACCGTTGCGGTTTTTCCGATCCTAAATATTTTAGCCGCTGCTTCAAGAAACTGACAGGTATGCTACCAAAAGAATATGTTGAGAGCATCAAAAAGGATGACCTATAGGCCATCCTTGATTGTTGCAAACAAGTGCGTAAGCATAATGGAAATATTTATTTGCAGGTAAACGTATAAGATTGCCCTACCTGTGTGCTGATATCATAGATAAAGGTGGATTGCAAATCTGTCTTTATCAGTTTAGAAGTATCTTTCACTACGGGCTTGGGAATGTCGTAAACCAGCATCAGCGGATTGGAATTGGCCCCCTTTGCCGTTTTCAGTCCTTTGCCCTTTAGCTTAACGACAGAGCGCAGACGTAGGTTGCCGCCTATGGTAGAACGGATAGTCACTGATTGCAACTTGCCGTTACGCCACACCATTCTTTCTATTTCAAAGCCACCGCGTGTCTTCAGCCCCGTTACCTCACCATCTGGCCACACGTCGGGTAAGGCAGGGAGCAGGTGTACGCTACCGTCATAGCTCTGTACCAGCATCT
The DNA here is from genome assembly GCF_946407605.1 of uncultured Prevotella sp. Classification (GTDB taxonomy): domain Bacteria; phylum Bacteroidota; class Bacteroidia; order Bacteroidales; family Bacteroidaceae; genus Prevotella. The sequence continues at coordinate 647 of NZ_CAMJOS010000049.1, forward strand.
CAGCCATACCAGCACAACAGCCAAAGTTGCCATCAATCTGGAAGGGTGGGTGTGAGTCGAACATGTTGGCGTATGTGCCACCGTCTTGATCCTTAATAGTAGCGTATGGAGACTTTAGCTTCAACTGATTTTCGATAAGTTTATAGGCATGGTTACCATCGAGCAGACGCGCCCACAGACACACCTTCCAACCCATCGACCAACCGCGTGAGGCATCACCACGTCCGATGAGTGACTTACGTACGGCAGCAGTAGCTACCGGATTCTCGTAAGGTGACACCTGACGTCCAGGATAGGCACACCACAGATGTGATACATGACGATGGCCCGACTTTTCAAGATCCCAGTCTTCAAGCCACTCCTGCAGTTGTCCGTACTTTCCCACCATCATGGGCGGAAGCTGTCGACGGATGGCATCCAAACTATCGGCAAAGGCCTGGTCAATATCCAATGCGTCAGCTGCCAGGCGGGTGTTGTATAGCAGGTCATAAATCATTTGGTTGTCCATCGAGACTCCGGCAAAGACGGCAGGTGCCTGATCGTTGTTGAAAATGTCGTCGTGGTATTTCTTCAGGCCAGGATGGTTCTCTGGTGAATGTGAGGGTGAGGCCACCAGATAGCCTGTCTTCGGCTCACGTACCAGAAAGTCCTGATAGAATCGGCAGGCATCGGCCATCACAGGATAGGCTACCTCACGTAGATAAGCCTTATCGCCCGTATAAAGATAGTGTTCCCACAGGTGCGAACAGAACCATGCATTGCACGTAGGCCAGATAGAGCATGAATGATAGTCCACACTACCCGTTGATCGCCACAGATCGGTATTATGATGCAACGTCCAGCCCCGAGCGCCATACATCTCGCGGGCTGAGCGGCGTCCTGTAACGCTGACATCGCTGACCATCTGTAGGAAAGGCTCATGACACTCAGAAAGATTTGTCACCTCAGCAGGCCAGTAGTTCATCTCCACATTGATATTGGTCGTGTATTTCGAGTCCCACGCAGGATACTGGTCTGCATCGGGATTCCAAATGCCTTGCAAGTTGGCGGGCTGACTGCCCTTCTGCGATGAGGCGATAAGCAGGTAGCGGCCAAATTGGAAATAGGTAGCTGCCAGCCCAGGATCGTTAGTCTCTGAAAACTCACGGATGCGTACATCCGTAGGTTTCTGCTCCTGCTTGGCATTATGCCCCAAATCCAGTGTCACCCGATTGAATTGTTCCTGATAGCGTGCCTTATGCGTTGCCAACGATTGCTGGAAACTTTCCCTTTTGTCACAATATGCGTTTAGCAGTCCAAATGCCTTTGCCTCGGCATCGCCTGTGATATTGTCATAGCGCACAAAGTTGGTGGCCGAACTGATGAGCAGCAAAGTCTCATTGGCACCGCTGACACTCACCTTGCCGTCTTTGCCCGTCACGCTGCCACCTATAGGAATCACCTTGATATACGTAATGCAGTGCAAACCGTTGGGCACGTTTTCTGCATTTGTTGCCGTGGGGCGACTGAACACGCGCAGCATGTCCTTGGCGGCATTGCTGACAGTAGCCGTCACGCGCTGCTTTTTCAATGGTCCGACGAAGGATACATCGAAACTGAGCGCACCTTTTCTGTCGGCTTTCAGATGCACGATGGTGATGTCGTCGGTCAACGATGTAAATACCTCTCGCTTGTAGCACGTTCCATCCGATTGCCACGTGGTGGTAGCCACTGCGTCATCGAGACTCAACTGACGGCGATAGTTAGAGGTGAGAGGTGAGTCGTGAGAGGTTAGAATCAGGTTGCCCACCGATTCATACATCATACCGTGCCCCGTAATACTGCGGTCTGCTGTAATGTTGTGCATGGCCAGATACTGAGCCCGCTGGTAGTCACCGCGATCTAATGCGGCACGAATTTCCGATAGTACAGTCAATGCTTTGGGATTGACATTATTATAAGGCGACCCGCTCCAGAAGGTGTCCTCGTTCAATTGGATGGTGTCGTTCGCCACGCCACCATACTCCATGGCTCCCAAACGTCCATTACCCAAAGGCAGAGCTTCCACCCAATGCTGTGCCGGGCGGTCATACCACAGCACATGGTTTTGTGGAAAGAAAGGTAATGCCCATGCGGACATGAGCATTACCAATGTTAGCCTGACGTTTACAATTTTCATGACTACTAATTTTTTATAACTTTCTTTGTAAACAGATTGCCGTCTGCTGTCCTCGTACAGACAATATTCAGGCCACGGGCAGGCGTCTTAAGCTGAACGCCCTGAAGATTGTAGTACTGGCTGTTGGCTGTTGGCTGTTGGCCTTTAGCAACGGCATGTACCCCCGTGGTGGTGCTGACGGTGGCAGGCTGACTCAGACTACCGTATTCATTAACGGCTTTGACGCTATACTGGCTGCTTTGTCCGTCGGTAGTGAACGAGTTGTCCTTGGTGAAACCAACCACCTTGTCGTTCTGGTCGATGATGACATAGCAGATGGCATACTCACTTGGCGTCCATGTGAGGGTGCGGTCGGCTGCACCATACTTCAAGTTGGCGGGAGCATCGACGGGTTCGAAGAACTTACGTGGATTCCAGTCGTCATTGCCTGAGGTTACGGCCTCATAAGTATACTTGGCAGCTTCTTCGGCACTAAGTACGGCCTGACGGGTGACAGGACTAGTCTCACCGGCAGTCAGTTTATCCTCGTCAACCTTATAAGTGGTGCGGCGGTTGTTCAGGTCAACGGGATTGCCGTCGGCATCCATCGTGTTATATTCGGCAAAGAGCTTCGGGGCGATATGCCACTCGCTCCATCCCTCAGTGGCCAGCGTAGTTTTCAGCGTGGTATTGATCCATACGGCCTGCGGCTGGTTCTGCCATGCACGGCCCAGTTTGTTGCTGCCACCCTTGCCGTCGATGGTATTGTTTACCATGACGTAGCCCCACGGGGTGCCTGCCGGATGGCTGGGAGCGACAATGACGCTACCCTCACGGGCCAGACGGAAGGTGGAGTTTTCGATGTAGTTGTTGCCGGCACCATAGTAGAAATCGACGGCACCCTCGATGAGACAGTTGTTCACATACTGGCGCACTGTGGTGCTGCGCACGTCAGTGTACCAAGTGTCCTGATAGGAACGGAACTGACAGTTGTTGAAGGCTTGGCGGTCGTTGCGACTGCTCATGGCCAGCCCCATTGGACCAGCCTGTTTCTCTACGCCGTAGCTGTCGATATAGGAGATGTTCTCTGTATAGAAGTCAGTGCTGTTCACCTGTACCACACCCTGTTTACCGTAGGTCTTCGACTGGGGGTTATTGGTAGAGTACTCCCAGCCTATGTCTGACGAACTGCCGTTGTTGATCCAATAGCAGATGGTGGTATTCTCCTTGTCCTGACCGATGAGGTGGATAAATGGCTTGTTCTCAGGAATGGTCACTAACTCTTCGTACTTTCCGTTCTTGACGAAGATGAGCCATGGGGCGATACGGTTTGTGGGAGCCTTGTCGATAGCCTCTTGAATAGTCTTGTAGTCACCAGTGCCGTCAGTAGCCACTATAGCGTCGAACAGTTTGGCAGTAGGTGTGGGACGTTCCATAACGGTGAAGTTGATGTCGCGGGCAGGGAAGGCATTGCCACTAAGGTCAGTGATGGCGTTGGTGCCAATGCTGAGCGTATATGGCTGGCCATACTGAAGTCCGTGGTAGGCATAGGTGACGCTCTTCGAACCGAACGAGCCCGTTAGCGTCTCGCCATTTAAGGTGACACTGCCTGTACCGGCCTTGACACGTTCGTTGAAGCTGAGCACGATGTTGCCGCGTGCCGAAGCACCTGTGCTGCCATCAGCGGGCGAACAGCTGACGAGTTGCGGCACATCCTTGTCGTCCACGGCATTCTGGTCGGCCAAAATGATGACATCTGCAAGATAGAAGCCCTCCGTACCCGAATGGTTACCACCGTCGAAGAAGTCGCTGGTCTCGTCCTCTATCCAGCGGATATATACCATGCCGTCGATGGCCTTGGTGTCTAACTCGCAGTCGAAGTTGACCCAGTCGCTGTTGGGGTTTTCCTCAAGGGTCAGCATCTTGATAGTCTCAAAGCCCTCGGTACTGCTGGTGGTGCTGAGCTGCAACAGCTGGCGCTGGCGCACGCAACTGTTATTAGCAGCTACCAGACTATGTATTTTGATTTTGTCATAATCTCTCACGCTGAACGAAGCCACGAAAGCACGAGGAATCTGTTCCGACTTACTCCAGTCGGTATAGCGGCGGGCTGCCCAAAATTCTCTGCTGCCAAATGAGGCCTTGCCGCCACCCCAGTTGGTGCTGGCGCAGTCGGGACCCTGATAGAACTGCATGACACCCGTGTTGTCAGTGGTGAAGGCATAGTCGGCTGGACGGTTGCCACGTGCCGAGTTTTTGTCGTTGTTGAAGTCCCAAGCCACGATAAAGGGAATGACGTCAAACGAAGCCGTCACCTCGGTATTGCCGTTGACAGTGACAACACGGGTCAGTTCAGCACTGTTGTCCTCCCACGTCAAGAAGTTGGTCACCATATTGGGCACTACCGTCAGTGTTACCTCTGTACCAGCATCATACTTGCCGTTGACGGGTTCGGGCGACAACGTAATCTCGCCCCATTTGGCACCGTCGCCAGCCTTGTTGACAGTCAGCGTATAGGTTTCTATGGTGTCGAAGACGGCAGTGACCGATGTGTTGCCGGTAATGGTAGCAGTGTAGGTAGGCGTTGCTGCCAGCTTTTTGCCGCCAGCGTCCTGCCACTCCTTAAGTTTATGACCAGAGAATCCCATTCCTGTATAGCTGATTTCGGTGCCATTGACGGCAGCATCGCCGACGGGCGACATAGCCACATAACCTGCACCGAGAGGTGTGGCTGTGGTGGTGAGTGTATAAACTGCGTCGCTACCCAGCGTCTCGCCAGTCACTTTGAAACTGTTCAGGTACATATCGCCCGTAGCACCGGCATCATAGCCGATGAGGGCACGCACCTTTACATTAGCCTTGCCATCGACCGCCAGCAAGGCCTTGGTCTCGTTGAAATTGCTCCAGCTGCTACCTGTTGTATTCTGGATGCTTGATGGCATCCATGTTGTGCCGTCATCGGTTGAAACCAGCACATAGACGGGCAACGTCTTGCTGTTATTGCCCGACATGCGGCAGGAGAACTGCAGATTCTTGTAGCCTGCAGCGGACAGTTCCACCTCAGCATAGTTGTAGTGCTGGGTGGCATCGGTGATGTTGCTGATAATCTGCGGTGCTGCAGTGTACATACGCAGTGCACCGTTGTTGTAGTTGGAGATATACCACTTCTTGTTGCCGTCGTTGGACCAAATGGTCAGCGTTCCTGTGGTGACAGTTCCCGATGTGGGATAGAAGAAAGGCTGCTGGGTGGAGAACGTGTACTCCATATTCTTCTTCTCGGCAGCCGATGCCGTGTAGTACGTCTTGTTACCATCGCTAGCGGTCTGGGTGTACTTCACGTCATTCGTAAAGTCCCATGCGGCCAGCGTCACCTGTTCGGCATGTACCTGAACGGTGCTGCAGAAGCCAAAAGCTAATAGCCAAAAGCTAATGACCAATTTGAATTGTAGATAGTGTTTCATTGTAGTTTTGTTTAAAAAATGCTGTTATTGATTGATGTATTTTCGTGTCGAAGTCTGTCCGTTGCTGTAGGTTGTATGCTCTATGACCATGCCGTGATATTCGCCAGTCACCTGGCGACCGCTGAGGTTATAATAGTCCGTTCGAACGACGATGGCATTGCTCGTCAAGTTGTTGATACCCGAGGGGGGCAGGTCAATGCCAACCACCGCAGGGTAATAGTCCTCGAAAGGTTCGTCGGCCATGGCATTACCGGCTTTCATGATATCCTCCACGAGCCAGTTGCAATACACTTCTATGTTCGTGTACCAACCCTTGCTGTCGATGGTGTACTTCACGGCATCCGAGGCATCGTTGGGATTGAGTCCGTTGGCCGTCTCCCATGCGTCGGGCATACCATCGTTGTCCATATCCGTCAACCGTTCGCCGCCTTGGTATTCCGGCCATCCGCCCACATCGCTGGGCGTATCAATGATGCCGTTACGTCCGCTCTTGCTGCCTTTATAGGTAGTAACTCCAGTACGGGCTTCGCGTACGATGCGGCGGTCGATGGTGTCGCGCTTCAGCGAACAGCCGCCATAGCTGAGCACCTGATTGTAGGCTTGCTCAGCCGAGTGTGTCGTCACGTTGCCGTAAGGATACAGCGTGTCGCTCTTGCATTTCGACACAGGGTCGAGCGTGTTGTTGCGGATGCCGTTCCAGTCCCAGTTGGCACCCTTGCCCACATAGTAGTTGCCCTTGATGTAGAACACACCATGTGCATTCGGCTCGTTGCCGCTGTTGCCAGCATCCTTGTCCATTGCCATGAACTCGCCCGATTTGAGGGTAGAACCAGGGCCTGGTTTATAGTAGTTGTTGACGATGTTGTACGAGCCGCCCTCGGCACCATAGCCCACCTTGCCGCCCCAGTTGTAGAACACGCAGTTGCGCATATCCACAATCTCAGACTCTACGGGCAGATTGACGCGATAAGCCTGACCGCTGCCGCTGAAACGCGGATTGCGTGAGTCGTGGTGGGCTAACAGGTTGTGATGGAATGATGCACTCTCGCCGCCCCATATGCCTCCATAGCCGTGGGCACCTTTCGAGTGGCCAGACTCGCGCAGACTTTCCGTCACGAAGCACCATTGTAGAGTGAAGTTTTGGTTCACATAGAACGAGCAGGCCTCGTCTGTGCTCCAACTTGAGGAGCAGTGGTCAACGATAATGTTCTTCTTAAACCGCCCGCCCATGGCATCCTTGCCGTCGCTGGCCTCCGTCTTGTCGCCGGGCCTCACGCGCAGGAACCTTATAATAATATTATCGGCAGCCGTCGTCAGATTAAAGCCACTCAGACAGATACCGTCACCAGGTGCCGTCTGTCCCATGATGGTCACATCGCCACGACCGACCTTCAGCTCCGACTCCAGTTCGATGGTGCCGCCCACGTCGAAAACAATAATCCTCTTGCCGCTTTGGTTCAGTGCCCACCGCAAAGAACCTGTTCCAGAGTCATTCAGGTTAGTGACGTGGATGACCTTTCCACCACGGCCCCCAGTTGTATAGCGTCCAAAGCCCTCGGCACCAGGAAAGGCAGCGGGTAAGTTAGAGGCATCGGAACTTGTTTCGATGCCCGAGCGTGAGTAGCCTCGACCGGAGGTCAAGGCAGGTGCCTGTTGTGCCATGACAAGCATTCCAAAGGATAAAAATACTAGAAGTGTAAAAAAATTCTTCATACTCGTTGATTGACTGTTTAAAAACGTCACAAAAGTATGAACAAATCTTTATTCTGAGGTGGAAGTTCGTCGTAAAAAGGATGAAAATAGTCTGCAATAGGATATTATAGTACTATTTTCCCCCTTTTTGTATGATAATGGTGTCCCCCACCATGTCAAGGGGATACTTTAGTTGCTTAACAGTTCGCGGGCTTTCTCGATGATGAGGTCTATTCCTTGCGCTGTGGCCTCGTCAGTCAGAGCTATAGGGATGTCGGGATCGATACCGAATTCGGTATGATGCTTGTTGCGGTCGTACATGGGACAGGCTGAGAAGCGGATGCTCCAGCCGTTGGGCAGCGAATTGGACATGGGCAGTCCTGAACCGCCTCCTGTGCGGTCGCCTACCAGTTTGACGTTAGGCAGGGCGTGCATCATGACGGCAAAGTCGTTGGCAGCACTGAACACGCTTCTGTTGGTTAGCACGCAGACGGGCTTGTGCCAGCGTATCTTGCTGGATGGCTCCAGATAGCGGGCTTCGAGTGGTGAAAAGTCGCTGTGGCCTTTGCCGGTCTTGTGCTGCAGATAGCTGACCAACGTTTTCTCCTGTACGAAGCGGCCTGCCAGTATCTCGGCAGTGGTCAGGTTGCCACCGCCGTTATTGCGGATGTCGATAATGAGACCACGACACAGTGCCATATATGAGAGAGCATCGTCGAGTCCGCTCTCGCCAACAGGAACCTGGAATGAATCGTAGCGAATAAATCCAATGTTATCGTCGAGGATGCGATAGCTCATGCCACCGCTAATCTTATAATCCGTACCCAGATAGTGGCGTTCCAGCGTGTCGCTGAAGTTCTGCGGATAGGCCTCGTGCCACGCCCAGTAGCGTCCCATGTCGTAGGAGGTGTATAGGTTGACGTGGCCGTCGCGCAACTCTGCCAGCATGTCTCTCAACACCTCGAAGAGTTGCGTGTCGTTGAGTTTGTCGTTCACACGTATCTTATATTTATTATAGACCTCGTTCCAGTCAAGTCCATACTCATGCTGTTTGTAGTCGAAGAAACAGTAGTGCTCGTCGATAATCTCCCACAGAGCCTCGAAGTTGCCTGTCGGGGAGTCGTCGTGCTCCGTTTCATCTACGCATGATGCGAGCATCATGCTAAATAAAAAATAAAAAATAAAAAATAAAGAACTACCCCACGGCTTAAACAGCGACAGTCTTATTCTCATGTTTCGTTTCATTTGTTATTTCTTATTTGTTATTTAATATTTTTTATTTAGACCGCAGGTCGCAATCGAGAATTGTTTGGTGAATCCTATCAGCAGGCGATGGGTATAGACATGCTGGCGCAGGTTGTTGACCTTGGCCTGCTGCATATTGCCTAAGTAGCCGATACGTAAGGCTGCCGACTTCCGCAGGTGGACGTCGAGGGTCAGCATCTGGCGCCATTCTGGTGCTGAGACGAAGGTGGTGGGTACAACATTATGGTCGTAGTTGCCTAACGAGAAGATTTCGTAGTACGACTGTCCGTAGTTGGGCGAGAACATGATGCCACACAGGGGGAGTGACACTTCGTAGCGGGCTGTAAACGGTTTGTTCCACAGGTTGAACTTATAGGTGGCGACACCTGTAGGCATGATGTTCAGATGGACACGGGCCTGAGCAGGGTTGTTGCCGTTGCTGGTGTTATAGATAACCCCCAGCGAGGCATTCACCAATCCACCAGCCTGCAGTTTCAGGCTGTTATCGAACAATTGCCAACTGTACAGTTTGCCCCAGTAGAAATTGTATGCACCCTCCAACTCCTTTTGCGTCTTAGCGCGGTCCTTGGTTGTCGAGAGGTTGGCTTCGTGTTCCATCAGCGTGCTCCAACGCTTCTCAGGGCGTTGGCGTTCGATAGTGGTAACGAATGATATGCCATTGCCCTTGAAGTGCTCGGCAGAGAGGTAGGTGTCCAGAATGTTGGTGCGGCCAAAGCCGAGCATGGTGCTGCGGGTAATGACCTTCTGCGAGTCGGCAGGCTGCGCCAGAAGCGCAGTGCACGCAACAAGCGCAAGGAGCAGGGCTTTAATTCTAATCATCAGGGAATAGGCTTAGTTGTCCTGTTAATTCGTCGAACACCTGTTGCTGGCTCTTGCCGGCGTCAGGGTCCAGATTCTCTTCTTCCTCATCCTCGGCATTTAAGTCCTCGGGACTTGGTGGATCAGGGAAACGCAGGGGCTCTAACTCTACGATAGATTCCACCTGGAACGTCGTCAGTCGCTTACCCTTGGCCTTATAGCCCTTGACGCTGATGAACTGTTCGACGTCAATCTCTTCGGAACCACGATAGGCATCGTTGCCACCGTAGGTTATCTGCAAGCGCGGGTAGACGGTGTCCGTCAGCAGTATCTGTTGCGAGTTCAGGTTTTCGCCAATGTAGTTCTGCTTGCGCTTCGTGGCCTCCATCAGGAATCGCTTCACGTAAGGATAGCCTTGGTTGTCGGCATCGTACAGTACACAACTCCACACCTTGTCGGCTTCGTATTTCTCCAGACGGTCGATGTTGTCCTCGAAGTGTACGTTGGAGTCGAACCCTGAGAGGTAGTAGTCGCCATTCTTCAGGATGACCAGTATCTGGTCGCCGTCGTTGAATTCGCCTAACAGGCGTCCGTGCTCGTCGTAGTTCAGACGGTTCACGTCTGGATCGTACCACACCTTACGACCGCCCAGCGTGGAGTGGCCGTGACTCTTCAGACCGATGCGGTGTACCTGAAACTTGGTCAGCAGGTTGCCCTTTGCCGCACGTCCCTTAATTAAAACCTCCGAAAAATCCTTGTCGAAGAAGATGCGCTTCAGCTTGGGTGCCGGGTCGAGCGTTACCTTGATGACTTCTGCCTCGCCGTTGGGGTTGGCTGTGAAGTAGAGCACACGCGACCCCTCCGTACCTGCTGTGATGTCGTATTCGCGGTCACGCGTAACACTCGACACGTTGAAGCGCTTGATGTAGTAGTAGCCCTTGCGTCCGTCGCGATATACGGCATTGTAGATGGTGCGCTGGTCGTTTTTCTTGAACACGCCCAACCAAATGACGTTCTTGCCAACAAATAGCTTGTCGGCCACGCGAACCACCTTGAACTTACCATCTTTATAGAAAATGATGATATCGTCGATGTCCGAGCAGTTGCAGACAAATTCGTCCTTCTTCAGACCTGTTCCAATGAAACCGTCCTGACGGTTGATGTACAGCTTTTGGTTGGCCTCGACCACCTTTGTAGCCTCGATAGTGTCGAAGTTGCGTATTTCCGTTAGTCGCGGATGGTCCTTGCCGTACTTGTCCTTCAGGAACTGGAACCACTGGGCTGTCACCTCCACGAGGTTTGCCAGGTCGCGGTCTATCTCCTCAATCTCTGCCTTGATGCGGGCCATCAGTTCGTCGGCCTTATCCTTATTAAATTTAAGGATGCGCTGCATCTTGATTTCCAGCAGCTTCAGGATGTCGTCCTTGGTCACCTCGCGCACCATCTGCGGATAGTAGGGCGTCAAGCGCTCGTCGATATGTTCACAGACGGCATCGATGGTGGGTGCCTGCTCGAATTTCTTGTCCTTATAGATGCGCTCTTCGATGAATATCTTTTCTAATGAGCAGAAGTGCAACTGTTCCATGAGTTCGCCCTTGCGGATTTCCAGCTCTTGGCGAATCAGCTCCTTCGTACGGTCTGTCGAGTGACGCAGCACGTCGCTGATGGTCAGGAACTGCGGCTTGTTGTCCTCGATGACACAGCAGTTGGGCGATATGTTGATTTCGCAGTCAGAGAAGGCATAGAGGGCGTCGAGTGTCTTGTCGCTCGACACGCCTGGAGCCAACTGTACCTGTATCTCTACCTTCGCAGCTGTTAGGTCTTCCACGTGGCGGGCTTTGATCTTGCCTTTCTCGATGGCCTTCAGAATGGAGTCGATGACAGTTTCTGTGGTCTTCGAGAACGGAATCTCGCGAATGACCAGCGTCTTGGGGTCCAGCTTCTCTATCTTGGCACGTACCTTGATTACGCCGCCACGCTGTCCGTCGTTATATTTTGATACGTCTATGGAACCACCCGTGGGGAAGTCGGGATACAGATGGAACTCCTCGCCATGCAGGTAGCTGATGGCTGCGTCGCATATCTCCACAAAGTTATGGGGCAGAATCTTTGAGCTTAAGCCTACGGCGATACCCTCAGCGCCCTGAGCCAGCAAGAGCGGATACTTGACGGGTAGGGTAATGGGCTCCTTGTTGCGTCCGTCGTACGACATCTGCCACTCTGTGGTCTTAGGGTTGAAGACACAATCAAGAGCAAATTTAGACAGGCGTGCCTCGATGTAACGGGGGGCTGCTGCACGGTTGCCCGTCAGGATGTTACCCCAGTTTCCCTGTGTGTCGATGAGCAAGTCCTTCTGGCCCATCTGCACCAGTGCGTCGCCAATGGAGGCGTCGCCGTGAGGGTGGAACTGCATGGTATGACCTACGATGTTTGCCACCTTGTTGTAACGTCCGTCGTCCATACGCTTCATCGAGTGCAGAATGCGGCGTTGCACTGGCTTCAGTCCGTCCTCGATATGTGGTACAGCACGCTCCAGGATTACATACGAGGCATAGTCTAGGAACCAACTTTGGTACATACCGCTCAGGTGATGAACGGCAGCTGCGTCGAATCGGTTCACGGGCTTGTAGTCCGAGTGTCCTTCGGTACCGTCGTCCAGCATTGCGCCTTCCTGTTCCTCTGAAGCGTCTTGCTCCAAGATCTCATCGTCCTTAATTTCGTCGTCCATAAATGGTTATAGTTTTTAATTTTCCTGCAAAAATACACAAAAAATGCGAGAAAGCCAAATTATTTCCTTTTTTTCTGAGTATATAACGCTTCGACGGCCGCTGCAAGTTCATTGCAACGGCCGTCAAAAACATCTTTTACCTTAAATTCT
>NZ_CAMJOS010000050.1 GCF_946407605.1 uncultured Prevotella sp.
GTGAAAGGTGAATGGTGAAAGGTGAATGGTGAAAGGTGAATGGTGAAAGGTGAATAGAAAAGAGTAAAAAAATAAAAAGGAAAAGGGTAAAAAGGTAAAAAAGTAAAAAATGGACAGTGTTTCCTTTCTTTTTTACCTTTTTACTTTTTTTCTTTTGTTTTTTTTTGTACCTTTGTACGCTGAAACGAAAAGGCAAAAACGCGTCAGCGGGCTTAAAAATGGCCTTAAACGCGATTCTCGCCCATTTCGACCCAAATATGAGTATTAAAAATTTAACATTATAGAAAAGTGGATCAGACGATTGACAACGACAGAATTTTGAAGATTAACATCGAGGAAGAGATGAAGTCTTCGTACATCGACTATTCGATGTCCGTGATTGTGGCTCGTGCCCTTCCCGATGTTCGTGATGGATTTAAGCCCGTACACCGCCGTATTCTCTATGGTATGATGGGCATTGGCAACACCAGTGACAAGCCGCACAAGAAGTGTGCACGTGTCGTTGGTGAGGTGCTTGGTAAGTATCACCCCCACGGCGACTCGTCAGTATATGGCGCCCTGGTACGTATGGGTCAGGAATGGAACATGCGTTACACGCTGGTTGACGGACAGGGTAACTTCGGTTCGGTTGACGGTGACTCGCCAGCTGCCATGCGTTACACCGAGTGCCGCCTTTCAAAGATGGGTGAGCATATCATGGACGACCTAGAGAAGGACACCGTGGATATGGATCCCAACTTCGACAACACCCTGCTGGAACCCAGTGTGATGCCTACGAAGGTGCCCAACCTGCTGGTGAATGGTGGTAACGGTATTGCTGTAGGTATGGCAACGAATATGCCTACCCACAACCTGGGTGAGGTGATTGATGGCTGCTGTGCCTTTATCGACAATCCCGAGATTGACTGCGAGGGCCTGATGCAGTATATCCCTGGTCCCGACTTCCCTACAGGTGCATATATCTATGGTCTGCAGGGAGTGAAAGATGCCTACGAGACAGGTCGTGGACGTATCGTGATGCGTGCCAAGGCTGAGATCGAGAGTGGCGAGACCCACGATAAGATTGTGGTGACAGAGATTCCTTACGGTGTGAACAAGGCCGACCTGGTAGCGTATATCGCTGACCTGGCCACCCAGCACAAGATTGAGGGAATCTCGAATGTCAACGATGAGTCAGGCCGTCAAGGTATGCGTATCGTGGTTGACTGCAAGCGCGATGCCAATGCCAACGTGATTCTGAATAAGCTGTTCAAGATGACAGCCCTGCAGAGCTCGTTCTCTGTGAACAATATTGCCCTGGTGCCCATCCCCGGCACTCATGGTAAGATGCGCCCAAAGCTGCTCTCACTGCGTGAGTGCATCCGTTACTTCATTGAGCATCGCCATGAGGTGACCATCCGTCGCACCAAGTTCGACCTGAAGAAGGCTCAGGAGCGTGCCCACATCCTCGAGGGCTTGATCATTGCCGTAAACAATATCGACGAGGTGGTACACATCATCCGTCAGTCGGCAACGCCTACCGATGCCCAGCGCAACTTGGAGAAGCGCTTCGACCTGGACGAGCTCCAGTCGAAGGCTATCGTCGATATGCGTCTGAGTCAGTTGACAGGCCTGCGTGTTGACCAGCTGCACCAGGAGTACGACGACCTGATGAAGCTGATTGCCGACTTGGAGGAAATCCTCAACAACCCTGAGCGTTGTAAGGAGGTGATGAAGCAGGATCTGCTGGAAGTGAAGGAGAAGTATGGCGATGAGCGCAAGACGGAGATTATCCCCTTCGACCATGAGTTCAATGCCGAGGACTTCTATCCCGATGATCCCGTGGTGATTACCATCAGTCACATGGGTTATATCAAGCGTACCCCGCTGAGCGAGTTCCATGCTCAGGGTCGTGGCGGCATGGGTTCTAAGGGAGCCCGTCATCGCGATAACGACTTCACCGAGTATATCTATCCTGCCACGATGCACAACACGCTGCTGTTCTTCACCCAAAAGGGTCGCTGCTACTGGCAGAAGTGCTACGAGATTCCTGAGGGCGACAAGAACTCTAAGGGTCGTGCCATCCAGAACTTGCTGAATATCGAGCCCGATGACTCTATCAATGCTGTGCTGCGCATCAAGAACTTCAATGATGAGGAGTTCCTGAACAGCCACTACGTGGTATTCGCCACCAAGCAGGGTATTGTGAAGAAAACCTGTCTGAACCAGTATAAGAATGTACGTGCTGCCGGTGTCATCGCCATCAACATCAACGAGGGCGACCAGGTGGTAGGCGTTCGTCTTACCAATGGCAAGAACGAGATTCTGCTGGCTAACCGCAACGGACGTGCTGTACGCTTCAACGAAGACCAGGTACGCACCATGGGTCGCGTTTCAACGGGTGTTATCGGTATGCGTCTCGATGGTGGCGACGACGAGGTTGTAGGCATGGTATGTGTCAACGATCCTCAGACCGAGACCATCATGGTAGTCAGCGAGAACGGCTACGGTAAGCGCTCCGATATTGAGGACTATCGTAAGACAGCTCGTGGCACCAAGGGTGTGAAGACCCTCGCTATCACCGAGAAGACCGGTCGTCTGGTAGCCATCAAGGTGGTGACTGACGAGAACGACCTGATGATTATCAACAAGAGCGGTATCCTCATCCGACTGAATGTCAGCGAGGTACGTGTCATGGGTCGTGCCACTCAGGGTGTGCGTCTCATCAACCTGACGAAGAAGAACGACACCATCGCCAGTGTCTGCAAGGTGCAGAAAGCTACCGAGGAGGAACTGGCCGAGGAGCAGGCACAGAATGCCGAGCTTGCAGAGGGTGCTGAGATCGCAGAGAATAGTGAGAATAACCAAACTAACGAATAATTGTTTAACTAACTTAATAACAAAAAGAAGATGAAAAAGTTAATGATGATGGCCCTGATGGCAACTGCTGCCACCACCGCCTTTGCTCAGGATTTTATCGTGAAAGAAGCCAGGAAGCAGCTTGGCAAGGGTGAGATTGAAGCCGCCCTGCAGATGCTGACTCCCGCACTCAACTCGCCTGCCACAGAAGACAAGGCTGAGGCTTGGGCTCTGAAGGCCGATATTGAGTTTGGCAAGTTCACTGCCATCCAGAACGAGAATATGCAGAATGTGATGCAGCAGAAGAAGGTGCCGTACGACACCCTGGCTATGAACAATGCCTGCTTCGAGGCCATGAAGGCTGCTATCAAGTGTGATGAGTACGACCGTCAGCCCAACGAGAAGGGTAAGGTTAAACTGCGTTTCCGTCAGAACAATCAGCAGCGCATGCAGAATGTGCGTCTGAACCTGATCAACGCTGGTCTGTACGACTATAACCACAAGAACCTCGATGGTGCTTTGGAGAAGTGGACACTCTATCTGGAGAGCCCTGCTGACGAGCTTTTCAAGGGTTGTGCTGAGGTAGAAGATGTGACCAAGGACCAGTACCGTTCAGAGATTGCCTACTATGCCGGTCTGGTGGCTTATCAGCAGAAGAACTATCCTGTAGCAGAGAAGTTCGCCAAGATGGCAGCCGAGGATCCTTCAAAGGCTGCTGAGGCCAACGAGATCATGCTGTTCTCTAAGAAGGAGACCCTGAAGACCAAGGAAGACTCTCTGGCTTATGTAGCTATGGTGAAGGACCTGCACAAGGCTAACCCCGAGGAGGACCGTTACTTCAACCTGCTGATGGAGTACTACACCCGTTCTGACGATCAGGCTGCTATGGCTGCCTGGGCTGAGGAGGAGATTGCCATCAACCCCGAGAACAAGATGGCTTGGGCCCTCACTGGCCAGGTTCACATGAACAACCGTGAGTGGGATCCTGCTATCGAGGCCTACAAGAAGGCCATCGAGCTCGACAACGACTTCATCCAGTGTATCTTCAACGCAGGTGTCTGCCTCAATGGTAAGGCTATCGACCTGAAGGACAAGCTGGCTGACAAGAATACTGGTGGTCTGACCAAGGCCAATGCCGACAAGGTGAAGGAGATCCTGACTGAGGCCAAGTCGTTCCTGGAGCGTTCTAAGGAACTCGACCCCGACCGCGAGAAGGTAAACTGGGCATATCCTCTCTATCAGATCTACTACTCTATCGGCGACAAGGCTAAGTCCGACGAGATGGAGAAGCTGGTGAATGCCGGCCATTAATAACCCCTTTGAACCTGTAAAAATGAAGCAACTCATTGCGACCTTGCTTCTCTTACTCATGATAACACCGTGCCTGATGGCTCAGAAGAAAGAGCTCAGTCAGGCACGGTCTTCTATCAAGAGCGGCAAATACGACGATGCTGAGAAGGTGCTGGTAAAGCTTCTCGGCGACTCGACCAACCGTGCCAACAAGCGCATCTGGTTGGCCTACTATGATGCTGTGCGCGGCAAGTACGAGCAGGGCAACGAGAAGTTGTATTTGAAGCAAAACTACGACACGGCCCTGTTCTTCAGTCATGCCCGAAAGATGCTCTCCATCGCCGAGACCCTCGACAGCCTGGCACCGGAATACCGCAAGAGCCATGCCGAACAGCAGAACGGCTATAGGCCCAACCTCTTCAATGGTGGCTCGTTCCTGCTGCGCAAGGGCAAGTGGACCGAGGCCTACGACTATTACGAGGCCTATATAGACTGTGCCCGTCAGCCCCTGTTCTCTACCTACCACTACGACTCCCTCGACAGCCGCATGCCCGAGGCAGCCTATTGGGCCACCTACTGCGGCTATAAACTCAACGACCCGGTGCTCACCCTGCGCCATTACAAACTGGCATTGCAGGACACCACCAAGGCCGACTTCACCCTGCTGTTTGTGGCTGAGGCCCGCAAGTGGCTCAACGACGAACAGCTCTATCTCTCCACGCTGCAGGAGGGCTTCCGCCGCTATCCGCAGTTCTATTATTTCTTCCCCCGATTGATGGATGTTTACATTGCCAGGGGACAATACGAGAATGCTTTGGCTGTGGCCGACAGCGCCTTAGCCGTCAACGACTCCAGTCAGCTATTCCTCTTTGCCAAGAGTACCACGCTGCTGCGTCTCGAACGCTATTCCGAGAGTATCAAGGTCAGCCAGCAGCTCATCGACATGAATCCAAAGATGGCAGAGCCTTATTTCAATGCGGGCTCGGCCTACGTCAATATAGCCAGTCGTCTTGACGCACGGCACTACAAGAAACAGATGCGCCAGGCTTATCAGAAGGCGCTGCCCTATATGGAGCAGTACCGCCAGCTGATGCCTGACGAGAAGGATAAATGGGCCCCCGTGCTCTATCGCATCTACCTGAACCTCAATATGGGAAAGCAGTTTGATGAAATAGACAGACTGCTTAAGGTGAAAGGTGAAGGGTGAAAGGTGAAGGGTAAAAAAGAAAATATCAAATCTGAATGAAGAAGATATGTATCGTAGCGGGCGCACGCCCCAATTTCGTTAAGGTGGCACCACTGATTCGTGCCATAGAGCAGGCCGACGGTGCCGAGTACGAACTGGTATATACAGGTCGCGAGGATGACCCCACGCTGGAGCCCTCCCTGTTCGATGACCTGCAGATGCCTCGTCCCTCGGTGTTCTTTGGTGTGGATAGCACCAGTCTCAACGAGATTACCAGTAGGGTGATGGCTCATTTCGACGCCTACCTCGACGCGAACCCTGCCGATGTGGTGATTGTGGTCGATGACCTCGCCTCTACCATGGCGGCAGCCATCGTCACCAAGAAACGTGGCGTCAAGCTGGCCCACCTCGTGGCAGGCACCCGTTCGTTCGATATGAACATGCCGAAGGAAGTGAACCGCCTCGTCATCGACGCCCTCAGCGACTACCTCTTCACCGCAGGCATTAAGAGCAATAGTGTGGCTACCCGTGAGCAGGCCGAAGGTTCCAACACCTACATGGTGGGCAACATCCTCATGGACACCCTCCGCTTCAACCACCAGCGCCTGCGCCAACCTTCCACTTTTAACCTTCCTCCTTCCTCTTATATCGTGCTGACGCTAAACCGCAAGGCCCTGTTAGCCGATGAAGACAATCTGAAGCAGATGCTTGAGGTTATCGCCGAGACTGCTGGCGATACCCCCATCATCGCCCCCCTGCGTGGTAAGGCTTTCGAAGTGGTGTCTCAGCTTTTATCTAATCTCCCTTCACCCGTCACCCTTCACCCTTCACCAATATCCCTTCACCCTTCACTCCCTTACCTCGAGTTCGGTTGGCTCACGGCCCACGCCAAGGGCATCATCACCGATAGCGGTAATGTGGCAGAGGAAGCTACCTTCAATGGTGTGCCCTGTATCACCCTCAACAGCTATACCGAGCATCAGGAAACCGTCACCGTGGGCTCTAATGTCCTCGTGGGTGGCGATGCCGACAAGCTTCGTGCGGCCCTCAGCGACCTGCTCTGTGGTAACTGGAAGAAATGCGCCTTGCCCGACCGCTGGGACGGACGTACTGCCGAGCGCATCGTGAAGATACTGTTAGAATCATAAAAAAACAGCCGACTGAACAACAGCCGACTGAACACAATTAACAGAATACAGAACTCAATAAAACAGAAGACTGAACCTATGAAACATCCATTCCTCGCACTGCTGGCTGCCGCCGCGTTCTCCCTGTCTGTTCAGGCACAGATCTCGCCCAAGGGTCCTACTATGGGCTGGAGCTCTTGGAACACCTATCTCACTAATATCAATGAGACCCTCATCAAGAAGCAGGCCACCGCGATGGTCTCCAAGGGCTTCAAGAATGCCGGCTATCAGTATATCAACATCGACGATGGCTTCCAGGGTGGACGAGATAGCGAAACGGGACAGCTGCTTATCAACAAGAGCCGCTTCCCCAACGGCCTCAAACCCGTGGTTGACTTTATCCACAACAAAGGTCTGAAGGCAGGCATCTACAGCGATGCAGGCCATAACACCTGCGGCAGCTATCATAATGGCGACGCCCTGGGCAAGAACACCGGCCTCTATCAGCACGACGAGCAGGATGCGCAGTATTTCTTCAACGAGTTAGGCTTCGACTTCATCAAGGTTGACTTCTGCGGTGGCGACCCCATCCACAACGAGGACCAGCTAAAGCTCGACGAGGAGGAACGCTACAGCGCTATCTGGCAGGCCATCCTGAGTACTGGTCGCACCGATGTGCGCTATAACGTATGCCGCTGGGCCTATCCTGGCACGTGGATCCACGATGTCAGCACCTCCTGGCGCACCACTGGCGACATCAATGCCAGCTGGAACTCCGTCAAGGGTATCATCGACGAGAACCTCTATCTCTCCGCCTATTGCTTCGATGGTCACTACAACGACATGGATATGCTCGAGGTAGGTCGCGGCCTTACCGTAGAGGAAGACAAGACTCACTTCGGCATGTGGTGCATCATGGCCAGTCCCCTGCTTATTGGTTGCGACATGTCAGCCCTCACCGTCAGCGGACGTGTCACCAAGCTACTCTCTAATCCTGACCTTATCGCTCTCAATCAGGACAGCCTCTATCTGCAGGCCTATGTGGCCAAGCGCAGTGGCAACTGCTACGTGTTGGTCAAGGATATCGCGCAGCGTTTCGGCACCCGTCGTGCTGTGGCTCTCTATAACGCCTCCGATGCCGATAAGGACATCACCCTCAACTTTGCCGATGTAGAGTTGGCAGGACGAGTGAAGATGCACGACTGCTTCGAGCAGACCGACATAGACGATGCCGAGACGTCGTTCACCGTCAACGTGCCAGCCCACGGCACCCGCATCTATACCCTCGAGGCCGAGCAGCGCCTGGAGCGTACGCTCTACGAGGCAGAGACCGCCTATCTCTCACGCTATCAGGAGATTAAGAACAACCAGTCGTATGTCTCTGGTGTCTATACCTCCGACAATGCCTGCTCTGGCGGCATGAAGGCTGGCTGGCTGGGAAACCGTTCCGACAACGACCTGCAGTGGCGCCACGTCTATAGTCAGGGTGGGGGAGAATACACCCTAGAGTTGGCCTATGAGTGTGGCGAGAACCGCAGCCTTACCCTTGAGGTCAACGGTCAGAAGGTGGGCACCTACTCGCTCAACTCCGGCTCATATAGCAGTGTGGCCAAGAAGAAGGTTGCCGTCACCCTCAATGATGGTGAGAATGTGGTGCGCCTCTACAACACCTCCGGTTGGATGCCCGATATCGACTACATGCGCCTCACCCTCGTCAGCCGTCCTGCGTCTGTCGTAGCCCCTCAGCGTCCTGCCGCCGCTGCCTCTGAGACCTATACCATCAGTGGCCGTCGTGCCGATGCCCATACCAAGGGTCTCGTCATAGAAAATGGCAAGAAGGTGCGACGGTGATCACTCGCGAAAACATTCAAAACAAACAATAACACTAACCTATTACTATTATGGAGATTATAATGATTATTCAGTTGCTCATAGTGCTGCTGGCCCTCTATGTAGGCTCGCGCTATGGCAGCTTGGCGCTGGGTGCCATCTCCGGAATCGGCCTCGCCATCCTGGTATTGGGATTCGGCATGAAGCCTGGCAATCCCCCTACCGACGTTATCTACATCATCATCGCCGCCGTCACCTGTGCTGGTATCATGCAGGCAGCGGGAGGCATGGACTGGCTCATCCAGTTGGCCGAACGGCTGCTGCGAAAACATCCTGCCCACGTCACGTTCCTGGCACCCCTCTGCACCTTCTTCCTCACGGTGCTGGTGGGCACAGGCCACGTGGTCTATACGCTGATGCCAATCATTTGCGACATCGCCTTGAAGAAAGGCATCCGTCCCGAGCGTCCCTGTGGCGTGGCGTCGATAGCCTCTCAGGTGGGTATCACCTGTTCGCCTATTGCCGCTGCTGTGGCATCGTTTGTGGTTATCAGTAATGAGGCAGGCTTCGGGGTCAACAACCTGCAGGTCATCGCCGTCACCATCCCCGCCTGTCTGTGCGGACTGATGGCAGCTGCCGCCCTGTCGTATAAGCGTGGCAAGGACCTCGATAAAGACCCGCAGTTCCAGGCCCGTCTGGCCAACCCCGAGATGCGTGAGTATATGTATGGTGGCACCGCCTCCGTGCTCGACAAGGAAATCAGTCCTTCCGCCAAGTTGTCGGTGTATATCTTCGTAGGTGCCCTCGCCGTCATCGTATTCTACTCGCTCATGCAGATTATTGGTTTCGACATCCGTCCAACGTTCGATAGCGGTAAGGTGGCCGCCGACGGCACGCCTGTGATGAAGCCCATCGGCATGAACATCATCATCCAGATAGTCATGATCATGGCCGCCGCCTTCATGATACTCTTTGCCAAGGCCAGTCCCAAAAAGGCAGTGGCAGGTCCTGTGTGGCAGTCGGGCATGGTGGCAGTGGTAGCCATATATGGCATTGCCTGGCTGGCCGACACCTATTTCTCTAACTATATGCCCGAGCTGGAGGCAGGTCTCACAGGTATTGTCAGCCAGTATCCGTGGGCCATCTGCTTCGCCTTCTTTGCCGTCTCGGTGCTTGTCAACAGCCAAGGCGCCGTGGTGGTAGCCATGTTGCCGCTGGCCTACTCCCTCGACATCCCGGGCCCCGTGCTGCTCGGCGTGCTGCCGTCGGTCTATGGCTATTTCTTCATCCCCAACTATCCCAGTGATATCGCCACCGTCAACTTCGACCGCTCTGGCACCACCGTCATTGGTAAGTACCTGCTCAACCACTCCTTCATGATGCCAGGACTGGTGAGTGTCATCGTGAGCACCATCATTGCGTCGCTCATCTCTATACTTATCTATTAACTGTAAAAACTATAAAATACTATCATTATGAATAAGAACGAGAAATTTGTCATCACCATCAATCGTGAGTTAGGCAGCGGAGGACGCACCGTAGGTCGCAAGCTGGCCGAGAAACTTGGTGCGGAGTACTTCGACAAGGCCCTCATCCAGGCCTTGGAACAGAAATATCACCTCACCGTCGAGGAGATCGAGAAGCTCAAGGGTCGCCAGCAGGGCTGGTGGGCCGACTTCAAGCGTAAGATGTCTGGCTCAGCCTCTTCTTCCAACTATTTCATCCCTGTTGAGGGTGCCGAACCCGAGGAGCTCGATACCGACGAGATGTTCCGTGCCGAGACGGAGATCCTGAAGGCCATCGCCCTCGACGAGTCGTGTGTCATCGCAGGTCGTAGCGGCTTCTATGTGTTCCGCAATCATCCCAACCACCTCCACATCCTCGTCCAGGCCTCCATGCCTTTCCGCATCGCCCGTGTGGTGCGCAAGCAGGGCATCAGCGAGGATGAGGCTCGCAAGATTATCGAGAAGGTGGACAAGATGCGCGAGAACTACGTGAAGAAATACACCAAGTCGTCACGCTACGACACCCGCAACTACGACCTCGTCATCAGTGCCGACGGCAAGACCGAGGACGAGATTGTAGCCCTCATCATGCAGTATATTGGAGAATAAAAATAAATCACTTATGAAAAAGCAATTCATGATAATGGCATTGGCAGCCTTTTCCCTTGTGCTGGTAGCATGTGGGAATAAACAAGCCACCCAGACCGACGCACAGCAGGCCGATTCTGCCGCAGTAGAAACCAACACTGAGGAGTCCCAGATGGGCGATGGCGAGATGAGCGATGATGGTGTCATCCCAGGTGAGACCGCCCTGCCTGCCATCCGCGATGTGTGGGCGCAGACCCCCATCTCTCCCGTTGCTGCCGATGGCACCGCCAACATCTCAAACATAGTCTTTGCTTTCTGCCAGGAGTTCTCCGACTATATGCCCAACAAGTCGCTGCTCGAATACCTCGCCTTCCCCAACAGGTATAAGGAGGATGAGGCCTCTTATCTCATTGTCGATAAGAAGAACAATGGCTATCTGTCGTGCTATATGAAGGCCGACCTCGACTGGGGTGTAGAGTGCTGCTACTGGAACCTCACCAGCGGCAAGAAGCTCGTGGGCTTCTGGCTCACCGAGAATCACCTGTCGTGGGCCAATGCCGAGCAGATGCTGGCATTTTATGAGTACGACCCCGATTCCGACACCCTGGAGCCTGTTCCCGATGTCGCCCGTACCATCCTCGACGTTACCGACCGCTACGACTCGTTCGGTCTCAACCTGCCTGTTGAGGGTAGGGATATCGCCGCCCTGTGTCATAACACCACCAACCCCTCCCATCCCGTTGAGGCCCAGTACATCTTCCGCTTCACTGGCTCTAGCTTCAAGGCCGAGAAGGTCAAGGAAACCACCCTGTAATTCGTTTCTTTAAAAAACACATGCTCATTCGTTTCCAAGCATAATAATGGGTGTATTGTGCTCGCTTATTCGTACCTCTGGCTTCGCCGAATGTAGGCAGCACCTCAGAAAAACTCAAGTTAATTTGGTTTTTCGTTCGGTTTGCACTACCTTTGACCTACGGTCGAAGGTACTTTCGCTCGACAATAAAAGCAAAAAACTGTATTTTTGCTTTGTATTGTGCTCGCTTATTCGTACCTTTGCACCCTGAATTCAAAATAATTATTAAAACACAATGAAAAAGATGATTACAACGGCAGTGTTGGCAATCATGATTTGCACCACTGCCTCGGCCCAGAACGATGGCCAATGGACACTGAACACACGTGCCTGGAGCACCAACTATTTCACCACCCTGATCTATGCTGCTGCTGAGTCACTGGTGAAGGAATATGCCGCTGACGACAACAGTAAGGCAGAGAAGGTGTTAGACTGCGTCATCCCCGATCCCGACCTGGTGTTCCCCATCGGTATGGGTAAGAGCGGGTTCAGCGACAATGGTGTCTATGGCGACATCTACGGCCCCTATCACTATGCTTTCGGCAACCCCTTCAAGCACATCGGCGACTATGCCATTGGCGTGGATGCCTCGTGGAAAGAGTCGGTACTCGGTTTCTATGCCGGCACCTATTTCAAGAGTCAGGAGGTAGTGTTCGAGGAAAGCGACGAGAACCTGCGTGGCTATTACATCCAGCCTCGTGTGGGCTTTATCATGGGTAGTAAGAAGAACGCTTTCGAGGCTGGTGTGTTCTACGACATCGTAACAGGATGCAGCACCACAGCCAAGAATTTCAATACCGACAACGACATGCTCAAGGGCGGTCTCGGTCTTGACTTCGCCTTCTCTACCACCGACAAGAAACAGCAGAACAAGCTGTTGCTGCAGTTCTCAATGCCTCTGCACAACTTCTTCAACACCGACTATGCTGGCCAGGGCGACCTGAAGCGCAAGGTGGGTTACATCATGCTGACTCAGCGCATCATCCTGTAATCAATTACTATCATACATAAACAAGGCACCGGCCCAGCAATATGAAATGAACCCCGAAAGTTAGACAAAAAACTTTCGGGGTTCATTATGTTAGAA
>NZ_CAMJOS010000051.1 GCF_946407605.1 uncultured Prevotella sp.
TGGGCAGCGGCCAATGAGTCGATGTACTTATGCTGGATAGGGTTCACACGGCGCGAATACTCCACATTCACGAAGTTGATGATGTTGAACTGACAGCCCGGCGGCGTCTTGCCCTTCGCCTTGTTGATGCGGTAGTGATAGTAGAGCTTCTGGGCGAGGGTAGGGAACTTGTAGTCGTAAACCACCATCGAAAAGCCCTTGGCCGAGTGCTGACGGATGAACGGCTCAATAACAGAAAATGTCTTACCCGATCCAGGCGTACCCACCACGAACGTACCACGGAAGGGGTTATTGATGTTGATCCAGCCATGACGGAACTTGCCGTGATAGTAGTAGCGCATGGGGATGTTCACGCCGTACTTCGTATCGACGCGCTTCTCGTTCTGCTCGAAACTCTCGTTCTCAAAGTTGAAGCGGTCTTTCATCAGTCCCTCCTTCAGATACTTCGACACGTTGTCGAGCGCCACATGGACGCACACCGTGCCAACGATGGAGGCCACCATGTAGAGCCAGATGCTCAGCGGGAATATCCACAGGCGGTAGTGCAGCCAGTCGGTGTAGTAGAGCCACACGGCCAACAGGACCAGCACGAATCCGATGACGATGGGCCAGAACACCATCTTGCGGGCATCGAACTCAATCTGTTTCTTGTTGCGGGTGCCGATGCAGGTGATAATGACCAGTAGGAGCGTGGCAATCTTACTATAGGCGAGGTGACCGGGCTGGTAAATCAGCCAGCGTCCCATGCGCTCATGCAGGTCGGTCAGCACTCCGGCGAACGTGTCGAGCAGCTCAGGATTGCAGGCATACTCAAAAAACTCAACGACCAGCGAGACGTAGATGACGACTCGGAATATGCTGTAAATGCTTTGTATCTCTTTCGATTC
Organism: uncultured Prevotella sp.; assembly: GCF_946407605.1. Classification (GTDB taxonomy): domain Bacteria; phylum Bacteroidota; class Bacteroidia; order Bacteroidales; family Bacteroidaceae; genus Prevotella. Next base: position 888 of record NZ_CAMJOS010000051.1, read on the forward strand.
TTCCATTTCTATCTTACCGATTTAGCGTTATTCCACCATTGGCGGCGGCAACGGGTGATGATGTCGTGCTTGGTGGCGGGGTTCATGTAATAGGCCCGCTCCATCAGCTCGTTCCACACATCGAGAAACGACGTATAGCGGAGCGCGAGGGTGAGCTGGCGCAACTGTTTGTTGATGGTGCGCAGTTTGGGACGGATGGTCGAGATCACCTTATTCTTCTCCTGTTCCGTCATCTTGCTGCTCTCAAAGCACACCTTACGGATGTCCATGATGACGTCGAGCGTGGTGCGCACGATGTTGCGATAGACCACATTGCGGCGCGTGGAGAAAGCCACGGCCAAGGCGTTCTCAGGACTGTCCGCGAGGACATGGCCCAAGTCCTTCACGCATTTCGAGGTTTGCGTCACCTCGTAGTAGATGCCGTAGATCTCAGCCGCTATCGACAGCACATCGTGGAACTTATCCAGGTAGTCGTTGAACTCGCGCTGGAAGTCGGTCGTGGCTTCCACCTCCTCCTTTATCCAGACGTGGCCGGTGGTCATCAGCAGCTGCGCCTTCTCCTGCGACTCGATGGTTTTCTTCGCCTGGTCAGAGGCTAATTCAATGGCAGCCACACGTCCGGGGTCGATACCGGCCACAGATTTCAGCGGCACACACAATAGTATTATCAGGTATAGCTTCTTCATCACTCATTCAATATTTGACTCACGGTTGATGCCCTGCGCCAGCGTTCGTAGGCCTCACTGGCTATCTCGGCATGGCTCTTGTCAACCATCCCAGCCGTGTACTGGTTCCAGACATCCGTCAGATTATGATACGCGATACTGATGGCGAGGGTGCGCAGCTTGGCATTCAGCCGGGCCAGTTCGTCGGACAGTTGCCAGAGCATTTCCGTCCGTTCGGCTCCCGTCAGCATATTGTCCGTGCCACCCTTGGCCACCGACACCTTCAACAGGCGATAAGTCTTGATGAACTCCGTCGCTGTTTCGAGATAGAGGTCGTTCATGGCCAGTGTGGCACCGATACCCACAGGATTGGCATTGATGGCCCGTTGTATCTCATAGAGATGTTGCAGGGTCTGAACACCGTCGGCATAGAGTGAACACCCGGCTTTGAGGGCATCGGCATAGCCACGAGCCGTTTTCAGGTAAGCATTATACTTACCCTCCCACTGTTTCATCTTCGTGAACTCTGCCGCGATGGTTCCCTGAAAAGCAGCGGTCTTCTGCATACCTTTCGTCTGGCTGTTTATCGTGCTGTTCAGCAGGCTCGTCCCCTCGGCAATAGCGGCATATTGCAGCGGATTGGCCTCGCCAACCTGCCCAAAACTACTGGCAGGCACGCCCATCAGGACGGCCAATGCCAGTAGTCCGTGTCGATTATGAAAGAATAAAGATGGTATCATTCTTATTTAATAAAGATAAATTATCTACATGCCACGTCTGATACCCTCATCAGGCCCAGGAACACCAAGGTTGGCTTCCTCTGAGCGGAAGTTGGCAGCAGCTACATCAGCCGGACTGACAACTCCTGCTTTATGATAGACGGGGCCGGTACGGGTTTCATAAATCTCAGGTCTCGGCTCATGTGGGACAGACAGACCGTCACGCATCACCTCACCGCCAACGACCAATGCGGCCAAAAGAGCAGCACCGAGGTTATGGCCTTCGCCTGGACGGGTCTTGATGTCCACCTCATTGAAGATCTTCGAGAAGAGCTGCATACGGTGATAGTCATCGACGGCGAGGAACTTGTCGTACTGTTTCTGGGTAATCTCATGTGATATGGTCTGCCCATTGATGACAGCGGTCATCTTGTATTTGCCATTCGCTGTAGGGTCAACCTGAATATTCCCCACCTCGACCTCACGGCCATGTGCTCTCTCGCGGTAAAAGCCCTTGCGCTCATTAAACTCCAAAAGGGCTGCACCGTCCACCCTGTTGGAAGTGGCATTTTGGATGTCCACTTCCTTTTGGTGGACGATGCTTTGCCCGTCGTGCGCAAGGTATAGGTCATCCTGATATAGGCTCTCCCCATGTGCCGACTTGATTTCGACCTCGTTGAAAACCTTATCGAACATCTTCAGACGATGGGCATCGTCGAGGTCGAGGAACTTCTGATAGTCTTTGGCTGAGATGGAGTGGGCGAGGAGTCGGCCATTTACCTCTGCCTCCATGACGTATGTACCATTGAGCGTTTTATCTACCCGAATCTCGCCAACGACCATTTCACGGCCATTGGCCACTGGCTGAAACCAACCCTTGTTGCCCAGGATGGTCTGAATCTCCCTGCCATTGATGGCATTAGGGTCGCGTTCAATACGCTCAGACTCTCTGCGCTGTTCGGCTCTGGCTTCGGCGAGACGCTGCTGTTCTGCGATGCGGCGTTCCTGTTCGATGAATGGCGCTTCCACCTCCTGACGAACCTCCGGCTTCAGGTCGAGCGATACCAGTTCCTTGGTTTCGAGCATGTCCTTGGTGAGCTTCGTATCGAAGTCCTTGCCGATGACCTCATTGATGATGGCCAGACGGGCATCAACTGAAACGCCGCCTTTACCACTGACCTTGTTGGCCATGAGCTTTTGCAGTTCCTCCGGCTTCAGGTCATACTGGAGATCCACCTTTGAGAGATTCGACTGGATGGTGAGTGTCTTCTTGGCTTCGTCGATGACGATGCCGTGTGACTTCAACACCTCCTGGAACTTGTCATTGCTGAAATAGACATCAGAGGTGATGACAGAAGAGTAGGGGATGCCCTGACCTTGTGGACGGGGTGCTGCCTCCAAAGGCTTTATCTTGGGTTCGATGGAAATCTGGTCCAGCACCTCGACGGGCGTTTCTTTCTGATGGCCTTTGAAGTAAAAGCCATAGCCACCGGAGAGCATTTCTCCTGGTTTCACTCTGTTGTCAGGTCGTTCCGTTACCATCGGGCCACCTCCCCAAGGACGATAGGCGTGGTCACCGATACGGCGAAGATGGAATCCTTCAGTACGAGGGGCATAGCCTACGAAGTCACCTGCCCAACCACGGCCCTGACGGCTGAAGGGAGCAAACCAAGGTGTTCGGCGGGCAGGTCTGGCATCGTAGCCATACTCCCCATGTCCGATACGATAGCCATGCAGTCCCATCGCCACACGACCGAAGGCATTGCTGGCAGAAACAAAGTTCTGCGGCATGTAGAAGTCATCCTTCACGATAGAGGCGAAAGTGTTATAGGCTTTCTTATTCTCGTAGGTGGTTCCCCAGCCCATGAGGTTCTCCACCTGTTTCTCATTCAGTTTGTAGGTCAAAACAGGAGAGTCGTGACCCAATACTATGAGTTCACGACCACCGTCCTTCGCCAAACTGATATGCGCCTGCATACCATTCTTGCGCAAAACCTCCTGAAGACCTGTCGAGAGATCCAACTCTCGCGGATTAGTATATTTCCGTATTGCCATAGACTACTTGAAATAAAGTACGACGCAGGTGTTACGATTGCCATTGAGCGGTTCGTAGCTGTCGATACCGCCACGATGCTTCTTCTGGATATGAGTCTCGTCAACGCCATGAGCCTTCAGCAGTCCTGCGATATAGTCGGCTCGCTCGACACTCAGGCGTTCGTTGATCTCAGGCGTACCTGTCTCGCTGTCGGCAGCACCAATGATTCGGGCCTGAAGGCCATACTTCTTGATGACTTCTGACACCTCCTTGATATTGATGAACTGTGCGTTCTCTGTCAACTCATGGGTTCCTATCTTAAAGAAGAAATAGATAGGTGCGCCAATGTACTTCTTGCCAGACTTCAGGATGTGCAGGTACTTGTTGGCGGCGATGGCGGTTGAATCAGCCAGACTATCCACGTTGATAGTATCGCTGATGCCATCCCAATCCTTGTTGGCCAAACGCTTACGAAGTGAGTTAAGACCGCTATAGTTATTGCGCTCATGGGCAGCGGTGGACTGTACCGAAGGAACAGTTCCCTTGTTCTGGTTCTGCCATGAGTCGTAATACCTGTTCACCTGGTTCAAATCAACTTCATGGACGCGACTTTTCTTCCACCCGACTTTGCCGATGGTAACACTCAGACCGATACTGGCCTGCAGCAGATGGTCACCGAGTTTATCAGATGCTCCCTGCCCGTCGAAGTTCTGCCAGGTGGTCGTGGCTCCGAGTTCTCCAGACAAATGCAGGCGCTCCGACAGTCGGTAGCGACCAATGAGGCCATAGGAGATAGCGAATGGCTTCTGACCATTATAACTGTTATGAATCAGTCCACATCCGGCGTATGGGATGATGTCCCACTTCTGCATCCCGTCACTATGCGCTGTGAGGTTATACAAGAAGTCCACATGCAGGTTCTGGTAATTACATGATACCATATTGGCATCCTTCAGTTGCAGACCCTGAAAAGCCAGTCGGCCAGCCACATGAGGCGTGAACCACTTGCCCACTGACACATTCAGCAACGGTTTCTCACGGTCAAACAAATCACCATGTCCTACTGGCTTACCAATGAAAGCCGATACACCTCCCTTGGCTGAGAGGAACCAATTTGCTCCCCAATCATCGACGGGAGAATCTTGTGCTGCAGCTGTCCCTGCTACGAGACATGCTGCCATTAAAATCATTGTTTTCTTCATTTGCTTAATACCTTTTTATTTTTTTAGCCGCGAAAGTACAACATCTATTTCACTGCACAGACGCACAGAAATTATCATGCTTGAATTAACGTTTCAATTTTCGTCCAGCTGGTCTCATCATCATGCGGCCCATGATGCAACAACGCCTACGATACGCATACTCGTCCTCGTCTTCCTTGCGTCGCCAGCCACTTCCCGGGCCATTACCGCCGCCACCATGATCCTGTGCATACTTTGTAGCACCATCTATCAATCCCGTGAAAATAGCGGTTGCGGCGGCGACAATTGCATTGCCTCTTTCGGCTATGTCTTCGATGAAAGAACCATCCATCAGTCCCTCAAACTCATTCCGCAGTCCAGGCGGCAGTTTCTTGGAGAAGTCGCACAACCTCTGGTGTTCCTTCTGAACCTCTTCGATGGCCTCGCTCCACATCATTGTAGTCATTTCACGCATGGCATCATCCTCCAGTGTCGGACTGTTCTTTTCGACCTGCTCATATAACGAATCGTATGCCTTTTCAAGATTCTCTTTCATGCCTGTCAGTTCCTCTAACTGTGTCATGGCTGCATCGAGTTTTGTTTTCTTGTCATCCAACTTTGTCTGTATATCGTTAAGTTGGTCTTCTAACTTTTGTTTCTTCTCTTCAAGTTCATCGATGGGAATATGACCATTCTTGTATTCCTCTTCAAGACCACCAATCTCGGTGATGATTTTCTGCTTCTGCTCTCGAAGATTGATTATCATAGTGGTCAGTCCCTTGTAGCGTTTCTCGGCTCTTTTGATTTCGGTTTCCAGATTGTCAAGTCTCCCTTGATTTGCCGTAATCTGTGTGGACTGTTCGGTCATCTTCTGTTCTTGCTCATTGAGGGTTACCTTGCCGGAATCAATCTGTTCCTCCAGCCACTGCATATATGACTTATGCTTGGCATTGGTCGTGGCGATGCTGTCACCACGTTCCAGTCCGTACTTGGCATTTACCTCGGCCAACTGGTCGTGCAGTTCCTTGAACTTACGTGAGCCATCCTCCTTGTTACCGCCAAAGAACTTATTGTAGGAAAACTTGTTCTTTTCTGTGATGGGTAGCAGTGTACAATGGATATGTGGTAGGGTCTCGTCGAGGTGAACGACAAATGCCGCAATGTTATCCTCACCGTATTTGTCGGCCATGAAGTGATACATGTCCTGTGCCCACTTCTCAATTCCTGGGCAGCGGGTGACCTGAGAATTGTCTGATCCACGTTTGAAATTCACTTCCTGATTGCCGAAGGCCAACTGACGCATCACGTCTCTTGAACCTTCTAATATGATATTCGCAACCGTCCGACGGCGACGCGGATCATCCTCAGAAAGCCCTGCATTGGGGTCGGTGATACCCCTTGCCTTCAGAATTTCCCTAATACGGGTGGGGATGGAGGTGTCTTTATCCACCTCTTTTACTATGCCACCACGGCCAATCTCGAAGTTGAGATGCTCGCGGGTGGGGTCTTGTGTACCTGATACCTTCTTCATATAGGCGTTTTGCTGTCCTACACGAAGGTGTTCGTTACTTTGAGCAACGGTTATACCTTTTCCTGCTCTTAAATCGCATACTTGCTTAGCCATGTTTTTGTTCGTTTATTAGTTCAAATGGGGGTCTTGGGGTGTGAACCCTGAGCCTAACCGTCCGAGAGCTTGCTCCAATTCGCTTGCGATTGAGGACGGGCATCTTTGTGGGGCATCTGCCGACAAAGTGCGTATTAGGCTACACCCTTCTGCCCAAGGGCAGTGTGGCACGACCTGGGGCAGACGCGCAAGCGCTCTCCGTTTCAGTCGTCGTACACACTAAAAATCGTTGTCTGTGATATAGTTTAACTTGATTGCCTTTCGGTTGCCTGCCAAGGTCATGGTGACGATGCCAAGCTCCTGTAACTTCTCCAAGAAACGGCTGACCGTATCGCGGTCCCATCCCCAGGCTTTCGAGAACTCGAGGACGCTGCCTTTCATGAACTTTCCGTCACCCGTAAGCAGCGCGATGCGCTGACGCTCCATCAGGTCGCGGAAGGCTTCGAGGCGACTGTACTTCGGCTGTTTCTTCACACCCTGCAGCAGCAGGTTCCAGAGAGCGATGTCTGTGACAATTCGCACCTGGCTGTTTCTAACTGTGTCCTTATCCATGTCGTAATGCTTTAGTGTTTATGCCAGCACGGCATCCCGCATAGTGGACTGCGGGATGCCGCCTCCTGTTATGTTGCCGTTACGGTCGGGGTAGATGTATGCTGCAAGCAGCACTATCTCCAGCATCTCGGTGACGATGATGTAGCGAGGCGAGACCATGGCGATGAGCATGGCGAGGGCTGCCACGACGAGAAAATGCTTCGGGTGGTCGTGGAGGTAGGTGAGCACCGTGTCGGCCCACTTGTACGAGAACATAGCCAGGCTCATCACTGCGGCCAGGAGTGTAGCGTAGGGGCGGGTCATCAGTGCGCCGTAAAGGCCGATGGTCTGTGCGGCATCGGCTGCAGACAGATGGCTGTCGTGCATCATCGTGGCAATGGCGGTGGATGCCTGGAAGTCGATGAACTCGAGGGCTATCATCACCATCAGGATGACGAGCGTGAAGAACTTGCGGAAGTTCTCGCTACGCTTCATGCCCTCGTAGAATCGCGTGGCGAATGCAGGTCGCCAGCGCATGGCGAACGTGAACGGCACGGCGGCCATCACGAACATCAGAATCATTTTCAAGTCTATTATACTCATGTTGCTTTATGAATTTGTTAAGTCGTTTAATCTGTTTGTTTTTGTCGTTTGAAAGGTGACTGCCGGTGGCGGTCAGAGGAAGTTGATGAGCAATGCGTCGAGACGCTGCAGCTCCTCGATGTCGAGGTCGGGCTGCGGTTGCTCCAGTCGCTCCAGTTCCTGCTTCAGGAAGGTGAAGACGGTTTCGATGGAGGCATAGAAATCGACGTGTATCTCGTCGATGATGCCGCACTGGTGTGACGCTATGCGTACCACATACATTTCGTCCTGATAGGGCATGGAGTAGGCGAGGGCGTGGAAGTTGTTGCCGGCCTTGTCGCTGTAGAGGTAGAGCACCTGCAAGAGGAGCTTCGAGACGAGCAGGTCAATCAGGTCGTCTATCATTTCCTGATGGGTCAGGGGGATGGTTACCGTCGCCTGATTGCCGTCGTTCAGGGCGGTCAGTTCGAGGTCATCGGTCTTGAACTTTTCCATGCTCTCGGTGGCTTCGAGGAAGCCCATCAGGTTTGCGATGATGCGCTCATCGACTTCTCCAGTTATAATGAATAGCATCACAAAACGCTTTTGAGGTAACACTTCAGGAAATACTCGCTCAGCACTGAGGAGAGTTTTTCCGTTTCCGATTTGGGCGAGTGCGCATAGTCTTTGCCGTCAACGTAGGCAAGGAGCATGGGCAGTTCCTCGGCCAAATGTGTCAACGTCTGCTCCTGCTGCGGGGTCAGCATGGCCGTGGCGTAGTTGTCCATCGCCAGGAACGGCTGAATGAGGAGCCATCGGTAGTTGGCCGACTGCTTGGCATCCAACTGTTTCTGAGCCATAATGTCGTTGCGGCATGTCTCGGCGCTCTGGAGGATGCGGCGGTTGAAGTCGAGGTAATACTGACGCGCCGAACGGAATTCATCGGAGGCCAGCATGGCCTTGCGACTGGCAGAGGTGCCTACCTTCAGTTTTACTACGTCGGCCATCGAGCGCTGCTTGGCAAGTGCCAGACGGGTGATGACCATCCTGAAGCTGTCGGTTACGGCAAAGAACTCCGAGGCGAGTCGGGCATCGTTCTGGAGTGTGGAATCCCGCACCATGAGGGTGAGTGTCGAGTCCTGCAGTTCCTGCCAGGTGTTGATGCGAGCCACCAGTTCGTCGATGGTGGCATCCTTCTGGTCCTTGACTGTCGCCAACTCCTGATGACAGGCGGCTATGGCCTCCTGTGCGTGGTCGAACTCGAACTTCTGTTTCTTACTGTTGCAAGCCGTCAGACCTGCAATCATTACTGCACCTATTAATATAATAAGGTGGCGTTTCCATTGTGGATTTCTCTGTTTCATTTCGCTGTTTGTTTCTTTATCGCTTTCGCGGCGCAAAACTACAACAATCTGCTGGCTCAGGCCTGCTGTTTCAGTTTTCTTGCGTGAATTAACAATTCACGAATGGAATCCAATCTGAATTGTTAAACCAGGAATGATAATTTCGTAAGGCAGATGGTTCCATCGGTTTGCAGTTCCTTTGCAGGAAAAAACGATATGATAGTATGTATTTGTGAGAAGCCTTCGGTGGCCTTGGAGGTCGCTAAGGTATTGGGAGCGAGAACGAAGAAAGATGGCTATTACGAAGGTAATGGCTATCAGGTAACGTGGACTTTCGGTCACTTGTGTGAACTGAAATCGCCGGATAAGTATTATCCTCAGTGGAAGAAGTGGAGCATGTCCGTGTTGCCGATGATTCCACCTCAGTATGAGGTTGAACTTATCAATAACCCCGGTATTAAGAAGCAGTTCAAGGTTATCAAGGATCTGTATAAGAAGGCCGATAGCATCGTGAACTGCGGTGATGCCGGTCAGGAGGGTGAACTCATCCAACGGTGGGTGATGCAGCTCGCGGGAGTTAAGTGTCCCGTCAAGAGATTATGGATTTCGTCGCTGACAGAAGAAGCCATCCGTCAGGGATTCCAGAATCTGAAACCTCAGAGCAATTATGACTCGCTCTTCGAGGCAGGACTGGCTCGCGCCGAGGGTGACTGGCTGTTGGGTATGAACTGCACCAGACTTTATACTCTCAGGTATGGTCAGTACAAACAGCTGCTTAGTGTTGGGCGTGTGCAGACTCCGACATTGGCGATGATTGTTGCCCGTGACAATGAGATTGAGCATTTCGTGCCAAAGCCCTACTGGACGTTGGCCACGAAATACCGCGATACGGTGTTTACCAACAGTTCGTTCCAGACTCAGCAAGCTGCTGAAGAAGCCTTGGCCGTTGCCCGTCGCAGTCCTTTAATTATAAAAGATGTGCTGGAGAAACGCAGCAGTGAACAACCGCCACAGCTCTATGACCTCACGTCGCTTCAGGTTGATTGCAATAGGAAGTTTGGCTTCTCTGCCGATACGACGTTGAAGAATCTGCAGAGCCTGTATGAGAAGAAACTGACCAGCTATCCGCGTGTCGATACCCGTTTCCTGACGGATGATATCTATCCCAAGTGTCCTGGCATTATCGCCAATCTGACGGATGTTTGTGCTGGAGCACGACCTTTGGTAGGTCGCCAATTGCCGAAGAGCAAGCGGGTGTTCGACAACAGCAAGGTGACAGATCATCATGCTATCATCCCGACTGGTGATACTCGAAACCTTAGCACTCTCAATGACTTTGAGCATAAAGTCTATGACTTAGTAGTCCGTCGCTTTTGTGCGGCGTTCTATCCGGCTTGCGAATATGCCAATACAACTGTCTTGGCCAATGCTGGTTCTCTTACGTTCAAGGTCACAGGTCGTACCATCCTCTCAGAAGGTTGGCGTGCTGTTTATGGTAAGGAGCTTATAGACTATGACAGTCAGAACAATGAGAAAGTAACCCTCCCGTCATTCAAGGTTAGAGAATCTGGTCAGCACACTCCTTCCATTGAGAAGAAGATGACCACTGCGCCCAAGCATTATACTGAGGCCTCACTCCTTCTGGCAATGGAAACTGCCGGAAAGTTCGTCGAGGATGAAACTTTGAAAGAGGCCATGAAGGAAAACGGCATTGGCCGCCCATCAAGTCGTGCCTCTATCATCGAAACATTGGTAAAGCGTGACTATGTTCGACGTGATCATCGCAACCTTATTTCCAATCCAGCAGGTCGAAATCTGATAGCACAGATTCATTCAACTCTTTTGAAGAGTCCAGAACTCACTGGCCAATGGGAACACAAACTGCGCCAGATAGAACGAGGTAGTTATTCTCTTCAGGACTTCATGCAAGAACTGGAGCACCAACTTGTGACTATGATTAAGGAGGTACAATCCACATAATCAGCTCGTTTTTGTGGAATAAACTGTGTGCAACAAACGGATTTGCACAGATAACGATAAAAAACGGTATGATTTTTCGTTTAAATGAAATAATTGTTGTATATTTGCACTCGCAATATGGCATAATTTCGTTTAAAGCGAATAATTGCATGAGCAAAAGCGCATTCTGATGTAGCACCCGGAACGACCAAATATACCGAACAACAGCTTACAAGGAATGTGCCCAGGCTAGATTATGTCCCTTTGGAACATATATCTTCCGGCGTGGGCCTTCCGTAATGCTGTTGGTTTTGGTCGACCGCGGGTGTTAACGGAGTGGCACCACGCTTTTTAACTAAGAACCAGCCTGTGAATGGTGCAACGGGCTATCC
>NZ_CAMJOS010000052.1 GCF_946407605.1 uncultured Prevotella sp.
CCGCTGGGTGGAGCACTACATATTGAAAGGCGTTACTGACGCTTTGTTTTTGGACAATCGAACTACCACATCGACAAGAGATCAAAAACATTGTAGAGGTGACTCCACGGGGTGTGTATTAGCATCTCCGTAGTGTGCTGCGAGGCTTCATTGCCTCAGGCACACTTTACGGTGTATCTATATACTCCAGCGTTGGTGTTTACTCTGTCTGTTTATCTCTATGGCTGTGGTAGGCCAGATTGTCGAACAGGCAGATGTTAAGCACCACGTTTTTTGTATGTAGTTAGCCAATAATTAAAATCTGTTCGTATTGGGTGCTTACGGACAACGAACAAAAAAGTAAAAACAACAGTAAAGGAATAATATAGAGTTTTTGACATCCTTGGTTGACTGATTAAGCAGAATTACCACATTACAGACACATCAGTCGGACAAGCAATTGGATGTTTACGCTCATAAGGGCGTGGACAGTTGGATTGTTGTCTGATGTGGGCTGTGGTAGGCCTTGCTTAAACGCATCTTTCTTCCACGCCCCCTTTTCAAACGAAGAGAGGGCTTTTTCATGTCAAAGAAGAAATATAATGTATTAGACTTGTTTTGTGGATGCGGAGGTTTGTCAAAAGGCTTCGAGATGGCGGGTTATAACATCGTATTAGGAGTAGATTTCAATGAACCCGCACTAAAAACCTATGCTTATAATCATCATGGAAGTAAAACACTTTGTGGTGATTTATCAGCCCCTGACACATTCAACCAGATAGATAAGCTTGTAGGAGGAAATGTAATAGATGTTATTATTGGTGGGCCACCTTGTCAGGGCTTTAGTTTGACAGGCCCTAGACAGTTTGATGATGAGCGTAACAAATTATACCTTGCAATGATTGAAACTGTCAGGAGGTATAAACCCAAGGCATTCCTAATAGAGAATGTCCCAGGTATGGCAACTTTGTACAAAGGTGAAGTACGTGATGAGATCGTAAGGCGCTTCACCTCAATGGGCTATTCCGTGAGTAATCAAATATTGTGTTCCGCTGACTATGGGGTTCCTCAAATCAGAAAACGACTCGTATTTGTAGGATTACTGAATGCGAAAGAGAAGTTTCAATTTCCTGAACCATATTTGAAACCAGATGAGTACATCACTTGTGAACAGGCAATAGGAGATCTTCCTAGTCTTGAACATACGTTGGGAAGTGATGTTTCTGAGTATGAAATGGAACCTCAAACTGAATATCAAAAGTTGATGAGAGGTTCTTGCAATGTCCTTCACAACCATAAGTCCATAGACCACAAGCAGTTTGTTAAAGATACAATCGCTTTAGTACCTGATGGTGGAAACTATAAAGACCTCCCACCAGGTGTCGGAGAAAGTAGAATTTTCCACATGGCTTGGACAAGGTACTGTAGCTATAAACCATCAAGGACTATAGATACAGGGCATCGGAATAATTTCCACTACAAATGGAATAGATGTCCAACAGTTAGAGAAAGTGCCAGATTGCAGTCTTTTCCTGATGATTTTGTTTTCTTGGGAAACAAAGGCCAACAAGATAAACAAGTAGGTAATGCTGTCCCTTGCCTAATGGCAAAGGCTATAGGTGTAGAACTACTAAAATACATGAAGTGATGCCTATGAAATACAACACTATTGACTTGTTTGCAGGCTGTGGTGGGCTGATGGATGGCTTTATGCAGGAAGGTGGATTCAATACACTTGCATGCGTTGAATGGGAACCGTTTCCTTGTCAAACCCTTGCCAACCGCCTTGAAAAGAGGTGGCATCATAAAAACGCAAAAGAAGAGGTCGTACGATTCGATATTCAGCGTACAAACGAACTGATTAATGGTTTTGACGATGAAAAGTATGGAAAGCATATCGGTCTTAAAAAACTCATTGGAGACAAAAAGATAGATATTGTAATTGGAGGGCCTCCTTGTCAAGCATATTCTCTGGCAGGGAGAATTCGAGATCCACATGGAATGCGTGATGATTACAGGAACTATCTCTTCGAAAGTTATATCCGTATCCTGGAATACTTTAAGCCTGCTTTCTTTGTTTTTGAGAATGTTGTCGGTATGCTGAGCGCTGCTCCTGATGGGACACCTATTGTTGACAAAATCAGGAAAGCATTTGATGATGCAGGTTATTGTGTGATTGACGATTTCAAAAATGCTGTTTATGATGTTGCGGATTTTGGCATTCCACAGCATAGAAAGCGTGTCATTATACTCGGAGTAAACAAAACTCTCAATACCAAAGATTCGGATTTATGCAAAAAAATACTTGATGACTTTTATAAAGAGCAGATGCCGAAGTTTATTAATAATGCTACTCCCAAAACAGTAAAGGATGCCATAGGAGATCTACCTGCCATTTTTCCAAGTAAAGAAGTGATAAGGGAAAACGGGCATAAATTCTCCCATCAACCTATTAATGGAAGTGGAGTGATGAATCATGTGCCTCGTTTCCATAGCGAAAGAGACCAGAGAATTTTCTCTATGCTTGCAGAGGACATAGAGTCAGGCAAAAAACAATACATTTCCATTGAAGCACTGAAGGAACTTTATACGGAAATGACAGGTAAGAAGAGTAATATCCATAAGTATTATGTACTAAGGTGGAACGAACCAAGTAACACGATACCAGCTCATCTATATAAAGATGGTATGCGTCATATACATCCAGACTCAGTTCAAGCTAGGTCAATAACTGTCAGAGAGGCAGCAAGGTTGCAGACTTTTGCGGACGATTTTGAATTTCTTGGCCCAATGATGGCACAATACAAAATGATTGGCAATGCTGTACCTTCTGATTTTGCAAAGATAATAGCACAGGGACTTCATACATTATTAAATAAGTATTACTATGGGTAGATTCTATATTCATAAGGTTGGCCATCAAGAAATGGGGTCTATTAACCGAAGAGGTGAAAGACCTGCAAGGGGAAGATATTTCCTTGTAGCCAAAACATGTCTCGATTTTTTTCCACACATTTCTTCTGTGGTGATGAATGACAAGGTTATCGTATCGATTATTCCAATGATTAATGGTAAGGAAAGAGAAAGGGTGCTTTGCACGATGGATTATCACAACCAGAAATTTGCGGATATAGAATATACAGGGAAAAATCCAAGGAATGAAGTCAGATTGTATATGAATAACGAGATAGATCCTGATAAAGAGTATTTCTTTAAAGGTGATTATGCTGTATTTGAAAGAATTGATGTTGGCGGTAATACTTATTACACACTTACTAGAATTACTCCAGAGCATAAGAGAAGTAATTTGTTACAACACATCTTGGATGATTATGACAAAAGATGGCATGCAAATGCAATAATTGATACTGTATTCGATTTTATTGAGACACCTGCACTTGATTCTGTCTCAGATGTTGTCGTTACCGATGAGGCCATGAAGGTGATAAGGTCAGAGTCGGACTCACTATTGAGTACTTATAGTACACAAGACAACAACGATGAAGATGAAAACTCTTTTGAGGAATCAATGGGGTGCTCAATATTTAACAGTTCATTATTCCATGATCTTGTTATGAATGCTTACCAATACCGATGTGCAGTTACTGGCAAGGTAATTAGATATAAAGAAGGTGATGTAGATTTGTTTAATCTAGAGGCTGCACATATTAAGCCACAAGCACATCATGGAACATTTCTGCCTTGTAATGGTATCGCATTGTGCAGAGATATGCACTTTGCGTTTGATAAGGGTTTCTTTTGTATCAGTGATGACTATAGGGTAATTGTGTCAGAAAAGCTAAAGGGAAATTGGTTCTATGAGGAGTACAATGGTAAAAAGATTTTCGTACCAAAGGAACCTTTTTACAGGCCTCTGAATGTTTTTCTAAAACACCACCGTGAGAATGTGTTTGACAAATTCAAACAGATAAGAAAACTGTCAACGAAAAAGCAAAATGAAGTGAGGCCCAACGAGTATGATTTGTTTCCGAAAGCAGCAGAGCCATAAATGAATTGTGAATCACGGAGAAGTTATTTCTATATAATTTAGTGTACACAGCGGAACCGCATTGTGTACACTATTATGTATACTGGCCCAACACTTCGAAGCATACGTGGATCTCACTTTTTTGCCGGAAAATTTGCTTTTATCAAAAATAATTCATAATTTTGCTGCCGAAATGATGGCATGGTGCTATCATAATGTAGATAAATTGAATAGAAATTATGGCACAATCGGCAGTTACAGTAAGAATGGATTCTGAAATGAAAACGCAGTTTGACGCACTCTGCGAGCAGTTTGGAATGAGTGCCAATACGGCGTTCAACATTTTCGTGAAGGCGGTGATAAGAAGTCGCAGCATTCCTTTTACGATTAAAGGAACACCCAGTGCGTTGGACTTGTTTATGCAGCAAAGGAGCGCTGCGGAGTTGAGCAAGGAGCCGGAACTCTCGCTAGATGAGATCAACGAAGAGATTCGTGCGGCAAGGGAAGAAATGCGCAAAAGGAAGAGTGCGAAGGTATGATTTACGCTGTTATTGATACCAACGTGCTGGTATCGGCTCTTATCACGAACAATTCTCTTTCGGCAACGGCAAAAGTTGTAAGGCTGTTGCTTAATAGTGAATTTACGCCCTTGTACGAAAGCAGTATCATTGAAGAATATCAGGAAGTGCTTCATCGTGCGAAATTCAAGCTCGTGCCTGGTGTTGCTGATGCATTGATTTCGTTTATTAAGGAACATGGAATAGAGACTTCTCGGACGACCTTTTTAGATTCTATGCCAGACGAGGATGATCGCGTGTTCTACGAAGTTTCATTGAGCGTTGAAGATTCTTTTATGGTGACAGGCAATTTAAAGCATTATCCTCAGACACCAAAGGTCATCAGCCCAGCTGACTTTTTAAGTGTGATGATGAAATTTAAAGAGGAATAAGTCGCTGATGTATTATGGATAAACTCTCAGCACAACAACGGCATGCTAATATGGCGGCGATTCGGTCGAAAAATACGAAGCCAGAGATGATTGTGCAAAAAGGGCTGTGGAGTAGGGGATTTCGATATCGTTTGAACCATAAAAGGTTGCCTGGGCATCCAGACTTGGTGCTGAGGAAATACAGAACGTGCATCTTTGTGAATGGTTGCTTTTGGCATGGACACAACGTGGCTCTGCCACGGATGGAAGATGTCAGAGGTAAGATGGAAGATGTGATTGAGAACTCCGAGTGCTGTAAGATTCCAAAGACGAACAGGGAGTTCTGGGTGGCGAAGATACGAAGGAACAAGGAAAGGGATAAAGAGGAGCAGCGCAAACTGGCGGAGATGGGCTGGCATTGCATCACGGTGTGGGAGTGCGAGCTGAAATCATCGAAGCGTGAAGAGACGCTGGATTCCATAGCGTTCACCCTGAATCATATATGGCTGCAAGATCATGTCGTCAAAAACAATCCTTATCCCGAATTGCAGGAAGAGGATATTCAAATGCCAATGGCGGCGGAAGATAATCCTAGAAATATTTAATTGCTTTTGCGAATAATTTCAGAAATAATTCGTATATTTGCAGGCAGTTTGAAATGTGCACAGTGGAACCGACCCTATTGTGCGCCCTATTGTGCGCATTCAGCGGCCTATTGTGCTCGATAGATATCTAACAGATAATTTAGAGTGGTCAAGAATGGAAGATAATAAAATCTTTGTATTTCTTTCGCATTCTCATTTAGATTATGAGAAAGTGATAGTGGTGAGAGATCTCTTGGAGAAAGAAGGATTTCGGCCATTGATGTTCTTCCTGAAATGCCTAGAAAAGGAAGGGTATGAAGAATTGACCAAAACACTTATCAAGGAGGAGATTGATAATAGGCACCGCTTCGTATTATGTGATAGCCAGAATGCTAAGGAGTCAGATTGGGTAAAATTCGAAGTTGAGCATATTAAGGAAACTAATCGTCCCTATGAAACTGTCAATTTGGATTGGCCAGAAGAAAAGATTGCAGAAGCCATAGAAAGGTTTAAAAAACGTTCAACGGTATTTTTGTCTTATCCGCGAAAACAAGCAGAGTTAGCAAGAGCTGTGAATGAGAAATTGAAACAGCATGATTTTAAGACCTTTTTCGATAAAGACGACTTAATGGCTGGAGATTCTTTCAAAGAAGTTATCGAACACAATATCCGGGATGCATCTAAGAATGGATATATTCTTACATTCTTGAATGAAGATTTCCGAATTGGATCATGGCAATACAAAGAATTTATGGCTGCAATGGAATATAATGGGAAAATAATTCCTGTTGTAACAGCACCCTTGTCTCATGAGACAAGATTTATGTTTATGAGAATACATTGGATTGATGTGCAAAATATGTCTATCTCCGAAGCATCAGACTACATAGTTGATAGTCTCATAAAAGTTGATAGAAAAAATAATAGATAATATGGATTAACTCTCTGCACTACAAAGGTGCACACAGGACCCTATTGTGTCCCAATTAACAACAGAAACCAAATAAAAAGAAGGGATCACGAAATCCTTTTAATGAAGAGATATGGATAATAGAATAAATGCTGGTAAGGTTGATTTATTCGCACCTGAGAATCAGAAGGCGGAAATTGAGCAGCTGGACTTGTTTATTCAACAAAGAAGGGCTGCGGAGATGAGCAAGGAGCCAGAGCTTTCGCTTGATGAAATCAACGCAGAGATCCGTGCAGCAAGGGAAGAATTGCGTAAAAGGAAGAGTGCGAAGATATGAAACAGATTGAAGTCGTAGCAGCTATAATCCGCAAGGATGATAAGATATTCGCCACCCAAAGAGGGTATGGCGATTGGAAAGACTGGTGGGAGTTTCCTGGCGGAAAAATGGAAGCTGGGGAAACGCCGGAGGAAGCACTCGTGAGGGAGATTCGCGAGGAACTGTCTGCGGAGATAAGTGTGGATGAGTTTCTTTGTACCATTGATTATAGCTATCCCAAATTTCATCTGACTATGCATTGCTATCTCTGCTCTCTCATTGGCGAGGCGCTGCATCTGAATGAGCATGAGGCAGCCCGATGGCTCACAAAGGATGAGCTGGACAGCGTGAAATGGCTGCCTGCGGATTTGGAAGTGGTAAAAATGATGTAAGAAGGAAGATGGCTGAGGTCTGAAGGAAAATAAATGAGACAACAATGGATATAAAGGAATTATTGAATAGAACAGATAGGTTTGCGGCCAATGCGGGTTGCAAGATTACGGAGGTGAACGAGCAGCATGCTGTGGCGGAGATGACGGTGACGACGATGCACCTGAATGGCGGTAATGTGTGTCAGGGTGGGGCGCTGTTTACGCTGGCCGACCTGGCCATTGCAGCCTGGATGAACTACAACGGTCAGCTGACATTCGGCATCAACAACAGCATCATGTTTGTGTCGAGTGCGCGTGAGGGTGACGTGCTGCGCGCTGAAGCCATAGGTATTTGCGACCACCACAAGATTCCTGCCGTAGAGGTGCGCGTAACCAATCAGGACGGCAGGCTCATCTGTCACGTAACGGGCATGGGATATCGTAAAAACATAACAATATGACAAACTACAAGATTACCGAAGGCTACATGCCTTTTATGGGCTACAAGACCTACTACCGCATAGTGGGTGAGACGTCGGAGAAGGCACCTCTGTTGCTGCTGCATGGCGGTCCGGGAAGTACGCACAACTATTTTGAGGTGCTCGACTGCATCGCCGACACGGGACGACAGGTCATTTCCTACGACCAGATAGGATGTGGTAATTCGTACCTCGACGGGCACCCTGAGCTGTGGACACAGAAGACATGGATTGACGAGCTTATAGCCATTCGCGAGTATCTGCATCTTGACAGGGTTCACATTCTTGGACAGTCGTGGGGCGCCATGCAGATCATTGCTTACGCCATAGACGAGAAGCCTGAGGGCATCATGTCGTTCATATTGTCATCGGGCCATGCTTCCAGCAGCCTGTGGGCCAGCGAGCAACACCGGCTTATCAAGGAACTCTCGGAGGAGGACCAGGAGGCCATCAGACAGGCAGAGGCCGCGGGACAATGGGATTCGCCTGATTATCTGCGAGCCAACGACCATTACTTCGAGCAGTTTGTCATCAGCGTGGATGAGCATTCACCAGAGTGTCTGCGCCGACCGAAACGTGCTGGCACAGAGGCCTATCTCTATGGTTGGGGCCCCAACGAATATCAGCCTTTAGGTAGCTTGAAAGACTTTGAATATACCGACCGCCTACATCTCATCACGCAGCCTACACTTATCTGTAGCGGTACGCGTGACATTTGCACGCCCGTGGTCGCTGCCTCGCTCTATGAGCATATCCCTGGCAGTCGCTGGCACTTGTTCCGAAACTCACGTCATACTTGCTTCGTAGATGCCCATGAGGAGTATTGCAAAGTGCTGGTTGACTGGTTTGATGAAATAGAGGGAAGATGAAAGAAGACTGAAGGCTGAGTGTACAGAAATATAGATAAACAATATTAGAAATGAAGAAACTACTTGCATTACTTATTTGTGGCTGGCTATTTGCAGCCTGCTCGAACGACGAGACGACTATTGAACCGCCCGTGGACGAGGTGGAAGAACAGTTGCAGCAGATGACGCTCCGCGAAAAAGTGGGTCAGATGTTCTATATCCGCATAGAGTCGCTTGACCCAACGATTGAATGGACCACTTTCGATGACCTGGCAGCGCTTAAGAATCAGGAGATTACCACGAAGATGAGACAAACCAACGAGCAGTATCCCGTGGGCGGCATCATCCTCTATGCCTGGAACATTGAGGACGAGGCGCAACTGGCACGAATCATCTCTCAGATACGCTCGCTGAAGGGACAACCGCTGCTCTGCATCGACGAAGAAGGAGGACGCGTGGCACGCATAGCCAACAATCCCAACTTTGACGTTCAGAAGTACGAGTCGATGGCTGCCATTGGCGCCACTGGCGACCCGATGATTGCCTATGGCTGCGGCAAAACCATTGGTACCTATTTGAAGAAATATGACTTCGACATAGACTTTGCCCCAGTGGCCGACGTGAACACCAATCCTGAGAATATTGTCATTGGCGCACGCGCCTTCAGCGAATATCCTTCCGTGGCCGCCCCCATGGTGACGAACTATCTGCAAGGTCTGAAGGATGCGGGCATCACGGGCTGCATCAAGCATTTCCCTGGTCATGGTGACACAACTGCCGACACGCACACTGGCTATGCTCAGTCGCTGAAGACGTGGGATGAGATGAAGGACTGCGAGATGGTGACCTTCCGTGCCGGCATAGAGTGGGGTTGTCAGCTTATTATGACTGCCCATATCGCCGTGCCTAATGTCACTGGTTCTAACATTCCCTCTACGCTGTCGTCTATCGTACTGCAAGACAAGCTGCGCGGTGAGTTGGGCTACCAGAACATCATCGTTACTGACGGCATGGAGATGGGGGCTATCACCCAGCACTATACCAGTGCCGAGGCCGCTGTGGGCAGCATCAAGGCTGGCGTTGACATCGTGCTTGGTCCCCGTGACTTCATGGAGGCTTTCGATGCGGTGATAGAGGCGGTGAACAATGGCACCATCAGCGAGGACCGCATAGACCAGAGCGTAAGACGTATTCTGAAACTTAAAAAAGAGGAAGGCTGCGAGTAAGCGAGAACAATGCCAAATCGCATTTGAGCATTGTCGAGCGTGAGCAGACTAGACCGCGCTCGAGCTTTGCTCGCTTGCTACCGAAGGGACGCAAGAAGGTCAAAGAGGATAGACAAGAGGGTTGAAAGCCCTAGTCGTTCAGCAACTTAACGTATTTCATATTGGCCAGAATCTGACGCTGGCGCTTTTTCATATATTTACTGGGATTCTTGCTGCTGAAGCGGCGAGGATTGGGTAGGGTGGCGGCAATCAGGGCACACTGGCTGGCAGAGAGGTCTTTGGCGTCGCAGCCGAAATGCTCGTTGGCCACGGCCTGAACGCCATAGATGCCTGGGCCCATCTCGATACTGTTGAGATAGACCTCCATGATGCGCTCCTTTGACCAGAACACCTCGATAAGCACGGTGAAATAAGCCTCGAGACCCTTGCGAAGCCATGAGCGACCAGGCCACAGAAAGACGTTCTTGGCCGTTTGCTGACTGATGGTCGAGGCTCCAAGTTTGTTTTTCTCAGGATGCTTGGCATTGCGCTCACGAGCATACTGAATGGCTTCGAAGTCGAAGCCCCAATGGTCGAGGAACTTGGCATCCTCGCTGGCCATGACGGCCTTGGGCATGTTGGGTGACATTTCTTCTAACGGCACCCAAGTGTGGCTCATCTTCATCTCGTCGAGCTGGAACAGTCGGATGAACATGAGGGGCGTGTAATAAACGGGTAAAAACTTCAGCACTACCACTGCAAGAATGGTAGTGCCGAAGAATATTGCGAGAGTCCACTGGACTATCTTTCTGATACGTTTGAGAAAAGATTTCAAAATTAAATTCTCAATTTTGACCTTCGGTCTAGTCTGCTCACGCTCGACAATGACCAAGCAAGCTTGTCATTGTTCTCGCTTACTCGCAGCCTTCAATTACTGAAGTGTTCCTGCCTCAGCAGCCTGGATCATAGCCTGAGAAGCGTACATGTAGATCTCAACACGACGGTTCTGCTGACGACCAGCGGCAGTAGAGTTGTCGGCTACGGGGTTGGTAGAACCCTGACCATCGACGGTGCGGATCTGGGTTGCGTTAACACCCTGACTCAGCAGATAGGTCTGAACGGCCTGAGCACGCTTAACAGAGAGGGGGTTGTTGATGGCGTCAGAACCAGTATTGTCGGTGTGACCCAGGATGGCAATGTCGCAGTCGGCATTGTTCTTCAGCAGGGTAGCGCACTGGTTCAGGGCAGCCTTTGAGTTGGCGTTCAGGTCAGACTTGTTGGTAGCGAACAGGATACCAGAGTCGAAGGTCAGCTTCACAGCCTGCAGACCGTTAGCGTCGGTAACAGACTCAACCTGAGCGTTCTTCACAGCCTCGGCTTCAGCCTTAACCTTGTCCATGTGCTTACCAATGATGGCACCAGTACCAGCACCAACGGCAGTACCTACAGCGGCACCAACGGCGGTGTTACCAGCCACCTTACCTACAATAGCACCCAGCACAGCACCACCTGCTGCACCAATTGCTGTACCCTTGGCCATGTTGTTACAACCAGCCATCACCATTCCTGCGCAAAGCGTCAGGATAATTACTTTCATTTTTTTCATAATGCTAATATTTACGTTAATAAAAAGTTAAACTTCATTCTATTCGACTGCAAAGATAGAAAAAACTTTCAACTTTCAACTCTCAACTCTCATTTTTTTTGTACCTTTGCACCAAAATTTTGAATTTATTGTATAAAACATGGCAAAAGAATTAAAAGATTTAACAAAACGTGCCGATAATTATAGCCAGTGGTACAACGATCTGGTTGTGAAAGCTGACCTGGCTGAACAGTCGGCCGTGCGCGGTTGTATGGTGATTAAGCCTTACGGCTATGCCATCTGGGAGAAGATGCAGCATGAGCTGGACCGCATGTTCAAGGAGACGGGCGCACAAAATGCCTATTTCCCCCTGCTGATTCCGAAGTCGTTCCTGAGTCGTGAGGCTGAGCACGTTGAGGGCTTTGCCAAGGAGTGTGCAGTAGTGACCCACTATCGCCTGAAGGCTACTGAGGACAAGAGTGGCGTGGTGGTTGACCCCGCTGCCAAGTTAGAAGAGGAGCTGATTATCCGTCCTACCTCAGAGACGATTATCTGGAACACCTATAAGAACTGGATTCAGTCGTGGCGCGA
>NZ_CAMJOS010000053.1 GCF_946407605.1 uncultured Prevotella sp.
TTTTGCCAATTTTCTTGGGGAACTTTAGAGTGTTTTTGCCAATTTTCTTGGGGAATTACGATATTACTCTCCTAATTCTTTGATGATGGCTTCAATCTTCTGGTTCAGCTCATTGCCCTCGGCAACAAGGGTTTCGAGCTTTTCATTTACCTCTTTGATGTTGATCACTTCATGAGTGTCTTCCTGCTCTACATAGCTGGAGACGCTAAGGTTGGTGTCGTTAGCAAGAATATCGTCGTTCTTCACCAACTTGGCCATATACTGCTCGTCCTTACGATTCTGGAACAGTTCCATAATCTTTTCCTGATGCTCGGGCAGGAGGACGTTCTTGTTGCCGTCCTTCTGGAACAGTTTGCTGGCATCTATGAAGAGCACAGAGCTATCTGTCTTGGCACTCTTCTTCAACACGATGATACAGGTGGCAATGCCCACGCCAAAGAAGAGGTTGGCAGGCAACTGGATGACGGTGTCCACGCGATTCTCCCTAATCAGATACTCACGGATTTTCTTTTCGTCACCACCACGATACAACACGCCAGGGAACTCTACAATGGCAGCTGTGCCCTTCTCTGACAGGTGCCACAGCATGTGCATCGTGAAGGCAAGGTCGGCAGCACTCTTGGGAGCCAGCACTCCTGCAGGGGCGTAACGCTCGTCGTTAATCAGAATGGGATTTTCCTTACCGTCCCACTTCAGCGAGTAAGGAGGATTAGAGACGATGGCATCAAAGGGTGCATCGTCCATGTGCTGAGGTTTCAGCAGGGTGTCCTCCAAGCGAATGTCGAAGTTGTCGAAGTTCACATTGTGCAGGAACATGTTGATACGACAGAGGTTGTAGGTCGTGGGATTCACTTCCTGACCAAAGTATTTCAGATTGGGATTCTGCTTGCCAACGGTCTTGGCAAACTTCAGCAGCAACGAGCCTGATCCACAGGCAGGGTCATAGACCTTGTTGATATTAGGATTGTTGCATGATGCCAACTGCGCCAACAGCTCTGAGACCTGCTGAGGGGTGAAGAACTCACCACCGCTCTTGCCTGCCTGCGAGGCATACATCTGCATCAGGAACTCGTAGGTGTCGCCAAAGGTATCGTTGTTGGTGTCGTTGTACTTCGAACCTAAGTCCATCTGAGAAACGGCCTGGAGCACGCGGGCCAACAGCTGGTTGCGCTTGATGACAGTAGAACCCAGCGCAGAGTTGTCAACAGTAAAGTCGCTGAACAAGCCACGCAGGTCGTCTTCTGATGGTGTGCCAACGGCAGAGGCCTCAATGGAGCGGAAAATGTTGGTGAGTCGCTCGTTCAGGTTCTCGTCCTTCTCTGCTGTCTTCACCACATTTTGGAACAGCTGTGAGGGCAGGATGAAGTAGCCTTTCTCCTCCACCATCTTCTTGCGGATGTTCTCTGCAAAGTCATCGCTGATGGTGGTATAGTCGAAGTCGGGCTGACCAGCAGCCGCCATCAGCTGGTGTATATAGTCGCAGATATTCTCTGAGATAAACCGATAGAAGATGCTACCCAAGACGTATGCCTTGAATTCCCATCCGTCAACGGCACCTCTCAGTTCGTTGGCTATCTTCCATATTGTCTTGTGCAATTCTGCACGCTCTTGTTGTGTTGCCATATATAGTTTTATTGCTTGCGTAGTGATAACGTTTTTAGTTTATTTGATTGACTAGGATGGTGCAAGCCGAGAGCAGAAGAAGCGTTTTTCTTATGCCGAGGCACAGCCTATCCTCGCATCCTTTAGGATGCAAAGATAGCAAAAAAATAGCAAATGAATCATCATTTGCTGAAAAAATTTGATTATTTATAGCGAAAAACTATAAATACTCACGAAAATCCTTGGAGAATTGAAAATAATTAGGGTCAGAGAAAGTTCAACACGGATCACGGGACGGTTCCTTGATTCATCTCACTACTACGGATATCGCGAATGCGTTGTAGCAACTCCTTGAAGTAGCGATTGCCGCCTTGCTTCAGACGTTCATCGTCCATCGTAAAGCCCTTCTGGATATACTCATGCAGTAAGCGAGTGGCCCAGCGACGGAAACGTACAGCAATAGGTGACTGAACGCGATAACCTAAGGCAATAATCATGTCGAGGTTGTAGTGGTCAATCTCTCTTTGCACCTGTCGCTTGCCCTCTTGGCGAACTAACAAGTATTTCTTGTGAGTTGCCTCTTCGTCAAGTTCTCCGTCTTCGTAAATAGCTTTTCAAATCACTTCCACGGATCACGGGACTGTTCCTTGATTCATCTCACTACTACGGATGTCGCGAATGCGTTGCAGCAACTCCTTGAAGTAGCGATTGCCGCCTTGCTTCAGACGTTCATCGTCCATCGTAAAGCCCTTCTGGATATACTCATGCAGTAAGCGAGTGGCCCAGCGACGGAAACGTACAGCAATAGGCGACTGCACACGATATCCAAGGGCAATAATCACGTCAAGATTATAGTGTAATACCTGATAATTTTTCCCGTCTGCAGCAGTTGTTCGGAATTTCCGAACAACTGCATCCTGATCCAGTTCCTTATCTTCAAAGATGTTTTTAAGATGCTCACTGATGTTCGACTTGCTCGACTGATAAATCTCTACCAGTTGCGCTTGCGTCAGCCATACATCCTCATCGGCAAAGCGAGTTGTCTTACCCTGAAAAACGTTGAATGTGTGTCATGAGTGTCATGAGTGTCATGTGTCATTAAGGATTCTGAATAGGTAAAAATAGTTCTTAATATATATAATATTATAATATTATATATATTAAGAGTAAAAATCGAGGTTTAAAATCGTAAATGACACGTGACACTCATGACACTCATGACACATTTTGCATAAAAAACGCGAGGCTGAAGAATAAGAAAAATAATTACATCATTCATGAAAAATAATTGGTAAAATATTTGGTGGTTTCAATTATTTTTTGTACCTTTGTATCGTCAATAAAGATAGAAATTTTGCGCCCCCACGAGAGAAATTTTTCTCGCCCACGGGAGAGATGAAAATATTTCATATAGGCGCGGACAACCATCGGATTTGACAAGGAAGATGGAAGACGAGAGGTGCTGATGTCAGATGGAAGAGGTAAGATGTAGGCGCCACAACGAACTGAAAAATCTTGACACACCATCCCGTTAGACCAGAACCTTTAACCAAAAACCAATAAACAATAAACATTAAAAATCTAAGATTATGGCACTTAAAGTAAAAGCAAAAGAACAATTTCAGAACATCGGCAAGTATGCTGGTCAGTATCGTTACGTGATGATGCCTGAGCTCTACACCGCTCTGACTCAGGACAAGGTGATTAAGGAGGCGGCCCTCCGCTCAGGTGTGAGCCGAGGCGTGATGCAGGCCTGCTGGGATGCAGCTGGTGAGGTTATCAAGGCATGGGCCACCGAAGGCCACTCTGTAGCGCTGCCTGGACTGGGCACCATGCGCTTCGGACTGCGCGCCAAGAGCGTGGACGACGTGAACAAGGTGAAGGCGGGCCTCATCTCGAGTCGACGCATCATCTTCACGCCTGATGTCGACCTGAAGGACGAGCTGTCGAAGACTGCCGTGCAGATCACCTGCTACGACCGCGAAGGCAAGGAGGTGAAGCGCGTGACCTCGACTGACGAGGGTAACGTCGAAGATCCCGAAAACGAGGGCGGAACCACGAACTCAGGGAACAACGAATCTACGGAGAACGGCGGCAACAACTCGAACACGAATCCCTCGAATCCCACGAATGGTGACAACACCGGAGGTGGTGGTGACGACGGGTATAACTAAGGTGAAAGGTGACAGGTGAAAGGTGAAGGCTGCGAGTAAGCGAGAACAATGCCAAATCGCATTTGAGCATTGTCGAGCGTGAGCAGACTAGACCGAAGGTCAAGGGAGGTCACACAAAAGGCCTCCCACCTTCACTCCCATAATCACACAGAGAAGTAATTAATAAGGTCACACGGAAATCACAGAAAGCACGGAAACATTCCCTTAGGCTTACGCCGCTTCCCGATTAACGAGAACGCTCAAATCTGTGTGACAAAATAAAGAAAGGAGGAAAAAATATGAAAAACAAGGAGGGATGGAGGATAATCCTCCAGGTGCTGGCAAGCATCATCACAGCAGCGCTGACCGCGCTGGGAACGACCTCATGCATGGAATGCATGTAAGGTGAAGGCTGCGAGTAAGCGAGAGGAGAGCCAAGCTCGCTTGAGCTCTACCGAGCGTGAGCAGACTAGACCGTAGGTCAAGGTGAAAGTTGAAACTTGAAAGGTGGAAAGAGGGGGAGGTAGCACAAGCTATCCCCTCCTTTTATTTTGCTGTAGTCCTTACCAATAAAAAACTCCGCGAACTTTCACAGCTGACGGAGTACGTCAATCTTAATTAACTACGTACATATACTAATGCATATAAAAACACAGCGGCCTTCCTTGCATTAATGCAAAGAAAGCCGTATATTTTAACGCGGGTGCGTAGTCCCTTCACCTCGGTTTATTATTATAATATTCCCATTTTCCAAAACTTGCACCTCCCGACACGTTGTCAAGTTGCTCGTCGGTGAGCTCCTCTTGCTTTTTGTTTTCTTCTGTTTTCATAATCGTAATGTTTAAGTTTCTGGGGGCAAAATTACACATTTTTGTAGAAATCTCAAAGTTTTTTCGCTGAAATTATGTAGAAATCTCAAAATCTTCACACTTCAGTGGAAACGTGGTCAAAGTTGAAGGCTGCGAGTAAGCGAGAGCAGAGTGAAGCTCGCTTCGATTCTGCCGAGCGTGAGCAGACTAGACCAAAGGTCAAAGGTGAAAGTTGAACAAAGGCACCGACTCATATCAGATGGGTTGGTGCCTTTGATGTATAGATACAAATTTCAGTTCATCTTAGTCATGTGATACCCCATACGCTTCAGCTGCATGGCAGCTCCAAACAGGTAGAGCTGATGCAGGCAGGCAACATAGCCGTTGAAAGCCTCCTTCGTGCCTGGTTCGAATCGCTGGCGCATCAGGGCATTATACACACGCGAGGCACACTCGCCAGTCACTTTCTCTAGAATAGTATAGTCCACGCCCTGCAACAGCAGCACCTCTTCGCGGATGTATTCGTCCATCGCATCGTAGCCCCGCTTGTCGCGCATATAGGCATAAAGGTCTTCTATCTTCGAGTATATCCCCCACTCTGCATCCCACATCTTGGCTACGGCCATGCCGATATACATCATCCAGCCGAGCGAGGCCGATGGGAAGTCCTGAAACTCGCGGATGCCATCGGGGATATAGGCCTTAGCTATCTCCTCCCATTTCTCTTCAACATCGGGACACTCAGGTATCCTTTCATCCACCTCCTGCATGCTCAGCAGAAACTGATGCAGGTCATTGCGTAGTGTATCTTCAAAATTCTCCATATTCTCATTTTTATTTGCAAAGTTACGAAAAAATGAGGAATATTTGCTACCTTTGTGCCAAGATTTGAGAATTATTAGGATTTGATTCAGAAACAGATATCTACAGAGAATGCTAACGATGGGCAATTGAAACTGCTCTACGAAACGGCTTTTCCCAAGGAAGAACAGATTCCCTGGGACGATTTGGTACGTCTTATTGGCGAGATGAATCTTGACTTCACGGCCTATTATAATGAGAACCAATTGATAGGCTTCACGATTGTCTATCCCAGACCGTCGTTGACTTCGTCTTCGTCCGTCGCGACTCAGCCGTGCTCGAGCGAGCTCGGACGGCCTTCGCTGCTCCGTCCGTTCAACTGGTACTGGTACTTTGCTGTTAAGGAAGAACTGCGTGGAAAAGGGCTTGGTCAGCAGATTCTAAACCAATTGATAGAAAAATATAAGGGGCAGTCATGTGTTCTGGATATGGAGTCGCCTCGTCAGGAGTGTGCAAACAAGGAGCAAAGGCTACGTCGTCAAGCCTTTTATCTCCGAAACGGGTTCCGTGACACTAATGTTTATCGTTGTTGGGACGACTTGGAGATGACCATTATGATGATGGGCCCTGGCACGTTTACCCTACAGGATTGGGATGAGATTGTTGGAGAGTTAAGGAAATATTGGACATGGGATAAAAATAAGGATTAACTGCATGAGTGGGTTTCGTGAAATGAGGCGCAAGCGCCAACAGCTTTCAAAAGAGGAAAGCATCGCAATACTGGAGAAAGCAACGGCAGGAACACTGGCATTGCTTGGTGATGATGACTATCCCTATGCCGTTCCAATCAGCTATGTCTATCATGAAGGAAAACTGTATTTCCACAGTGCTCTGGCTGGCCACAAGGTGGATGCTATCCGCAAGTGTGACAAGGCTTCTTTCTGTGTTATCGAGCAGGATGATGTGCAGCCGAAGAAATATACTACTTTCTTCCGCAGCGTGATTGCCTTCGGCAGAATCCATATCATCGAGGATGAACAGGAGAAGTTGGAAACGGCTCGTATGCTTGGCAACCACTACAACCCGAATGACGATGAGAGTCTACAAAAAGAAATAGAAAGTGGTTTCTCTCGTATGCTGATGATTCGTTTCGACATTGAGCACCTGACGGGTAAGGAGGCAATTGAATTGGTAAGACAAAGAAATATATGACAGAAAAAGAGAAGATGTTGGCGGGCGAAATTTATTCCGCTGTTGACCCGCAGCTGATAGAAGAGCTGACGGAAGTAAAAGAGATAATCCACGACTATAACCTGTTGCGCCCGTCGGAGAAGGAGGAGGCAAGGGAGATCCTGAAAGGTCTCTTGGGACACATCGCTGATGACAATATTCTGATTAACCAGCCCTTCTATTGCGACTATGGCAAGCAGATTAGTGTGGGTAAGCGGTTCTTTGCCAACTTCAACTTCACCGTACTCGACGAAGCCCCAGTCACCATCGGCGACGACTGCTTTATCGGCCCGAATGTAAGCATTTACACAGCCTGCCATAGTACTGACCCCGTAGAGCGTAACAGCCGTAGAGAGTGGGCAGAACCAGTCACCATTGGCAATAATGTGTGGATTGGTGGTAGTGTGACTATCCTGCCTGGTGTGACCATCGGTGATAACGTGACAATTGGTGCAGGAAGCGTCGTAACGAAAGATATTCCCTCGAACACTATTGCTGTAGGTAACCCGTGTAAAGCAATAAAGACCATATGACACTACGAGAACTTATCAATTCAGTAGATTCAGAGCAGTACAGCGATTCGGCGTTGTATCAAAAGCTGCGTGAGACGAAGCCTGAATACGGTTCTAATAGGCGTATTCAGGTGAAGCTGGTGAATGGTAAAGTTGCTATTACCAATGTTCACGTCGGCTCATTGGGTGATATTCTTACTTACCAGATTGACGTAGCACCAGACCTGCAGGTGACTAAGATGCAACTGTTGGATGAAATCCTCAAAGAGATGTCCACGAACACATTCAGCGATGAAGACCAGGCTGAGTTCTGGGATGACTTTGACAATCTGCAAAAAGCAAAGATCGTAAGATGACTGACCCTGTAATATACAAAAACTGCTGACATAGGCTTTCGCTTACATCAGCAGTTCTTGTTAATCATTCAGATATCTATCGTTTCTCCCTCTCTGCTTATTTCCCAGAAAGGAATGCCTTTTTCATCCGTGAACTCCTTCATGCGCCAAGCGGATTCAAAACCGCTGGCCACGAAGTGCATGGGGACAAAGAGGCCGACCTTGAAACGCTCTATGAACTGTCGGCCACCGAGGGTGTAACCGTTGCCGATGCGCCCGTCAACGGGGAACATCACCACATCGAAGCTATCGGTAATCTTGCGGATATCCTTCAGCTCGCCCAGGTACTGCTTCTCATGGGCTATCGGGTCTATTTCTTCTTCGAACTCTTCACTATAGATCGTTTCGCCTGGTTTGACATCCTGCAGGAATCTGGCATACCAGTTGTTCAAGTCGCCGGCATGGAAGATACGTTTACCCTCTGTCTCTACTATCCACGAAACACCGCTGTCTGTGCTGCCTAATGCCCATACGGACAAAGTGTCGTCTGACCACGCTCCGCCCTTGGCCAACCATACGTCTGCATCTTCCTTTGTGGCTCTCCGATGCTTGTAGATGTCCTTAGAAAGGATATAGGTGATGTTCTTGTGTTGCTTTCTCCACTCAAAGATGGCACTATTGAAATGGTCTTCGTGGAAGTGGCTGGAGAAGACATAGATGGGTTTATCCTTCTTCAGGAACGGCAGCACAACGCCATTCAAGTCCAGCCAGTAGTCGAATATCAGGATGGACCTTTCCGTTTCCAGCACGAAACCGCTATGAAATATATACGTTAGCGTCATGTCCAATACTCCTTTTCTCCCGTTTGTTCCATTTCGCCCTGGCACTTGGGGCAGGTATGTTTATCCCATATCTTGATGTTATCGCTGCCGCACTGCAGACATAAACGACCAACCTCGCTTCTAAAAGATGGTGCCACGTCGGCAATGATACCACCCACCACGAGGTTCTGGATGGTCTTGCAGTCTGGGCACGACACGGCCGTAATCTCCTGTCGGAAGAGTCCACGCCCCTCGTACACCTCGGCCTCATAGCCGCACTGCTTACAACGATATTTCAGTTTCCAAGACATTAGTATCCGAGGTTTTCACCTACCAACACGACGACATGTCGGCCCTGTGGAGAGTTCCTGAGGAAGTGGACGTAGTTACAGATAGACTGTGGCGAGTTGCAGTTATGGCACACGCCATCAGACTTACAGGGCGTCTTGACGTCGAAACGTGCCGCATTGGTGGGCGCCGCCGTGCTACGTGCCCTGGCAAGTGCAGCCTCTACGTTCTGAGCCACCTTGTTCATACCGATAACGAAGATGACTTTCTTTGGTCCCCAAGTGATAGCGGCCACACGATTTCCGTTGCCATCAATGTTCACGATGACACCGTCCTCAGAAATGGCATTGGCACTGGATAGATAGACGTCTGAAGAAAACGCCTTGAGATATATCGCCTGCGCTTCCTCTGGCGTTGCAGCGAGGTCACGGTCGAGCACTTCGAGTGTACCACGGTCTTTGAGATACTGGGGGATGCCAAGGTCGCGGATGGTCATTGTACCGCCCCATGTCACACTGCTTCCGTCCTCAATGAGTTCCGACACTTTCCTCACGGCCTCTTCTGCCGTCGCACAATAGAAGCCTTCCATGTGTCGGCGCTTCAGGTTCTTGATAATGGTCTGAGCCAATTGCTCATTTCTTTGTTCCAATGGTGTCATAGTAATGCTTGTTTAACTTATTTGCTTTAGTAATCAAAGAGGATGATAGATGCCATCCTCATCAAACAGCTTCTTCTGCAGGTGCGAACACATATTTGTAGTGTCGATAGTCATTTTTCAATAGTTCTAATCAGTGAAAGATCGCCACTCGACAAGGCCTTAAAATTAGCCTCAATCTTTTCAATGTCCCAATCCCACCATTTCAATTCCAGAAGGTAGGCGATAAACTCGTCATCAAAACGCTTACGGATTACCCTGCAGGGATTACCTGCAGCAACAGAATACGGGGGAATGTCTGAGGCAACAACAGAATTTGCACCAATGATGGCTCCATCGCCGATATGAACGCCTGGCATCACAGTTACGTTTTGGCCGATCCAAACATCATTGCCGACTACAGTATCTCCCTTCAGTGGCAACTCATCTTTGATTGGAGCTATTGCGCTGCCCCAGTCACCTCCTATAATATAGAACGGATAGGTGGTCACTCCATCCATTCTATGATTGGCACCGTTCATCACAAATTCTATGCCTTTGGCAATGGCGCAGAACTTGCCAATTATCAGCTTGTCGCCAATAAAATCGTAGAAGTGTGTGACGTGCTTTTCAAACTGGTCAGCACCATCCACATCATCATAGTAGGTATAATCACCGATGATAATACGTGGATTCTTCACCACATTCTTGATGAAGCAGAGTCTTGGGAGATTCGGATTTGGAAATGCCTCGTTGGGGTTGGGCCTGTTTTTTATAATCATAAATCTCAATTTGTTACCAGTTTCTTATGGCCTCTTGTTCTACGCTTTGGAAGCGGTAGAACATCCCCGGTTATTCGGGTGAACGTCTATTCCATCGACGTATCGTTTTCTTCTTCAATAAGCTTGCGTCCTCCTTATTCCAATTAACTGGTTAGTTAGACGTTTGCAGATGCAAAAGTAAGAAAATATACTGTTAATACCAAACTTTGCCCTCACTTTTTATGCAAATGATTAAATAATTGTTCAAAAGTTTGGAAGTTAGTACCAAATTTAGTACCTTTGTTGCGATATGGATTATTTAGAGTATAAAGGTTATAAAGGTAGTGTTGAGTATAGCAAGGAAGACAACTGCCTGTGTGGCAAAGTTCAGGGAATGAGCAAAGCGCTGATTCTCTATGAGGGCAACACACTCGATGAATTGCGCAAGGATTTCGAGGAAGGTGTAGATAGTTATCTTGAAGCCTGCAAGGCTGATGGCGTTGAGCCTGCAAAGCCATATAGCGGAAGACTGAATCTGCGAATGTCATCAGAATTGCATTCTCGCGTCGCAGCATTTGTTGCAGCCACTGGCACCACTATCAACGACTTCATCAACGATGCCATCAAGAACGAGTTGAAGCACGCTGCTGCTTTATGAGTACAATCATTGAGAAATTAGAGTAGCATCAGCCTGCCTCACCATCAAGATGGAGAGAAAACTGAGTTTAGACAAGCACACAAGAAATTGCTGTGGTAGTTTTGTACAACACATAAAAATGAAAAAAGAGAGGTCAAAAACCTCTCTTTTGTACACCCGCAGGG
>NZ_CAMJOS010000054.1 GCF_946407605.1 uncultured Prevotella sp.
TCAAGGAGCCACTGGAGTACGAGGCAATCAAGGTACAGACACGTAACTATAAGAATTAATATGCAAGCCGAAGGCAGAGTCAAGCTCGCTTGAACTCTGCTGAGGCGCAGCTTTTAATCATCGAAGATAATTAAAATTATGGCAAAGAATATTTCATTTACAATAAAGTTCTGGCGCCAGAATGGCCCCAAGGACCAGGGACATTTCGACACCCACGAGATGCACGATATTCCCGATGATACCTCGTTCCTCGAGATGCTCGACATCCTGAACGAGGAGCTCATCAACGAGGGCAAGGAGCCCTTCGTATTCGATCACGACTGCCGCGAGGGTATCTGCGGTATGTGCTCGCTCTATATCAATGGTACGCCTCACGGTCTGACTGAGCGTGGTGCTACAACCTGTCAGCTCTACATGCGCCGTTTCAACGATGGCGATGTCATCACCGTAGAGCCTTGGCGCTCAGCTGCCTTCCCCGTGATTAAGGACTGTATGGTCGACCGTGGTGCCTTCGATAAGATTATCCAGGCCGGTGGTTACACCACTATCCGCACAGGTCAGGCTCAGGATGCCAACGCTATCCTCATTCCTAAGGAGGATGCCGACGAGGCTATGGACTGCGCTACATGTATCGGTTGCGGTGCTTGCGTAGCAGCTTGTAAGAACGGCTCTGCCATGCTGTTCGTGTCGTCTAAGGTGTCTCAGCTCGCCCTGCTTCCTCAGGGCCGTGTAGAGGCCGCTAAGCGCGCTAAGGCCATGGTTCTGGCCATGGAAGAGGCAGGCTTCGGAAACTGCACCAACACCCGTGCTTGCGAGGCTGTCTGCCCGAAGAACGAGACCATCGCCAACATCGCCCGTCTGAACCGTGAGTTCATTAAGGCAAAGCTGGCTGACTAATGTAATTACACATTATTTATAATAAGAACAGCGTATCCATCTGGGTACGCTGTTTTTTGTTGGTCTCTGAGATAATCCCTCTTCTCCAAAGAGATTAATTTTTCCCAAACTGGGAATATTTTGTTCCCAGCTTGGGAATGAACAATTCCCTGCCTGGGAATAATTGGTGCAAATAAGGCTGCATTTTCGCACAATAACCAAGCCTTATTGACAGATAATGTCAGGTTATTGGGCTTAACTCTTCACTGGCGTAAGCCGATTCTTCACTCTTCACTTTTCACTCTTCACTAAAAATCTCTCATCTCTCCCGTCGGATAACGAAAAACCCTTTAAATAAAGGGATTTTGCGATTTTCATCCCTCCCATCATCCCTCCCATATCTCTCCCTTCAACACTCCCTTCATCTCACCTATCGACTATTGACGTCGATTTTAACATTTGAAATAAATTGAAAATAAAATCAGGAAAGACTTGCAGGACATGATTATTTTTTGTAACTTTGCCAACAAGTTGGCGAACTTACTGGGCACTCGGAAATACTCAAATGAATTTGGTATTTCGCTCGTTTAATCGAAACTTTGCCCCATTGAAAAACACTTTGTGAAAAGCGTGAAAATATTGCTTAAGGAAAAGGCAAAAAGGAAACTGATAATCTTTAAAAATCTTTATAATGGACAAAAACATGACCACTACTGCTGAGGCACTCGCTGCTTCACAGGAGGCAACGCTCGTCATCGAGTTGTTCCTCAACGAGAACTATCACTTCCGTAGGAATGTTCTGAACGGAAAGGTTGAATTTGCTATGCTGCCCAAGGAAACTGGGGCAACACTCTCTGGCGCCTCTGATGAGGCTGAATTGATTTACAGGCCGTTGACACAGGCTGCTCTGAACAGCATCGTGATTCGTGCCAAGCGCGAACAGGTGATGGAAAAGGGCAGTCCGAAAGCGGAGATTACGGAATATGTGCAGTCGGAGGAGGTTCCTGAGCACAATCCTGTTCAAGGCTTTCTAAGCAGTCTGCCCCAATGGGACGGACAGAACCACATTGCCCGCATCTTCTCTCGCATTCCAGGCATCACCTCTGAACAGCTGAACTACCTCACCATCTGGCTGCGCTCGGCTGTGGCCCACTGGATGCAGATGGACATGCTGCACGGCAACGAGTGTGTGCCAACGCTGATTGGCAGTCAGGGCTGTGGCAAGACGACCTTCGTGCGTCGTTTGCTGCCTCAGCATCTGCGTCAGTACTATCTGGACCACCTGAACCTGTCGAACAAGTTCGATAAGGAAATGGCGCTGACGAACAACCTCTTTGTCAATCTGGACGAGCTAGACGCCATCCGTCCCTCTCAGCAGTCGTCGCTGAAGCAGACGCTGAGTGTCAGCAAGGTAAACGGACGTCCCATCTTCGGACGTGCCCAGGAGGACCGCACGCGATTTGCCTCGTTTGTGGCAACTACCAACAACCGTCATCCGCTGAAGGATGTCACAGGCTCGCGTCGCTACATCTGCATCCTGATTCCTGACGGACAGATGATTGACAACACGGGCGACATTGACTACGGTCAGCTGTATGCGCAGGTGATGTACGAACTGCTGGAACAGAAAGCACCCTATTGGTTCAACAACGATGAGGTGGCCCGCATTCAGCAGCTGAATCAGGACTTTATGGAGAAGAAGGACCTGGGCGAGATGTTTGTGGCTTGCTTCCGTCAGCCTCATGAGGGTGAGGTGGTGAAGACGATGAACTGTGACGAGATGATTAGCCTCATGCAGAAGGACTACCCCACTCTACAGAACACCGTTGGCAACAAGGTCAGGCTTGGAAAGACCATCTCGGCTCTTGGTTTCAAGCACAAGGAGCATTCCCACGTAGCTTACTACGAGGTCATACCACTAAAGGCCGCATGAGGGTGACGGGAGAGATAAGGGAGAGATATGGGAGGGATGAAAATAATCCCTCCCGTGCTCAAACCCCTTTGTACAAAGGCGATTCCAGCGATTATGGGAGAGATGAGGGATAATTCAATTGAGAGTTGAAAGTTGAAAATTGAAAAAAATAAAAGTTATGGAAGAAAAAGAATTGAAAGCAGAAAACATTCCTTGGGGCTATGCCCGATGTTTCAACGATGCTTGCAAGTGCAAGGAGAATTGTATGCACTATCTGGCCAATGTGTTGACGAACCAGCAGGATCGGTTCATTGGTCAGGCTGTGTTTCCTACAGCCTGGCAGCAGGACGAATGTCCTTGCTACTGCGAGAAGCGACTGGTGAGGAAGGCTTGGGGATTTAGTCATCTATATGATAATGTGCCCAAATACCATAAGGCGGAGGCCCGTCAGCGTGTGCGCTCATACTTTAGCGCAGGCATGGGTCCCTACTACCGTTATCATCACGGTGAAAACAAGCTTTCGCCCAAACAGCAGGATGACATCATGCAAATCCTCGCCAGCTTTGGTAGTACCGAGGGCATCCATTTCGACCATTACGAAACGGACTGGGACTTTGAATGACAGAACATGCAATTATCCAAAAACGATTATCTTTTTTGGATAATAAAAACTACCCATTGTAGTAATCAAAGCGAGCCACTAATCATCAGAGGCTCGCTTTGGACTCATGTTTCTGCGTTGTGTCAACGTACTGTCCCTGTGTCACCTTTCTTTGCCTCCAGTTTATACCTAAAGGTGAGGGTGGCGTAGTGATGGAGGAAACTCCTGCCACTCTCGGTATGAGTAGTGGCGGTGATGGCGGAGCTGTAGTCGGTTTCCTTGTTCAGGAGGTCGCGGGCAGCAAGGATGAGTTCGGCGCGGTTCTTCAGGAACTTATAGCTGACTTCACCATTAAGGACGAACAGGTTGTTGTTCATCGCGTCTGAGAGGTAGCCACGATTCAGGTAGAAGTGCGGGTCTAGCGTAAATGTCCACTGCTTCAGGTGATAGCGGACGTTCAGCTGTGTGGAGTAGCGGAAGATGTTCTCTGTGTTTTGCGCCGCGTCGCTGTAGGCATAGCGTTCCCAGTTGAACTCATGGAAGGACGAGACGGTCAGATGGTCTATCTCATAGATAAGCCCCAGTCTATCCCTCAGATGCGAGGACTGCTGGCGGTTGTAGCTGAGACCCGTCTGCTCGTCCACCATCGTCAGGATGCCGTATGACGCATTCCAATTCTCGGACAACGTGTTCTGGAATTGCAGGTTCTTGGCCAGCGTGCGGTCGTAGCTCAGTTCCGCGCCCCAGCTGTTGCCACCTCTGACGTTCTGCTTCTGCGCCCGATAGCCACCCGTCTGCGAATTGTAATGCAGTACGGTGCCGATGGGGTCGTAGGTCTTGGCGTAATTCACGGCGATGCCGAAAGCCTGACTGCCACGGGTGAGCATGAAGTTATAGCGGAGGCTGGCATTGAGCGTCCGAGTGGTCGTGAGGCCTGGATTGCCTTCGTAGATAAACAGCGGATTGGTGTTGTCGGTATAGGCGATGCAGTCAATGAGGTCGGCAGGGCGCTCGTCGTATGAGACATTTCCTTTCAAGCTCATCTGCTGACGGGTGCGGTAGGTCAGTTCTAGCGAGGGACGCAGGAGCAAGAGGTTACGGCGGGCTACGGTGTCAAGGGCAGCACGGCGGTAATCTGTTTGCTCGTGGCGGTGCGTCAGTGCAAAGGCTGGCTTCAGCGTAATCTTCCGTAGCGTCAGGTTGGCATCG
The DNA here is from genome assembly GCF_946407605.1 of uncultured Prevotella sp. Lineage (GTDB taxonomy): Bacteria > Bacteroidota > Bacteroidia > Bacteroidales > Bacteroidaceae > Prevotella. The sequence goes on from NZ_CAMJOS010000054.1 coordinate 4,599, forward strand.
GTTTTCAGTTCGTTCAGCCATTGGTCATCCTCTCTGCGGAAGCTGTTGGCCGCGTCAATCACATCGGCCCGCAGGCGTTGCTCATCGCGGAAGTTGTGGTCGTAGGCCGACATCCATTGTGCATGAAACATGGCTTGCTTGGTAAAACCGTGACTGAAGCCGAGCTGTGCGGCGGCGTTCAGGTGGCGATTCGGGGCCTCGTAGCTTTGACGGTCAGTGGCCTGCGTAGCCGTCTGCTGGTAGCGGTATTCACCTGTGGAGTTGCCGTGCTCCTTTGCGTCAGAGTAGCCTACGCTGGCTCTCGCTGTGATGGAGCCTTTTGGCGTGTAGTAAGTCAGGTTACCGCCGATGGTGCCATTAAACAGTCTCGTTGCCGACAGGGAGCTGAAAGTGGAAGTGTTGACGGGAGTAAGCGAAAGCGTTATTCCCGACGTGCCGTCGCCTACCCGTCGCCTTTCAAACGTCTCTTGTTCCTCGTGCCTGCTGGTCTCGCCTCTTTCATATCCCGCATGAGCCGTCAGATACAGCGTACTCTTGGGACTCAGATTAAGGAAAGCCGAGAAGTCGAGCGGTGCCTTGAACTGATGCTCGTAGCTGTCACGCTGGCTGTCAGTCTGCGTGGGGGTGGTACCGGGGAGGAAGGTCTGCACGTTCTCCCAACTGCTTTGCGGCCGGTCAGTATGATTGCCCCCAGCGGTCAGGGTCAGATAGCTGTCGCCCTTCACCTCGTAGTTCGGTCGCCAGGCGTGTTTGTAGCCAACGGATCCCATCTGCTGCCGCACGGCGGTTCCTCCACTCTCTCCTCCAAAACTGCCCATGGTGTGCGTCAAAATTCTTTTGGGTTCGTCGCCCACATGCCCGAACAGCATCACAGGGTCGGAATCGCTTAGGCGCATACCGTCGAACTCTGCGCCGTAGTGTTTGCTTGTGTAGCCAGTAGCCTCGACGCTGCCATACCAGTTATCCATGAATCCCGGCTTGATGGTCACGTCGAGCACCTGCTGCTGATTGCCGTCGGCCACACCCGTGCGCTCTTCCAGTTCACTCTTCCGCTCGTATGCCTTCACGTCAGCCACGGCTTCCACCGGCAACCGTTTCAGCAGCAAGTCCTCGCTCAGCGCCTCCTTGCCGTTCATCCTGATTCGAAGCGGCTTGCCATTCCAAAGCAATTGGTCATCCTCGATGGTGACGCCCGGCAGCTTCCGAATCAAGTCCAGCAGACGGTCGCCGTCCTCCATTTGGAACGCACCAGGGTTGAATACCACCGTGTCGCCGCGCATGTAGAAGCGTCGCTGTGCGCCCTTTACTAGCACTTCCTTCAGCAATACCTCGCTGGGCTGTAGCAGGATGTCGTCAATGTGGATAGTGTCGCCCGCGTCCGTTCCCTTCATGCGGACGACGTTGGTCTTATAGCCAAGGAAACGGGCACGAAACGTGAGGCGTGACCCGCCACAACAGCTGTAGGTGAAACATCCTAGCGAGTCGGTATAACGGACCCACTTCACGGTGCATAAGTCGGGGACTTCCTCTGTCACTTCCACATGGGCACCGTACAAAGGTTCGTGGGTTTCTGCATTAAGCACACGACCATGAATGATGTCGGCTTGCACGGTCTGTATGCCAAAGAAAAGGCATAGCAAGGGCAGGATGCGGAGCCATCCGCATCGAATGAGATTGATTTCCATTATGAATTGTAGTTTAGAAGTTTGCTATTACTTGGTCGAAGGTTACGTTCGAGTCGGTTACGCCGAAACCATCGCGTTTCAGTCTTTGCTTACGGTGCTGTACCGCCGAGACGGATATGACGTAAATGGCCGATAGGGCCGTGTTCGACAACTTCAGCCGTGAGAGCATGCACAGCCTAATATCATCTTCCGAAAAATCCGGGTGGTCGCGTCGCAGCCTACTGACGAACTGGTCGTCTGCGGTGTCGAGCGTCATTTCGATTTCCTGCCAATTGCGGGCATTGATGATGGTGCGCTTGCCTGCCGTTGGTTCCAGCATGTCGAGGATCTCGCTTTTGTCCATGATGTGCCCGCGCAGCATGGTAATCATCGTGTCCTTTTGTCGTAGGCGTTCGGCCAGCTGTTCGGTCTCGTGTTGATGGGCAATGCGCTCTGCCTCTTGGCGCTGCCGTGTCTTGATGTGCCAATTGCGGAAGAAGAGCGCAAGCAACAGCAGGCTCAACAGGAGAATGACGATGGTTGCCGTCATCAGGCGTCGTTGCAGGGAGGCGGTTTTCATCACATAGCCAGCGGCCAAGTAGGTGTCCTGTGAAGTGCTGAAGGCGTTGACGGCGTTCTGCCAGACTGACTTGAAGTCCGGATTGTGCTTTCTTTCACCCTTCGCGTCAATTCCCTGCAGAGCCTCTTCGTACATATCAATTGGTATGCTGATTTCTAATATCTGGTGCGTGGTGTCGTCACTATAACTATAAGCAGACATATACGTATGATTCGGAGCGGGTAAAGCCCATAACGAGTCCAAGCATTGAAACACGGAATCGCAGAGAGCTGGGGTCGGCTTTTCCTCATGATGACGGGCGACGAGGGCAGCAGTGCGCTCTAAGGATGGAAAATTATGAAGGTCGAATGGACCATTCTGGAGGACGGCATTGCCATAGTCGTTGAGCAACGTCAGCAGCCAGCGTGTATGGTCTGGCGAATAGCGGTAATGCTCCAAGGCCCTGGTCAGAAATAAAAGCTGCATGACATCCTTGGAACGCTGGGCTAAAAGACGGTAAGCGCGATAGGCCAGGGCATGGTCTTCGCTTGCCTCGGCACAGTGGATGGCCAGATGCAGGAACTTGGCGGTATTGGCCTTTTCACTATGCCATTGGCTCAGTACCAAGCAGATGCGCCCAAAGCGTCGAAGGGCATCACGGTCATCCGCCGTGCCGCCAAGACTTGCGTGTTCATAATAATAATATATGTACAAAAGCGTGCTGTCGGCAATCAACGCCTTCTCATCAACGCTCCCATACACCGCCGTACGATTGAAGTTCCACGTTGTTGAGTCGGCCGACAGGCAGGAGGTTGTATCGGCATAGTACCGTTGCCAACGCTCTTCATGCGCCAGGGCTCGCACCAAGTCATAGCGCATGCGCCCTTTCCCGCTCAACGTGGCCGTGTCTATTTGCGACAATAGCGTACTGGCACTGTCGGGATTGCTCAGTGACAAAATTTCCACCTCGTTAAGCATACGCGAATGTTGCCCAGTACATCCGAAGAGCATCACCATTAGGGCCGTCATGAAGAACCATTTCATTTGTCTCATACTATAACATCATTTGATTTCGGCTGCAAAAGTACAGCAAAAATCCGAGTCTGGCAAGGCTTTGGGGTGGAAAACGGCTCATTGGCCATCGTCCCCTGACTGTCAGTCACTTGGACTGTTTTTGTCCACCCTTTGTCCACCACTAAGGGTGGACAAATGCAGCTGTGCTACAATTATTTTTATAAATTCGTGGAAATTTTGGCTCAGTCTGGTGTCTTTTGAGCCGATGAGGGGTTATTTCTCTATTCCCGAACTGCGTTCGCCTACCCGTAGCCTTTCGCCAAAGGTGAGGCCCTTGCGAAGTGTGCTCAGATAGCTAGGCGTGATGTTCAGGAACGAGGCGATGTCCTTCAGCGAGAGCATCTGCACCACCTGCGGACAGCGTTCGAGCAGTCGGCGGTAGCGGCTGCGGGCGGTGTAGCGGTAGTGGTCGAGGTCGCGGGCATAGACCATCTTGAATAGGTTCTTCAGGATCTTCACGTCCATCTTCGCCATCTTCGGGTCGTTGTCGAACAGCGCCTGCAGCTCCTGTCCGCTGATGACGCGCACCTCGCACGGCATGTCCGCCTCGATGCTCACCTCCGACACGTCGCCGTCGAGGCAATAGGGGAAGTCGGCCACGAACTCGCCCTCGAAGGCGAAGCCCGTGCAGTAGTCCTTGCCCTCCTCGTCGTTCTTGGACGAGCCAAGCGTCTCCTTCGTCGCCGAGCGGTGAACCATGTACTTGAAGCAGCCCCGCTCCACGAACGCCACCCACTGTGCCGGCTCGCCCGCCTCCTCCAGCGTCTCGCCCCGCTCCATCACGCGCCGCTCCCCGTGCTCCATGCAGTACTCCCGCAGGAACTCCAGGTCCAGCCCCTCCTTGTAGGTATTAAAGTCTTTATTCATTCTTCTTAGGTACTTTCTGCCAGTTATATGTCAGGTGGAGCATCACGTAACGGGGCAGGGTGTTGCGTCGGTTCCACAGCCCCTCAAACATCTTCCACTTCTCCTTGATGCTTAGCCGCTCGGCCATGGTGTCGGCCAAGAGTGCCGCCTGTGTACGGGAGATCAGTGGTTGGTAGTTGTCGTCTACATAACCTGCCTCCTGCGCTTTCTTCCACAGTTCCATCGCCTTGTCGGTGGCAAGTTCTTTAGGCAAGTCCCCTGCCACTTTCTCCGTCCGTTGGAGAGGGCCAGGGTGGGCCCCGATATTGATTTGGTTATCTATGTGCTGGCTTCCCTTCCCATAGATATTAAATACGATGCTGCCTTGGTGATCTTTGTCTTTGCGGTGCATTTGCTCCAACACTTCGTTCACCATTTTCAGGACATCGGCGGGCAGCAGGGCGCCGCGTCCACCCAGAGATTCTGGGTCGTCTTCGTTTCTCTTCTTCATTTTTATTTAAAAATTAAACTTATTTAAGTATTTCCACATGTAACATTCTGATAATTTCCATACTATCAGAATGGAAAAAGGACAAAACGCATATCAAAGCGTTTGCAAAACACATAGGAAAACGGAAGACGTGGACTTGTTACATTAGCACACATCAATCTTTCGGGCTTAGCAGTTTAGGTGCCCATGTACAGATGTAATGCCAAAAAGCCCACGCTTCCGTTATGGCATGCGTGAGCCGACAAGACATCCTTTCCTGTACATTTAACCTATTTGAACTGCTAATTCGAAAGATTGACAAGAAAGCTGTCGATCACTCTGGGCGACAAAGGTAGTGCAATTCGAGCGAAATACCAAATAAATTGGCATTTATTTGCATTTCCTGGATGCAGCCTACTTTCGAGGCAAAGCCTCAAAGTTACTTTTTTCCTTCACATTCCAATACTTTTTGCTGATTATCTTACGGACTCATACTAATTTCAGGTTTAAAGGGTGGGACTTCATCCTTCGTTTTCTCGCCATGGCAGAGTCTAAGACCTCCGAGCTTTGCTCGCCTGAGCACCTTTAAAGAAAGCAAGAAGCGAAGAAGCTCCACTCTACTCATTTGGCTTAATGAAAACGTTTAACTTTCATGTTATTTTATGCGAATTCTTTGATTATTCAGAAATTATTCGTAAATTTGCAGCCAGGAAACATAATTATTTGAGGACATGACAGCAATACAGATGAATGCAGAGATCCTTCGCAATATGAGTATCATTGCTGAAGATGAAAACCTGCTGAAGCGAGCCGCCAAATATTTGCGGAAACTCGTTTCTGAGAAAGAAGCAGACCCAACTCTTCTCACCAAAGAGGAGTTCTTTGCCCGTGTAGATGAGGCAAGAGAACAAATCAAGCGTGGAGAAGGTGTTGAGATGTTGCCTGATGAGTCGTTAGATGAATTTCTACAAAGAGTGGGTTGATGTATAAGATTATCTATTCTCCAAAGGCTATTGAAGACCTTCAGAAACTGAAACGTTCTGAGCCTGCCGCCTACAAGAAAGCCGATAAGTTTATTAAGGAACTGAAAGAGCATCCCCAAACGGGCACTGGTCATCCTGAACCACTGAAAGGCGACCGCAATGGCCAATGGAGCCGTACCATCACAAAGAAGCATCGCTTGATTTACGAAATCTTTGAGACTGAGGTTTATGTGGATGTGCTTTCGGCCTACGGGCATTACGACGACAAGTAGCCCTCCTTTCCTCCCTACCTCCTTAGACAATAACACCATCCCTCTCCCCCTCACCGGCGAGAGGGTTGTTTCGTTTTGTGTAGTTCGCTGATTTTGGTTGTCAGTTTTCTGTCTTTCGACTAGATCAAGTTGA
>NZ_CAMJOS010000055.1 GCF_946407605.1 uncultured Prevotella sp.
CTCGTAGTTCGTTCTCTGACTCTTTCGCCTTCGACTCCACCACATTATTCTTCTTATCGCGTGAAAAGTAACCATCGTGTACCTGGTCAGACGAAAAACTCTTCAGATACTTCACATACTCAGGGTCATCGCTAAACCTAAGTTGTAGTTCACCCACAATCCGCTCGTATTCCTCTTCGAATATCTGCGCATAGATGCCCTTACCACCATCAGCCTCGCGATAATTATCCACATGGTCGATAAAGAACAGCGACAGGCACTTGATTCCTTGTCGGAACAGTTTCCGTTCTTTCTCGATATGTGCCAGGATGGTTGCGCGAATCTGTGCCTTACGAATCACCTGTTCATTCACAGCACCTATCACCTCACCTTCAGAGAGCGTGATGCCGTTTTGTAGATGTATACAACGGTTATATCCGTCAATCTCAGTCACACGATAGTTATTGGCATACTCCTGCAATTCGCCTGAATTCTGATAGACATCAAAGCGGTCAGCCACCAACTGCGTCACTTGCTTTACACCATTACCTACTCGCTTATCAAAACCTATTCTGGCACGTGGATTGCCCTCTGAGAGTTCGATGCTCTCCAAGTAAAGATAGCCATTGGTAGCCGTAGAGCCTTTTTGTTCAATACCCACCACAGAGATCTTCTTCACCAGCTTCTTGTTATAGGCATCCATCGCGTCCAGTCGATAGATCATGTTCACGATGTCATCGGCCCTATGGGTGGCACTATATAATAAGGTAAAGAGCGGGTTAAACTCCTTCAATCGGTTTCGTGTGGCGTTTTTCTTGTCAGCCCCCAATACACTCTGCGGCTCGTCGATAATCAGGATGGGATTCGTAGCAGCAATCACATCGATAGGTCTGCGTGAACGGAAAGCGTCCAACTTCATATAGATACGACGTGCATCTTCACCTCGTGCAGCAAAAGCCTGCGTGTTGATAATCATCACATGCATGTTCGAGTCGCTGGCAAACTGGTCTATCTTCGTCAACTGCGAACTGTCATAGACAAAACTCTGTATGCGCTTACCATATTCTGCGGCAAAATGCTCGCTCATCACCTCGAACGATTTGCAGACACCCTCACGGATGGCGATGCTGGGCACCACGATGATGAACTTACTCCAGCCGTAGAGCCTATTCAGTTCGAACATCGTCTTGATATAGGTATAGGTCTTGCCCGTTCCCGTTTCCATCTCGATGGTCAGTCGCAAGTCTGCCCTGTCGAAACTCTCCGTGGGTTTCAACTGAGCCGCCATCTGTATTTCACGGATATGGTTCAGCACTTCGCTATAGGACACCTCGATGGGCTGGTTTTTATAACCTACGGCATCGAAGAATCCACCGTTATCTGTTCCCAAGTCGTGCGTAAACTCCAGCAAGGCAGCATTCTTCTGCCCCTGAAACACATCCGTCACAGCCTTCGCCGCATCCGTCTGGAATTGTTGGTTTTTAAATTTCAGTTTCATAGGCTAAATCACTCTGACGTTATTCTGCACTTCCTGGTCAGTCCAGCCGCACTTCTGTTTGAACAACTCAAAGAGGTTCAGCTTCGCTGCACAATCCTTCGGCTCGGCAAAGTGAGCAAGCTCCCATTGCTCTCGCTCTTGCGGATTGTTCATCTTCTGGGCGGCTTCGGTGAAACTGCTGTCGCGGAACACCACGCGGAGGGGATGGGTATCTGCGATGGCATCGATGACGGCGGATGTCACCACACCGTCGAAGCAGGCCACGAGGTTGCCGTCATCCACGTTATAGATGGTACAGCCATCCACCTTCTGTGTCTCGTAGGGCAATGAGAGTTCCAAGCCCCAGCGCATCATGCAGTCGAAGAGCAGGTCGAGACCTGTGCGCTCCTCCTTGATATTGTCCAAGAACATATCGAGCGACTCCTGCGTATAGTCCTTGGGGGCAAACGCCACAGGCTTATAGTTCGACTCGTCGCACTTCAACACTCGGAAACCGATATCAAGGTCTTGGGTTGTCAGCGGATTGTCTGCTTTGATCTTATTTCCTGCTCGACGAATACGCTCCTTAGCAAGTTCACATAGATTTACAGGAGAGTTTTGCTCCTGTAGAAAGTCAATAGCATTTTGTATGATTTCCTTTTCGCTTGGATTTTTGGCATTAGTCAATGCTTCATTCAAATCCTCAGGCAATTGAACGAGAATATAATTACAATGGTTAAAACCTAATGCTTGATTAAATTTCATGCAAGACTCCGCAGTTGTCCCACTCCCGGAAAAGAAGTCCATAACATAATATGGTTGTTCCTGATTATCATCTTTAAATTGCATTAAGTATTGTATTAAAGAGACCGGTTTGGGATAATTGAAAACTTTTTTGCTGAAAAGTTGAAGTTGATATCCACTTGCGTTTTCGTTAGTGTCAACTCCGACCTTACTATTTATAAGATTTGCTGGTACCTCTGGAGCATATTCTTTTTTCTCATAAGATGGACTAAACTTCATAGTAGGGATTCTTATTATGGTACCATTATCCATTTCGTTCTTCAGATATGCTTGTGACCATTTAAATTTTGCTCTTAATATTACAGGCTTCACAAATAATCCATCTTTAACTTCTGTCTCTTCTAATAGTTCAACATCATATGCATCTGTACCATACATTCCTGGAGGAATAATACCATTAGGAATAGATGTAAGAACCTTGTTCTCAGGAAAAGTAAGAACTCCTATAGCATTCGGCTGATTAAGCAAGCCATTTGAACTTACTGATTCTTTCCTGACGCCTCGGAATTTACTGTCATCTTTTACTTTCTGATAACAGAGGATATATTCTATTATTTGTTTACTCTTTTTTGAGAGGTTCTCTGGAGTTTCTGTTTTTGCCCAATTAAAGATGTCAATAAAATTCCCTTCACCAAAGACTTCGTCGCATATTTTCTTAAGATTTGTAATTTCCCTACTATCAATACTGATAAACAAAACGCCATCCTCAGTCAGGAGACTCCTTGCCACCATTAAGCGAGCATAAATCATAGAACACCAATCAGAATGGAAACGACCATTACTATCCAAATTCTTCCAGAAACGTATTCCATCCTCAAACTTATTATGCTTATCATATTCACTATAATCTTTGTCAAAGTCATCATGATACACAAAGTCATTACCTGTATTGTATGGTGGGTCGATATAGATCATCTTGACTTTGCCCATATAGGAGTTCTGGAGCAGTTTCAGCACTTCGAGGTTGTCGCCTTCAATATAGAGGTTCTGGGTGGTGTCCCAATCTACGCTCTCTTCCGGGCAAGGGCGCAACGTCTTGCGGCAAGGTGCTGCCGCCTCGCGCTGTGCAGCCCGTTTGCCAACCCAAGTAAAGTCGTACTTCTCAGGCTCTCCGTCCTCTACATATTCCCCAAGGAGTGAACGCAGTTTTCCCCAATCTACTGCCCGATGCACTTTGCCTAAAGCATCAGGTGCCTCCGTAAAGCAGGATGGGAACAACTGGTAAAGTGCATCCAGATTGCGCACCGTTCCGTCTGTGGTTTCTTTGTTCAAATGTTCTATTTGCATGATTTTATTATTTTTATTTGTTTGTTTCGCTTTTTATTTTTATCTTTGCAACGGAATTATAAGCAGAAGTAATATGATGCAGATTGTTTTGAATATTGAGGATGTAAGTCTCCTCCCAAGTTTGAAAAAAATACTTGGGGCAATAAAAGGTGTAACTATTGACAGAATGGTTACATCCTCTACTGATGCTGAAGCAGAGAAAGCCTTTATAACAGAAACTATTACAAAAGGTTACAATGAAGCCCAAGAAGGGCGATTTGCAGGCAAGAATCTTCATTCTCTCGACGCATTGGTTGAGGAACTTAAAGCCGAAGCGTAGCAGTCTATGGTAACCTTCAACTATACTGAAGAATTTCTGCGCCAAGCAAAGCGTTTGGCCAAGCGTTACCGCTCTCTTGCCGATGATATTAATGATTTGCAATATGAATTGATGAAGAACCCAGAGGCAGGAGTTTCTTTGGGAGGCGGCAAACGCAAAATTCGTCTTGGAGTAAAAAGCAAAGGTGGAGGTAAACGTGGCGGATTGAGAATCATCACTCTCAATGTGGTCATAGAGACGACAGATACGTGCATAAACCTGCTTACCATTTACGACAAGAAGGAAATAAAGAATGTTTCTGAGGAATATATAAACCAAATTATTCGTAGTCTTAAATAAATATTTTATGATTGTAGAATTTTTCAATCCTGGTGCCTTGTAGTGTTTAACCGGGTGGCGCAGCAAGAGTCTGTGACCTCTCATAACATTACAGACATTATGGGTAAAAGTAGAAAAAAGACACCTGTTAGCACATGGTGTTGTTGCAAATCGCAAAAAGAGGGTAAAAAGATGTGTCATCGTATGTTTCGTCGTCGAGTAAGGACAATGATTCATACAAACCAATTTGGAAAACTTCCCTATCGTCAATGGGAGATAGTAGAACCATGGGACCTGGGTGGCGATGGAAAGTATTATTATCGCGCACTTCCAACTGATGAATGGTACATCAAGTTGATGCGAAAATGAGAATACATTATGGAGGAATAAAGGGTGGTTCATACGCTCAGTTCCTCCATTTTTTGTTTTAGCCCAGCCAACTCCTGGCGTTTAGCCTTCACCAGCTTGTTCATCTTCACCTGCACATCGTATTGCGGTTCCTTACGCATACGCTTTTCTAAGGATTGCAGTTCTGATTCCATCGCAGCAATCCGCTTTTTCAGTTCCACAATCTCTGCGAGTGCGCCAGCCTTATGCTCACCAATGCCTGAGACCTGGGCCACGTAATTGTCATAGATACGAGGCAGCGACTGGCCCTGAATTGCTAATGACAGTTGGTTTAGATTCATCCACGTAGTCGCAAACGACTTGGTGATCTTGAATTGCGTGTGGGTATTGTCCTTCCATTCCTTATAGTTAATCAGGAGCATATATTGCTCTTCGTATCTCAGGATGAAGACAATATAATGCGGCATGTTGGTGTCGATAAACGTAAACACGTCTGTTGGGCAATCCTGCGCCTTTAGCGTCACCACAAACACATCGATTTCTATCAGCTCTTCACTCGCTGTGACGTTGATGGTATTGGCAGAGAGCTTATAGAGCCAGCTGATCTGCGCCACGTCATTCACAAAGCGCACCTTCATCCGTTGGTTCACTTCCATGAACTTGTAGAACATCGTCTTGGGAACTACCTTATCGACAATGGTGCTTTGCGGATATGACAGCAGATTCTCCATAGGCTAACGTATCACTAAAAAACAAATCAGCTCGAAATCATCCAGTCCCTTGATGTCACCTTGCAGGGCTGTGGTCTCGCCAAAGGAGAAGAGGCTTTCAAGATCGCTCTCTTCCTTCTGCGCCACGATGGTGGCGACAGCCTTTTGCAGCAGGTCGCTATAGTGTGTCATTCGTCTGCCATTGTCCGTTTCCTGATTAAACTGATGGCAGAGTTCCATCATCGGCTCATGCTTGCCTTTGCAGGCTAAGCGCATAATATCCAGCAGTCGCTTGGGTGCCAAGTGGTTGATGATGGTCTCGCCCTCGTCAGAGAGATACACCATATAGAAAGGATGTAGCAGATTCTGATGGCCGATATTGACTGCGTTGTTTCTGTTCTTCAGAATATAGATGACACCAGGCTTGGCTGTGGCTGATGCAGGTACGACGGCACTCATGCCAAAGGGCGTATGCTCGATGTCGGGATGCTCAGGCAGATAGGCCAACAGGTCGAGGCGGAACTCATTCAGTCCCAAGTCCATGATGTTGATGCCTGTGTCCATATCTTCGAGGTCAACCACTTCTTCCTGCAAGCGCATCAGCTGACTCTTGCGATATTCAAGATCAGTCTGTTCTTCATTCGAGAGCAACACATTGCCTCCACCACCAGCAGTGATATCCATTCCAGCCATACGCGCCTCTACTCTACCCTTCAGGTAAAGATAGTCGTCGAGCTCGATGTCTGGCCAGTAATTGACCAACTGGATGACATCGTTTTTCGAGCCGATACGATCCACACGTCCGAAACGCTGGATGATGCGTACAGGATTCCAATGGATATCGTAATTAATAAGGTAGTCGCAGTCCTGCAAGTTCTGACCCTCAGAGATACAGTCTGTGGCTATCAGCACATCGATGACTTCGGGTTGCTTTGGGAATAGCTTATCTTTCTCCTTCGAGATAGGCGAAAAAAGCGTCAGCACACTATTGAAATCAGCTGGCAGACCCTTAACGGTAGAACGGATGCCATTGCCTGTCACCAAACCAACGTGCAGCCCCGTCTTCGCCAGTATCATGGCGGCTAAGTTATCGTACAGGTATTGTGCGGTGTCTGAAAAAGCCGTGAAGACAATCACTTTCTTGTTGTCACCATTAATAGGATGTATAAACTTCTCGCGCAGGTTCTCGATGAGCATCTGTAGTTTGCTGTCGTGCTCAGGGTTGATGTCCTTGATCATTACGAGCAGCAAGCCCAATATCTCTTGGTCTTTCAACAGGTCGCGCTTCCACGAACGGCAATCCATATCAGCTAATGCCACCTTGGTTTTCTTTCCACCTATCAGCACATCTTCCTCGCTATCTTCATCGAGCATATTTTCCAGTTGTTGCACCTCCAAACGTACATCCTGACGAGTGGTAACAAAGGTATCAATCGCCTCGATGGTTTCATCAATCATATCCTTCATCCGGCTTAGTGTCAGGCGGAAGCTGTTTACTGACGATTCCAAGCGCTTCAGCAGATTGATAGCCATCAGTTTCTTCAGTCCTTTCTCACGTCCCGACATACCTAAGTGTACTCCTCGCTCGTCGATATCGATTTCGTATTTCGTTCGCTTCGAAGGTAGGATATAGTCTGAAGGGGCATAGACACCAAGGTTCAAGTCGTCGAGTTGGTTGGCAATCTCCTTGTAAGTGATGGCATCATCAAGGTCTGTCAGTTTGGGACGCTTGGAAATGGGACGCAGACGGGTTGGGAACTTGCCTATCTCTGTGGTGTCGTAATACTTCTCAATATGCTTACGACTACGGGCAATAGTCACAGCATCGAGCACTTGGAAGAAGTCGAACGAGAGCATATCAAGCAGTTTTTCAGTTGTACGCTCCTTGGGGTCTTCAATCTTTGACCAGGCATTATACTGCATCTGGGCAGAACGGAAGATGTCCTCAATAGGACGGTCTGTATTCAGCTTGTCGTTAATGAGATTCTGATTACCCTCGTAGGCCAACTGCAACTGGTTCTTCAGGTCGTTGAAACGGTTGTTCACAGGGGTGGCTGAAAGCATCAGCACTTTCGTCCGCACACCAGCACGGATCACCTGGTTCATCAGGCGCAGATAGCGGTTTTCGCGCGGGTTCTCGTCGTCCTCATCAGTCGTCACCTTACCGCCATTGCGGAAGTTATGGCTCTCGTCTATCACGATGAGGTCGTAATTGCCCCAGTTCAGACGAGACAGGTCAACTCCATTCGACATACCCCGTTCGCGGCTCAGGTCTGTATGGAACAGCACATCATAGCGCAGACGGTCTTTTTCCAATGGGTTGTTCTTATAGTTGCCCTTATAGGTGTTCCAGTTCTCATAGAGCTTTTTGGGACAGAGCACCAGCACACTCTTATTGCGGTTCTCGTAATACTTGATGACAGAGATGGCCGTAAAGGTCTTTCCCAAACCTACACTATCGGCCAAGATACAGCCATTATAGGTCTCCAACTTGTTGATGATGGCCAGAGCCGCATCGCGCTGGAAGTTATAGAGTTTGTTCCAAATCTGCGAGCTCTTGAAGCCAGTCGCCTCGTTGGGCAGCACATCCTCGCTGATGTCCTCCAAGAACTCATTGAAGATATTATATAAGGTGACGAAGTAGATGAAGTCGGGCGAGTTCTCGCGATACACATTCTCGATATTCTCGATGATGGCATTGGTCACGTCTGTGAAGTTCTCGCTATCCTCCCAGAAGTCATTGAAGTTTTTCAAATATGCATCGCTTATAGGCGACGGCATTCGTTGAACCAACTGGAATATATTGTTGCCTCGCTCACAACCTAACTCTGTGGTCGTGAACTCGTTGAATGGCATGTAGGTGTAGAGGGTTTCCTCGTTATTCACATTGAGGAAACCTGGCATTGACATCTGCGACACATTAGTTTTGAAACGTACTTTCTGGCGTATCCATTCTGCACATTCCTTAGCAATGGCACGTTGAGTAAGGTTATTGCGTAGCTTGATTTCAAAATCAGAACCATAGAGCGTGCGCTCACGATTCAGTTTGGGGATATAAAATTCCCGTTTTTGTTTCTTTGATTGTTCCTTATTGAAGGTTGGCGAGGTGAAGATAAAGCGCAGTTCGCCCACCTTCTCCAACTCTTTTTGCAGAGCCTCAAAGGCATAGATGGAGAAGCTCGCTGCTGCCATCGACACCTTAGAGCCTTGGCGCAGCGTCACCTTCAGATCGTCAATGACATGAGAGGTGATATTATCGAACTGCCTGGGTAGTTCCATTTGTTCCCATACGATAGTTTTAGGAGCTATCAGACTATATCTTCAGGCTTGCTTACAGGTAAATACCAAAAGACCTCAGGACACAAAAGAAGCGCGAGTCATGGCTCTTCTCTCGTATCGTGAGGTCCTCGCATTACCTGTAACACTAGATATAAGTCATGCCCGCGCTATCGCACGGGCATCGGCTGACTTACTCAAAGTGTTACAATCGATGAAAGTTGCGAGGTTTCACGATACTCTGAATAAATAGCTGATGCTATTATTAACCAACGAAAATCATACCGGCACCCTGCACTCAGAGATTCTTGTTTTTCACAAGCGTCGTTTACGACGGTTTGCCTGTACTTGTCTGCAAAGATACAAATTAAAATTGAGAACAATCACATCATAGCACATTTTTACATATTATTTAATACTCGGGCACTTATTTCCATATTCATATTTTGGCAAGACAACTATGATTAGCAAAAATTTTACAAAGTATCACTTTCTAATATAACTACATAATAGTCAATAAGTTAATACGAGTGATACTTTTTGTTTATCTATCACTTTTTTAGGGTCAGATGAGAGATTTTCTGTAAAAA
This sequence comes from uncultured Prevotella sp., assembly GCF_946407605.1. Lineage (GTDB taxonomy): Bacteria > Bacteroidota > Bacteroidia > Bacteroidales > Bacteroidaceae > Prevotella. The sequence goes on from NZ_CAMJOS010000055.1 coordinate 9,109, forward strand.
GCTTGCATTTGGCCTTAAAATTTTGTATCTTTGCACTCGGCTTGCACTGTGCTTGCCAATCATTAACCAACTAAAATATGAAAATAACAATTATCAACTCTGAAAGAAATGAAAAGAGGTACACGCGTGAGGAACTTGAAGCGTTCGTTGCGCAGTTGAGTGATGGCACCTATCGTCAGCAGTATGTACGCGACTTTAACAAGGAGGTGTGTTTTGCGGCTGAATGGGTGAAACTAAATGGTGAGTTGAAAGCGAAAAGCTACAATTGCCTGATATTGCTATCACTCGAAAACCTGCGCGACCTGAGCACCGTTGAGGAATATAAACGACTGGCCATCCTGCAGCCCTATACCCTACTCTGCTTTATGGGGCACGACGGTCATTCGCTCCACATCGTATGTCCATACACGGTGTCGGATGGTCATCCGTCGGAGACAGCCTTGCTCAACGCTTTCCGCAAGCTGCATTACATCTATTCGTCACAATTGGGTACACCACTGGCCGAGCACGATCCAACCTTCGAAACCTGCTGCAAGGCAAGCTACGATCCACAGCCATTCTATAACCCTGTAGCCATTGCCATCGTTGTATCTTCACAGCCAGAAGACTCACCCGAGTTCCGGCCTATGCAGGAGGATATCAGCGACTACAACTATCCCGAAGAGATTCCTGGCTTGAGTCTGCGCAACAGTCGTATGCGCCGATTCCACGATTGTCTGGACGCTGTTATCGAGAAAAATAGCGACCTACGTAACGACGAGGAGTTCGCCATCATCGTGCTCGAACAGTTGGCTGACGGTTGTCGTATCATGGGATTGCCTCAGGCATGGTGCGCCCGTGTCGCTTCATTTATCCCTATGTTTTCCGAAAGCCTTGACACCAATGCCATCGAGTCCGCCTTCAAGACCGCCTACCTCAAAGAGACTCTGAAGACCATTCCGATGAAGTTTACCCGTCCTTCTGCCCTACTCGCCTTCAAGACCGAGGCTTACATGAAGGAGCACTATACCTTGCGCCTCAACGTAATGACAGGCACCCCCGAATACCGCATGAACGCTGTGGGCTATGGTTTCCAGCCGTTGGATCAGGCAGCCCGCAACACCATGGCCATCAAGGCGCTGAAGGCAGGTGTGGAATCGTGGGACAAGGATCTGAACCGCTATATCGACTCGAATCTCATCCCCAAATATTACCCCATGGAGGATTATCTGCGCCACCTGCCAAAATGGAACGGCAAGCACGACTATGTGGGTGAACTCGCCCGACGGGTAAAGACTGACAACAAGCACTGGGAAAGCGACTTTCACACCTGGATGCTCTCGATGGTAGCCCAATGGCTCGGCAAGGACCGTCAGCACGGTAATGCCATCGTACCCCTGCTCATCGGTCCGCAGGGATCTGGCAAGACCACCTTTTGCCGCCGCTTGCTGCCAGAATATCTGCAGATGTATTTCAACGACCGATTGTCGATGAAGAACGACAA
>NZ_CAMJOS010000056.1 GCF_946407605.1 uncultured Prevotella sp.
CTCGTAGTTCGTTCTCTGACTCTTTCGCCTTCGACTCCACCACATTATTCTTCTTGTCGCGCGAGAAGTAGCCATCATGAACCTGATCTGGCGAAAAGCTCTTCAGATACTTCACATATTCAGGGTCATCAGAGAACCTCAGTTGCAGCTCTCCCACAATCCGTTCATATTCCTCTTCGAATATCTGCGCATACACACCCTTACCGCCATCAGCCTCGCGATAGTTATCCACATGGTCGATAAAGAACAGCGACAAGCACTTGATGCCTTGGCGGAACAGTTTCCGTTCCTTCTCGATATGTGCCAGGATGGTAGCACGAATCTGAGCCTTACGAATCACCTGTTCATTCACAGCCCCCATCACCTCTCCTTCAGAGAGAGTAATACCATTTTGCAAATGAATGCAACGATTATAGCCATCAATCTCTGTCACGCGCCAGCCATCAGCATACTCCTGCAATTCACCTGAATTCTGATAGATATCGAAGCGGTCAGCCACCAACTGCGTCACCTGCTTCACACCATTACCTACCCGCTTATCAAAGCCTATTCTGGCACGAGGATTACCCTCTGAGAGTTCGATGCTCTCCAAGTAAAGATAGCCATTGGTAGCCGTAGAGCCTTTTTGTTCAATACCCACCACAGAGATCTTCTTCACCAGCTTCTTGTTATAGGCATCCATCGCGTCCAGTCGATAGATCATGTTCACGATGTCATCGGCCCTATGGGTGGCACTATATAATAAGGTAAAGAGCGGGTTAAACTCCTTCAATCGGTTTCGTGTGGCGTTTTTCTTGTCAGCCCCCAATACACTCTGCGGCTCGTCGATAATCAGGATCGGGTTCGTAGCAGCAATCACATCGATAGGTCTGCGTGAACGGAAGGCATCCAGTTTCATATAGATACGGCGCGCATCCTCACCTCTTGCAGCAAAAGCCTGTGTGTTGATAATCATCACGTGCATGTTGCTGTCGCTGGCAAACTGGTCTATCTTCGTCAACTGCGAACTGTCATAGACAAAGCTCTGTATGCGCTTGCCATATTCTGCTGCGAAGTGTTCGCTCATCACCTCGAACGATTTGCAGACACCCTCCCTAATAGCGATACTGGGCACCACGATGATAAACTTACTCCAGCCATAGAGCCTATTCAGTTCGAACATCGTTTTGATATAGGTATAGGTCTTGCCCGTTCCCGTTTCCATCTCGATGGTCAGTCGCAAGTCTGCCCTGTCGAAACTCTCCGTGGGTTTCAACTGAGCCGCCATCTGTATTTCACGGATATGGTTCAGCACTTCGCTATAGGACACCTCGATGGGCTGGTTTTTATAACCTACGGCATCGAAGAATCCACCGTTATCTGTTCCCAAGTCGTGCGTAAACTCCAGCAAGGCAGCATTCTTCTGCCCCTGAAACACATCCGTCACAGCCTTCGCCGCATCCGTCTGGAATTGTTGGTTTTTAAATTTCAGTTTCATAGGCTAAATCACTCTGACGTTATTCTGCACTTCCTGGTCAGTCCAGCCGCACTTCTGTTTGAACAACTCAAAGAGGTTCAGCTTCGCTGCACAATCCTTCGGCTCGGCAAAGTGAGCAAGCTCCCATTGCTCTCGCTCTTGCGGATTGTTCATCTTCTGGGCGGCTTCGGTGAAACTGCTGTCGCGGAACACCACGCGGAGGGGATGGGTATCTGCGATGGCATCGATGACGGCGGATGTCACCACACCGTCGAAGCAGGCCACGAGGTTGCCGTCATCCACGTTATAGATGGTACAACCATCCACCTTCTGCGTGTCGTATGGCAATGAGAGTTCCAAACCCCAGCGCATCATGCAGTCGAAGAGCAGGTCGAGACCAGTGCGCTCCTCCTTGATATTATCCAAGAACATATCGAGCGACTCCTGCGTGTAGTCCTTGGGAGCAAACGCCACAGGCTTATAGTTCGACTCGTCGCACTTCAATACGCGGAAGCCAATATCAAGGTCTTGTGTCGTCAGCGGACTGTCTGCTTTGATTTTCTTTCCAGCACGACGGATGCGCTCCTTACCGATTTCGCAGATATTCTTATAGCCAGCCTTGTAAGCCTCGCTGTCCTCTGCCGTTTCCTCAGGCAACTGCACCATGATAAACTTTCTATTGCCACCATCTTCTGCGTTGAGTTGCATCACAGCATGGGCGGTTGTGGCGGAGCCAGAGAAGAAGTCTAGAATGATGGTGTCAGAGTCACCATAAAGAGCAACACAACGTTTTAACAACTCAACTGGTTTAGGATAATCAAAATACTTTTTACCATTGAATAGTTTGGCTAGTTTTTGTGTAGCGTCTTGACTATGTCCAACTTCTTCATATCTCCAAAATGTCATAGGAGTTATCCCTTGTTTCCTAAGTTCAGATAAGAACCTTTTTATTGAAGGTACATTATTACCGTCATTGCCAAACCATATTCTGTTATCCTTTACGTATTCCTTAAATTTTTGTTCAGAAAGCCTCCAACTATAACCAGATGGCGGCATCACAACTCTTCCAGATGGTGTTGTAATTGGATATATATTTGCTTCAACTGCTGGGCCAACTGATAAATCGCTTGACTTCCAGACTCCTCTTGGGTCATTGTCGGGATTTGAATATCTCTCATTTGCCGAATTACTCCTTGGTATACCGTTGCATGCAGCAGATTCCAAATTCTTTGCATAGGTCAAAATGTAATCATGGGAAGGAGAAAAATGTTTCATCAAGTTAATTGGAGAATACGCTCTTTCCCAAACCACTTGTGCGAGATAGTTATTTTCACCAAATATCTCATCACAGATATTCTTTAAGTTCTTTTGCTCATTATCATCAATACTAATGAAAATCACTCCATCTTCAGTTAACAAGCTCCTTGCTACCATCAGCCTCGCATAAATCATAGAACACCAATCAGAATGGAAGCGGCCATTGCTGTCTGTATTCTTGCGATAGCGGTTGCCTTCGTCATCGAGGTTATGCTCATCGTATTCCTCAGCACTTTGCGCAAAGTCATCATGATACACAAAATCATTACCTGTATTATATGGTGGGTCGATATAGATCATCTTGACCTTGCCCATATAGGAGTTTTGGAGCAGTTTCAGCACTTCAAGATTATCGCCCTCGATATAGAGGTTCTGCGTGGTGTCCCAATCTACGCTCTCTTCCTTGCAGGGCCGCAACGTCTTGCGGCAAGGTGCTGCCGCCTCGCGCTGGGCAGCTCGTTTGCCAACCCAAGTAAAGTCGTACTTCTCAGGCTCACCGTCCTCCACATACTCACCAAGCAGCTCGCGCAGCTTGCCCCAATCGACTACTCGACGCATATCGCCACTTACTGCATCCTGCGCCTCCGTAAAACACGATGGGAACAACTGGTAGAGCGCATCGAGATTGCGCACCGTTCCGTCTGTGGTTTCTTTGTTCAAATGTTCTATTTGCATGATTTTATTATTTTTATTTGTTTGTTTCGCTTTTTATTTTTATCTTTGCAACGGAATTATAAGCAGAAGTAATATGATGCAGATTGTTTTGAATATTGAGGATGTAAGTCTCCTCCCAAGTTTGAAAAAAATACTTGGGGCAATAAAAGGTGTAACTATTGACAGAATGGTTACATCCTCTACTGATGCTGAAGCAGAGAAAGCCTTTATAACAGAAACTATTACAAAAGGTTACAATGAAGCCCAAGAAGGGCGATTTGCAGGCAAGAATCTTCATTCTCTCGACGCATTGGTTGAGGAACTTAAAGCCGAAGCGTAGCAGTCTATGGTAACCTTCAACTATACTGAAGAATTTCTGCGCTGTATTAACCTGCTTACCATTTACGACAAGAAGGAAATAAAGAATGTTTCTGAGGAATATATAAACCAAATTATTCGTAGTCTTAAATAAATATTTTATGATTGTAGAATTTTTCAATCCTGGTGCCTTGTAGTGTTTAACCGGGTGGCGCAGCAAGAGTCTGTGACCTCTCATAACATTACAGACATTATGGGTAAAAGTAGAAAAAAGACACCTGTTAGCACATGGTGTTGTTGCAAATCGCAAAAAGAGGGTAAAAAGATGTGTCATCGTATGTTTCGTCGTCGAGTAAGGACAATGATTCATACAAACCAATTTGGAAAACTTCCCTATCGTCAATGGGAGATAGTAGAACCATGGGACCTGGGTGGCGATGGAAAGTATTATTATCGCGCACTTCCAACTGATGAATGGTACATCAAGTTGATGCGAAAATGAGAATACATTATGGAGGAATAAAGGGTGGTTCATACGCTCAGTTCCTCCATTTTTTGTTTTAGCCCAGCCAACTCCTGGCGTTTAGCCTTCACCAGCTTGTTCATCTTCACCTGCACATCGTATTGCGGTTCCTTACGCATACGCTTTTCTAAGGATTGCAGTTCTGATTCCATCGCAGCAATCCGCTTTTTCAGTTCCACAATCTCTGCGAGTGCGCCAGCCTTATGCTCACCAATGCCTGAGACCTGGGCCACGTAATTGTCATAGATACGAGGCAGCGACTGGCCCTGAATTGCTAATGACAGTTGGTTTAGATTCATCCACGTAGTCGCAAACGACTTGGTGATTTTGAATTGCGTGTGGGTATTGTCCTTCCATTCCTTATAGTTAATCAGAAGCATATACTGATCTTCGTATTTCAGAATGAAGACAATATGATGGGGCATGTTGGTGTCGATAAAAGTAAAGACATCCGTGGGGCAATCCTGCGCCTTTAGCGTCACCACAAACACATCGATTTCTATGAGCTCTTCACTCGCAGTGACGTTGATAGTATTGGCAGAGAGTTTATAGAGCCAGCTGATCTGCGCCACATCATTCACAAAGCGCACCTTCATTCGTTGGTTCACTTCCATGAACTTGTAGAACATCGTCTTGGGTACCACCTTATCGACAATGGTGCTTTGTGGATATGACAGCAGATTCTTCATAGGCTAACGTATCACTAAAAAACAAATCAGCTCGAAATCATCCAGTCCCTTGATGTCACCTTGCAGGGCTGTGGTCTCGCCAAAGGAGAAGAGGCTTTCAAGATCGCTCTCTTCCTTCTGCGCCACGATGGTGGCGACAGCCTTTTGCAGCAGGTCGCTATAGTGTGTCATTCGTCTGCCATTGTCCGTTTCCTGATTAAACTGATGGCAGAGTTCCATCATCGGTTCATGCTTTCCCTTGCAGGCTAAGCGCATGATGTCCAGCAGTCGCTTGGGAGCCAAGTGATTGATGATGGTTTCACCCTCGTCAGAGAGATACACCATATAGAACGGATGCAGCAGATTCTGATGGCCGATATTCACAGCATTGTTTCTGTTCTTTAAGATGAAAATCACACCTGGCTTGGCTGTGGCTGACGCAGGCACAACGGCGCTCATGCCAAAGGGCGTATGCTCAATATCAGGATGCTCAGGCAGATAAGCCAACAGGTCGAGACGGAACTCGTTCAATCCCAAGTCCATGATATTGATGCCTGTGTCCATATCTTCGAGATCAACCACTTCTTCCTGTAAGCGCATCAACTGACTCTTACGATATTCAAGATCAGTCTGTTCTTCATTCGAGAGCAACACATTGCCTCCACCACCAGCAGTGATATCCATTCCAGCCATACGCGCCTCTACTCTACCCTTCAGGTAAAGATAGTCGTCGAGCTCGATGTCTGGCCAGTAATTGACCAACTGGATGACATCGTTTTTCGAGCCGATACGATCCACACGTCCGAAACGCTGGATGATGCGTACAGGATTCCAATGGATATCGTAATTAATAAGGTAGTCGCAGTCCTGCAAGTTCTGACCCTCAGAGATACAGTCTGTGGCTATCAGCACATCGATGACTTCGGGTTGCTTTGGGAACAGCTTATCTTTCTCCTTCGAGATAGGTGAAAAGAGCGTCAACACACTATTGAAATCAGCAGGCAGACCTTTAACGGTAGAACGGATGCCATTGCCTGTCACCAAACCAACATGCAGCCCCGTCTTCGCCAGTATCATGGCGGCTAAGTTATCGTACAGATATTGTGCGGTATCTGAGAAGGCCGTGAAGACAATCACTTTCTTGTTGTCACCATTAATAGGATGTGTAAACTTCTCGCGCAGGTTCTCGATGAGCATCTGTAGTTTACTATCGTGCTCAGGGTTGATATCCTTGATCATTACGAGCAGCAAGCCCAATATCTCCTGATCTTTCAGCAGGTCGCGCTTCCATGAGCGGCAATCCATATCGGCTAATGCCACCTTGGTTTTCTTGCCACCAATCAGCACATCTTCCTCGCTGTCTTCATCGAGCATATTCTCCAGTTGTTGCACTTCCAAGCGTACATCCTGACGGGTGGTGACAAAGGTGTCAATCGCCTCAATAGTCTCGTCAATCATTTCCTTCATCCGACTTAGTGTCAGGCGGAAGCTGTTGACACTCGATTCCAAGCGCTTCAGCAGGTTGATGGCCATCAGTTTCTTCAGTCCTTTCTCACGACCAGACATACCTAAGTGTACCCCTCGCTCGTCGATATCGATTTCATATTTGGCACGCTTCGAGGGCAGGATATAGTCTGAAGGGGCATAGACACCAAGGTTCAAGTCGTCGAGTTGGTTGGCAATCTCCTTGTAAGTGATGGCATCATCAAGGTCTGTCAGTTTGGGACGCTTGGAAATGGGACGCAGACGGGTTGGGAACTTGCCTATCTCTGTGGTGTCGTAATACTTCTCAATATGCTTACGACTACGGGCAATAGTCACAGCATCGAGCACTTGGAAGAAGTCGAACGAGAGCATATCAAGCAGTTTTTCAGTTGTACGCTCCTTGGGGTCTTCAATCTTTGACCAGGCATTATACTGCATCTGGGCAGAACGGAAGATGTCCTCAATAGGACGGTCTGTATTCAGCTTGTCGTTAATGAGATTCTGATTACCCTCGTAGGCCAACTGCAACTGGTTCTTCAGGTCGTTGAAACGGTTGTTCACAGGGGTGGCTGAAAGCATCAGCACTTTCGTCCGCACACCAGCACGGATCACCTGGTTCATCAGGCGCAGATAGCGGTTTTCGCGCGGGTTCTCGTCGTCCTCATCAGTCGTCACCTTACCGCCATTGCGGAAGTTATGGCTCTCGTCTATCACGATGAGGTCGTAATTGCCCCAGTTCAGACGAGACAGGTCAACTCCATTCGACATACCCCGTTCGCGGCTCAGGTCTGTATGGAACAGCACATCATAGCGCAGACGGTCTTTTTCCAATGGGTTGTTCTTATAGTTGCCCTTATAGGTGTTCCAGTTCTCATAGAGCTTTTTGGGACAGAGCACCAGCACACTCTTATTGCGGTTCTCGTAATACTTGATGACAGAGATGGCCGTAAAGGTCTTTCCCAAACCTACACTATCGGCCAAGATACAGCCATTATAGGTCTCCAACTTGTTGATGATGGCCAAAGCTGCATCGCGCTGGAAGTTATAGAGTTTGTTCCAAATCTGCGAACTCTTGAAGCCAGTCGCCTCGTTGGGCAGCACATCCTCGCTGATATCCTCCAAGAACTCATTGAAGATGTTATAGAGGGTAACGAAATAGATGAAGTCTGGCGAGTTCTCACGATAGACATTTTCGATATTTTCTATGATAGCATCAGTCACGTCTGTAAAATTCTCATGGTCTTCCCAAAATTCATTAAAGTATTTCAGGTATGAGTCTGACATGGGTGATGGCATTCTCTGAACTAACTGGAAGATATTATTGCCTCGTTCACAACCTAACTCAGTGGTAGTGAACTCGTTGAAAGGCATGTATGTATAGAGGTCTTCCTCGTTTTTTACATTCAGGAAACCAGGCATATTCTGCTGCGAAACGTTGGTCTTAAAGCGTACCTTCTGGCGAATCCAGTCGGCACACTCTTTGGCGATAGCCCGCTGAGTAAGGTTATTGCGCAGTTTGATTTCGAAGTCGGAACCATAGAGCGTGCGCTCGCGATTTAGTTTGGGGATATAGAACTCCCGTTTCTGTTTCTTTGCTTGCTCCTTATTAAACGTTGGCGAGGTGAAGATAAAGCGCAGTTCGTCCACCTTCTCCAACTCTTTTTGCAAAGCCTCGAAAGCATAGATGGAGAAACTGGCTGCTGCCATCGACACCTTAGAGCCTTGGCGCAGCGTCACCTTCAAGTCATCAATGACATGAGAGGTGATGTTATCGAACTGCCTGGGTAGTTCCATTTGTTCCCATACGATAGTTTTAGGAGCAATCAGACTATATCTTCAGGTTGCTTACAGGTAAATACCAAAAGACCTCAGGACACAAAAGAAGCGCGAACAATGGCTCTTCTCCCGTCTCGTGAGGTCGTAGGATTACCCGTGTAGCTAAGATACAAGTCATGCCCGCGCTATCGCACGGACATCAACTGACTTATTCAAGCTAACACAATCATGAAATTTCCTACGTTTCACGAGTCTCTGAATAAATAGCTGATGCTATTATTTACCAACGAAAATCATACCGGCACTCTGCACTCAGAGATGGATGCTTTGCCGCATGCGTCGTTTACGACGGTTTGCCAGTACTTGTCTGCAAAGATACAAATTAAAATTGAGAACAATCACATCATAGCACATTTTTACATATTATTAAATACTCGGAATCTTATTCCCATACTCATATTTTGACAATTCAACTATTATTGACACAAAATATTCAAAAGTATCACTTTTTGATGTAACTACATTATAATCAATAAGATAATATGAGTGATACTTTTTTGGCATCTATCACTTTTTGAGGCTAAATGCAATTTTTTCTGTAAAAAGCTTGCATTTGGCCTTAAAATTTTGTATCTTTGCACTCGGCT
>NZ_CAMJOS010000057.1 GCF_946407605.1 uncultured Prevotella sp.
TATATTCCTTTAATCTCTTTCAACTAATTGTGCCCCAAAATACATTCCCCACAAATATATTTCAATAAAATATGCTAATCCCCACAGAATTATCTCTCAAGAACCATCTATTCCCCACAAATTTCTTTTCCGATGATTTTTATGTCTCAATCGATGTTTAATGCTTTCTTGATAATCGGCTCCAGTTCCTCGGCATCTGTGGAGGTGGAGAGGATGGTGCCGTCGCGATCAATGAGGTACATGGCACCTCCAGCATTGCCTGCTCCGTTCTTGCGCCACACACCGTTCTCGTCGTTCAGTTCTAACAGACTCTGCCAAGGATAGCCGTCCTTCTTCGCTGCATTTTCCATCGCTTGGCGATTACGTTCACGGGCGATGGCAACAACGGTGAAGCCCTTGTCCTTATATTTCTCATAGACGGGAATCATGGCAATGCTGTGGCTACGGCAGGGACCGCACCACGATGCCCAGAGATCGATAAGGGCGACTTTGCCTTTCGTGAGCGTGGAGATAGGCACGAGCTGGTCGTCTATATTACGCACGGTGTAGTCGATGTAGAGCTTTCCAGGCTGTAGGCGGTAGGCCGTCTCAGCTGTGGCAATCTGGTCGTGAATGGGGTGGCCGGGGTAGTAATTGATGAGTTTGTCGTGATAGAGCGTCAGGTATGGCTCAAACTGCGACTTGTCGAAGTTCACATAGACGTCTGCATGCTTGAGGGCTTGGATGGCATCAAGTACATCGTAAAGCGTCCAAAGCATGGGGTGCTCTGCATCGTAGGCGAAGCGGAAGGGCACCAAGTCGGCGGTGATGCTGTCACGACGCTGCATCAACTGCCAGCCAGCGTCGGTATATCTTGCACGTTTGTTCTGCATGTAGTAATCGACCACTTGACGGATAGAATCGACATACGTCTGTGGCAGACTATCCACATTCAAAGACCGTGCCTTGGTAATAGTAGAGATGAAGTCTGCTTTGTAGAACTCCGCCCTATGGCTCTCGTCGTCTATCTGATTGTCAATCACCTCGACGGGGTTCCAGAAGCGCAAGTCCTCAATGCTGTCCTTCACCGCGTGCTTGCGTCCTTCCTCGCCGTTGCTGACGATATGTATGCGTTTGTCTTTATACATCGTGACGTTCACGTTGCAGTTCTCGGCCAAGAACTTGCCCTGATACCAGCTGCCCGTCTCTTGTTGCTTCAGAAAGAATACCACATAGAGCCGTGGGAAGTCGGTCTCGATGTCGTAGGAGAAATGCCCGTCCTTGGCTTTTACATGAAAGCGCGGCTTGTCCACCACACGCAGGTCAGTCCCTGCCTCGCAGATGATGACTTCGTCGCCCCATGCGTCGGTCTCCAATGTACCTTCGACGTGGCATTTTACTTGCGCCTGCCCCGTCGTTGCGACGAGGGCGAGCAGGATGGTGATGATGATTTTCTTGTTCATATTAGTTCGATTTATTTGTTGTCGGGGAAAATCTCTTCAAGTTTCGCTTTCAGTTCTTCTACGCTGTTAGGCACGGCAATGATGGTGCCGTCGCGGTCGATGAGGAATAGGGCACTATTTTGAGTGCCGTGCTTACGGAATACGCCGAACTCGTCGTCAAGGTCAACGAGGCATGGCCAGGGGAAGGTGTGACGCTCGATGGCCTTGCGCATCGCGTTGGTGGACTTGAATTCGTGGGCAAGGCTGAACACATTCAGGCCACGATTGCGGTATTCATTATAGATGGGGATGATGTCGCAGGCGTCGCGGATGCAGGGCGAGCACCACGAGGCCCAGCAAATGACGAGCGTCAACTTATCCTTGTAGTATTCAGAGGCGCGGACTTGCTGCCCGTCTATTGTGCGCACATCGTAGTCGTTGTACTTTCGTCCGCAAATCTGATAACCCACAGCCTCTTGCTCGGCGATACGCTGATGCACGGGGTGGTCAGGATAGAGCGTGGTGTATTGGCGGTGGTAGATGTCGAGCATAGCGGCAAGGCCCGTGTCATTGAAATGAAAGCCCTTGAGCCGCCCGTCGAGTTCGAACAGGAAACCGAGCATCGGGTGGGCTTTGTAGTAGTCAAGCGTCCATTGGTGGTATTCGTTCTCCAGTTTCGCCATCTTCTGCTTGTCGTTCTCGTCCAGTTTCTCATAGGCAGACATGAACTTCTCTTCGGCAGCTTGCTCCATAGCGTGCCACGCCTGATACTCCTTGCCTGTGGATTGGATGTCGAATTTGTCGCCGTCGAGCTGGATGGTCACGGTCGCGCCGTCCTCCACGAAGAATTCTCCTGTGCGGAGGGTCATGCCCTTCTCCATCACCTCGCCGAAGTCCACGATGTGCCAGCGCTCTATCTGCGCATCCTCCACATCACACTCGAAGTGTCTATCCTTCACCACTGGTCGTAGCTTGCTGTCTTTCGGGTCTTCCCCGTCCCGATAGATGACTAGTTCCACAGGTGTGGTTCCCTCTGCTACAGAACCGATGACATGACTTTTCACTTGCGCCTTTGATGTAAGAGCGGCGAGGGCGAGCAGAATGGTGATGATGGTTTTCTTGTTCATATTCATTTCGTTTTATTTATGGAATACTGCGCCAATGATATAATAGTGTGGGCAGAATTTGAAGTAGTCGCTGGTCTTGGCTTTCTCCTCAGTCAGTTCGGTCTCTCCACAGAAACGCCATCCTTTTGCTTGCTCATCCCACCAGAAAGAGCCGTAGAAGACAAGGGGAATGAAGGTGTCAAGGGAGAACGAAGTGGGCTGGTATGGCGCTTTCTGATAGCGGTAAATGGTTTGGGGTGCTCCGGGAATAGGCTTCAGCGTCAGTTTCCATGGCGAGGCATCATTGCGAGAAGAACGCAGGGTGATGGTCTCGATGGAGTCCGACTGAACGGGAGAGAAACCAACAGCGAGGGTCTTGGCCAGGCGATAGATGCCACGCTTAATGTCGTCGGCATCGTTCTCCGCATAGATTTCCTGTTGGTCTTTCTCGTTGAAATCGGAAATCATGGTCTTTGTCCTGAAGCCGTACAGTTTCTTCTCGTCAATCATCCCCTGCTGGTTATACTCGCGGATGACGATGGTGAAGCCCGACACGGAGTCGCGCAGAGAGGAAATGTCATAGGTGTAAACTTCGTAGCCACACAAGGCCATGTGCTCCATGAAGTCTTCGGGCGTGGCTGCTACTTTTTTGATTTGACTTTCCCTTTGGCCGTCGATTTTCAATTCTTGTCCATGCCCCGCCATTGCAACGAGGGCGAGGAGGGTGAGGATGATGTTCTTATTCATATTTGTCAGAATCTTTCTGCGAGTTTCTTTAGTTCGGTGCTTTTGAACTGGCCGACGTGGAAGTCGTGCTCGATGAGTTTGCCATCCTTACTGACCAAGGCACCACGAGGAATGGCAGTGAAGTTCAGCATGGTCTCGAACTGCTTCCATTCGTTGTTGGTGATATAGATGTGCTCGCCCTTGATATTGTTGTCAGCCATCCATTTTTCGCCAGATGTTTTCTGGTCTTCGGTGGTGATGTAGAGGAACTTGACGGCCTCGTCCTTCATATCCTCCACGAGTTTCTTCTGACTCATCATACCCGCACGACATGGGCCGCAACTCATCGCCCAGAAATCGAGGAAGAGGGTGTTGCCCTTGTAGGGCGATACAATCTTGTTCCACAGCGCATTCTGCTCTTCTGTCCAGTTGTTACCTTTTTCGTCTCCACCTGTTTCGGTAGCCTTTACGAAGTTACGGTACTCATTTACGATGGCTTGTGCCACCTGCACGTTCTGTATGCCAGCCAAGGTCTCACCGACTGTGTTTGCCATGTAATCAAGTATTCCATCACGGTGTCCATGTTCATCAAGCCGACCTAACTTGTCTTCCTTTAGGTTATTATCCATATGGTTAACAATATCCTGTGAGAGACGGAGGTCGTTCATGAAGGTACCCACCATACCATAATCATCGCGGCGTCGCTGACCTACAATAATACCTTGCTCGTTGGTTATGGTCTCCCATTGCCCAAGCAACGGACCGAAGAGCGTACGATTCACGAATACCCACTGGCTGCTTTCGCTCACGGCAAGAGGGTTGTTGTAGATGAGTTCCTTATTCTTCAAAAGTGTACCATAGACAGCCTTCAGGTCAAGCGGAACGTAATTGGAATTCGGCTCACTCTTCCAGCTGCCATCTTCAAGTTGTGTGTTGATGGTCTTCTTGTAGTCATAGCTATCCGCCACATCTTCTATCTCAATGCATTTGTTGGCCACAGCCGATATCATAACGAGATCCTTACCCATGGTGCTCAACGGAGAGTTGATGAGAGCCTGACGGAAGGCCTCGTCGGCAATTATCTCGTTGGCCTGACGAGCCCAACGCTCAAGCATGGGCTGGGTGACATCCTTACCCTTCGCTATCATGGCTTCAGCCTCTTTGTAGTTGTATTCCTTCCTGCCATATTTCTCCAAGTATTTAGGCAGAAGGGTGTTTATCATGGCTGATTCGCTGTTGCTGCGGAAGGTCTTGAAACGAGGCCCTCTGCCATCAGGAGCCCCTTCCATGGTGGTGAACATCTCGAGTGTGTCACCAGGAGCGACGTAGATATCACCGAAAGGATTTGTATAAACAAACTGCTGATGAGGAATGTCGAGTTCGAGCGTGTAGCAGTTGTTTTCATCCATCGAAGCAACTGCATTCTCCTCGTGGCGCGTAATCTGATCAGACACCCTTGCCGAAACATCGGGAAGCATACTTGCAAGTTCCCTTGGTGTCTTTGTCACGTAAATCTTAACCAGTGCCTTTCCAGATGGAAACCCATTCTTGTAAGGTTTGTTGCTGAAGTGCCATGCGGTGTCGGGGGTGAAAGGACGACTCATATAGTAGTCGAAATCAAGTGATTCAGGGTCGAACACCTTTGACTTTTTAGAGGCCTTTGCCTTTGGCTGCAACCTGATGCCATAGTAGTTTCCCAATGGATTATTGCCCACCTCTATATAATTAAACTCCTTCACGCTTGCATCCAGCGGTTCGAAGTATATGGTACATGGTGTGCCGTCGGCAGTAGCCCGCTCTTGAGCCTTTACGCCTTCCACACGCAAGAACTTAAACTCCTTGCCTGTGTTGCGGTCTGCAAGCACGGTATTGTTGAGGATTGACGAGCCCTGCCTGAGAACACCTCTTACGATTGTGGCCTCTTTCGTCAGTTCAATCTCGGTAATCTCCATCCACGAAGCGGAGTATTCAATGACCGGATTCTTAATCACTTTTCCCGCCATCACCTGTAGCGAGACTAATAAACTCAAAAGTGTTGTTGTAATAAATCTCATTGTCTATTTTTTTATTTTGATTGTTCATTTTATTATATATACGCTGTAATTGCGGAAATATGACGCTGCGGGATGTTAAACTTTCATAATCTCGCAAACGGCACAGGACGCATCACTGCGGCCCATGCCGATTCTCGGGTTGAATCAAAATCTGTCATTAGTTTCAATATAATTCGCGATTATCTCAACTCTTTTAAAACCGATTCGAGCTCTTCCAAATTACGAGGGCAGGCCACGATAGTTCCCTTAGCATCAATGACGATCAGTTCGGGATAGGAACGTATTCCGTATGCGGCAAGTGCGTCTCGGGGGTTGGTGTCTGGATTGGGCATCAACTGCGGCCATGTCAGCCCGCGCTGCTTTACTTCCTCCCGCCATCCTTGCACACCGAAACTGAAAGCCAAGGTGACGAACTCCACACCACGGGAATGGTAAGCCTCGTAAAGCGTCTTCATGGACGGATGGATTTCAGATCCATAACCGCCAAGGCCATGCCAGAAATGCAGCACGACATATCCCTTGCCGATATATTCGCTTAGCTGATGTGGGCGGCCCTTCGTGTCCACCAATTCGAGGTTGGTGTAAGGAGTGCCGGGACGGCGCTTCTCCAGCCCTTCCACGTATTCGCGCATCGGTGCCAACAGGATGTGATGCGAGAAAGCATAGTCGTCACTAAGGTAAGGCTTCAGTTCCTCGTAGCTCATTTCGGTATAGACAAGGCTGAGTGCACATGCTGAGATGATATTGTCACGGTTTTCACGGACAGCCTTGAGAAGCCGCTCGCCGCGCTGGCGGTTGATTTCCGCTTTTTTCTGAATGTCGGTCTCATGGAGCTCGGCCAGGCGTTCGCGCTCTACTGTCTGCAGGAAATCGTTAACCTTTTGGCTGGTCTTGCCCCCTTTTACTGTCAGGTGCTCCATGTCTGCAATGATAGGCTTACCGTCGGTATAGAAGTAAACGGCTTCTCTGTTATCGAGATATATCCGGCACACCTCGTTCTTCGGCAGTTTGCAGTTAAAGGAGAATTTGCCGTTGGTGATAGGGCACGTCCCCAATAGTTCAGAGGTAATACAGCGTCTCACTTCCACTTTTTGGCCTTTCAAGGGGGCAGTGCCACTAATCTGACAATCCACCATCTCCTTTCCCACCATTTCATTCATCAGCATACTGTTATAGACAATGGTCTTCGATACCTGCGTGGTGGTGATCTCTGAAGCGGCTGTCGGCGCACGCGTTACATCAGTGTCTCTGTCACCCTCGTATAATTCGCTCTTCTTGTAAATCATATAGCAGGAATAGCCCAGGATGCTCTTCAGGTTTTCATTCTTTTCGCTATCAACTAACGGCTGGATATTGCTCAACGCATCGAAATACTGCTCTTTTGTCAGTTTTCCGCTGAATGCATTGCACGTCTTGTTGAGCACCACTCCGGCTGCCGTCCTGCCTTGCGGGGTCTCGCGCTGGAATATCTCACAGGTGCGCTTCACCTTGGCCATGAACTCTTCGACAGACATGGCATTAGCTTGGGCGTTATACTGCAACCCCGCAACAAAGGTGCCTGACGCGCTGGGCCGTTTATAGTGGGCGATATAAGGTCTGTCGTCCATTTTCCATCCGCTGATTTCGTATATCATTCCGTCCATCAGGAATGTATCGCCGATTTTCTTGTCTGGATCAACGGTCTGGTCCCACATCAGCAGTAGAACATATATCCTGCCGTCTGCCTCTTCAAAGGAAATCAGGCGGATATTCTTGTTGAGGTCGAATGTCACAGCATGTATCATCGGATGTTGGGCGTCTGTCATCAACTGGAACTTAACGCCTGGCAGAGGTGAGTCGCCGTCGCTGGCATCATGGATATAGATGGTCTTGGCATTCACGGCCTCCGACCTGAAAGCCTTCTCCAAATCCAACATCCGGGGCGTGAACAACGGACCGTAGTATTTACTGTCCAACTCCTCACCGATGGCAAACTGCTGGGCAAACTGATAAACATTGAGTCCGTCCTGTGGAATATTGAGCCGGTGAACGCCATACTCTTTCGATTCCACGAAAGCATTCAGCTTTTCCCTGATGTTGCTGGAGCGGGACGTCTGTGCGCTGCATGCAATAGCAATCAGCAATGCCACGAGGGCAGTAAAAAGTCTATTCTTCATCTTCTTCTGTTTTTACGTTATACATGTTGTCTGCCGTCTGGGGTCGGCCCTCTTTGTCGAGGGTGTGCAGGATATAGCTGTTGACGATGCGCTGCAGTCGCTCGTCAGCACGTATAACCTTGTTCATCCGCTCTATGTAAAGGCTCTCATCCACTTGGGCCAGTTCGCGTTCTATCTTGTCGATATAGTAGTCAAGACTGTCAGTTGCTGGAATGGTTGCAGAAACCTTATGAGCAATGACTGTTGCTGTGCGACGCTGATTGGCTGCTCTGGCTTTATCCGTGACAGCCTTCTCCTGGGCAATCATTAGCTTCGGTTCCTTTATTTCAGCTTTTAACGAACTGTCCTTTTGCTCTATCTGCTGCGTCACCAGTGATTGCACTTGTTGTGGATCTACATTATTATTACGGTGAAGCGTCAGCAACAACAGGACACTGGCAGCTGCGGCTATTGCCGATGCGATGTAGAGCCTGATACGTCGTGCAGGCTTAGGCTGCTCAGTGGGTAAGTCTGGCAGACTGTCCATGATGCGGTCGGTCAGTTCGTCAGGGTTGCAGACGTCGGGCTGCTGTTCCTGCAATCGGCTCAATATTTCATCAATCTTCATCATATCCTAAATTCTTTAGTCGTTTACGTATTGTCTGTCGGGCTACATAGAGATTGCTCTTTATCTGCCGGGCATCCATGCCGGTTATTTGTTCTGCTTCTTCAGATGAGAGACCTTCCAGTTGGCAGAGGGTGAATACCAGCCGTTGCTTCTCGCTCAGTCCTTCGGCCAGTGTCCTTACGATGGCTATCCATTCGTCGTTTTCCAACTTGCGCTGTGTGTCGTCGCCCGAAGCAAAGCGGTGTAGCGCTGTCAGGTCTTCCGGCTGCATGGCGGACACTTTTTCAGCCTTCATGCGATTGAGGCATAGACGTGAGGCTATTGTGTAGAGCCACGAGGTAAAGGGCTGCTGGGGATTGTAGCTTCTGATAGCCAGCCAAGCTCGGACAAACGTATCCTGCACCACGTCTTTCGCCTCTTCCTCGTTGGCCAGCATCTTCAGCGCAAGCGAGAACAACATGCGCTGATAGGTCTGTACCACCCATCGGAAAGCGGCCTTGTCGCCGCCCTGGCATCGTGTGAGTATTTCGTCCTCTATCTGTATCATCTTTTGTAGGGCCTTCTATTATAGTATACAACTAAAACTGGAAAAAGTCGAAAAGAAGATCCGTTTTTTTCTATTCTACCTTCAGTTTTTCTTTTCCTTTGTACTTCGTCATGTCGCTGACGATGACCTGCT
>NZ_CAMJOS010000058.1 GCF_946407605.1 uncultured Prevotella sp.
CGCCATAGTTGTTCAGGCTATGACGGAAGGGCGCCAACTCGTCATAATGGATAATACTGATCAATGGGTGCAATACGGGTGCATCCACAAAACGAGCGTAGTCGTTAGGAGTTTCAACCTTCAGAATATTCTTCATATCGGTGGCAATGATTCATAGTTATATTGACTCGTGAGCGTCACCATCGGCATAGGCGATTTCATCCACAGCTCGAAAGCGATGGCCCGATTTGTCTCTTTGGGATTGATTTCCTGTTTCATTATATATATGTTTTTGACTGCAAAGTTACGAATTGTTGCGGAATACTCCAAATTTCTAGGATAAACAGCATCAATTTGTGACGAATGGGGGTTAGCATAACCTAAGCCATAACTCATCTGAATTGCCGCCCCATAGAAATGAGGCGGCAAAAATGATTTCTACTCTATCGGAATCTGAATCACCGATAGCCATTTCTCTGGGTCTTCTTGGTTCCAGGCTCCATCGATGTAGCTTGTGCGATGTTGCCCAACCGCCTTATAGCCCTGCTCCTCGATATAGCGGAAGGCTTCGGTGAACGACTCATAGAAGCGTTCGTAAGGACCAACGTGCTTCATGCAGAGGGCCTTGGGTACGGCTGGCAAGCGCTTGAACTTGATGATGGCGCTGTCCTGGCCCATCTCCTCCACCTGTTCGCAATACTCAATGTCGATGTCAGTGGGGGTGTACTCCTTGTTGTGCTCAATGGTGAAGCAGTAACCTGGTGGCGGACACTTGCATCCTAAACGTTGCATTTCAGGACCAATCTTCTCGACACACATAGGGCCGATAGCGGCGTAGTTAGGAATTACTTCACGATGACTTGCCACGATGATTTCGGGCAGAGATTGAATACTAATCTTTTCCATTGTCTTCATTTCTTTGCGAGCGTTCCTCCAGTCGAGCAGTTGGTTACGACGGGCAATCAGCAGTTTTAGCTCAGCCTCTGTTTCCTTTATCTTCTCAGTAAGCTGGCGGATGGTTGGAGTGTGAGAATATGAATCGCACAGGTCCTTAATCTCATCCAGCGAGAAACCTAGACGTTGTAGGTCGCGTATGGTCTTAAGCCGTTGCATCTGGTCGATGCTGTAATAGCGATAGCCCGTCCACTCGTCCACCTCGTCAGGCACAAGTAGTCCCTTCTGCTCATAATGACGCAGGGTTTTAACTGTTACCTGCATCAACTGTGAGAACTCTCCGATTTTTAATTTCTTTTTAAAATTCATAATCGCGCGATGTATTTGCTAAGCGACTGCAAAGATAAGGCATGACCTTAGGGACGAGTCAAGAGAAATGAATACTTTAACACGGATTTAACACTTGAACAGTTCCAATCTCAAAACTCTGATAGGCCGATTCGCGCCCTGATACTGGTTCGCATCAATGCAGGTTTCACCTGTGGGAACGAAACCGCACTTCTCCATCACACGGCCTGAGGCTGGATTATCCACGAAGTGACCACTGATGAGTGATTTGATGTCCGTCGTTTGTCGGATATGGTCTAGCATCAGGCGCAGAGCCTCCGTACAGATACCTTTGTTCCAATAGGGTTTAGCCACCCAATAGCCGACGAGCGGTTCACCATCACGGGCCGGCAGGTCGCACTCGCAAGATGGCCCGTAACCTATAGCACCAATCGGCTCGCCTGTTTCTTTCAACTCAATAGCCCAAGTATTGGTTATATCATTAAATACAGTGCGAATAGTTTCCAAACTCTCCTCCACACTCTGATGTGGTGGCCAGCCTGCACGAGGCCCCACATCCGGATCTGAAGCCCATTTATACAGTGTCTCCGCGTCACTGTCGCGCCAAGGGCGCAATATAATTCTATTCGTTTCCATCATTTTCTCCATCGCTTTAGCATCGGGAAGAAACCTTGCATCATCTGCTTATACTCTTCTTTGGTCATGGGCTTGGGCATGTTCTTGTTTACCTCATCAATAAACTGGGTGCAATGCTCAATCATCTCGTCCATGTTGCAGTCCTGCACAAACTTACCATCCTTGTAGCAATACTGGCAATAATCAAAATTGGTACTGCCGTCTTCGTTTGTACCGCAATCCTTGATACGCATTAATGGCATGCCACAGCTCTGACAGAACTGAGGGAGTTGGCCCTCCTGGAATGCTTTCTCCTTCTGGGGAAAGTTGGCCTCGTAAGCCTCGAAAGCCTCTGGATTTTCGTCAGCTACGAAATATCCCTTGGGTGGGCAGTAGGTTCCCTCACGATTGCCCCAATAGCCAGGTATTAGTTCTTGAGCAAGGAAGTAAGGCACTTCAGCATCGCGAGGCTCTGCATGATAGTGAATGTTCATTTTGCTGGCGAGGTCGAAGCCTGCGTGCTTGTAAAACTCGATATTTCCTTCCATTTGCAGAAGACCGATTCCCATTTCTTTGGCTTTCTCTATCGCATATTGCAACAGTTTCAACCCGTAGCCCTTGCGTTTGTAGTCGGGGTGAATGCTGATGGGGCCGAAGGTCCAGGAAGGGAAAACTTTTCCGTCGTCAAGCGTAATCTCTGCCTTGGAGAACATCACATGGCCGATGATTTTATCGTTTTCCTCCATCACAAAGTCCAACTCGGAGATAAAGTCGGGATTCGTTCTATACTGATTGAGCACATAATGCTCTGTGCATCCTGGACGATAGACGTTCCAGAATGCCTCACGCGTCAGGTTCTCTACCTCACGATAGTCTTTTGTATCTTCTAATCTAATAATCATTGTTATTTTTGATTTTAATTATTTACAACTTATTGATAGCCTTACGGCATTTTTGTTTGTCTTTCTCGGTCAGCGCGGGATGCATGGCTGTGCCGCCACGCTCGATGGTGCTCACGATTTTGAAACCTGCATAGCGGGCTATCTCACGCATGGCACGGATAGCTCCGCGCGACTGTTTGAACAGAATGTTCCAAGGCCAGGGCGTGGTGCAGGTGCTGATAAGGATACACTTCTTGCCTTTCATCAGCGGTTCTGGAAAACGATTAGTATCACGCATCATGCCATACACCTGACGGTCGAACATCAGCTTCATCTGTCCAGGGATGTTGCCCCAATAGCAGGGTGCCCCCATGATGATAGCATCAGCCTGCTGCATCATCTTCAACACCCGCTGCGAATCATCCTCAGCCAGCACACATTTCTCCTTCGTGCGACACGCAATACAGCCTTTGCAAGGCTTCACGGTCAGGTCGTTGGTATAGACCATCTCCACCGTATCGCCTCGCGTTTCGGCCTCCTCCTGCATGATGCTGAGCATCTGAGAAATCAGCCCCTTCTTCCGAGGGCTACCATTCATAATCAGAATGTTCATATTCTATTTTGTACTCAAGAATCTATTTTATTTGTATCGCCCACTGAGAATCCTTTTGCGCAGGCATTTGATGGCAGGTTTGTAATAGTCAATCTCCATTGCTTCGAGGGTTCGCTTCAGTTCATCCATCAGTTCTGGATAGAACTTGCACATACAGAAGGCAAGTTTCATGCAGACGGACTGAATGCCAGGGAACTCCTCGACATCTATCATGTGCTCGAAGCAGAAATCGAGGAAGTCCGTCCGCAGGTCATCTTCTGACATATCCAATCGTTCAACGATGTTCAAGGACAGTCGCCTGACGGATGAGTTTTTTGTCTTCATTGCCTGATCGATAAGCTCGTTCTGTATCACCTGCAGCTGGGACAAGTCTTCTTTGCTGGCTTTGGTCAGTCCCCATAAAGCGCTCCTAGCTACGAGATAATCCTCACTGAATGCATACTGACGCGCAAAACCCAGGAAATCACCATTTGCCTTCACATCCTGGTAGATTTCCTGAGCACCGCCCTCGCTGAACGTCTGTCTGAGTCTGTCTTCGGTTATAGCCATTATATCAATTTCTTAATCCATCTATTTCGAAAACGAACCAATTTCTATTAGATTTCCATCAGGATCAGCGACATAACAGGTACGCTGGCCCCAAGGTTCTGTGGTGGGAGGAAGAACGGAGACGGCACCATTCGTGAGCGCATGTTGGTATTCTTTATCGACGTCTGCGAAGGTGGGCACGTCAAATGCCAATTCTACTGTACCATTGAACCCTTCAGGATATTGGAATTTGTAAGATACCATCTGTTCGAAATCACTACGAGGATAGAGGATGATACGCATGTCGGCCAGCAGCATCTCTACATTGGGTTGAATGCCATCCCAATCGGTGGTAAAACCAAAAACTTTTGTATAGAAATCAACAGTAGCCTTATTGTTGCTGGTAAAAAGGCCAATGGTGTTGAATTTGAATCGAGGACGTGGCGAGTACAACTTTACCAGTCCGACGCTCATAAACGTGTACCAGCCATTTATCATTTCTGGCGTATCGTTCTCAAGCAGTTTCAGCAACTCGCGTGTAAACTCAAGATATCCCGAACCATTGGCAGTAACGATACGACCATCAGTTACGGCCTGCTCGTTCACATAACCGGCCTCGTTGGTATAGTTGTTGCCACCCCACAATTTCAGTTGGTCGATACCATTTCCTGTATGTTTGATGTTGTTCAGCAGTCCCTGCTTGGCCATCCACGAAGCGGCATTACAGATAGCCCCCACAACAACACCTTTGCTCAGTGCATCCTTAACAATGGGCAATACACGCTCAGCTTCGGGATTCATCCAACCGAAACCACCTATCAGTACCAAGGCAGCATAATCTGCAGGCATGGTTTCGAACGAATAGTCGGGCAGGGTTCGCATACCGCCTATCGATTTTACAGGCTCCATCGTTGGGGCTACCATCTTGTTAATATACTTAGGCTCCTTGCGAAAGCCTGTGGCATCGGTGCTCACTGCACCTGGCATAAAACCGATCTCGTGCTCGGCATAATTATCCAGCAGTATGTACAATATTTCTTTCATCTGTATAAAATGTTTTATAACTAATACTTATTTATTTTTTTTTGTTTGGTTATCATCCAATTATCCAAGAACTGCAACTGCTCTTTAGTGTGGAACCAGTGCTCGCCACCATCCATAATGGTAAGAGAGGCGTGATGCTCATTGGCAAAGTTGCTGATGGTGTCGATGGACGTGAGTTGGTCGCTGCTACCATATAAGATATGTGTAGGCACATACCAACTGACAGGGTGACTTCTGACGTAACACAAATAATCCCACGACAAATCCTCTCCAAACTCTGTATGAATGAAACCTGCAGACTTCAGTTCCAGCTCTGTGACATTCGCCCAGGTCATCATGTTGGTAATCAACTGCACCATATCAACGATTGGCGAGATGAAATAGGCCTGCTGAATCATATCCTCGATGCCAGCATTCATACTGAAGAAAGCACCGATACTATTAGCAATAAGGATGATATTCTTGTATCTGGTCTTCAGGTCGGCAACCGCCTCACGAATCTCTTTTCCTGTTTCCCAAGGGGTAAATGTGTGATAGTCCATACCTATCACTTCGCAGTCAGGAAACAGCGACTTGTAGTGCTCACTTTCTGCTGCACTACCGCCTTTGCCGTGTATGTATATTACTGCGTTCATTTATAACTATACGGTTTATCATCCAGCGGGCGAGTGCAGCCCCAACTTTTGGCAAAATCTTCAAAGCCCTTGTTGACCTTCTTCAGGAATAGCAGGCTCACAATCTTACGCACCAGCCAGGGATATTGCTCTGGGCCAGTGAACTTCTTTGCTTCTGGGGTGAGGAAGTTGCCGTTCTGCGCAAACAGCCGTCCCATTTTTTCGTAAGGAGCAACAATCTTGGCTTTTACAGCATCCTCTCTGGTTCGGATGCCAAAACTTCCACCATGAATCAGCGTGCCGCCAAAGCTACAACCGAGTTGTGCGGGCAGCCCTTGCAAGATACGCTCACAGAAACGGAACTCATTTCCCTCGTCCATGCCTCCGTGAAGGAGGAAAGACAACTGGGCAGGCTGCTTACGCTCTGATGGCAACGTTTCAAGAAATTCCAGCATCACACTGGGCATGCACTCCACATAGAGCGGGAAAGCAATGAGGATGCGTTCGTGTGTAAGGAAGGCTTCACGTGCTGTTTCCCATTCCTTGCGGCTGGAGAGATTGTAAAGTTTCCAAGTGATGCCTGCTTCTTCCAACCCTTTGACAAACGAATGAATAATCTTGTCCGTATTGCTGAACTTTGCCACACGTGGACTGCCATTGATGATGAAGACATCCTTTGCTCGGCTAGTAATGGCAGGCATTGCTTCCCTTTCACCAACGGATTGTTTCGCATTAATGCCGAGAGCTTTAGCGCCAAGTGAATGTCCACCTATGTTTGCTGCCGTACGCTTGCACCAATCTTCCATTATCGCCTGATCGGCATCGCCTTTGTATAGGAGTCCGATGTTGAGTGGATGGTAACGCAGCTCATGACGCATCCAGCCATCGCGAAAACCTATTGTCATGTTCAGCATGGGCATAATACGATCCATCAGCCGCTTGCCTTTATAATCCAGAAATCCGAAACGCGTATCGGATAGGATCCACAGGTTTTCAGTCTCTACCAGTTTTTTTATAATCTCTTCGTAATCGTCTTTTATGGCACAGATGCCAGGCGTCTTCAGCCAGCACTGGTTACAGCCCATGCAATGCGCAATCTTCATGCCCGAGGTATCGACGATCTCAATCTCTTTATCTTTAATCAGAGCCTTTATCTGCTCTGTATAGTCATTACTTAATGTGTTTAATACTAATGTTTTCATTTGTCATTGAAATTAAAAAGTCATTTCTTCATGGTCAGTTCTCCTCGCTTTGTCATTTCCTCAGCAAAGGCCTGTTCGCAGTTTTCGCGAATGTAACGGATACAGGCAGGACGGTCGCTACGGAAAACGAAAGCGAAGAACTTTCCTATCATGTTATTATGAAGCTGACAATCCTTGACTTCCATCTCGCACTCGGCACAAGTATGGAAGCCTTTTCCCATACTACACTTGCGGATCTTGCACCATGAAGCCTTCTCATTCTCATGACATCCAGGGCATTTGCCCATGCGGTATTTTTTGCACGCTCCGCAGTAGAGTCCGCAGGCAGCTATCATCTTAGTATCAACTGTTATTTCCTTCATATTTAATGTGTTTAATGTCTGCCCCAACAGAGTGAAAGGCTACGGGTAGGCGAACGCAGTTCGGGAATGGCAGACAATGATTGATTATTCGATTGGTATCTGAATGACAGAGAGCCATTTCTCTGGGTCTTCTTGGTTCCAGGCTCCATCGATGTAGCTTGTGCGATGTTGCCCGTCCACTCGTCCACCTCGTCAGGCACAAGCAGTCCTTTCTGTTCGTAGTGACGCAGGGGCTTTACTGTCACCTGCATCAACTGTGAGAACTCTCCGATTTTTAATTTCTTTTTAAAATTCATAATCGCGCGATGTATTTGCTAAGCGACTGCAAAGATAAGGCATGACCTTAGGGACGAGTCAAGAGAAATGAATACTTTAACACGGATTTAACACATCTTTGCTCTTTCTTTTACTCCCGGCCAGTAGCACCATGCGATAATGGCGGGAATGAGGGATGAGATACATTGTAGCCAGGTGAAATCATTGATACAGCTAATGCCTCCAGCCAGAGCACGAAGGCTATAGAGCACAACGATGGTGATGATTACCATACGTGTCAGAGGCAAGCGACGGATGTCACCAGTGGCAGAGAGGGCATAAAGTCCTGCCAGACAGAAAGCGAGGACAAGACCTATGGTCAGGGCATACAGCATCCAAACATGTCCTGATACCATCTGATGCATGATTTCCCGGATGCCATAGGCTTCGAATGCCTCATCCAGAGCGAACAGGCAGCCGATGTGGCCAATGGCTATAAGGAAGTGGAGC
Source organism: uncultured Prevotella sp. (assembly GCF_946407605.1). Classification (GTDB taxonomy): domain Bacteria; phylum Bacteroidota; class Bacteroidia; order Bacteroidales; family Bacteroidaceae; genus Prevotella. The sequence goes on from NZ_CAMJOS010000058.1 coordinate 7,846, forward strand.
ACCGCTCCGAGTCGCAATCTTTTCATCTTATTTTATTATGGTGTCTAACAGTTGTCTGGTAATATTTGCTATCACTGCCTCAGATGGTGAGTGTGTGGTGAAGACGGCGATAAGGACGTGGTTTCCATCAGGCATGAGAATGATACCTGCATCGTTCATGTCTTGCAATCCTTCAGCAGATGGGAATCCCGTACCTGTCTTATGTACGATACGAGCATCTGCGGATATCGCTGCAGGGATTCGTTTCAGTCCTGTTGAGCAGTCAGCCATCGCCTTCCAGATGAACGTCAGATATTGGTTGTCGTCTTTATGATGATGAAACCACTCGAACAGACGAACCATTTCTGTGGGGGTAGAACTGTTTTCGATAGCCTTTGCCGGATTCTTGTGCATTTGTTCCTCTGTCATGCGGACATGGATATCGCGGAATCCAAGTTTTCTCATGTACTTCTCTACAGCTTTGGGCTTGCCGCAAAACTTGAAAAGGAGTTCGCTGGCATTGTTGTCACTCTGTCCGAGAGACAATTCCAGCAGTTCTCCATACGAAAAGGCTTTGACACCTTCAAAGAACTTTAGCATTGGCGACCATGTGTTTTGCATCAAGTCTGCCTTATCGACAACGATAGTGTCATCGAGATCCAGCCCTTTCCGATTCAGG
>NZ_CAMJOS010000059.1 GCF_946407605.1 uncultured Prevotella sp.
CCTGGGCCGTCCCGCCCTCGCCCGTCTGAACATAGTCGTTCAGGTCGATTCTCTGAACTTCGTTCATATTGTCATTCTACTTTCTTTAAGTGCGCGGTGTCTCCTTAGTGCCAAGGTGCCGGGGCAGTCCGTCGGCTTCACTTACCACCATGACCTGCTCCGCCTCGGAGTCCTCCACGAAGAATCGCCGGTCCACGATGACGGGGCGTGCCCTGAAGTTGCGATGTACCCTCAGGGCGCTCACCACCGCCGCCCGCAGTTCGTCGGGCCGCACGCTCTGCGTCATCTCGCATTCGGCCTCTGCCACCGTGGCCCGCTTGCCACGGCTGCAAAGATACGACTATTTCCCCAAATATCCAAGGATATCCGAGATTTTTTATCCGTTTGTGTCGGTAAGTCAAAGAGCGACGTGCCAGAACGAGCAAAGAACGCGCGGTGCGGGTTACACCTTAGGGTAGCCGTGGAGACAGGTACCTGTCCCTCTGATCATCCTCCCTCTGATCATCCCTCAGCTTGGGGTCTATCTTGTTAAAACGTGTCTGCGCTTCGTTCATATATATTGTTTTTTCAGTTTTTATTTTGTAGTTTCAGAATTTATATCTATTTTTGCAGGCAGAATAAATAATTTGTTAGGTATGACAACAATGCAACTTAATGCAGAGATGCTTCGAAACATGAGCATCATTGCCGAAGACGAGAACCTGCTGAAACGAGCGACAAAATACTTGCGCAAACTCGTTGCTGAGAAAAAAGCAGATTCGACGCTGCTCACAAAAGAAGAGTTCTTGGCCCGTGTTGATAAGGCTGAGAAAGAGATCGCTGAGGGTAAGGGCATCACCTTCATGAATAAAGACGACATGAATGCCTGGTTAGAGTCGCTCTGATGAAATACGCTATTACTTATTCTCCTGAAGCCCAAGAGGGTCTTGCCAAACTGAAGCGCAGCGAACCTGCATCTTTCAAGAAAGCAGTCAAACTGCTCAACGAGATGACTGCTATGACTCAGGTACCTGTCCCCACGGCTTTTCAACTGGGCGGATTCAGGTTCGATCAGTGGGAGAAATAACAAAAGCAAGAGGGCTGGAACATTCCAGCCCTCTTCTATAGGTATCCCTCAGTCGCTGCCGACCGCTCAGAAGGTCAGGCAGGGCGGGTAGCTGACGCTCGGGCTGACGTTCTTCAGCGTCAGGAACCTGCTGGCGGCTGTGTGGTAGAATACTCTCGAGCCCTTCTGCTTACCCGTCTCGCTGGTCATCAGATTCCGAGGGGCTTTTCCATCGTCGCCGTCGTTGGCGTAGATCTGCGCATCGAACATATTGACACCCTGATACTTGCCGCGATCCACGGCCTTCTCGTCACCGTTGAAGCCGGCACAGCCGTCGACCATCTTCAGCACCTCAGCTCTCGAAGGCAGCAGCCAGGTGCAGCCCGCCACCGGATGAGCCTTGGCGTAGTCCTCGATCGGGATGTTGGCAGTCTGGATTGCTACGGCCATTCCGTGCCCGCCACCGGCGTTCACATAGGCAATCATGGCCAGCGGCTCCACCCCCTTGTCGGCGGCTGCCTTACGGGTGGGATACACCCTGCCGTCGGAAGCGATCACGTAGCCCACATGCTCGGCCTTGACCTCGCTCAGGGCCACCGTCTCCTTCGGCTTCACGTTGTAGACGGCCATCTCCCTGTTGGAGAACTCATCCACGACAGTCTTGAAACTCACCTCGTAGCCCTCGGCAGCCAGCTGCCCCGCGTCCTCGTCAGTATTTACCGTCGAGATGCCGTATTTGTCCTTCCTGTTGTTCTGCACCTGCAGCTCGCCGTTGCCCTTGAGCTTCACGCCGCCCTTGGCCACGATAGCGTGTTCGCCCTTGGTCATCATCATGTTGCTGCCCGTCAGGGTGAGCGTCAGCGGCTCGTCGCCCTCCACGATGACTGCGGGTGCCTCTGGGGGCAGCTGGTCGTGTTCAGTGGTGATGCGGGCGTAGCGCAGCTCCATGTTGCCGCCGTGGCGGAGCCTGAAGCTGTTGTAGTGGCAGATGCGGGAGCAGAAACTGTAGACGTGCACGTCCGAGGGGTTGCCCTCTACGATGAACTCGCAGTCTTGGTTCTCCTTGACATCGTTGCCGCGCACCAGAAATGACGACCACTGTATGTCGTTGCCCCCGTGTACGTCCGATGCCCACTCCTCGGTAATGAGCGCCGTCAGCTCGTCGGCCTGTTCATAGGTGCGCCCCTCCTCGTCGGTCATCGTGTCGCCCTCGATGAGCAGGGTGCCCGTCAGGCCGCCCTTGGTGGTGTACGAAACCATGCCGTGGGCTATCATGTACGTCAGCGTCCACTCCTCGCCGTAGCGCTCCTGGTCGCCCCATACGAACATCCCGTCCATGAGATAAAAGCGCTCCACGAAGCCCGTGCCGTCGCTGTTCAGCTGGATCAGCCGCGCTATCTGGTCGTACTCCAGCTTCTCGTCGGTCACGGTGCCCACTTTCTCTTCGTAGCTGATCCACAGCTCCTCGGTCGTCTCGGTCGTCGGGCCAGAAGGGTTGTCGTCGTTGGTGCTGCACGCCGTCAGCCCCGTTGTCAGGCCGCAGCAGAGGATGGCGGCCAGCATCCACATCAATGTTTTTCTTTTCATCATTTCGTTATTTTTGGTTTCATATATTGTTAACTCTCAGCGCATATAGTTCTTAAAACGCGCTGCAAAGTTACGCCTTTTTCCCAAAAACGCCATCACTTTCGGCAGAAAATCGGCAAATCTCTTGGACGGATGCGGAGAAATGCTTATTTTTGCACATTGATGATCATGATAATACAAGCAAATATGAAAAGAAAAATGTTCTCCATGCCCACGAAGTGTCAGACACTTGTTGGCGTGCTGATGACCGCCATCCTCGTTTGCGGCTTGACAGTGCTGACTGCATGCAGCACGACTGATGACCCCGCAACGCCTCTGCCGACAGGCGTCACCGGACAGTGGATCAGCTATGAAGAGAAGAGCGGCGAGGTGACCGACGACGAACTGCCCTACGACTGCATAGCCCGCGTGCTGCAGTTCAATGCCGACGGCACCGGCTTCTGCGAGCTCTACTACCTGATGGATGAGACGATGGTCTTCGGCGATGCCAACAGGTATGGCGACGACGGCCAGATGACCTACACCATCGCGGGCAACCGCGTCGACTACACCATGAGCCAGCAGAGCGAATTGTCCCGCAGCCTGACACTCACCGGCGAGACACTCACCGATGAGGCCACCGGACTCGTCTACGAGCAGGCGGGCGACGACATGACAGGCGTCACCGAGTACTGGGCTGCCCAGATACACGGCGGAGCCGACGCCAGCGACAGTGCCAAGCGCTACCTGCTCAAGGGCACATCGGGAAAGGCCGACGCCAGCGGACTCTACAAGGTGACGGACAATCCCGCCAACCTGTCGTACACCGGCCTCATGCCCCGTTTCTACCATCGCGCCACGTTCGAACTGGCCCACGGCGGCACCATCAGCCTCAGGGCTGCCAGTATAGCCGAACCGGGCAGAAGTGCAAAACCGAGCCCCATCATCAGGCTCGATGCCAACGAGGAACTCACCTTCATCCTCAGCGGGTGTAACGCGCTGAAAACCGACGGCATCGACATCCGCATCATCGACACCAAGGGCAGCATCAAGCTCAAGGGCCACGGATTCCTATACCTGATGGGCGCCAAAGACGGACTCCTCGGCGAGGGCGACGACTACGACTTCAGCAAACTGGCAGCCGACGGCTACACCGTGGAGCGCACCCGCGAGGACTTCGGCTACATGTATACGGTCTACAAGAAGGACATCGTAGACATGAAGGACGTCACCCCCGACCACGTGGGCTACGTCATTGCCAGCGACGGCAAGGTATATCCCACCCACGAGATAGCCTTGCGCCACAAAGTCACACCGCTAGGCATGATAGCCTACGTGGGCAAGGGCAAGGACTACCAGCACGGACTGGCTGTATTCACCGAGCAAACCGTCAGCACCACCCTGCTGCAGTATGCCCCCCAGCGCGTGGAGACGTTTGCCAAGACTAAGCCCGCCCCCGCAGGATGCACCTGGCGACTGCCCACAAGAGACGAGGTGAAACTGATGTTCGACGCCTGCTCCTGCAATCCCGGCGAGACGCCCGACGACAGGGGGAGATTCGCCGCCAGCGGCTTCATCGACATGAATAGATTCGTTATGCATGGCGGGGGGACGGGCTACTACTTCGTCACCAGCGACAAGTCTGCCGACGGCAACAGCATCTGGGTCTACGACTTCAATCAGGGTACCTTCCTCGAGAAGTCCAACAAGAGCTGGAGCTTCCGAGTGCTCCCCTGCCTGGCCTTCTGATCCGTGTTATTCCCCGAACACAAAGTGTCTGACACCTTGTGAGCCAAACATTGTCGAACTTAAAAATAATGGTATGAACAACATTGGGCGCAAAGGTGCCTTGCCCCATGTTGTCCTGCTATTTGATTAATTCCTTTTTGCCTTGGTGTATGTATATGCCTCGGGCGGTGGGTTTGGGGGCGAACTTACGACCTTGAAGATCATACCAGTCATCATTGTCTTTACGCTTGACGAATGGCACATTCTGAATAGAGATGATACCCGTAGGATCGAAACCCAGTTGTTCGTCAATCCACGCCACTTGTTTCTTAGTCCATTCACGCATGAGGGCTATTTCCTCATCATAGTTTGTGGCAGTGGTGGGAGCCAGGGGAATCTCTTTGTCCCAGATGGGCCATGCCTGATAATTGCGCTCACAGGCACCTCCAATCGTTACTTCGTTGACCAGAGAGTCCATCATTTCAGTGACGTGCTGGTCGCTCAGTGTGCTGGTTCGTAATTCAGCCCATCGCTCCTTCATGCGTTTCCAATAGGCTTCGTCTTCTGTTAGCCGTTTCCACCAGAAAGGCACAGGCAGCTTGCCTAACAGCCCCGCTTTCTGTCCTTTCTCATATACCCATTGCTCATAGAGGAAATCTCCTGCTGCGATATTATTGCCGAAGGTCATGTTGTAGTCCCAAGGGGTTATCTTGAATCGCGGATCCACAGAGTCACGTCGTTTATAGATATAGGTACTCAGACGATAACCGTCAGGGTTTTGGCAGAACTCCGTCATCAACTGGTAATTGATGAAGTTTTCCACGTCGATATACTTGCTGTAGCCATTCTCCTTGTCAGCAAAACCGTCGCTGTTGAGCACATCCTCCAACTCGTCAAACCGCTGCTTGATATAGGCCATCTGTTCACTTGATATTTCCTCGTACTCAGGGAAGTGGTACTTTGCGCAGATGTCATGGTCGTACATCTTGTATTTCAATACGAAGTGTGGCTCATTATCACGGTCTATCTCTACCATATAGTCGCCAGTCAGTTCGTCGCCGATGTCGCCTGGATCAGTAAAGTTCATGCGGTTCTCGCCCTTGCTTGCTTTCTCGCAGAGGATATAGACACCATAGTAGATGCCGTCGACGATGATCTCGCAGAATTTGCACTTAGGCGTGAATTCGAAGTAGGGGCGTGAGAGTTGATACACCAGCGGATCGCGAATCAGACTGCGGTCATGATAGGGCGCCAGCAACACCCAGTTGTTGTCCTCTGGCAAACCGAGCAGTTTCACTTTCTCTTTCTTTCCGTTCACGTCAGCCGTTTTCAAGGTTCTGAAACCATAAGGTTTCTTGTCGGAGTCATAAAATGAGCTGCTACCTCTGTACTTGATGCCTACCCAACCTTCATAGTCAATGGTCTGATTCGGATGTGCCACCGTGTCGCCGTAGTTCACCCCGTCAGCATTGTTGATGATCTTCATACGCACTGCCACTTGGTAGTCTTTATGGATGGCGGTGGTATGGCCGGCTTCGTCGCGGGTGTTGATGAACAGGATGGGCAGGTTTGTCTTCTCTAGCACGACATCGGTGTTATAGGGCTTAAAGTTCCCTTCATCCCAGCTGTCAGCAGGAACTTCTATGGCAAATAAGCACAGCAGTATAGTTAATAAAACATCTTTCATATATTATAAAACTTTCTCATTATCATTGTTTTAATTTTCCGCGACAAAGATAATGATTATATTTGAATGTTGCAAGAAAATACACAAAAAAACACAGAACTCCGCGCCTGTGACGCTCTGTGACGCTCATCAAACGTTATCGTAAGTTTTCCGGCAAAAGTGGCGGCTATTTCAAAGAAATAGTGTACCTTTGCAGCAGAGTTTGGGAACGCGGGCCCCTTTTGTATGTCTTGACGATACTATTGCCGAATTTTGCCGATGAGATTTACGTCGAGGGTGTGATGTAGGGCGTTTTGCTTGTCAAACCGTAGCGCATTAGCAATCAGGGAAATGTAATGAATAATAAAATATAGCAAGACATGAAAAGAACAACGTTTTACATTATTGTAGCCATGTTGGCCTTCAGTTGTATGGCTTCGCTGACATCCTGCTCCAACAACGACAATGCCACAGTTGACAGTCGTAGAACGATGATGAGTACCTCACTCTTTGTAGCCACAGATCGCCATGAAGCAGGCGAGGGAAATCACTTGGCCCAGTCACTGCAAAAGGTCGTAAGCACTATGGATGTCGTCATCCCGCGCGTGGTACTGCTCGGAGGCGACTATGTGGGCAAAGGTCCAGACATTGGTAAAATAGGGCAACCTGACTTCAGCCTTGATGACATGCGCGGCGAAATCTTCGGCACGCTCTGCCCGGAATTGACCGACGTGCTCTTCACCTATGGCTCTCACGACCGCAACTGCACCGACGATTACGGGGCCTTCTTCAGCGGCCCTCACCGTTGCAATGGCTATTATGTCTATGGTATCAGTTACGCCCAGATGGCGTATGACACCGACTCACTGGTTCAGGCTGCCGTCGCACTCTATGAGGAGCAGGGTGATCATGCTGATGAAAGTGTCGGACCGCCACCAGAAGACCAGAATGAACATGGCGATGGAGAACGACCTCAAGCACCGTCAGACGAACACCGCCCACTGAGGGCTTACAACGGTATTGACGTGACCGACCCCTTCGGAGCCTCTGCAGAGTCGGCGGCTGCAAGTTTTACTTCGTGGGTTTCGACGCTCAGCAATCATGAACCCATCGTGGTGATGAGTCATGTACCGATGCATGCCCATCGAGGCGACAACCCCGGCGGCATATACTGGTTCGAGGCGCTAAGTCGTGCTGCGGAGACGCATGACATCATTTTCTTCTTTGGACATAACCACTCACTTGAGGAACGCGGTGACAGTCTTGACCAGAACTTCTATCTGCTCACGGCTGGCGACAGCATCAGCATACAGGGCAATCAGCTGCAGGGCGTGCAACGCCGACAACTTGGATTCACCTACGCCAATGCCGGTTACCTGAAACTGGGATGGAGTACGCTCGTTACCTTTAGTGATACTGACGGCAACGGTCTTTATGACCAAGCACAACTACGCCGCTTTAACGTTCTTGGCAACGACGAATCCTTCTTTGGACTGACTGGCAAGCGCAATCCCTACACCTTGAAGCTGATTCATAATTCCCCAAAATAGAACAGACGTCCTACGTTTTCTATTGTCGAGCTTATTCATATCTTTGAGATAAAGCTCGAAGATACTGGCGCTCGAAAGAAAAAATAAATCCTAAAATCCGCAGATAATTTTTCGCGTGTCTGATTTAGCCCTTGTCATTAGTCACGGGG
>NZ_CAMJOS010000060.1 GCF_946407605.1 uncultured Prevotella sp.
TTTCTAACATAATGAACCCCGAAAGTTTTTTGTCTAACTTTCGGGGTTCATTTCACTTGATGAGTTCCAACGCCTTATTCTCTGCTGCTTCCATCACTTCGCGCTCCCCAGGCCCTTTGTCGTTGATGCCGCAAAGGTGGAGGATTCCGTGGATGATGACGCGGTGCAGCTCTTCTTCGTAGGTTTTATGAAAGAGTTCCGCATTGGTGCGGACGGTGTCGAGTGATATAACCAGGTCACCGTTGAGCACATCGTCCTCGCAATAGTCGAAGGTGATGATGTCGGTGTAATAGTCGTGGCCCAAGTACTCGCGGTTGACCTGCAGGATATGCTCGTCGTCGCAGAACAGATAGCCCACCTCGCCTACCTTCTTTTGATAGGTAGCAGCCACGGCGCGAATCCATGCGGTGGTCTCGCGTTTCTTAATGGCAGGCATCTTGACATTCTCGCAATTATAGGTAATCATTTCTTCTTTGCATTTTATCGTTTCGGCAGAAACGGTTCCACGTCCACACCAAAGTGCTGCAACTCTCTCACCATGCTCGACGAGACAGACGACAATGCCGGCTCGCTATACAGCAGGATAGTCTCCACCTCGCCGTTGGTCAGCTGACGGTTCATGTCGGCCTGTTCGCGCTCATATTCAAAGTCCTTCACCGAGCGCACGCCCTTTACTATGAAGCGGGCACCCTCCTCACGGGCAAAATCGATGGCCAGGCCGTAATAGGGCTTCACCTCGATGCGAGGCTCGTCGTGATACAGGTCTTTGATGGCCTTCATCCTTTCTGCAGCAGGGGGGATGCCAGGTTTAGACACATGATCGCCCACCACGCCAATGACGAGGTGGTCGAACAATGGAAGTGCTCGGCGCACGATAGAATCGTGGCCAATGGTAAAGGGGTTAAAACTCCCCACGAAGATACCTGTTTTCTCTTTCATGGGTGCAAAGGTACGGAAAAAACTTCAAAAAATTACTTTTTCTTGAAAGTATCTTCCGAAAGCTCCTTAAAGAAGTCGTGTTTCAGGATGATGCTGAATTTCTGCAGCAAGCCGGTGTTAATAGACTCACGCTCGAAAATGTTGTAGACATTGGTGCGCTCACACTCAATTTCCTTTGCAATGGCAATGACCGATACTTTCTTCTTGGCCATCACTTCTTTAATTCTTTGTCCAATGTGCATAGTAGTTGTTGTTTTAATTTAAGATAATGTAATGTGATTATAATATAGGATTAATAGTATGACTTTGGCCCAGCCTGTCCGATGAATCACTCGTCAAACAGACCGGGTTGTTGTATGCCGCCAGAATATGGGTTGCGACCAAAGTGGCGATAGGCCAACTCGGTGACCATACGCCCTCGGGGGGTGCGCTTAATGAAGCCCTCCATGATGAGGAACGGCTCGTAGACCTCTTCCACGGTGCCCGCATCCTCGCCCACGGCAGTAGCTATGGTGGTGATGCCCACAGGGCCTCCGCGGAACTTGTCGATGATGGTCAGCAGTATCTTGTTGTCAATCTCGTCGAGACCGTATTTGTCGATATTCAGGGCCGTCAGCGCTATCTTGGATATCTTAGTGTCGATGGCGCCGTTACCCTTCACCTGAGCAAAGTCACGAACACGACGCAGCAGCGCATTGGCGATACGGGGCGTTCCACGAGAGCGGCCTGCAATCTCCAGACAGGCATCTTCCGTGATGGGCACACCTAGGATGCCAGCCGAGCGTTCGATGATACGACTCAGCGTCTCGGGGTCGTAGTACTCCAGATGCATGTTGATGCCAAAACGGGCACGAAGCGGGGCTGTGAGCAGTCCGCTACGAGTAGTGGCTCCCACCAGCGTGAAGGGATTGAGGTCAATCTGGATAGAACGTGCCGAAGGTCCCTTGTCGATCATGATGTCGATGCGGTAGTCCTCCATCGCACTATAGAGGTACTCCTCCACCACTGGCGACAGGCGATGTATCTCGTCGATAAAAAGTACGTCGCGCGGCTCCAGCGAGGTGAGGATGCCAGCCAAGTCGCCTGGCTTGTCGAGCACAGGACCGCTGGTAATCTTGAAGCCAACACCCAGTTCGTTGGCAATGATGTTGCTAAGCGTGGTTTTGCCCAGTCCGGGAGGGCCGTGCAGCAATGTATGGTCGAGCGGCTCGCCGCGATATTTGGCAGCCTCAACGAACACTTGCAGATTCTCTACAATTTTCTGCTGTCCGCTGAAGTCGCCGAAATGCAACGGCCTGAGGGCATTCTCAAAGTCTTTCTCGCCCCCGCCGGCATAGCGCTCTTCCCTGATGTCAAAACCTTCTTCAATCATATTATTGGTGCAAAGATAATAAATTATTTTGATATTACAAAAAAAATGACTAACTTTGTGGCCTAAAACTGAACAAAATTATTACGAAACTATCATATAATGAAAACCAGACTACTATTTTTCACAATGCTTTGCGCCTTAACAGGGCAGGCACAACCAAGACAGGAGCAGCTGTTGCAGGACGACTGGCAGTTCTCACGTGACCAACAGACATGGCAAACGGTGAGCGTGCCCCACGACTGGGCCATCAGCGGACCCTTCGATAAGAAATGGGACCTTCAGACAGTGGCCATCACCCAGAATGGCGAGACGCAAGCCACGGAGAAGAGTGGCCGCAGTGGGTCTCTGCCCTGGATAGGTGAGGGCTATTATCAGCGCAGATTCACCATTCCATCGGATTTTAAAGGCGCTGCCGAACTAGTGTTCGATGGCGCGATGAGCGAACCGACCATCTTTGTGAACGGTAAAAGGGCAGGCTCATGGCGTTATGGCTATAACACCTTCCGCATTGACATCACATCTTTTATTAAAGAAGGTGAGAATAAGTTGGAGGTGGAATTAAGAAATAGGGAAGAGAGTTCGCGCTGGTATCCTGGTGCTGGCATCTACCGTCCTGTGAAGTTAGTACTCACACCGACGATACATATTGATGACTGGAGTCTTTTTGCGCGTACTTTGACAATTGGTAAGGGTAAGGCGGAATTGGAAGTGGACATGCAGGTTCTTCCACATTGGGATCTGGATGATCATCAGGTAGATGTACCTAAAGGTGAGGGTGTGCTATATCCTGTAACAAACAACTTTTCTTTTACGCTGCTTGATGCTGAAGGAAACGAAGTGGCTTCCTCTGGTTCCGTAGGCTTTTTCTATAATGCTCATGCAAGGCTCACGGTGAAAGATCCGAAGCTATGGTCGCCAGAGTCTCCTTACTTGTATAAACTGGTGGCACGATTCGGTATGGACCATGTCGTTTACGATGAGAAGACGGTAAACGTGGGCATCCGCACCGTCCGCGTGTCGAAGGAAAAGGGCTTTCAACTCAATGGCGTAACCCGCAAATTGAAGGGTGTCTGTCTGCATCATGATCTGGGCCCCCTGGGAGCTGCTGTTAATAAGGCTGCTTTGATTCGTCAGATCAAGATCATGAAGGACATGGGTTGCGATGCTATCCGCACCTCGCACAATATGCCGAGTCAATGGCAGATGGATGTCTGCGACTCACTGGGCATGATGGTGATGGCCGAGAGTTTTGATATGTGGATCTATCCTAAGTGTAAGAACGGCTATTCCCTGTTTTTTAAAGACTGGGCCGATAAGGATATCACTAACTTGATAAGAGCTAACCGCAACCATCCGTCTATCGTGATGTGGAGCATCGGCAACGAGATTCCAGAGCAGGGTAGTGAGGAGGGCCGACAGATAGCCATCCGCCTGCAAGGACTCTGTCATAGTCTTGACCCCACACGTCCTGTGACGCAGGGCATGGACCGCATCGATAACGCGATGGCCAGTGGTTTCGCACAGGCTATGGAGGTGCCAGGCATGAACTATCGTCTGCATCGCTATCAGGCAGCCTACGACCGTTTGCAGCATGGTTTCCTGCTAGGGTCCGAGACCGCCTCAACAGTATCATCACGCGGCACCTATTATTTCCCCGTAACGCCCACCGATAGAGGTGTTCATTCTGACGGACAGTGCTCGGGTTATGATGTGGAGTGGTGCTCATGGAGCAATCTGCCCGATGACGACTGGATGTGGCAGGATGATAAAGACTGGGTCATTGGCGAGTTTGTGTGGACGGGCTTCGACTACTTAGGTGAGCCCACACCTTATGATGAATACTGGCCTTCACGCAGTTCTTACTTTGGCATCTGCGACTTGGCAGGATTGCCCAAGGATCGCTATTATCTCTATCGCTCGCATTGGAATAAAGATGAGCACACCATCCACTTGCTGCCTCATTGGACTTGGGGAAAAGACAGAGTAGGACAAGTGACGCCAGTCTATTGCTATACCGACTATGATGAGGCCGAGCTCTTTGTAAATGGCAAGAGTCAGGGTCGCATCAAGAAGAACCCCAAGGAGCGTCTCGATCGCTATCGCTTGCGTTGGAACGAGGTGAAATACGAGCCAGGCGAGGTGAAAGTCGTTGTCTATGATGCCAATGGTCAGGCCGCTGGCGAGAAGGTCATACGAACAGCTGGCAAACCTGCCGCCCTGAAAACAGAAGTTTGGACTCAAGCCCCAAACCTCAAATCCGACGGTCAGGACCTGGCCTTTGTCACAGTGAGCTTGGTTGACAAGAACGGTACTTTGATTCCTGATGCAACCGACCAATTAGACTTCGAGGTAAGCGGAGCAGGTACGTTCAAGGCTGTCTGCAATGGCGACGCCACCTCATTGGAAGTTTTCACGGAACCCACCATGAAACTCTTTGCGGGTCAGCTGGTAGTGGTTTGTCAGGCAGGCAAAGAAAAAGGCCAACTCACACTTACTGTCAAGGACAAACAGCGTAAACTGACCAAGAAGACAAGTATCCCAGTAGAATAAAAAAAGCCCCTCCGCTGGAGGGGTTTTTCGTATATCGTTTCGTTTATAGTTTTTCGCCAAAGCAGAGGTCGCCGCAGTCGCCGAAGCCTGGTACAATATACTTGTGCTCATTCATACCAGGGTCAATGGCTGCGCACCATAGCGTGACATCATCGGATACGCTTTTCTGTAACATTTCAACACCCTCTGGCGTGCCAATAACGCTGGCAATATGTACCAGATGAGGCTTGCCAGTTTTCAGAAGTGCCTCATAGGCTGCTACCATCGAGCCACCCGTTGCCAACATGGGGTCAACGATGATAACGGTCTTGCCTTTTACGCTGGGCGAGGCCATATATTCGGTATGGATACCCACCTCAGTATGTTCACGATTTGTGTACATACGGAAGGCCGACACAAAGCCATTCTCGGCATGGTCGAATACGTGCAGAAAGCCTTCGTGGAAGGGCAGTCCAGCACGCAGCACCGTAGCGAGCAGTACCTCGTCCTTAATCAATGGAATGTCGATAGTACCTAGGGGGGTGGTCACTGTCTTTGGCTTATAGGTCAGAGTTTTCGAAATCTCATAGGCCATCATCTCGCCAATACGCTCAATATTGTTGCGAAACAATAAGCGGTTTTTCTGATAACTCTTGTCACGAATCTCAGCCATGAAATGATTGATGACCGAGTTCTGTTCTGAGAAATTGATAACTTTCATAATCGTCTGATTTTTGCTTGTTTGTAGGTGCAAAGATATGATTTTTTGCGCGATAATTGTAATCTGCGGGTTGCAAAACCATCTTTGTGGGACAACTTTTGAGATACTTTAACATAAAAACGCCTGTGTGCGCACAAAATATTCTTAAATAATGAAGAGTGAATAAGAATTATTTCGTACCTTTGCACCCGTTAAAATAGAAGAAAGTATATTTTTTAAAATAAATCAAAAACAAATGGCAAAGTTAGATTTGACACAGTATGGCATCACCGGTTCTACCGTGATAGCTCACAATCCGTCGTATGAGACTCTCTTCGCAGAGGAGACAAAAGCTGGTCTGACTGGTTACGACAAGGGTCAGAACACCGAGCTCGACGCTGTTAACGTTATGACTGGTATCTACACCGGCCGTTCACCTAAGGACAAGTACATCGTAAAGGATGCACAGAGCCAGGACAAGGTATGGTGGACAACTGAGGAATACAAGAACGACAACCACCCAATGAGCGAGGAGGTTTGGAAGCAGGTTAAGGAGATCGCTATCAAGGAGCTCTGCAACAAGGAGCTTTACGTAGTTGACGCTTTCTGCGGTGCTAACGAGGCTACACGTCTGGCTGTTCGCTTCATCGTTGAGGTAGC
>NZ_CAMJOS010000061.1 GCF_946407605.1 uncultured Prevotella sp.
CTCCAGCGGCGTTGTCTTTATTCCCGTTCTTCCCGTGCACTCCAGCGGCGTTGTCGCCGCTGTTCCCTTCGTCAGTCTCTCGAATTTCGCCACCAAAATCAGCAAGCCGCAAAGCCTCACCTCGTGCCATTTGCTCATCAGCAGTTCCGGCACCTCGCTCAATGGAAATTCTTTCCAAACATTCTTAACGATTTCCCTTGTCTGTGGCACCTTCAGTCCCAGGAACTCATCACCCTCGCCATACTCACCAGGTCCCGTCTTGAAGAACCCCATGAGCACCCGTCGCTGCTCCTCATTCCGCAGCGACTCCATATACGCGATGATCTCCTTGGCCGTCATGATATTTTGCTTTTTGGATTGCAAAAATACGCATAAATTTGCAAAAGGCAAAGAAAACTCATGGAAAAACAGCAAAAATCACCGACGATATCCCTGATTTGGGGAAAAATGACTATCTTTACAGCAGAATTACTAAAAACTTAAAGATCACAAAGCTGATCAAGTGAGCGATGTTCAAATCAGAGCCAACCGTTTGGCCATCTCGATAAGCGCCACGAAACGGTAGCGCTGCGATGTCACTGGGATGGGCGTATAGGTGAAATGACGTGCCTCTGCCTTTCTGCGCAACGTCTCTTCTACAGCCGTCTGAATGCCAGCATCGAGGAACGCCTGTTCGGTAGGCTCCAACAGCAACAGCTGCCCTTTCGAACACGCCTCAAAATACACGCCCCCCGGCTTGTAGTAACGTTCATGCGGCGACCCCTCCTTGGGAAAACCGTCGTTGAGCAGCACCACCAGCGGATAGCCCTGCTCACGCAAAGTGCGGGCAATGAGCTGCTCACCCTTGCTGATGGCCGCCGTATAGGTCACCGCCCCATTGTGCGCTGATGCCAATACCGACTGCAACCGCTCCTGCACCTCATCGTTGGTTGCACTTCGCGACATCTCCACCACCTGTTTGTCGGGCCAGTCCAAGAGGAAATGATTACCCATCGACGTAAACGACAGCCCTGCTGCCTCCGTCCGTCTGTGCAATCGGAAAAGCTCCGGTTGATGGCTCTTGATCCAAAGCCGCCGTGGGTTGTCCTTCACATAGTCAATCATCCGTCGCAACTGCCCAGGCGCATGCAGTATGCGCTCATGATAATAAGCCGGGTTCTGCTCCCAGACACTACCCCTGCACGCAAAAATGCGAGCGAAATGCATGGGCGCCTCCGCGCCTCTCTCATGTCCGTCCGCGGCGTTGTCTTCTCCATTTCCGTGCACTCCAGCGGCGTTGTCGCCGCTGCCATACATTTCCTTATACACCTTAGTGCACCCGCTTTTAAACCCGCGCACCACTGCCCCGATGCTCTGCGGCAGCGGCTCCAGCACCTGAATCACCAGGTGCACGTGGTCGGGCATCACCTTCTGTGCCAGCACCTTCAGTGCGAACCCCTTCCCTGCATAAAATTGCGCCAGCCCGCACAAAATCTGACACACACGACGCCCAAAGGGATTGAGCCTCACGAAAGCCGTCTCCGCGCTCTCACCGTCTATCACTCCAAACAACGGAAAGCGCTCCTCCACAGGCAGCGTAAAATGATAGATGGCCCGCCCCTTGTAGTCCCATCCGTTTTCACGGTGGTGCCTCATAGGGTCTACCGGCCTCCGCTTCCTCTGTCCTTCATCCATTGTCTGTGCCATCCTTATTCAGCACTCTTCACTTAGAAAGCCTGCTTTCTATCACTTCCCAATCGATGATCTGCCAGAGGGCGGCCAGATGGTCGGGACGACGGTTCTGATAGTCCAGATAGTACGCATGCTCCCACACGTCGAAGGTCAGCAGCGGCTTCAGCCCCTTCTGAATGGGATTCGCTGCATTCGTTTCCTGCGTAATCACCAGTTTGCCATCCTTGTCTGCAGACAGCCACACCCAACCAGAGCCAAAGAGCGTTGCCCCACCCTTCTGGAACGCCTCCTTGAACGCCTCAAATGACCCAAAGT
This sequence comes from uncultured Prevotella sp., assembly GCF_946407605.1. Taxonomy (GTDB): domain Bacteria; phylum Bacteroidota; class Bacteroidia; order Bacteroidales; family Bacteroidaceae; genus Prevotella. Next base: position 1,987 of record NZ_CAMJOS010000061.1, read on the forward strand.
CGCGCACGATGGCCTCTGCCAATTTTCCCGTAGGCGCATTGTCGGCCTTAGGCGCAGTAAATTGCCCAAAGTACAGATTGTGGTTCAGAATCTGCCCAGCGTTATTGAGCATGCCGCCCGTAGCCTTCAGCACAATCTCCTCCAAGGGCAATCCCGCCAGCGGGCTCCCTTCCAGCAACCCGTTGAGGTTATTCACATACCCCGCCAGATGCTTCCCATGATGAAACCCCAGCGTCTGCTTACTGATTACCGGCTCCAATGCGTCGATCGCATACGGTAGCACCATCAATTCGAACTTTCCCATATCCTTAAGTTTTTAGTAATTCCGCTGTAAAGATAGTCATTTTTCCACAAATCTCATCAAAATCATGAAAATATCTTCATTTTCCATGTAACAAAAGCGAAATTTTCGCGAAAAAGTTGTATATTCGCAGCATGAATGCTGTGTCACGCCTCCCGTGTCCGGGATTTCGCGATTCCATTATTCAAGAAGCCATTTCCATACTGGAACAATCTCAATAGTGCCATGCTTATCGTTGATGGTTTCCTCTTCGTCATAAGTCAGAATCAGTCTCCTTTTACAAGACAAACGATTAGGCAGCTTTTGTAAGGCCTCCGTTTCGCGCTTCCTGGTCTCTTCATCATGCAGTGAATAGCTCACTTGGATAGCCAGTTCGTCATCAGGGATATAAAAATCAACCTCATAGCCGTCATGATAGAAAAATATACGGCCATTGTCAATATCGTGACCATAGATACGGAACAGTTGAATAGCAACAAGGTTTTCCAAAAGCATCGCGTCTTTATCAATAAGGAACAAGCCAAGAATGCCCGTGTCAATAAAGTAATACTTGCAGTTACTTTCCTTATCAGCCAGCGCAGAAGCGTAGTTCCTAAGTCGCAACAGCAGCCATGCCTCCTCACAATACTCCACATACTTGATGGTGGTGGCAAGACTGAGTTTTCCGCCAACACTCGACAGTAGGTTATTGATGCGGTTATAGGAGATGGGGCGACAAACGCTCTCTGCCATCTTGCGCACAAGTACACGGATGCCAGCCACATTGGTAATCTTGTTACGGGCGATGATGTCACCCATGTATATCTTCTGATAGATACTGCTCAAATAGTCCCTCTTAGCAGGCAAGAGAGCCGCTGCAGGCAGACCGCCATATCTCAGGTACTCGTCGAAGGTGCGTATCACCCTGGCACGTCCTTCAGTAGCCAACAGGTCTATCTCGCCAAAAGACACCTGATGTACTGCAAGGAACTCTTTGAAACTGTACGGATAAACCTCTGCTATCAGGAAACGTCCGCCAAGGGTGGTGTTTATCTCGCCAGAGAGCATCTTGGCATTACTACCGGTAATAAAGATGGTATATTTAGCATCGGCCATCCGTCGGGCAAACTTATGCCAAGAGTCTATGTTTTGTACTTCGTCAAGAAACAGCATGGGGCGCTTGCCGTACATCTCCTGATGACATTCCAACAGTTTGTTGAAATCCTCAGTATCAAAGTTCTCCAAACGCTCATCCTCAAAGTTCAGATAGAGCATTTCGTCCCACTTATGGCCTGCAGCAAGCAATTGCTGGATATGATGGTAAAGCATATACGACTTACCCGTTCTTCGTACTCCTACAAGTACACGGCACGGGAAATCGTCCAACAAAAAATCACGAGGCTCCACAACATAGCGTTCCACCTCTTGCTGATTATCCCTAAGGATTTGTTTCAATAGCTGCTTATCCATATGCTGTTAGTATGAAGTTGGGGCAAAGGTACAAATTATTTAATGAATTTGCAAATTTTTAGCCGTTTTTATTTAATCCATTAAACAATATACTCCTGAACAGAGGTATTGCATTAGAACAACAGGTATTCAAAGTCAGACATCAGCCCTCACTTTATCAACTTCGTAACCTGCTTTTCTGTAGCCTCGGGTAACAGTCTGCGCAGATGCTCGTACATCCGGTCGAACGACTCCTGAGGCGAGCGCTCGAACCGGCACATCTCGCGACCCAGCAATGACTCCGGCGTGGTGAGTAGCGACCAGCCCCAGCCGTATTCGCGTCCATGCTTATCAGTGGGATACACGAAGTCCTCAGTCACGATGCGACAGGCCATCTGCAGGCGTGTCACATAACCGTCAAACTTGCTCCGCATCCGTGGTCCATCAAAGCCACAGGCAGCTCGCAGTTCACGCGTTATCAGACTGCCATGCTCTGCCAAGGTCAACAGGATGGCCTCCTCGATACTGTCCTCCGTAGGTGCAGGATATTGGCTGCGGCGGTAGTTGCAGAAGTCGGGCCACCATTCGCGACTGATAAACCCCGCCTTCTTGTTGAAAAACTTGCCATAGACGCAACGTCCCTCGGTAACGATAGGGCCCTTCCACTTCCACAATGGCCAGTCCCATCCACCATCGTCGAAGACGACATAGCGATTGTCCTCATCCACCAGTTCCTCGGCCGAATAGCCCCTAATACCACTATCCAGCAACGGCAGGAACCCCACCTCCTGGATCAGGTCCATCAACTCCGGACAACTGTGTATCTCTCCGATTTTCATAAGTATATCGCTTCATTGTCATATTTTGATTGCAAATATACAAAAAATATCAGATATTATCGTGTTTTTGTTCTTTTTTATTGCACTTTTTCATCATTTTGTGCATTTATTCCATACCGACATCCTAAAGGGGACATGTATAAACACGCCATCGCTCGCCCTTTAGGGCACAGGCTTCGCGAGCGATACTAGCGCTCGGCATCCCGAAGGGTGACGCTTGCTACCCGCTCGAACTTGTTCGCTTGCCAAAGCAAGAACGGGACGCAAGAACCTTTGCGGAGGGCGGTCTCTGCCCGTAGCAAATTAAGCCTTCACCCGATGTTGGGGGCGCTCGACCTCTGGTCGCTTGCTACCATCGGGACGCAAGAAGGTTTGGATGGGGGTAGGTACCCTCTCTTACATGCCAAGTGACGGAGCAGCGAGAGGAGAGCTAAGCTTGCTTAGGCTATCCCGAGTCGTGACGGAACTCGAGCGTAGCTCAAGGAGGGGCGGGTGAGTTGTAGAAAAGAGTTATGCGTCCCCGTCGGGGGCTTTTCCCTCACCCCACAAAAAATGCGTATTTACGCAAAAAAAGTAAATAAACTGCTTGCTGTTTCAAAAGATTATCGTATCTTCGCAAACGAAAACTGCGTATTTACGCAAAAAAAGTAAATAGCACACCTTCAAAGTATTATTTCTCGGACCTAGGACTTCGTAATGCCCGACTAAATTTCCGTCAATACGAGGAAACGCACCTGATGGAGAATCTGATATACAATGAGCTTCGTCTGCGAGGTATGAGTGTTGATGTTGGTGTGGTGGTAAAGCACGAGAAGGATGCCAATGGTGTAAGCGTACGAAAGCAGTATGAGGTCGACTTTGTCTGCAATCAAGGCAGCCAGCGCTACTACATACAATCGGCCCTACACCTGCCGAGTGAAGAAAAACGCGAGCAGGAAGTTCGAAGCCTTAAGGGCATCAACGACAGTTTCAAGAAGTTTGTCATTACCGACGACCTGATTAGCCGCTATCAGGACGATGATGGTATTACCTATATGAACATTTACGAGTTCCTTTTAAACGAAGACTGCTTATAATCCATTTAAACAATATATCGCGAACCCGAAGGCTGCGATTAAGCGAGAGCAGAGGAAGCTCGCTTACTTTGCCGAGCGTGAGCAGGCTCGACCGAAGGTCAAGGGCAAAGGCTCGAGAGCGATACTAAAACTTTGAATATCGACGGTTTCTGCGATTTTCAATTGAGTCTCCCTTGAACCGATGGAGCAGCGAGAGGAGAGCAGAGCTCGCTCTGGCTATCCCGAGTCGTGACAGAGGTCGAAAGTTGTTCAAAGGGAGGTCTGGAGGGTCGTGTTTTCTTTTACTTCTTTTCTTTCGCGACAAAAGAAAAGGAGATATTGGGGTCTGGGGGTATCCCCCAGGAGTTGGTGTTGTTGGGGCATAAAAAAGGCCGATGCGTTATTTGCATCGACCCTTTGCCTATCGTGCGCTGCCTGTGAATTTGGAAAGCGTTCGTTATTCATTCTTTTAGACAGCCGATTGGAACCACTAAAACGCCATCCTTCGGACGTTTGTAAGCA
>NZ_CAMJOS010000062.1 GCF_946407605.1 uncultured Prevotella sp.
TGAAGCGTACCACTTGTTCCGTGCAGCGGTCGGTAAACTCGTCCATGAAGTTCTCCAACGACGAGCCTTGCGCCCGAAAGAAAAGCAGTTCCATCAGGCGACGATGGCGGCGCATCAGAGAGAGGTATTCCCGCATCTGGTATTCCAGCAATTCTGGATTTCCGTTGCTCAAGTAGTCCAAGTACCTCTCTGCATGCCGCTCATCGTGGTGCTCGTAAACCATCCGTTCCATGTCCTGTATCAGCGGACTGACTATCAGGCGGAATATCTCATCCTTACCCTTTGGGAAATAGTTGTAGAGATTTCCCACACCCACGCCCGATAGCCGGGCAATGTCGCGCATCGAGGTCTTGGCAAAGCCTTGTTGGTGGAAAGCCTGCTCTGCCGCCTGTAGTATCTGCTCGCGTGTATGTTCCTTTTGTATCTGCATAGTCTCTATCTCTTCAAAAATGAACAATATTCAAAACCGTTCAGAAAAAAGAGAGGACCTACAGCTGTAAGTCCTCTCCCGACGGATGTCTATGGCTACTCGCTCGGCCAAAGGCCGCTTGCTCTGCAAGAACCTATGTCTTTTATATCTTCTTTGCATATGTATCTTGAATTTGCGCTGCAAAGGTACGGCGATTTTTCCATTTGTGCAATACCCAAAACTGATGAATTTTCAGTCTCTGTGTGCTTCTATCCATCTCACGGCGAAGTCTACGAGTTGCCTTTGAGACATCAGTCGGAGTACGGCATTCCCCAGCCGGACTTTAGCGACGGGATGCGTCTGCTCAAAGGCCTCGCCTATTTGAGTGAAGTCCTTGCCATCGACGTAGAGCGTCTCGTAAGCTTTCCAGACACGACACCCATTCTCCATGATGGCACTATGCTCTATCGTGGTGTGCTTGCTCTTATATTCGGCACGGGCATCAGCCAAATGCAGAGAGGTGTTCTTGTCATAACCCACACCAATCAGCAGTACGTATCCGTCGATGTCGTAGAGCCGCCCTATGGGTGAGCCGTCTCCGAAGATATTCGACAGGTCGTGGTGCCCAGTAAGAAAGCCGGCCATCTTCCCATTAGCCGATACGGAGCGGGCAGGGTGGTCGCTTCTTAGCGTGCCAGGCCACTGACGGTACAACTCTGCGACGACTCCCATCGTCTGCGTCGGTGTCGTCCGTTTGTCGTAGGCGGGCCAGTAGTCGCGTATTATCTGCCAATCTGTTTCGCTCACTTCGGGATGCACGCCCACATCGGGATCAAGGTTCTTCCACGATTGTGTCGGCATCATAATCGTCCCTTCCTTCCCAACAGTTTCCAACAGTGCCTCTATCACCGTCGGTGCGCCTCCGCATACATACCCCATACTGCTCAATGAGGTATGCGCCATCACCGTCATTCCCTCGTGCATTCCCAACTCATGGAATGCCGCCAGCAGGTCTTGTTTCAATATCAGTGGCTTCATACGCTATTCAGTATTCTATGATGAGTGATTCACGGGGTTGGAGTTCTATCTCTCTGCTGAGATCAACAGCACAGCCGCAAATGACGTTTCGGCCTTGTCGGTGATGTCCGATGACTTCCTTATAGCGGCTGACAGGCAAGGTGGTGACGTCGGGCGTTCCGTTGAGGATGATAAGAACCGTTCGTCCTCGGTATTGTCTGGCAACAACATAAATGCCTCGATACGGTATAAACTGCGTCATTGTGCCTTTGCTGATGATCTCATTACCCTGTCGCCAGTGCAGCAGACGGCTGAGCCAACGGAACATGCTGTTCTCCGCATCTGTGCGCCCTTCAGCTGTAAAAGCATCTCGGCTGTCATCCCAGAAGCCGCCAGGGAAATCCTGCCGCACATTGCCGTCGCCCTGTGCTTTCGTGCCATTCAACAGGATTTCCACACCATAATAAAGCTGAGGAATGCGATTGATGGTCAGCAGTAATGCCAACGCTTGTTTCAGTGCGAGAGTATCCGTTCCGTTTCCTAAATAGCGGTCTGTGTCGTGATTCTCTATGAAAGCCAGTACACTCGACGGATTGGGATAGAGGTAGTCATAGACCAGCGAGTTATAGATGCGGTTGAGGCCTTTGCCGTAGTCGTTGGTGTTCTCACCCGCTGCTTGTACCATGCGGTCGTAGAAAGCAAAGTCCATCACGGTAGGCAGGTGGCTGTTCTCCTTGGTCAGCCAGTTGTCCTTCTGCCAGGAAGCAGTATAGGCAGGCTCCGTCACCCACGTCTCTCCGACGACGTTATAGTTGGGATACTCCTCGTTGATAGCCTGCATCCACTCAGACATGGCATCTCCGAAAGCGTAGGGGTAGGTGTCCATACGGATGCCGTCGATGCCTATAGTCTCTATCCACCACATGGAGTTCTGAATGAGATAGCGCAGCACGTGGGGATTGTGCTGGTTAAGGTCGGGCATCGATGGCACGAACCAACTCTCCAGCGTTTCGTGCAGGTCTATCTTCGAGGCGTATGGGTCGCGGACGGGCGTCAGTTGGTAACTCGTCTGCTGATATTTCTCGTTGGCAGTCGGTTCACCATTTGCATCGGTCAACCACTCCGGGCAGTTGAACCAGTCGCATGAGGGCATATCTGCCACCCACGGATGCTCAAAGCCGCAGTGGTTGAATATCATGTCCATCACCATTTTCAGTCCATGCTTGTGAGCCTCATCGGTCAGCATGCGATAGTCCTCATTGCTGCCGAAGCGCGGGTCTATGCGGTAGTAGTTAGTTGGCGCATAGCCGTGGTAGGTGCTGGAACCGTCGCGGTCAGGTGAGTTGTTCTCCAAGACGGGTGTAAACCAAAGGGCGGTTACGCCCAGTTCGTTGAAGTAGTCCAGATGCTGACGGATTCCCTCCAAGTCGCCACCATGACGAAGGTTGGGGTTGGAGCGGTCGCACTGATAGGGATTCATCGTTATCAGTTGGTCGTTCTCCACCATGCCAGAGGCAAAGCGGTCGGGCATCAGTTGGTAGAGCACATCAGCGCAGGTAAATCCAATGCGCTCTTCGCCGCGTTTCTCCCGATGCTTCAACTGATACCTGACTCGCTTGCCATCTATCTTCAGTACCATCTCACCTGCCTTGGCTTCTGCCATATTCAGATAGACCAACAGGTAGTTGGGACTGTCCAAACGGACGACGGAGTCGATGGCAACACCAGAATAGTCTGTCGTGACATTGGCATTACGCACATCCTTGCCATAGATCATCAGTTGGAGCGAGGTGTTCTTCATCCCAACATACCAGTCTGTCGGTTCGATACGGTCAATCTTAACTGCCGCATTTGTGGACAAGACCATACAGCAGAAGACACTTATAGCCATAGCATTTCTTAAAACTCCATGCCTCAACAGCAGTTCGTAGCAGAGCCACGGAAACCATACCAAAGCCCAAATAGCGCTTATCAGTATGTCTTTCGGCCTCTTCATCTCGGCAGGAACAATCGCCTTGCTGAAAGCTGAGAGAATCACGAACGCCACAGTTGCCAAGCAGAATGCCTTTGGCATGTGACAGAGGTTGTAGAATACGAGCCACCATGTGACTGACATAAGGATGATGCTTGGCATCGTCAATAACATTTTCTTTTGTTTTACATTCATAATCTTGGTAATTAATAGTTATCCTATAATGTTTTGTCCTAACCGATATGCTCGTTCCAAGGCATCCGTGGTTTTGATGTCACCTTTGTCTTTTACTCCCCTAACCAGTACCATGCCAGCATCCTCTATATGGAAGAAATTGAGGGTGAGCCGGTATTGGGTCACGATAGCATCAAACAGTTCTGGCAGGGTGGACGCACCTACTAACAGCAGGGCGAGGCATCGGATAGGGAAATGGTTTCGAAGTGGCGTGTGCAGTCGGTCTATTACAGCCTTTAGCTGGGCACTGATGCCGTAGAAATAGACGGGTGAGGCCAGGACGAGGACATCCGTTAGCCTCAACTTTGCGTATATCGCTGTCATATCATCTTTTTGTGAACAGGCATTACCAGCTCTGCTAAAACAGGAATTACATCCAATGCAGGGATTGACCTTGACATCAGCCACAGAAATAATCTCCACCTCATGATGTTCTCGGGCTCCCTCCGCAAATGCCTGCGCCAGCATCTCGGTATTCCCGCCTCGACGCATACTGCCCACCAATATTAAAATTCTGCTCATATTACTTTATGACTGAAATACCTATCATCTTGGTGATACCATCCGAATTGTTCCAGACGGCATGAGGAATATGCCCGTCAACGAGGAATGCTTCGTCTTGCCCAATAATCACCTCGCGGTCACCCAATTGTATACGAGCCTCGCCCTCGGTCACGATAAAGAGGTGGTCATGCTCATGGGTGTGCAGTTCCGTTGGCCCTCCACCATTGAGGTCTATATAAGCAATAGCCCCGTCAAGGATACGTCCCATCTCGCCAAAAAGCCTTTTGGCATGGAAGTTAATGTGTCTGGGTGGTGTGACAAACTTGTGCTTGTCAATCGTTTGTCCTTTTGTCGTTGTTGTATTATCCATATTTCGGTTTTGATTTGATTTTTATTTCGTACCTTTGCACTTGAGAAAGTGCGGTGCAAAGGTACAAGGATTCCTTGAACCGTGCAATACTGATTTATAACCAAAAGTGTAGAGGATATGGATGTACTGAGGAAGGAGTTACAGACAGTGTTCCACCGGCATGAGTTCCGGCTATCGGCACTGGATGAAGGTGACATCGAGGCCTGCCGACGGTTTATCGGTGCATCGACTGCCATCAGTCAGGGGTGCGCCATATTGAGCGATCTGGCCACGAACGGCAGTTACTTTGCCATTGGCAGGCTGGTGGACATCTTAGGGCTGCACGGCGAGGTGCCGGAGGAGGAACTGATTGACATCGACGAGGACTTCATCTATCGGCGCATCCACCCTGAGGACCTGGTGGACAAGCGGATGCTCGAACTCCGTTACTTCGAGATGGTGGATGACATGAGGGCCGAGGAACGGCTGAAATACCACGCCACCTGCCGCATCAGGATGCAGAAGGCTAATGGCGACTATACCTATATTCATAATGTGACCCGCATCCAGATGAACGATGCCGACGGACTAATGCGACTCGTTACCTGCCTATACGAACTGTCGCCAGAGCAAGAACCGATTCACGGCATCAATCCCAGTATTATCAATGTAGAGACTGGTGCCGTGCAAAAACTGGCTCTCTATGAAGAACGTTTCAATATCTTGAGTAAGCGCGAGCGGGAAATCCTGCTGCTTATCAAGCAGGGCCTACTCAGCAAGGAGATTGCCGACACGCTCCACATCAGCATCCACACCGTGAACACTCACCGCCAAAACATCCTCCAGAAACTGAGCGTTGACAATTCGATGGAAGCCGTGCAGACGGCCACTGCAATGATGCTGCTATGAAATCTTCGGACAGGTGGTGAAAGTTACGAAAGAGTTACCATTCGTGCAATATCTATTTTGGGTGGAAACTATCTGACGTAAACTTCATCTCAGTATCGGCTTCGCCAATAAAAAAACGACTTTCGTATGTTATCGTCTGTCGTAGTAAAGAATACCGATTGGGTGAAATGATGAAAAGGTGTTGGACAGATGAAAAAAGGATGTCTGTGCTGACACGTCGGCTACAGATTCCCTCTTTATTTCTTACCTTTTGTATATGCCCACTGGTTTATATGTCTACAGATTTCCGTCCAAACTCAATAATAATAGGAATTTCCTTTGTCCTTTCATTTTTTTGTTGTACCTTTGCACCCGAAAGAGAGTCATAGAAAAGGCTGGTGGCTCAAAGTCGGAGTTCATTGAATGCAATTTGTAGCAGAACGTAGAATTGAGAACGGTCTCCAAATCGTAACCCCATTTTTCCTCAATTCCCCAAACTGCCTTTATATAAAGAAATCCTGCAATTTATTACAAAGTTAC
>NZ_CAMJOS010000063.1 GCF_946407605.1 uncultured Prevotella sp.
GAGGGAGAATAGTCCTGCTGCCACCACTTGATGTATGATATTCTTGGTTTTCATAACTTTTCTTTTTTACTTTTTTACCTTTTTACATTTAAAACTTTAGGTTCACGCCAAGGATGAACGAACGAGCCTTCGGATAGGCCGAACGGTCGTAGCCCATCACCATATTGTTCGATGAGATGTTGACCTCGGGGTCCTGACCGCTATAGCCGGTGATACAGAACAGGTTTGTACCCGTGGCATAGATGCGCAGACTCTTGGCACCGATGTGGCGTAGCACGCTCTGTGGCAGCGAGTAGCCCAGTGTCAGCGTTCCCAGACGCAGGTACGAGCCATCTTCGACAGCCCAGTCGGTGGTCACGCTGTTGTTCATCAGCGGATGCCACATCGTCTTGCCCTGGTTCAGTTCCTGTAGGCGGACGGGGTTGGCATACTCGCCATTATAGATGTTTAGGCCCGTCGTGGGGTCGATGACGGTAAAGCGCTTGTCCAGCGTCATGTCCGTCGACATGTTCTGATAGCGCTTCGACAGGTCGTAGCTGGTATAGTCAACCTTATTGATATTAAGCACATCGTTGCCATACGACCAGTTGAACAGCGCAGTCAAGTCTAAGCCTTTCCATCCCATGTTGATACCGAAACCACCTGTATGCTTTGGCTGTGCATGACCTATGACTTGGCGGTCGTTGTCGGCATCCACCTTGCCATCGCCATTCAGGTCCTTCAACTTCAGATGACCGGGCCCGAACCATGCTCCCGAGCGCGACAGCACGCCCGAGCAATCTATGGTGCCTTCATTGATGTCCCAGCGCTTGGTAGTCTCGTTGAATGTAAAGTCGTCGAACGAATAGTAGCCGTCACAGACATAGCCATACATCAGACCCACCTCGTCGCCTACGAATACGCGATAGTTGTCGCTACCCGTGCTGGGGAACGAGCCGCCTGAAAGAATCATCTCATCCTTGTCGGTGCCATACAACTTATCTACCTTGTTCTTGTTGAATGAGATGTTGAAGTTGGCATCCAGATAGAAGTCTTTCTTCTGAATCAGATTGGCATTGACGGTGAATTCGATACCACGGTTGGTGGTCTGACCCAGGTTCTGATACTGTGTATTGTAGCCCGAGTTGCTGGGCAGCTGTACCGACATAATGAGGTTCTTGGTCACGTCGTTATACCAGTCGATTGAGACATCCAGACGCTTCTTCAGCACTGTGAAGTCCAGTCCGATATTGGTGGAGTGTTTCGTCTCCCACGTCAGGTCCTCATTACGCAGTACGGTAGAGGGCTGCATGCTGCTCTGACCCGTCTCGCCCTGATAGTACAGGTTCTTTACATTGGTTACGGGACTGTAGGTCTGGCGCCAGTAGCTGCCTACGCGGGCATTACCTGCCACACCATGCGAGAAGCGCAACTTCAGGTTGTCGAGCCATCCCATAGTGGATTCCATGAACTTCTCGTCGCTGATGCGCCAAGCTGCTGCAAAGGCAGGGAACACACCCCATTTGTTACCCTCAGAGAACACATTCGTTCCGTCGGCACGCAGCGTGAAGGTCAGATAGTACTTGCCTGCATAAACATAGTTAGCGCGTCCGAAGTACGACAGCGTACGGCCGGGTTCTGCGATAGTGGTATAGGTGGGCTCCTGTGTACCGTTGTTCCACATGGCCAGGATGTTGTCCACGCTATAGTCCAGTGGATAGTAGTCGGACTCAATCTTCATATTGTTCGTCTTCGAATGGTTGGCCTCGAAGCCTGCCATAGCGTCCACATGGTGCTGGGCGAAGTCTTTCTTGAAGTTCAGCAACGTGCGGAACGTCCAGTTGTTGCCATCTGTATACTGACGCTTGGCTACGGGGAATCCCGAACGTCCGTTGGCCTCACCGGTGTTAGCTAAGAACACGTTGTCCTGACGGTTGTAGGTGAAACCGTATGTCCCTTCAGTGCGCCACGACAACCAAGGCATGATGTCCCACGTCAGTGCCAGATTGTAAGAGTTGTTAAAGAAGGTCTGTTTCTTATACTCGTTGGCAATATTATAGAACGGGTCGTTCAGGTTGCTGATATTCTCATAGCTCAGATCACTGGCATCACCCAGGTCGTCGATGCCCAGATCTGTCAGCGTACCAATCGAGGGATATTTCACACAGTCGCGCAGTTTGTTGCCTGCTGAGACGCTGGGACCGTTCACCACGCGATAAGTCATCTTGCTGTTGAAGTCGAGGCGTAGCGTCTTCGAGAACCTCTTGCTGATCTTGGCATTCAGGTTGTCGCGCTTGTAGTCGGACGACTGCATGATGTACGTCTCGTCATCGTGCGTATAGCTCAGACTATAAATAAGGTCATTGGAACCTCCATTGATGTTCACATTGTAGCTTTGTTTGAAGCCTGTACGGTCGAAAAGCTTCTTCTGCCAGTCGGTACCCTCACGGCTTTTATAGATGTCTATATCCTCCCAACGGCCATAACGGTCGAAGAAACTGGCATTATTGCCACTATCCAACTCGCGCTGCAGGTAGACATACTCGTATGGCGACAGCACCTCGGTCTCGTTATAAAAACGGTTCCAACCCAGCGTCACGTTGAAGTTTACTTCCGTCTTACCAGTCTTACCGCTCTTCGTGGTAACCAAGATAACACCATTGGCACCCTTGGCACCATAGATGGCCGTCGACGAGGCATCTTTCAACACGTCGACACTTTCGATATCTGTCGGAGGAATGTCGGCAATGCTTGATACCTGAAAGCCGTCGACGATGAATAGTGGTTCATTATTCTGTGTGATAGAGCCGCCGCCACGTACGCGTATCGTCACGTCTGCATCAGGCGAACCCTGAGTTGTCACCACATTGACACCTGCCAGACGACCTGTGATAGCCGAAGCGGCATTGGTGGTGGTGATGTGTTTCAATGTCTTCTCGCCAACCGACGAGATACTTCCCGTCAGGTCGCGCCGACGTGCCACACCATAACCCACAGCCACGACTTCCAATTCGCCGAGTGTCGTTTCGTCTTCTTCCAACGATACACTGAGCTGAGCACCCGGGACAGCTTTAACCGTCTTTGGTTTCATGCCCACGTATGACACGACAACCTGACGGCCCTTCCCTGATAGTTTCAGTACAAAATGACCGTCATAGTCGGTCACCGTCGCATTCTTCGGGTTGCCTGCCTCCGCCACCGTAGCACCGATGACAGATTCCCCCATCGCATCTTTCACTTGACCATTCACCTGACCACCTTGTGCATGGGCAACGATGGCGGCAAACAGTAACAGCATTGATAGAATAGTTTGTTTTACCATATTTTTTGATTTGTTATTAAATAAAATATTAACATTCTCTGAACTTTGGTTAGAGTGTGGCGTTGCATTGGCAGTAGTTTTTCCGATGCAAAAGTAGACAACAAACTGTTGCAGAAGGTTCAATAAAGTACGTTTGACGGTGAAAATAATACGGATTTTGCGATTTTCGGACGAAAATACTCTTATTTGAAATATATTTTGTACTTTTGTGCACTCAATTATTCTGCAACAATGAAGAAACTCATATTGCTACTGCTGATTTGTCTGTGTGTGCCATTGGCTGCATCTATCACTCACGACAATGACATACGTATTCAGCACTTCGGAGAAAGCGACGGTTTTTCCGAGGCACTGGTACAACACATGATACAGGACCGACAGGGCTATATCTGGCTGGCCACGTGGGACGGACTACGCCGCTATGACGGCTACCGCTTTGAGACCTTCAAGACACGTCCGGGCGACAACTGCCCTTTGGAAACCAACCGTATCAGCTATCTTGCGGAAGACGGCAACGGCAACATCATCTGTGGCTCGAACGGGAAATTCTACCTGTTCAATACCCAGTCGCACCGATTTGAAATATATAATAAAAAGGTAAAGACGAAAGTTTACCATGCATCGGAGGCTGTAAAAAAGCTGGTAGCGCAAATCAAAGACTACGAAAACATAGAGGTCCATATCCTGCTGACAGACCGCCAGCAAGGCATCTGGACCTATACACACCGCGGATTGGAAAGACTGTCGCAGACATCGCAGACCGCCAGGACACAAAAGATTGCGCAACAGGGCGAGGAGGTGGTCAGTGCCCTGCTTACCGACAGACAGAACCAGTTATGGGCTGCCGACAAAAACGGCTATATCCGCATCAGTCGGAAGGGAACTCCCATGCGATGGCTGGCTACCGACGGTACGCTACATACTACACCCGTATGCTTTGGCAATGCCGCCTATTGCCTGTATGAAGACAGTAAGGGTATCGTTTGGATTGGTGCCAAACCCGGCGGTTTGTTCCGTCTGACACCTGCTAACGGACGTTTCATAGTAAAACGGTTCGTTCCCGACGAGTATGATGCCTACAGCATCAACAACGAATCCGTCTACGGCATTGCCGAGGATACCGAACACCGACTTATCATTGCCACTTTTGGGGGCGGCATGAATATCGGTATTCAGCAAACCGATGGCAGCATGCGTTTCGTCCACTGCGGCAATCAGCTGAAGATATATCCAAAGGATGGACTACGAAGCCGTTGCGTGTGGCTGCTCAGTGACGGCACCGCCTTGTTGGGAACCAATGATGGCCTCTATACCGTATCGCTTAACGAACCCTACGAGAAGATGCATTTCTACGTCAACCGCCGACAGCCCGACAGAGCATCGAGCCTTAGTAACAACTATGTGATGGAAATACTGCAAACACGTAAGGGCGAGTTCTTTTTGGCCACATCTGGTGGGGGCACAGAGAAAATCCTCTCCCGAAAACTGCTGAGCGACACTATTCGTTTCCAGCATTATTCCGTTTCAGAGGGTATTGCCTCCGATATGAACCAGACACTGGCTGAAGACCGTGACGGCAGTCTCTGGATTGTATCGGCAGGATCACTCAGCCTTCTCAATACCTCAACAGGCGTAGCCACCAACTATTGGCGACTGCTCTCAGATGCCGGTGAGGTATTTACTGAAGCTACCCCCGCCCTGCTGTCGGACAGCAGTATGGTACTTGGTACCACACAAGGCACGCTGACGCTCCATCCACAGCAGATGGCCAAGAGTCGTTTCGTGCCAAAAATTGTATTCGACTGTGAAAAGGAGATACGGCTCTCGCCCGACGAGCGTGACATCAATATCCGCTTTGCTGCCCTCGACTACAACAAGAACGAAGAAATAGTCTATGCCTATCGTATGGAGGGTATCGACCAAAAATGGCGGTATACCCGCAACAACGAAATCAACTATGCCAGTCTGGCGCCAGGTACCTATACGCTACACGTCAAGTCCACCAACGGTGACGGTGTGTGGGTTGACAACGAAGAGACCATTGTCCTGCACCGTGCTGCACATTTCAACGAGACACCATGGGCCTGGATGCTGTACGGACTGCTGACGGCTTTGCTGATCTTCATAGTCGGGGCTACCGTCAAATACATCCGCATGCTACAGCGAGAACTTAAAGATACCAGGTTGACCAGCAAAGAACAAATAGAACTTTTAGGTGCACAACTCAAGCAGCTGCTGCCCATTACGGAAGACGTGAAAGAAATACATGAGGAAGACGGACAACTCAGTCATGAAGACCGTCAGTTTGCCAATAGACTGAAAGATTTCGTCACTAAGAATATCGACAATGCCAGTCTCTCCGTGATGGATATGGCACAGGCCATGAATGTCAGCCGTACCGTGCTCTTTGTACGGATGAAGCACATCTTCGACAGTTCGCCCAACAACTACTTGCTGAATACTCGCATCA
>NZ_CAMJOS010000064.1 GCF_946407605.1 uncultured Prevotella sp.
AAATTAATAGTTAAATCGCATAATTTGTTTGGAATTTACCATAGAATGCGGTTCCCGTGTGCACTCTCACTGACTCGCAGCCTTCATTGTATATGTTCTATTCTTATTACCACCATGTGCCTCCAAGTAGCCAAACTCCGTGAGTTGGCGGAGGTAACGCTTGGCAGTGGTCGGAGTGTAGCCGAAGTGAGAAACAATAACGTCGGTAGTGATTTCGTCCTTATCGTTCAGGAAAATCAAAATATCGACCATTTTCTCTGCCAAAGAGGGCTTTATCGACCATTTATCGACCATTTTCTGTTTCAAATCCTGTTTATCGACCATTTCTGATGCCATAGATTGCATGAATTGGTCGATAACTGTCTGCAGGTGCTGGCAATGATGACGGGTCATACAATCGAGGAAAATGTTGAGGTCTTCGCTCTCGCGGGTGTCTATCAGCGCCTGGATATATTCGGCCTTGTCTTCTTTGACAACCTTAGTCGGCAACACATCAAACTCCCATTGCAGCAGGTTCATCAGCAGGCGGCTGGTACGTCCGTTACCGTCAGCCCACGGATGGATGGTCACCAGTTCGAAGTGAGCCCAGAAACTGAGGTCATAGACAGCGGCCACATCGGTGGGGTCTATGGCTTTGCGCCTACGATTAAGTTCCTCGCAGAAGGCAGCGAGACGTGCAGGCACTTTCTGATACGACATATAAGACTTGCCACCTGTGCCAGCAGTAACATTCAGTTTACGCAACTCACCCTTGGCAGCAGAGAAGTCACCACCAATAGAGTGATACTCGCTACCCGTGCGAGCCATTACCTTGGATGCCAAGAGAACAAGCCAATCGGTAGTGATAGGTTCATGCTGACGAATCCACTCACGTCCGTAGTCGTAAGCCACCTTCAGGTCGAGGTTCATCTGCTGCTCCAGCATGGTACGCTTGCTGCTGGTGATGCCTTCGTCGAACAGCAACTGAGCCTCCACCTCCGTCACCGTACTGCCCTCGATGGCTGTAGAGTGCGTAATGATGGAGTAGAGATAGAACTTGTCGAAGTCTATCTGATCGGATATACCCAACTTCTTATGCTGCTGAAGCAATCGTAGTAATCTGTCTCTATTCTCTTGTGTCATGATTAGCGTAATATGTTGCAAAGGTACGAATAAGTGAGTAGAAAACCAAAATTTTTTTGAGTTTTCTTGCGCTCGGCTCTGCCGCTTGCCACCAAAGGGACGTAAGAACGGGCTTTGCTTTATTATCAGCCCTCTTCCATCTTCCCTCAGCCATCAGCCTTCATCCATCAGCCATCATCAATCTTCCATCGGTCATAATTAAAGGGCCTGCTCCGCGTGGTGCAAAGCAAGCCCTTAAATGGGTTATCGGACCTCACAGGGGGACAGTCCCCGAGTGTTCCTTATCTTTGTGATCCAGTAGCCTGTTCTAAGAATTTATCTGCCAATTCTTTCAATGCATTTGCGGCACCTTCGTGTCCTTGCTCTGCAGCTTTCTCAAACCAATTGGTGGCCTGTTCCTCGTCTTGTTCGACTCCCGTACCTTTGGCATAGCAAAGACCTAAGCAGTACTGAGCATCGGCATCTCCCTGCTCCGCGGCTTTCCGATACCAATAGAAGGCCTGCTGCTTGTCCTCTTCGACTCCCGTACCTTTGGCATAGCAAAGACCTAAGCAGTACTGAGCCTTGGCAAGTCCTTGTTCGGCCGCCTTTCTAAACCAATAGACAGCCTGTTTAAAGTCCTTTGCGCCCCCCGTACCAACGGCATAGCAAAGACCTAAGTCGCATTGAGCATCGACATGTCCCTGCTCCGCGGCTTTCCGATACCAATAGAAGGCCTGCTGCTCGTCCTGTTCAACTCCCATACCAACGTCATAGTAAGAACCTATAAGGTGTTGAGCCTCGGCAATTCCCTTCTCTGCGGCTTTTCGATACCAAAAGGCAGCCTGCTGATCGTCCTGTTCGACTCCATTACCAATGGCATAGCAAAGCCCCATGTTAAGTTGAGCCTCGGCAAGTCCTTGTTCGGCCGCTTTTCTAAACCAATATACTGCCTGCTTTTCGTCCTGTTCGACTCCATTACCTGTGTAGTAGTAAACACCCAAGTTGTATTGGGATATGGCATCTCCTTTCTCCGCCGCTTTTTTTACATCTTCAAAACTTCCCTGCGCACAGCACATGAGGGGGAACAATACGGATAATAAGATGAAGATAAACTTATTCATAATAGTGTTTTATTAGTTAGTGCTATTTTCTAGTCAATACGCGAAATAATAGCGAATGCTTCTTGTTAGTCCGGATTTCTCCCCGAACTGAGGGCAAAGATACAAATTTTATGGAAGAAAAAATCGAAATAGAAAAAAAAATTGCAAAAAAATTTGGATTGTAACTAAAATTTAGTTACTTTTGCGGCAGAAATGATTAATACTTTATAATGGGAACAAAGGAAAAATTAAGGGAGCGCTTTCTGAAGATGCCGTCGGACTTCACGTTTGACGAGATGCAGCGCTTACTTGAAGGTTATGGCTACGAGAAAGGCGACAAAGGCAGAACATCGGGTTCACGTGTCATCTTTAAGAATGGCAACAAGCGCCCAATCATGTTGCATAAACCCCACCCAGGCAATATCGTAAAGGGCTATGCTATGAAGCAGGTATATGAGGATTTAAAAGAAGCAGGATTTATAAAAAAATAGGAGGAAAGAGGTATGAATACAATGACTTACAAAGGTTATATTGGTTCTGTTGCTTTCAGCGAGAAAGATAATGTGTTTTTCGGAAAGATTGAGGGTATTAACGGATTGGTGAATTTTGAAGGTGAGAGTGTGACAGAACTCACCGAGGCTTTTCATGAGGCTGTTGATGATTATCTGGCTTATTGTGAGGATGAAGGTATAGAACCTGATAAGAGTTACAGCGGCGTGCTGAATGTCAGACTAACTCCTGCCATCCATCGCCAGATTGCCATTCTTGCCCGACAGGCCGGTCTGACGTTAAATGCCTATATCAAAGACGCATTAGAGGAAAAAGTAGAGGCAGAAGTCGCAATCTAATTTATATCATTGGTGTTCTTTGGAGCAAAAAAGCAAATAACTGTAGAATTGAGGACATAGCCGCAAGGTTCTGTCCTCAGTTTTTCAGAATCAAAATGCAGATTTTATCTGTTTAATCTGCCAATGTGTCAAAGTGGTGGAGAGCCAGACTTTTGGCATAATAATTGCTTGCATTCTATTAAATTATAAATATTATGATCCATTGGACAGACATAGAAAAATCAAAAGAGGGCATTCTTCAGATTCTTGAAGTTATCAAGAACTATGAGAAGGATGGCGAGGTGAGATTTATTGCAGGTGTTCAAAGTCGCCACTTCTCTGAATATAAAATACAGCAGTTGATATGTATTGTTCGTGAACGTCTGAACATGACGCGTCGTGAAATCAAGGTATGGGAAACCGTAACCCCTTACTTCGAAAAACGCAACATCCATTTCTACGTGAACCGTTGCGGCTTCCACATTATTGAGTTCTACACCAGCCACCATCCCGACCCACACAATCCCGATGGCAGCACCGAAGACCAAGACGGCATGTTCCGTTTTCAGAAAGCTATCCTTTAAAGTTCATTCGAATATCGTCTATCTTATTTAAAATAAGCCACAAGACAGGTGCCAGTCCTTGATGTCTTCCATCGGTCATAATTCAAGGGCCAGCTCCGCGTGGTGCGAAGCAAGCCCTTGAGTTTGTTATCGGACCTCACAGGGGGACAGTCCCCGTGTGTTCGCGGGCTTTCATATAGTTTGCTCGGAGCGTTGAAAAAGGAAATGGCCGCTCTGGAGCGGCCATTTCTTAGGTTATAACAGGACAATTATCTGATTCAACGTATCATTTGACCTGTCCCTGTGATTCTTATGGCAGAATCAGCTCATTGTCTGACGGCAAGTTGAGACCAGGAGCCAGCATATCACCTGAAGTTATTTCTTCATCAGATACGGGCAGTGAGCCTGCCAGCAACGTCTGCTGCATCTTCAGGACTACAACCTCCATTTCAGGTGCAAAATATGTTTTCTTCATAATCTATTTCCTCTTTATTTACTTAATTACTACTTTTTTACCATTCACAATGTACAGGCCCTTAGTGGGCTGAGCCACGCGCTGACCAGCAAGGTTATAGTATTCGCCGTTAGCCTCAGCAGCAACCTTAACAGGCTCGATACCTGTTTCCTCATCACCAAAGCCAAAGAAATCACGAGCAGAAGAATGCTCAATCTTCATATAAATGGCCCATGCAGGAATTGCTGATGAGGAAGACATCCTATAGAAACCAACTACGCCGTTCTTCTTGGCCAAAGCATAAAGGGTACCGTCGCCAGGCTTTGGAGTTCCATCATTAGCCTGTAATCCATTATCGCCCCAAGGGAATGAACCAGAAAGGTCTTCTGTAGTAATCTCCACCATATAATTACCCGGTGCAGCCTCAATAAGGACAGGCTGCCAACCAGGAATTCCTGTAACCTCTTTCAACTTAATATAATTACCTTCTTCAACGTATTTCGCAACATAAGCCTTAACATTGGAATCTGTAATCTTTATGTTTGAGCCAGTACGGAAAGTCCTCCATCCAGCTTCACCAACGCTTATGAGCATACCGGGGTCCAGAACTTCGCTCGGTGCATCTTTTTCAACCCGAGCCATTGTCGAGCCATTCCAAGTTGATACAGACCATCCTGTAAGGTCGTCTGTTTCGAAGTCACCATTGGCAATCAGATTTGTAGTTTCACCTTTCTCCTTCAAAGAAACATTATCGAAGTACACCTCGCCACCACAGGCACCCAGGTCAATTTCAAGGAAGGTATAATTACCACCAGCTTCGAACTCAATCTGATATCTTGTGAACTTATTAGTCCATAACCCCTTATTAGCTTCCCATTGTTGACCGTCACCACTAGGCACAAGACGAGTTTCACCACCATTAACAGCATTAATAGAAATTTCAAAGACATAAGTCTTACCTTTTACCAAAGCAGTAGGCAATTCGTACTGGGCCTGATAATCCCAAGGATTTGGCTTTGCCTCACCATTAGTAACCTTTAACATGTGGTTTTGAGCTTTTGCCCCCCCCACTGCGAGCACCAACAGTGCCAGCGTGAACAACGATTTTGTAAATTTTCTCATTGTGATTTTAGTTAGTTAATAATAAATGATTTTAAAAATGTTGCAAAGATATACATTTATTATGTTAATCTAGTCTGTGTACTAATCTTTTATTAATTATTAACTAAACTTTCGCACGAAACAGCGTAATAAAGAGATTATCTCGTCAGGGAGAACTTCAGCGAGAGGCCGAAGTCAAGATGACCAGGGGGTTCCCGTGTGCACTCTCACTGACTCGCAGCCTTCATTGTATATGTTCTATTCTTATTACCACCATGTGCCTCCAAGTAGCCAAACTCCGTGAGTTGGCGGAGGTAACGCTTGGCAGTGGTCGGAGTGTAGCCGAAGTGAGAAACAATAACGTCGGTAGTGATTTCGTCCTTATCGTTCAGGAAAATCAAAATATCGACCATTTTCTCTGCCAAAGAGGGCTTTATCGACCATTTATCGAC
>NZ_CAMJOS010000065.1 GCF_946407605.1 uncultured Prevotella sp.
GTGAGAACCCAGAAAGTAGAGGCTGGGGCACAGAGCGTGAACAAGAGTTTCATGGGAGTGATAGAAGAGGAAGACGGTGCCAACGTCACATTCGGGGTTTTAGGTACGGTTATTCGCGTGATGGTCGATGAAGGACAATTCGTGCGGAAAGGTCAGGCAATGGCCGAGACCGACGGACAGAACGTGAGGAATGCCTACGAAATGAGTGCCTCGACCCTCGCACAGACTGAGGATGCCTATCGCCGCATGAAGAACCTTTACGACAAGGGTACACTGCCAGAGATAAGAATGGTAGAGATGGAGTCGATGCTGACCAAGGCAAAAGCTGCAGAAGCCATGTCGCGGAAGAATGTGGACGAGATCGTGCTGCGTGCCCCCTTTGATGGCTATGTGGCACAAGCTGCTGTACATGAAGGCAGCAGCGTCATGCCTGGTGTGACGGGGTTCAAGCTGGTGAAGATTGACAAGGTGAAAGTAAGCGTATCAGTCCCGGAGAAAGAGATCGGCAAGATTAAGAAAGGCACTGACGTGAACTTTACGGTGTCCGCCTTGGGTGATAGCGTGTTTACGGGCAGAGTGGTGAACAAGGGAGTGGTTGCGAATATCATCAACCACACATACACGGTAAAGGTTTTGGTAGAGAATAAAAGCCATACATTGCTGCCAGGCATGGTATGCAAGGTACACATGAAGGACGTGAGTGCAGACTATTCTATTCTGGTGCCGCAGGATGCCATACAGATTAGCGGCAAGGAGACCTTTGTGTGGATGGTGAAGCAAGGGAAGGCTCATCGTCAGGCTGTCACCACAGGTGAGATATACAGCGCTGGTGTGGTCATAGAGACAGGACTGACCAACGGCGATGTGATCATCGTCCAAGGCCAGAATAAAGTCAGTGAGGGAATGAGCGTGAAGTAAAGGTAAAAAAGTAAAAAGGTAAAAGGGTGAAAAGTGATAAAGTGCAAGAGCCAAGAGGTGATAAAAGCTTAGTGGCGAGTGCCATGAGGCATAAAAGCATCACGCTGCTGCTGGTGCTGGTCATGATGCTTGCAGGCATTGCTTCGCTGATATATATACCAAAGGATGAGTTTCCGCAGGTAGACCTTCCTGTGGGATTGGTGGTAGGAGTCTATCCTGGGGCGTCTGAGCTGGAAGTGGAGCAGCAGTTGGCAAAGCCCCTGGAAGATTTTCTCTGGACCTTTAAGGAGATAGACAGGGAAAAGACTACGACGATGAGTATGAACGATGGCTGTGCGGCCATTGTATGGCTCAACGGGACAGAGAGCAGCAAGACGGAGTTCTGGAACAAGCTGAAGGAGCGGCTGACACTCTTCCGCGTGACACTGCCAACGGGTGTGCTGGGTGTGGTGGCCAACGACGATTTCGGCGACTCATCGGCCATGCTGGTCACCATCGAAAGCGACAGCAAGACATTCCGTGAGCTGGGCGACTATGCCGACGGACTGAGCGACAGACTGAGAACGGTGAAGAGCCTGGCAAACGTGATACGCATGGGTGGGCAGAAGGAACAGCTGAGCATCTATTTGGATCGCGACCGTCTCTCGATGTACGGCATCAATACGGCCATGCTGATGAGCAAGGTTTCCGGACTTACAGGCACACTCTATACAGGCAGTCTGGAGGATGGAAAACTGAGCAGGAAGATACATATCCGGTCATCGCTCAATACCGAACAGGACCTGGCACAGACCATTGTCAGTACTGCTCCCACGGGCGAAGTGGTACGACTGAGCGACATTGCCACCATCAAGCGTGAATACCCTGAACCGCGACAATACATCAAGAACAACGGGCGCCAGTGCCTGCTGCTGTCGCTACAAATGATCAGGGGCAAGAATATTATCGACTTCGGTACCGAAGTAAAACAGCTTATCAGCGACTACCAGCAGACATTGCCCAAGGATGTGCATATCAACGTGATCAGCGACCAAAGCCAGGTGGTAGACCACTCCATACAGGACTTCATGCTCGAAATGCTCATCGCCATCGTGTCCGTCATCATTGTGGTATGCCTGATGCTGCCGCTTAGGGTGGCGGGTGTAGCAGTGGTCACCATCCCCATCACGATATTTGCCTCCATGGCCATATTCCTTATGACAGGAGTCGAGATTAACAGCGTCACACTGGCGGCCCTGCTGGTAACGCTGGGTATGATTGTCGACGACAGCGTGGTGGTAGTAGACTGCTATCTGGACAAGTTAGACTCCGGAATGAATCGCTGGCACGCTGCTATAGAGTCTTCACGGGAATTCGTGAAGAGCATCATCACGGCCACGCTGGTCATCAGCATCACGTTCTTCCCCTTCCTCTTTACTACTGACAAACTAATACACGACTTCATACAATGGTTCCCGTATGCCATCAGCATCGTACTGACGGTATCGCTGGTGGTCGCCATTTTCGTGGTGCCCATATTGCAGCATCAGTTTATCAAGAACGGACTCCACACGGGTCAGCAGGAAAGAAACGAAGGCGAGCGGAAGACGATGCTCGAGCGGATGCAGGGTCACTACGACAAGCTGATAGAGTGGTGCTTCCGCCACAGGCGCGCCACCCTTGCCATCGGACTGGCAAGCATCGTGCTGGGGGCTGTGCTCATCCTGATGTTACCCATCAGACTGATGCCCAGGGCCGAGCGCAACCAGTTTGCCGTCGATATCATATTGCCTACAGGCACAGACCTGGACTATACTGCACAGGTGGCCGACTCGCTGGCCAGCATCATGCGAAAGGACGAACGGGTGGTCAACCTGACCACGTTCTATGGCAGCGGCTCACCGCGATTCCATGCCACGTTCCTGCCCAACTTCGGCGGAACCCACTTTGCACAGTTCATCGTAAACACCCATAACGACAAAGAGACGCAGGAAATGCTGGACGACTACGCCCACCGCTACTCCTATTACTTCCCTGAGGCTCAGATACTGTTCCGGCAGATAGAATACTCCGACCATCAATACCCTGTGGAAGTGGAGGTGAAGGGTGATAACCTCGATAGCCTGCACGTGGCCATAGACAGCATACATCACCGATTGTCGAAAAACAAGGACATAGACGTGTTGACCACCAGCTTCGGCACGACGGGTAACCAACTGGAGGTAACCATGAAGCCTGAAGAAGCCAACCGCATAGGCATGAGCAAATCGTTGCTCTCGCTGAATTTTGCCTTGCGCTATGGTGGCGGCATTCCTGTAACAACCATCTGGGAGGGCGACCACGAACTGAGCATCACGGTAAAGGATGCCGATAAGGGTAGACACGACATCGATGAATTCAAGAACATTCGCGTGACGGGCCTGATCCCCACCATTACGGCAGCACCGCTGTCGCAAATAGCCGACGTCAAGCCAGGCTGGGGCTCTGGCACCATCACACGCATCAATGGTGAACGGACGGCCTCTGTCTATGGCATGATGGGACGTCAGGGCGTAAAGGTGGGAGAACTGACGGAGAATATCTATCGGGACCTCAAGACACTGCGACTGCCCGACGGCATCAGGATTGAGGAGGGCGGACAGGCAGAGACCGAACGGACATACCGTCCGCAGATGTATCTGGGCATGCAGATTGCCATCGTGCTGATCTTCTTCATCATCGTGTTCCACCTGAAGAGCATACCGCTCACACTGCTCATCATGTCGTCGCTGGGATTCTCGATGATAGGTGGTGCGCTGGGACTCCACTTGTTCGGTCAGGAGTTTGGTGCTACGGGCGTACTCGGCTTCGTCTCGCTCATGGGTATCATCACCCGCTGCGGTATCATCATGATTGACTATGCCGAGGAACTGAGCCACGAGCACCCCACGAAAGAGGCCGCACTGCTGTCGGCCAAACGGCGGTTCCGACCGGTATTCCTCACTTCGATGGCTGCATCGATGGGTGTCATACCGATGGTCATTAAGGACACGCCGCTGTGGGGACCGATGGGCGTCATCATCTGCATAGGAGCACTGGTGTCGATGCTGTTTATCATCACCATGATTCCCGTCGGCTACAGTGTAGTAAAAGAAAGGTTTTAAGTTATGAAGATAAAGAAGTTATTCCTCGTCCTTGGCATTTCCCACCTCGTGGTCATTGGGGCTCCAGCCCAGCGCATCATGACCCTGCAGGAGTGTGTCCAGGAGGCTCGTGTCAACAACGTCAGCGCCAAGGATGCTCGCAACGACCTGCTCATCGCCAAGGAACAGCAACGCTATGCCCGCACGAAGTACTTTCCTATGGTAGGAGCGTCGGCCACCCATTTCGAGGCCAGCGACTATCTGCTGAAGCAGCAATTGTTCTCGGAAGATCTGCAAGAAATCATCGAAGCGCTCACCGAGGGCTCGGATTTCTTCAAAAACGGAGGCATTCAAGCCATCAAACGTGGTACGTCGATGGGCCTCACCGTCCTTGAACCACTATATACTGGCGGCAGAATCCGCAATTACAACAAACTGGCCGACATGCAGGTTGATGCTCGCCAAAAACTGCAGCAGGTGACTGACGACGAGATTGTGATGACTACTGAATTCCTGTTTTACAAGATTCTGGAACTTCATGAGACCGACAAGATGCTCGATGCCATGGAGAAAGAAACGGAGAGCATACATCGCGATGCGGTCAACATCTACGAGAACGGCATCGTCAACAAAAACGACGTCCTCGGCGTCGAACTGATGCAAGACCAGCTCTCGGCTCTGCGCATCAAGACAGCCAATGCTTGTCGGCTGTTGCGCCGTGCACTGGCGAAATATATAGGTATGGCCGATCAGGATATTGACATCGATGCAAATATTTCAGATGACGCCATCGTCGACCCCCAGGTGTATCTGATGCCACATCTCACAGCCCTTGAGAACCGCACGGAGACCCAACTCCTCGACATCTGGGTGGAAAAGTCGGAGTTGGAAAAGAAAATAGCCCGAGCCTCCATGCAACCTATCGTACTGCTGGGTGGAATGGCCAATTACAGCAAGCTGCTCGCCGAATGGAGCAGCAAGGCCATCGCCTTCGCTACCGTCCAGATACCCATCAGTGCCTTTTGGAGCGAACGGCGAATGTACAAATGGAAAAAGATAGAAGTAGAGAAGGCAAAAGACTTCCGTCAAGACAAACGTGAGCTCATCTCCCTGCAGATACAAGATGCCTGGGACAATCTGGAAAGTACTTACCGTCAGACGCAAATCGCGAAGAAAAGCGTGGAACGTTCTGAGGAGAACCTGCGCATCAACCGCGAACACTATCTCAACGGCATGACGAACATGACTGAGCTGCTCGATGCCCAACGCCAGTGGCAGCAGGCACTCACTTCACGCAATGCCGCTAATAGCGAATACCTGCAGGCCAAGACCCGCTACCTGATTCTGACCGGTCGCAGAGAGGAAGTAAAACCATAAT
>NZ_CAMJOS010000066.1 GCF_946407605.1 uncultured Prevotella sp.
TATTTTCTTTATTAAAGGTTTTATTTCGTAATTATTAAAGAATATAGTTAATAATTATTAAAGATGATATTTGTTTGTATAATAAAGATAAAAGGATTGCTCTTTATTAAAGATTATTATTTATCTTTGCGACACATTTAAACGCAACGAAGTATGGCTATCAAGAAGAAAGGTAACACGGGGTTCCTGAATGGAACGACAGTAGAGAAGCTCGATAACATCGTGCAAGCTCAGAGTGAGGCTCCAGCAGCCAATTCTACAACTGAAGCGACACCAGCTCCAGAAATCACTGAAACGCCTGAAAAACCGCAGGAAAATGCTCCTGTGGAAGCTCAGGCTAGCCCTGAAGCAGCTCCAGAAGCTCGTAAACCGCTTACTTTGGAAGATGTGATGGCTTCTGAGGATCTTATCAAGCAGGTAGCCCAGCAGATTATCAAACAGGGTGGTGCCAAAGGCATTGAGTTTGAACATCCCAAGCAAGGCCGTCCCCGTAAAGAACTCATCAAGGGTATTGACGAGGTATCTGTCAATCTACAACTGCCTGAAACTTTGGTCAAAGCGTTGCGTAAGAAAGCAAAGGAGGAGAAGAGAACTATCAAGGAGCTTATTGGCTACGCAGTGATGAATGCGTATCCAGAACTGGTTTAAATGATTATGACTATGGCAACAACAAAGAAAACAAGGATTATAACCGTCGTCAACCACAAGGGTGGGGTAGGGAAGACCATGACTGCGGCAAACCTCGGTGCCGCCCTCGCTAAGATGGGTAAAACCGTACTTTTGGTAGATGCTGACGGACAGTGTAACCTGACCATGCAGAGCGTTGAGGAAGTAACTGTTCCTACGCTCTCAGACTACTTAAACAACGACGATATAGAAGTGAATCCACAGCAGGTTTCAAAGAAGCTGTTCCTGATTCCAGGATCAACGGCTTTGGATGCTGATTCACATAACATCGAACTCTCTATCGAGGAGGATGCTGGTGCTACGAAATACATGTCAGAATGGCTTGAAAAAGTGAAGGGCGAGTATGACTACGTTATCATCGACTCTGCTCCTGGTTCCGGCGCCATGCTGGTCAACGTTATAGTGGCCGCTGACGAGCTGATAATACCCATCGCAGACAAGTTCTCGATTCCTGGAGCAAAGAAGCTCACGCAGATTATACGCGCGAATAACAAAGAGGTTCGTGGCCACTATCTGCTCACCAAACAGACGAAGTGGGGTGTCAGCAAGCAGATCAAGGAACTACTGCTCACACAGGCCCCAGAGAACCTGTATCACACGGCTATCCGACAGTGTGAGGAGCTGAACAAAGCTGCAGCATGTGGCATGAGCATCTTTGACTACAATCCCAAATGCAACGGTGCCGAGGATTACATGGCCCTGGCAAAAGAGATAAACAAGGGTACGAAGGATAAAGATATGCCATTTTAGTCAAAAAAGTGGAAAAAGTTCCCTTTTTGTTCCAAAGGTGCTTTACTCGAATGTGAGGAAAGTACCTTTTTTGTGGCGGTGATGGCTTGAAATAACTACATAGACAGGGTTTTCAAAGATTCCAAAATAACAGCGTTTTTGAAGCATATAGGGTAGGGGAGTGGTTGCAACACTCTTCATAATTAGTTGAAAATCGACTAAATTTGTCAAGATTTAGAAATTTTGAGTTAAAAAGTTCCCTATTTGTGGCGCAAAAGTTCCCTATTTGTGGCGGGTAAAGATAAATGTTACGAAATTGTGGCGAAGACGCTCCTTTTTTGTGGCGGTAGGGTTACGAAATTGTGGCGATGAAGTTCCTAAGTTGTGGCGGAAATGTTACCAAATTGTGGCGGCAAATCGTTGAAAAGCCCAGTAAATAAAGGCATTTCGCAATCCCTATAGTTCTAATACTTGATTTTAATAAGAAAGAAAACTATCTTAAACAAGATTTTTCAACGGTAGGGAAAAGAAAAGGGAAAGGAATGAATATATATACGCTATAAAGCGGAACAAATCTGTGCACCTAATGCGGATGGAAGCCCAGTAGACAGAGGCTATCGAGCCGAAAAACGGAACAAAATAGGAACAATCTGATGAAAAAGCCACGAATTTGTGGCGGTTTAGCTGAAGTCGAAGACACAAAGCGGAACAAATTAATGCACTTTGATGTAGGCGAAAGCCTCTATAAATGGCCGATTCAGCGATTTAGCGGAACAAAAAAGGAACATTTTGGCGAGTCGAAAAATTGAAGATTTCTGTTTACTGAAAGTAAACTATAAGAGCGCATTAAAGCGGAACAGAATCGTGCAAGTTCCCTTTTTGTGGCGATAAAGCCATCAAGCGGAACAAAATCATGCACCTCAATGTAAGGAAAAAGATGGTATCGAGCTGTTGAGCGGAACAAGAAAGGAACACTCTGGAGCGGAACAAAATCGTGCACCTGATACCCTGTTTTTGAGCATAGATAGGGTTTTCGACGTCTTGATTAACATTTTTTATTATTCAAGCATGAAAGCGGAACAAAATCGTGCACTTCGACCCCTCGTCAGACCGCGTATGCAGTAGAGTTTTGGGCATTTTGCGGAACAAAAAAGGAACATTTTCAAAGCGGAACAAAATCGTGCACCTAAAAATGATAATATCTGACTATCAGTCAGTTAGTTAAGACGTAATCGGAACAAAATAGGAACATTCTTAAACCCATGTTCCCTTTTTGTGGCGGTATAAAAATAGTCGTGTTAAAATTTGGTTGTTACGCAGAAAAAGCGTACTTTTACAACCGAAATTGAACGTTCGATATCAAATTATCATTAAAAATGGCTACAGCTAAGTCAACAACAAACGAAGGAGCATCTGCCAAGCAGACGAAGCCCAAGAAGAAACCTGGTCGCAAGAGCACGAAAGTGAAGCTGCCCGAAGGACTCATCCCTATCGAGGAAGAGACCTGGCTGTTGGCTCCGCTGACGCTCACCCTGATGCGCCACAACTATACGTCGGTGCAGAACAAGGTGCTCATGTCCATTCTGGAGTGTCTGCAGAATATCCTCCGCCAGATGCTGAATGCCGGTAATGGTGTGTCGAGCTTAGCCACCGTCCAGCGCGGTGAGATCGCCAACGAGAAAGGTGGCCTGTCGTTCAATCTCGATTTTCGCAGTTTCGGCATCGACCGCAACCACTACAATGAACTCCGCAGTTCCTTGAAGATGCTGCCTGCCATTCCCGTCGAGATTCCCTTCAAGTCGAAGGAGGGCAAGCGCTATCGTAAGGTCACCAGCCTGTGCGATGTCTTCATCCCTGAAGAGAAGTACAAGACCTACGTCGTGGTGCATATTGACAAGGAGGTGGCCGAGAAGTTGGTGACGTTCGAACTTGGTTGGCATCGTCTGGGTAAGGAAGTCGTGACCAGCAGTAACAACAAGTACACGCAGCGTATCTATATGTACATCACGGCCTGGACGCGAGTAGGGCGCAGTGTGATGTCTTCTCAGGAACTCCGCAAGTGGCTTCAGTTGGAGGATAAATACCGTGAGTTCCGTAAACTTGCCGCCCGTGTGCTCGACCCCGCTCAAAAGGAATTGGAAGAGCTGGCCCGTGCCGGTTATTGCGACTGTTACTTCACTTATGAGAAGAAATACACGGGCTACAAGAAGGCCGGTGAACCCGACCAGATTGAGTTCCGTATTTACAAGTCTCCAAAGTTGGTGAACAATGAAGATCAGGCAGTCTTTGACCGTCAGTATGAACAACTTCAGAATATGATCATGAAGCACTTCGGTTTCACCCAGCGTGAGATTGAGAGCTTGATGAAGCGCATCAACGAGCAGAACATTCAGGAGATGATAACCAAAGTTTCCACTATTTATATGATGGTGCATGATGACAAGAAGGGTGAAATCAAGGACATCAAGGCTTACGTCTATAAGGCGATGGACAACTTCTTGAATGAAACAATGGATACTTACGAGGAGATTAAGGACTGATTTCTTGTCGGAGCAATGCATCGGAACAAACGAGATTATCTGTTCCTTAATGTTCCTTTTAAATATAAAACTTTGTCAATTTTCGAAAATTTGAAATGTTAAATTTCTAAATAAAAGAATTATCCGAGTACCTTTGCAACCGAATTTTAAACATTTGGTATTATGCAGGTATATAAGGTAATTAAGACAGAGCATGTCAGGAAGCGTCCCAAATGGTTGATGCGATTCCTGATAAAGATTCCCACCGAACTTTACGAAGAGACCACATCTACAGAGACAGCAGCAGGCAACCTCCGTGCCATCGGACAGCTTGTTCTGGACTCTGGTGTATTGGAAAAGCGCAAGGGTCTGCAGTTGCAGCAGCGCGATGATGTCGTGAGCATTCATAGTTCACGAGGCAGGATGTATGTTCGGTTCTCTATCAGCGAGTGTCGATGAGTGACGGATTGAACCAGCGTTTTTTTCATATCGGCGATGCCAGCATCCGTTTCGTCACCCCTTTGGATGAAAACGGATTGGAAATGCTGGAGTCTGTTGGATTTCCACAGGATGTTGTGCCAAAAACGCAGATGAAGCATGTGGAACTGTTGTGCCACAACCGCATCTGCCATGGTGTAGGCATCAAAAACAAGCATGGCGGTATGGAGTTCTTCAGTAGTGACCTTCCGATGACGCTACCCATCACCATTGATGAACCAGGCACAGTCTGCATCCCCTTCAAGAAAGCTATCCGTTGTAAACGGTGTTGCCTGTTTGTCGACTTGTTCGACTATTTGGCTTATAAGACACTGCTGCTAAAGGAACAGGGTAGGGGACTGCCTGAACGTTGTGACTGTATTGTACTGAACGACTACAGGAACCTGATGGATCTTTTGCTTGATATCGAGTATTATGAGCATGTCAGCTGCTGTTTTCCGACCTCACAGACGGGGAAGGTACTTGCGACGACTGTCATGCGTAGGTTCAAGAAGTCTATTAACTGTGACTACCTCTATGAAGGCTA
>NZ_CAMJOS010000067.1 GCF_946407605.1 uncultured Prevotella sp.
AAGCTATCCTCCACCGATTGAAGGACGAACACATCATGAGTGATGCCCTTCACACTCAGTTCTATAAGAGAAAGAATAAATACCCAGAACTGAAGACATGGGCGAAAACCTCTACCTATTTGGGAGAAGAGACTTCATACAGATTCTCGCGTATGGTGTATCGTGCTTTGGCCGAAAACCTCATCAGCGAGGAGAAAGCAAACGAAATTCTTGGTACAAACGAAATATCTTATATCGACAATAAACAGATATGATTCAGAAGATTGTGATTGCCGAAAAGGCGACATTGGATTATTTCAGTCTCGACAGGATAATGAATGCCCTCGTCAAGACATTCAAAGCTGCTAATGAACCTACAGTTATTGGTGATGCCACTAGATTTCTTGGCAAACTAACAATGACCCAATATACATATGCAGACTTGGGAGGCAAAATGAGGGCACAAGTAGATGACGGTCAGAAACACGGTATGTTCGACGTGATGGATATGGAGGGCGACACGTGGTGTGATTTCCTGGATTTTCGCCAACCCTACAGCTACTGTATTTCGTGGGAGCAAAGTGCGGCCTTGTATTGGTCGCAGAAGATTCCTGATTGCTGGCTGGTGAGCGAATCGGAACAAGTTCTGGATTTTGCCCAAGGGCTTGGTGTCCCAATTATGACCATTGAAGAGATGCAAGAGACGTTTTTTGCCGATGAGGTATTCGAGACTGCTCCGCTGAGTCTGGCACCTCCTATTGTGGCAGGACCATTCGATCCTCGTGTAGATGCCGACAAGGTTGAGGCAGCTTTTAGTGATAGGCTGGATGGAGATTTGGCTGTACTTAAACAGAAATCATATTGGGTTGTAGTCTGTGTGCTCTTCGAATGGTTTGGCTGGCTTAAACTTCGCAAACGTGCTGATTTCTGCCGTTGGGTGAACGCCCATTTCCATTTCGAAAAGCCAATCAATGCCGAGATAGATTTAAAGTCGGCAACCAATAATATAGATGTAAAAGAACGTAACCTTGAACTTTGGCCAGACAACCAATATAGAGACCTTGCCTTCATGATCAAAGAATTGTTCTTTGGCGAACGCCAAGGCCTGCCAAACGGCTTTTATGTCTATGCCAACGAGCCACTTTATTTAAGACCAGGATTGATGTGGAGACGTAAAGACCAATAGGCTCAATATACCTTCCGATATACTTTCCAAACATTGGAATATACCCGATATACCTTAGTGTGTATCGGGTATTTTTTTTGTCTTTATGCTAAGAAAAACGCACTAATTTTGCATCGTGAACAAGAAACCACGGGCATTACAAACTCCGTTCGGATGAGTTCCACGAAGTAACTTTAGTATTAACAAAAAAGGAAAGTAAAAAGATGAAAGATTCAGTTTTCCAAAAGCGCTTCCAGCGCAAACAGCAGAACCGTCAGGTTCATGGTCAACAACTCACAGTGTTCTATCGCGACATGGTGTCAGATTTTCCCGTCAGTAGCCTCGCTATGCTGATGCTGCGTCGATGTGAAAGCAGTGTCAGCCCGAGTCTCTATCGCCAGATGGCAAAAGGTCTGATTGGGTTTGAAGAGGCTTTGCAGTTGGATATGGCAGAGTGCCTTACAGGGTGCGTACAGGGCGTTGCGCTCTACACAACAGGCATCAAGCACGTTGACCGAATTTTGTGGCCTCTGTACCACAAGATTCAGCGAGAGTTAGCTAACGGAGTTAATAACAACATTAGCAAAGTAAACAGATAAGTTAAACCTTGAGTTGAAGTGAGGAGGATGTTCCCGGGTAAATGCGCAAAGATTCCAACCTTCTTCTCGCAAACAACTCAAAACATGAAAACAGTAAACAACAGTTACAAGCAGCAGATTCTGCACGACGTCCAGATGGAC
The DNA here is from genome assembly GCF_946407605.1 of uncultured Prevotella sp. Taxonomy (GTDB): domain Bacteria; phylum Bacteroidota; class Bacteroidia; order Bacteroidales; family Bacteroidaceae; genus Prevotella. Next base: position 1,885 of record NZ_CAMJOS010000067.1, read on the forward strand.
ACACAGACAACATTCATGAACAACGGTGACATCAACATCTACCCATGCTTGTGGGAACAGGACAAAGCGCCTGTGACAGCCGACGGTAAGGGGCTGATTCGCTATCGCGCTGGGGTGATGGTGGAAGAAGACGGTAGGACTCGCATGAAGCGTTACCACGACGGACTGAACGGTCCTAAGTATGAGACGCTCTTCCAGACAGCCCATGCTGATGTGAAGCGTACTCGCGAGATGAACCACGGACAGCGCGGATGCCTGAAGGTGGAGTTCAGATTCCCACGCCGCTATCCACTCTCGTTGATGAAGAGCCTCTTCTATCAGGAGTCCGAGGAGATCATGGCCTATTTTAACTCAAGAAAGGAGGAAACCGTATGGTAAATCGACTGATAGCACTGAACACCAAGCATTTCGCCGACAAGCAGAAAAACAATCGGGGATATGCAGAAACCCAAACTGGGGAGCAGCTTGACGAGCTGCTCCGCCAGGAGTGGCTTCGCCGCGATGTAGCAGATATTCGTGCCGGTAAGGAGGAGAAAAAGGACTGGTTGCCATTCATCTGCCCTCACTACACGGCATTCAAGGACAACCATCGTGCACAGGATTGCATCCTGCCCGAAGCCTTCACCTTTATGACGTGTGTGGATATAGACAACCCAAAGCTGGTGCGCGGGGCCTTTGAGAAAGCGTTGGAGGTGAACAAGGATGACATGTCGGAGTGGCACGATATGGTGCTGCGTGAGGCTTATTCGGCTCGTGGTAAGGGCCACATTTACATCCGCATTCCTAAGGGCATGACCATTGAAGAAGCACAGCGCAGTTTCTGCGAGGAGCTTGGCTTCGATGCCGATGAGTTGCTTGATGCGTCGTGCTTTACACCCGAAAGGTACATTTATATAACAGGTATAGATCAGGAAGTTTTCCGCTCTGAACATTGGCTGGAACCCATCGAGGGTGAAGAGTTGGAGGAACGTCGCGAGGCTTATCTGCAACGGGGACTTGATGTGGATGGCCGCCCACTGGTTAAGCCAGAAAACACCGCTACACCTGCTGTTGCCGTGAGCGATACAGGTGACATCGTTGAGGCTGATGCGCGTACATTATATATCTTTGATGCTTGCATGAAAGAGGCGGAGTTGACACCCGATGTGCTCATCGTGGAAGGTCATCGGCATGAGGCTCTGAAAAGTATACTTTCTGTAGGCGCTACCCAGTTGTTGAAGAAGGAAGAATTGCTGGGTGTGTTGAAAATTCGCATGTCGCAGAACTGGCAGGACAAGAATATTCAGCAGTTGGTAGATGATTTCTATTCGAAATATTATGACCCCAATCAGAAGATGTCACAGTTTCAGAGAAAGGTGTTGGCCAAGTCGCTGAAGATGGTAAAGACAGAATCTGCGGACAATCAAACGGCAACAAACAACCAAGAATCAACGACCGTGAACCATGAGCCAGCATTGCCGCCCGAGATGCCGAAGAAACTGCCGAAGGTGGTTCAGTTGTTGGTCTCACGCACCCCTGATGTCTACAAGCCTGCTGTGGCTCACGCTATTTTTCCGTCGCTGGGCGCTCATCTGTGGAAGGTCCGTTTTCCGTATATCGACAATGTGATGCATGAGGCTACATTTATGAACGTGCTGATGGCTGGAACAGGAGCCGGTAAGGACTGTATCTCGCAACCCATCAACCACATCATGGCTGACATCCGCAAACGCGATGCAGAGAACCTGAAGCGTGAGGCCGACTGGAAAAAGGAGGTGAACTCGAAAGGCTCAAACAAGGACAAACGCCAGCGTCCAGAAGGACTTGTTATTCAGGAGGTTGACCCAGATATGACCAACCCTGCCTTTGTGATGCGTATGGCTGAGGCCGACGAGCATTTCCTCTATACGAAGATGAACGAGATAGACCAGTTTGATGCCCTTCGCGGTTCGGCTCGTGGCTCGCAGCAGTTTCCGATTATGTGTCTGGCTTTCGACCCAGACAACCGTTACGGTCAGACGCGTGTAGGAACGCAGAGCGTCACAGAAAAGGTCTGTATCCGATTCAATTGGAATGCCGCAACCACCATCCAGAAGGGACAGCGCTATTTCCGCAATGTCTTGACCGACGGGCCAATATCACGCATCAACTTCTGCACCATACCTGAGCGTGAAATCGGAGCAGACATGCCTGTCTATGGCACGTATGATTCTTCTTTTGACGAAGAACTGAGACCCTTCATTGACCGCCTTTGCCGTGCTGCTGGCGTGATAGACTGTCCGCAGGCTTTCCGTCTGGCCAAGCGACTGAAGGATGAATGTGCTGAGTTTGCACGGCTCTCTCAATCGAGAGTGTATGAAAACTTGTCGTTCCGTGCCAATGTCATTGCCTATTTGAAGGCTTGTGTGCTCTATATTTGTAACGATTATAAATGGAGTCGTGAGATTGAAGAATTTGTTCGCTGGAGCCTGCTATATGATATGCACTGCAAAATGGCATTTTTTGGCGAGGCCATCGAAAACGCTAACCGTTCTACTGATGAACAGACAGGCCGTCGTGGCCCGCGCAACCTGCTCAAGTTGCTGCCCGACGAGTTTACCGTCCACGATGCTGACCTCATCCGTCAAGCCAACGGCATGGACACTCGCGGTACCCGAAATATGCTCTCGCAATGGGTTCATCGCGGCTACCTCTTACAGATGACAGATGACAGTTTTTCAAAAATCAAAAAGCAGAAATGACATGGAACTGATATTAGAACGTATAGCAAAACGC
>NZ_CAMJOS010000068.1 GCF_946407605.1 uncultured Prevotella sp.
ACCTCCGGTTTGCCGGTTGTGCCGCCAGGTGCACCGCCGGGTATCCGCGTCTGGTTTGGATAAGCGCTGAAAGCATCTAAGTGCGAAGCCATCCGCAAGATGAGGACTCCATTGAGGGTCGTCCCAGACGAGGACGTTGATAGGGTGCAGGTGTAAAGACGGCGACGTCAAAGCCGAGCACTACTAATTGCCCGATAGCTTTCGCTTTGCTCAGCAGTTTAATGAGTAATTAGTAATGAGTAATTAGTAATTATGATTAGACCGGGAGCAGTAACATTCATATTTTCAGGTGTTGGTATGATCCAATACTGCAGCTTGCTTGTGAAGATTGTCACCTATACGGTTAGTTGGTGAGTCCATTCAGTAATATGTAGTAATCATAATTACTCATTACTAATTACTCATTACTAATTCGAAGACTTATCAGGTGGTTATTGCGGCGGGGTCCCACCTCTTCCCATTCCGAACAGAGAAGTTAAGCCCGCCTGCGCCGATGGTACTGCAATGCAATGCGGGAGAGTAGGAGGCCGCCACTTTTTCAAGAGAATAGTCCTGTAGTCGTAAGATTATGGGACTGTTTTTTTTGTTTTGCGCTCAACTTTTCGTAATTTTGCTATCAAAAATAGCGAAATTACTCCGTCTCGGCAAAAAAAGAAACGAGTTTCTTTGTTTTGCGCTCAACTTTTCGTAATTTTGGCTTCGCCGAACTTACTAAGCACTCGGAAATGCATAGAAAAGTGAGCTTTTCTTTTGCATTTCTCTCGTTTTTTCGTAACTTTGCGATGAAAATGGCAAAGTATGAAGAAGATACTGTTGATAATCTTGTGTGTTGTTATAGTCGGACTCTTAGTTCTGACTATGACAAAACCAGATAGGTCTGAGCATTACAATGCCGTTAAAATCGCTGTTGCGAATGTAGTAGACCGCGAATTGCACGAGAATCCACAGACTGTAGAATTTGCTACGATGGGTACGATGACGACCTTGAATATGCTTGATGACTATTTGTCGAAGAATCTGTTCGTGCATGACCATACATTTTATACTGTGGGTGTGCTGATGTATCAGGAAATGTTTCTCCCCATCTCTATCGGTGTGCTAGGAAGGGTTCGTCTGACAGTTAGTGAGGATGATTTGAAAGAGGCGTTGAAGATGCCTGAGATTAAGGAAATGATGAAATCAGAGAGCATAGAAGAAGCAGTGAGATTATATATGAATAAAAGATAGAAATATGATGAGAACGATGATGAAAAAACTATTATCACTCTGTGTAATGGCTTTGTTGGGCATTGGGTATGTTCCTGCTCAGTATTTGGATTTGAAGGACATTACGAAAGGAGTATTTCGTGGTGAGTCAATGGCCGCAGTAAAGCCCTTGAGTGATGGAGAATCGTATGCCCAACTTAGCAGTGACGGCCAGCGCATCGAGCAGTACTCGTTCAAGACGGGTAAACAGGTTGGTGTACTGTTTGATTCGAAAACAGCTAAAGGTGCGACGATAGATGAAATAGAGGACTATATTGTCAGTCCTGATGGACAGCGTCTGCTTATCCAAACCCAGTCAAAGCGTATCTATCGTCATTCGTTTACCGCTAATTATTACATCTATACGGTTCGCAATAACCGTTTGGCTCCTTTGTCGGAGAATGGTCCCCAACAAACGCCTTTGTTCTCTCCTGACGGTCTTCAAATAGCTTTTGTAAGAGATAATAACATCTTTATAATCAAGTTGTTATATGATAATGCGGAAGTACAGATTACGAAAGACGGGGAGCGTAATGAAGTCATCAATGGTATTCCTGATTGGGTCAACGAAGAGGAGTTTGGCCTGGCCCGCTCGATGGTATTCACTGCCGACAGCAAACAATTGGTGTGGGTGCGTTACGACGAGAAGGCCGTGAAGGAATTCTCTATGCCTTTGTTTAAGGGCTTGAAGCCAGAACGTCAGGAATTTGCTGACTATCCTGGTGCTTACACCTATAAATATCCTATTGCCGGTGAGGAGAATTCGAAGGTGACAGTTTGGAGTTTCGACATCAGTAGCCGTCAGACACGTCAGTTGCAGTTGCCACTTGGCGATGAGGACTATGTTCCTCGTCTGAAAATGACCAATCAGCCACAGCAGGTGGCTGTATATACACTGAACCGTCATCAAGACTGCCTACGTATTTTTATGTGTAACCCCTTGTCAACAGTTTGTAAGCAGATTATTGAGGAGAAGGTTAACAGGTACGTTCGAGAAGAGGCGATGGATGGTATTCAGATTACCGATCGCCATATTCTAGTGCCCAGTGACCGTTCTGGTTGGATGCATCTGTATCTTTACAATCAGAATGGGCAGTTGTTGCGTCAGGTGGACGATGGCCAGTATGAGGTTAGTGACGTATATGGATATGATGAGCAGACAGGTAATGTCTACTATGCTTCCCACGAGAATGGTGCTACAGACCAACGAGTGTGGGTAGCACATCAGAACGGTAAGCGTGAGTGCCTGACCCCCAAAGCTGGTTGGAATACGGCCATTTTCAGTAAAGACTTCAAGTATTTCATCCATACATGGAGCAATATTGATACGCCTCCTGTCTATTCGCTGTGCAACAATGTTGGCAAGGAATTGGTGACACTAATTGACAACAAGGCGTTGCAACAGCAGCTTGCTGGCTATCAGTTAGGCAAACGCGAACTCTTTACCTTCACCACGTCAGAGGGTATCCAATTGAACGGCTGGCTTATAAAGCCTGCTAATTTTGATGCGTCGAAACGCTATCCCGTTATTATGTATCAGTATGGTGGACCTGGTAATCAGCAGGTGGCCAACCGTTGGAATATCGGTATGTCTGGTCAGGGAGCCATTTTGGAGCAATACTTGTGTCAGCAGGGCTTCCTCTGCGTTTGTGTCGACAATCGTGGAACCGGTGGACGAGGTGCTGATTTTGAGAAGTGTACCTATCTGAAGTTGGGACAGCTTGAAGCACGAGACCAGGTGGAGACAGCCCTTTGGTTAGGTCAGCAGGCGTATGTCGATAAGGAACGCATCGCCATCTGGGGCTGGAGTTTCGGAGGCTTTAATACGTTAATGTCTATGTCTGAGGGTAGGGAAGTGTTCCGTGCTGGCATTGCCATAGCTCCTCCCACCTCATGGCGTTTCTATGATAGTGTCTATACAGAACGATTTATGCGCACTCCGAAGGAGAATGGCGAAGGCTATGACGATTGTCCGATTAGCCGTGCAGCAAAACTGCACGGGTCACTACTGCTTTGTCACGGTATGGCTGATGATAATGTTCACTTCCGCAATACGGCAGAATATACAGAAGCATTGGTACAGGCCGACAAGGATTTCCGTCAGCTGGTATATACCAACCGCAACCACAGTATTTATGGCGGGAATACGCGCAACCATCTGTTCCGACAATGTGTGAAGTTCTTTAAGGAAGAACTGAAATAACAGAAAAGGGAATCCGTTTGAGGGTTCCCTTTTTTCGTTATAATGGTATTTCGGTATTCCGTTATTCCGATATTTCGATTATTTTTTCCTGACGGGGTCACAGGTCAAGCCACAGCCCAGTTTCTTGAAGATTTTGCGGTCCACTTCCGATAGCATTACCGTCGAGTGTACCTGACAATCTCGTAACAAGGGAAGTTGCTCAAGGGCATGTCGGCAGTTCTCATCGTATTGTGAGACAACACTTAAGGCAACCAATACCTCGTCGGTATGCAGTCTTGGATTCTTGGCTCCAAGATATTCTGTCTTAGTTTTCTGAACGGGTTCAATAAGACTTTGGGGAATCAGTTTTGCCTCATGATCGATACCTGCCAGATATTTGGTAGCATTGAGAAGCAGCGCTGCCGAACATCCCAGCAACGGTGAGGACTTGGCGGTGATAATGGTACCATCCTCCAGTTCAATAGCGGCAGCCGTATGTCCACTCTCCAACTGCTTTTCATAGGCAGCAGTGGTAACGGGACGGAAGGCCGTCGTAATCTTTGCCTGATTGAACAGTAGACGAATCTTACTAACCTCATTTTCGTTGTCGGCACCATCAGCCAGCTTGTTAGTTGCAGCATAGAAGCGACGAATAATCTCGTCTTTCGAAGCTTTGCAGCAAACCTCATCATCTGAGATGCAGAATCCAATCATGTTAACGCCCATATCTGTAGGACTCTTGTAGGGATTCTCGCCGTAGATACCTTCAAAGAGGGCATTCAGTACGGGGAATATCTCGACGTCGCGATTATAGTTAACAGCCGTTTTTCCGTATGCTTCCAAATGGAAGGGGTCAATCATGTTAACATCGTTCAAGTCGGCTGTAGCAGCCTCATAGGCAATATTTACGGGGTGCTTCAGCGGCAGGCTCCATACGGGGAACGTTTCGAATTTAGCATATCCCGCACGGATGCCACGCTTATTTTCGTTATAAAGCTGCGAGAGACAGGTGGCCATTTTACCACTACCAGGTCCGGGGGCGGTGACGATGACGA
>NZ_CAMJOS010000069.1 GCF_946407605.1 uncultured Prevotella sp.
GTCATGGGGACAGGCACCTGGGTATGGGTGCCTGTTTTCATGGCAATTTTTTTGCTATATTCCTGATGGTCTCGTAATTCATGCCAGTAACTCTTGAGAGTTGTCTTGGCCTGACATCGAGCGATCGCATAACCTCTTGAATAACACTTTTTCTTCTCTCTAATGTCAGAAGTTGGAAATCAGAGATGCTGCGCAGACCACATGCTTTGATGACAGCGTCTCTTATCTCAATATCGGGTATCACGCGTCTTTCGTCAATGTCGATGCATCCATACTTTTCTGGCATCGGCATGTCAACCCATGCTGTGAGTTCTGTGAGCGTGTACCTGCGTATGACGGATTCTGTCATGCATACATGAAGGTCACCCAAGCCCAGGTAGTCATTCCCCCAAGAGCTATAGCAGTATTCCCTGGCTGTTTTTGCAAGTCCAGCCTTGACAGGGTTTTGATGGATATAGCGCATCAGGACGATAAAGTAGTCGGAGTCGTTGCACGGTTCACTCTTGAATCGGTCTTGCAACAGATGTCCAATGCGTCCATACTTTTTGTTGTAATAGCGCACATAGATATCTGCGATGTATTTCACACACTGGCTTATTGTCCAATCTTTCTCATGAATCAAAATGTGCACGTGGTTCGGCATGATGCAATATGCGTAGATGTGGCAGGTGCAGATTTTTGTTTGCATGTCATCTGAGACAACCTCTCTGAGTGAAGCAAGCGTCTCGATAAACTTCCTGTAGTCCTCCGGGGTTTCAAAGATGTCCTGACGATTGATGCCGCGTATCATAACGTGGTAGATTCCTGTGGCACTTTGGTCTCTTGCTGTGCGTGGCATAGTAAATAGCGTTTAAGTTCAACAATATCAATATCAGGCGCAAAGATAAGCCTTTTTATTCATACTTCCAAATTTTTCTGGTAGAATTTGAATTTATCCCGCATGCCCCAGGTACCTGTCCCCTCTATGGCTACGAGGCGGACGAAGGACGGATGCCGATGCAGAGTATCTCTATAACAAATGCGACAAGTTGGGAGTACAGTGTGTAGTCATGGAACCCCTGCGTGGCGGTGCCTTCGGACGTATGGCTCAGGAACTGGTAGATCAGTTGAAGGCCGTCCGTCCCGATGACAGCACAGCCCGATGGGCTTTCCGCTGGGTAGGTTCTTATCCCAATATCCTGACCACGCTCAGCGGCATGAACCGCATGGATCATCTGGAAGAAAATGTGCAGACCTTCTCACCGCTGGAAATCTGCACGGAGGCTGAGAACGCCCTGTTGGCGAAGATTGCCGATGAGATATCTGGTGTACCTACGATTCCCTGCACGGCCTGCGAATACTGCATGCCTTGTCCTTACAATGTCGATATCCCTGGTAACTTTACCTATTACAATGAAGCCGTGAACAGTCACGTGCTGCCGTTGCCAGAACCCTCTGCCGCCGACTATGCCGAGCGCCAGCAGAAGTTCATCGAGGGTTATCGCAAGGCTTTGCCCGATGCCGAGAAATGGGCACGGAGCTGTCAGGACTGTGAAGAATGTCTTCCAAAATGTCCGCAACAGATCCGCATCCCGAATCAGATGAGTCGTATCGTTCAGACGCTCAGAGTCAGAAAGGCTTAAAGCGTCACCTTTACCTCTGCACCGTTATAGTCAACGGTCTTTGAGGTTCCGTCAGGCAGAACAATCGTAAACTTCCGTGTCTGCAGCATTCCAGGGAACGAGCCCTGACGTGCACCGATAATGAGCGTGTTGGTCTTATCCTTCCACACGAAAGGAATGGTAGTATAGACCCCACGCTCATAATTGTAACTGTCGCCCTCATCCTCATAGAGGGTAAATGTGCCGTCAGCGCCCGGATAGAGGCGTAGCTCGAGGTTGTCCCAAGCCTTCTCACCGACATACTGCATCTCTGGACCAAGGGGCAGGATACTACCAGCGCGAACGAACATCGGCACACGATCGAGCGAAGTCTCCAGCGTCACCGTCTTGCCACCCTGATATTTCTTATTCGTCCAGAAGTCATACCACGTAGCACCCTTCGGCAGATACTTCACAGCGCTCTTCGTTGCGGTCCAGTCCAACTTTTCACTATTCACTTTTTCACTATTCACTTCCTTCCGATCCCAGCCCGTCATCGCATCGGTACGGATCACCTTCTCTTCCGTATACTGCGGATCGACAATCGGTGCTGCCAGGATACTACGACCGAACATAAACTCGTCAGTCATATTCCAAACCTTCTTGTCGGCAGCGAAGTCGGCAAATAGCGGACGCATATAACTATCGTTGTTCTTGGTCACCTGCCAGGCGGTACTATATAAATAAGGTATGAGGCGATAGCGCAGACGAATCATCTTCTCGATGGCATCATAGACGGGCTCGCCCTTCTGTCCGAACTGCCATATTTCACGAGGCGCATCAGCACCGTGACTGCGGAATACCGGACAGAACAGACCGTACTGCATCCAACGCACGTAGAGTTCCTGGAACTGCGGATTCTTCGGTGCCGAGCCGCTACCTTTCGTATTATACGAACTACAGAAGAAGCCACCAATATCCGTATTGAAATTAGGATTACCCGTCAGGGTGAAGCTCAGTCCTGCAGGCACCTGCTTTCGCAGCATGTCCCACGATGAATTCACGTCACCGCTCCACATGTTCGAGCCATAGTGCTGCTGACCGGCATAGCTGCTTCGTGTCATGATGAACACACGCTTCGAAGCATTAGGATAATCCTTTCGCTGCGACTGATAGATACCTCGCACGGTCTCCAGCGGGAAGGCATTACGCTGCGAACGCCACGTACCACCATACACCTTATGCTCATAGTCTGACTCACGTGGATCAAAGAAGTCCGGATCTGTCGAATCCATCCACCAGGCATCCGTACCGTAGTCATAAAGTTTCTTCAGATATTTCCAATAGATGGCGCGGGCCTCAGGACTGAAGGCATCGTAGACCTTTACCCCTGAGGGATAGTCTTTCATCGGAGGCCAGACGTGTGAGATACCACTCTGCGGCCACGTCTCGAAAGGCATCAGCAAGCCCTTCGCCTCCAACTCGCGGAACTGCTGGGTCATCGGTCCGAAGCTGGCCCAGATGGAGATCATGAAGTGGGCATGCTTCTTATGCACATTGTCGATCATCTGCTTGCCATTGGAAAAATCCTCCGAGAGGAAGTCCATCGCATTCCACAGATAGTTCGAGCCCCAATACTGCCAGTCCTGGATGATACCGTCAAGAGGCACCTGCAGTTCGCGGTACTTGTCGACAATCGACTCCGTCTCACGGGCGGTCTTATAGCGTTCCTTCGACTGCCAGAAGCCATAAGTCCAAAGTGGGAACATCGGAACGTCGCCTGTCAGTTCACGCATCTTGGCGATGACGCCGTCGGCTGAACCGCCATACATAAAGTAATAGTCAACACCCTCACCTGACTCAGAGGTAAACGACATACCCTCGGCATTGTCCTCAAACAGTGTGGGCGAGTAGTTCTCCCAGTAGATGCCCCAGCCCTTGATGCTCTGTAGCACATTCTGGAAGTCCTCCAGGTTCGACTGTTCCATACGTTTCTTCTCGCCACGACGGTTCATCTTGCCGTTCTGGATGGTTCCCAAGCCGTAGATGGCCTCGTCCTTATCGAGGAAGAAGCTCTGACTGACCTCGAAGTCACCCGTGTTCTTACGCACAATCCTGATGCCCTTTTCCTTCAGGAGTACCTTACCCTTGTTCGTCAGGAAGACAAGAGTCTCCGTCTCAGGTTCGAGCTTCACCGTCAGCTCGCTGCTCTTCCACGTATTACCATTCCTACTGACGGCCACATCCTGAGGTTTGGCAGTTACCACCAGACTCTTCGTGGGTGTTCCCTTCACGACGTGCACAATCGACGGCGTTATAAACTCAATCTTCACATCTTGCGCCATAACGCCTACTACACCCAGCAGGAATACGATGGCTAAGGACAGTTTTTTCATACTTTTACGCTATTTGTTGGATTTCGTTTGCAAAGATACAGTTTTTTTACGACAACTACGACAACTCTATGCGTTAAATATCCTAAATTCCGCAGCACTTTAATTTAACTTTCTTTATAAGTACCTGAGCAACAAA
>NZ_CAMJOS010000070.1 GCF_946407605.1 uncultured Prevotella sp.
TATGAAAACCAAGAATATCATACATCAAGTGGTGGCAGCAGGACTATTCTCCCTCATTCTTCCTCCCTCCTCCCTCCTCCTTACATCATGCGCCGACTTCCTCGACACCGAGTCGCCCTCGCAGCAGACCTCACAGGTTATTTATGAGAATGAGGGAATGGCCCGCTCTGCCATCATGGGTGTCTATAGCGACTTGGCAGGCACATACGTCTATGGACAGAAAATGTCCGTCAACTGGCAGGGCGTCAGCGACATCGAACTGGCCAGCGGCTATAACAGTGACCCTTCTAAGGAGCTGACCAGCGACACGGGAGCTGCCAATTACTATAGCGACTGGTACAACCATACCGTGCAGTGGCAATATATCTTTAAGATGGCCGAGCGTGCAGCAACGGCCGTAGAGGGCATCCGCAACAGCACTGCCTTCAAGAGTGGCAACAAGACCATGCAACGCTATCTGGGTGAGGCACTGACATTGCGCTCGATAGCTTACTTCGAACTGGTGCGCCGCTGGGGCGACATTCCCTATAAGGAGGGCACGTCGAAGAGCGACCTTTCGAACGTCTATGCCGGCAAGACCAGTCGCGACGAAATCTATGCCGCCCTGGTGCGCGACATGCAGGAGGCCATCGAATATCTGCCATGGATGGGTGAGGTGACAGACTATACCTGTGAACGCATCACCAAAGGCTTTGCCAAAGGTCTGTTGGCACGTATCGCACTGTTTGCTGGTGGCTGGAGCGTGCGCGACGGCAATCAGTTTACCGATGACTCGAATATCGAACACTACCCCACTGGTGTTGCAGGCATGGGCGAGATGAACGGCTTCTATGTGGGACGTGTCAAGAACTGGAAGGACTACTACAAGATTGCTGAACAGCAGTGTGCCGAAATCATTGGCGACGGCCAGAATCCTCACCAGCTCGATCCCGACTACGGACACATCTGGAGTACCGTCTGCCATCTGGACTATAACGGCTTTGGCGAGAACATGTTTGAGGTGGCCAACGGACTGGGGTATAGTGGTGACGTAGGTACGCTGATGGGACGCGAGATGGATGGCAACATCGGTTTCGGTAATACGGGCTGGGGCGCCAGCTATGTGGCTACCAACGGCTACTACTTCTATTCGTTCACACCCACCGACCAGCGCCGCGACTATGCCTGCTGGTGGCCTAAATTCACGAAGGAGAGCAACCAGCTGGGCGAGCAGATGCGTGGCGACATGCTGAACGTACACTTAGGCAAGTGGTGTTATTTCTGGACCAACGATGCTTATAAGGCACTGGCCAAGGCTGCCAGCGGACGCCCCAACACAGGTATCAACTGGATTCTGATGCGCTACAGCGATGTGCTGCTGATGTTTGCCGAGGCACGTTTTGCTTTGGAGGGAGCCGACACGCAGAGCACGGTGGCAGGCATCTCGGCTCGCGAAGCCTTAGAGAAAGTACGCGAACGTGCCTTCGGTGCTGGCTCACCTGAAATCAAAAACTACGACAGCGACTTCTTCAATGCTATTGTCAACGAACGGGCATGGGAGTTTGGCGGTGAGGGTATCCGTAAACTCGACCTGGTACGCTGGGGACTGCTCGATCAGAAGATAGAGGAAATGAAGGAGGCACTGGTGAAGATCTACGACGGCCAGCAGACGGTCAAGATTTTCGACAAGACCTACGAGCCCAACCAGTTCCCCGACAAAGTCTATTATAAGATGCATACCGGCGAGAGCGGTTATCCCGAGGTGGACATTGCGTCAGTTAACTTCTACCGCCAACTGAATGCCAATCCCGATCCCGACCAGTACAAGGAACTGACCTGGGTACGCAAGGAGAACAACGAGAACGATGTAGTCACCCGATCGGTACGCATCCTGCTCTGTGCCACGGGCTTGCGCGCCAGCTACGACTATAGCGCTTTACTGGGACAACTGCAGTATGGTCAGCAGATTCAGGAGAAGCTGGCAACGTATATCATGGGCAACAAGGTATGCAACTACCGCCACTTCTTCTCCATCTACTACGACGACATCTACAAGTCGAATGGCTACCTGAAGAACTCGTATGGCTATGACCACAGCGTGGAGTGATGCGGACGAAGCCCTGAATAATAAATAAAAAAGAAAAAAGAAGAGTTATGAAAACCGAGATAAGAAAAGAATATAGAAGCCCGAAAGGTTTTATATCTTATATTTTATATTTTATATTTAGTATGATGCTCGCATCATGCACCGAGGATGCCAACGATTGGGCAGTCGACAAAAGCTACGACCGGCTGTATCGTACCACCCATTTCGAAATGGAGAAGGCTATGGCGACATCTGTCGTACTGAAGTTCAACGGTGTGGCCGAGGCTACGAAATACGTCTTCGAGTTTAGTCTTGACAGCATGCAGTTTGCTGACATCATACGTACTGAGGAGGTGAAGGCCGATACGCTGACACCCTATAGTGCAGGTAAGACTGCCGTGCAGACCGAATATCTGAAGCTGTTCGAAGACCTCTATGGCACCACACGCTATTCGACCCGCATCAAAGCCATCAACGAGCGAACGGGAAGTGAATCGGGCTGGTACGGACTGAGTTTCATGACACCTGCCGAGCAAATCTTTACTTCCGTCACACCAGGTATCAACGATGTCAATCTGCGCTGGGAGGCCGACAAAGCCGTATCAGACATCAAGATAGGACAATTGTCGGGCAAAGACACCACATGGATACAGTCCATTAGCGTGACTGCTGCCATGCAGCAGGCTGGCGAGACGTCCGTTGGCGAACTGACGCCCGGCACGAACTATATAGCACAGATTCTGAACAACGGTTTCCTGCGTGGCACGTGGAAGTTCCGAACCCTCGGCTCAGCCGTCGGACAGACCATCGAAGTCAATCCTGGCGACGACCTGCTGACGCTGCTCACTGAGGCTACCGACGAGACTGTGACGCTTATCTTCACTGGCGGTCAGGAGTACGACATCGAGAACCAGCTGCGCATTCCTGAGAATGCCGTCAACGTCTATTTTGCAGGCAAGACGGTCAACGGCCAGAAGCCTGTGCTGAACATGACCAAGGGACTGCGTCTCTCTGGCAACAAGGGTAACATCTGCTTCCAGTCCGTCATCATTGACGACAAGATGGGCGAGGCCTACTGGTTCAATCCCGACAAGAACAACGTCGACACCTATAGCTTCCAGGGCTGCGAAATCCGCAACATTCCACGCACACTGGTCTATGTCAACAACGACGATGTGACGTTCCGCCAGATTCTCATCGACGACTGCATCGTCTATAACGTTGGAACCAGTGGCTACGGCATGATTAATATTGGTAAGAATACTACTACGATGGAGACAATCAGCATCACCAACTCCACACTGTGCGAGATTGGAGACCAGACCATGGACCTGCGCTGTCTGATAGATCTCTTCAAGTTCGACCGCTGCATCTTCTGCAACTACACCACCAAACTGCAGAAATGGATTCGTGCCGACAACAAACGTGCACCAAAGGAGGCTCAGGTCACCAACTCCATCTTCTGTGGACCCAACGGTGGTCAGAAGATGAATGCAGGCTACAACGACTACTCCGGTTGGCTCGAGTTCTCTGGCTGCTACCTGACCAGCGACTTCCCTGAAGATGCACGTCCCTTCACCAATGCCATGCACCTCAACATCACTACCGACGAACTGTTTGCAGACCCACAAAACCTCGACTTCCATCTCAAGGATGGTGTCACCTTCAAGGGCAAGGGCCAGGCTGGCGACCCCCGCTGGTGGTAAGAAATAACATATTTGATTTGTTTTTTGTAAGTTAGTTTAGTTTATTAAAATCCTTTTCAGAGCGGGTACTCGAGA
>NZ_CAMJOS010000071.1 GCF_946407605.1 uncultured Prevotella sp.
GATATACATGCCACCACCACAGGCCAGACCGATGGCTGCCGTCACCCATAATCCTGCAGCCGTTGTCAGTCCACGAACCACGTTCTCACTCTTATGGAAGATAATGGTACCGGCACCAATGAAACCGATACCTGAAACGACCTGTGCCGCCACACGCGACACGTCCCATCGATGCTCAGGAGTGTGCATGGCTCCCTCGAAGCCATAAGCCGACACAACCATAAACAAAGCCGAGCCCAGAGCCACTAGGAAATGGGTGCGGAAGCCCGCTTCCTTCGCCCTGTACTCACGTTCCAAACCAATGGCTCCTCCCAAAAGGGCAGCCACAAAAATGCGGAGAACAAACTCCCATGTCATATTATCCATAGCTTATAATGTTTTCTTGTAACAGCGATGACGACGGTGGATGACAGACTCCAGATACTGCCACTGGCCAAGCACACCATCATTGGTCTCCATCATCGGACCCGTATCAGCCCATTCGAAGCCGTAGCGCTGGAACTGACGGATGAGGTCGTCGAAGATAAGCCCGTTGGCACCTTTGGAACGGTACTCAGGCAGCACGCCAATAAGCAGGAGGTCGACGATAGGGGTCTTGTGCCACTTCAGGATCTTGAGCAGATGCCACCAGCCGAAGGGGAACAGATGACCGTCGCGCGTCTTCTGTAGAGCCCGTGAGAACGAGGGGAAGGTGATGCCAAAGCCCACCAGACGGTCGTTGTCGGAGGCATCAACGATACCTGTCACCAGATTCAGGTCGGCCAATTTGATATAATTGTTCGCCAGCAGGTCAATCTGCTTGTCGGTGAGGGTGCAAAAGCCGTAGAGATCCTTGTAGGTGGTATTAAGCAGGTTGAATATCTCTTGAGCCTTGCCCTCCTTCATCAGCTCATGACGGGTGAACTTATGGACACGGAGGTTATAGCGCTTGCGCACCATCTCTGTGACCTTCGAGAACTTCTCCGGCACCACCTCGGGCACCTTCACCTTCGCCTCCACCCAGTCGTTGGCTTTCTCAAACGTGCCCAGCTGCTCCATGTGTTTCGGATAGTAGGGGTAGTTATAGTTGATATACATCGATGCAAGCTCTTCAAAGCCCTCGACAAGCATGCCCTCGCGGTCGGTGTCGATGAAGCTCATCGGACCGATCATCTCCGTCATGCCGCGCTCACGCCCCCACTCTTCCACTGTCTGCAGAAGGGCAGAGGACACCTCCACGTCGTCAATGAAGTCGAACCATCCGAAACGCACCTGCCGACTCTGCCACCGTTCGTTGGCACGACGGTTGATGATGGCAGCCACACGACCGACAATCTGGCCTTTCTTCCTAGCCAGAAAATAATCGGCCTCACAATAGTCGAACGACGGGTTCTTCTGCCTGTCGAGCGTTGCTATCTCATCAAAATAGAGGAAAGGAACTGCATAGTCACTATCCCGGTAGAGGTCATAATAGAATTGTACAAACTGTTTGAGTTCCTTTTTCGTTGTTACTTTTTGTATTTCAATCATTGCGCTGTTATATCATACTTGCTGCAAAGGTACGAAGAATTAGGAAGTTCAAGAAGTTCTAACAGTTAAAAGGAGTTAAATCAGAGCGCTTCGATATAATCGTAGAGTTTTTTGTAGAATGGATGACGGGTCATGGTCGATGCATCGCCAAGAATGATCAGTTTCATCCTGGCACGGGTGATGGCGACGTTCATACGGCGCAGGTCACGGAGGAATCCAATCTGTCCTTCATCGTTGGCTCGCACCAGTGAGATGAGGATGATGTCGCGCTCCTGTCCCTGAAAACCATCAACGGTATTTACGCTGATCAGACTGCGGTAGGGCTTGAAGAACTCACGTTTCTTGATCAGTCGTCGCAGATGCTGCACCTGAGCCCGATAGGGTGAAATGATACCAACGTCGAGACGCTCGTCAAGGATGCGCTGCTTACCGATCTTTGAGAAATAATTCTCCAATACAAGCAGCGTCAGTTCCGCCTCAGCCTTGTTGATGCGTCCGAAACTCTCACCCACGAATTCCTCTGTAAACTGTAAACCGTCAACTGTAAACTGACTTGTATCCACCCACGTCATCGGAATATCGAGGTCGAGAATGCTGCGGTATTTCACCTCAGGAGCACTCTCCACCTGGTTGCCATAGAACCAGTCGGAAGAGAAGCGCATGATCTCCTCGTTCATACGATACTGCATCTTCAGCAGGGTCACCACTTCGGGTTTGTTCTCCACGATGCGCTCCATAAGGGTCTTGCCGAGTCCGCCTTTCAGGGCTGCGATGCTCTTCACCGTCGGAGGCAGCTGACAATGGTCGCCAGCCAGTATCACTCTCGACACCCGCCGGATGGGTATCCAGCAGGCAGCCTCCAAAGCCTGTGCCGCCTCATCTATAAATAAGGTGCCGAACTTCTGTCCCTCCAACAGTCGGCTGCTGCTTCCCACAAGAGTAGAGGCAATGACACGGGCCTCTCCGAAGAGTTGGGCATTGATGCGTATCTCAAGTTCTATGGCACGTTCCTTGAGGCGTTCCAGCTTCTGGTGGTATTTGTCATCACCCCGTTTCCGATGGGCACGCAACTCACGGATAGCCTTGCGGATAGACCAAAGCAGTTCATAATCAGGATGAGCCTCGAAGCGTCGCTCGTAGGTAAACGAGAGCATCTTGTCGTTGACACGCGTGGGATTACCTATTCTTAATACGTTGACTCCACGGTCGACAAGCTTCTCGGATATCCAGTCGACAGCCATGTTACTCTGCGCACAGACCAGCACCTGACTCTCCCGCCGTAGGGTTTCATAGATGGCCTCGACGAGGGTTGTCGTCTTGCCTGTGCCTGGAGGTCCGTGGACCACAGCCACATCCTTCGCCCACAGAACCTTGTTCACCGCCTCTTCCTGAGTACGGTTCAGATAGGGGAAACGCATCGGGGCGAAGCTGAATGTCTCGGCCTTCTGGTGAGAATAGAAGAGGTCTCGCAGATAGCCCAGACGTCCCTTGGCCTTCATCACACGGTCGAGGGCCTCGAACATCATCTTATAGCTCGTCTCGTCGAAGAAGAGTTGGATGCCCACGTTCTCCGCTCCCTGCACATCAATCAGATGACCGTCATCAGGCACAGCCACCACCATACGGTCGCCGTCCACATAGCTGACAGTTGCTGTGAAGTTGAAGTAGCGGATGGCCTCTTTGGATTTTTCGGAATCCACCCGGAAAAAGCACACGGGCCGCCCGAATTCGAAATTATGCTCTATCTCGTCATCATCGCCCTGCCGGAATACCTCTACGACCAGCTGATTGAGTGAATTATAGTAACTCCTGCCCATCTTCAGCGGATACCAGGCATCACCACGCTTCACCTTCCGCTGCAGCCCCATCTCCTCGGTCTGCTTGCGAAAGGCCTCCTTCTCCGTCTGATACTCCAATTGGAGCAGCAGACGCTGTTGCTGTAGTGCCAGTATCGGCGAACTCTGCTGATTTCCCATAATTCGTTTGCAAAGGTATGCATATTTTTAGACATAGAACCTTTTTAATATATATTTTTAGACAAAAGAACATAAGAACATGTT
>NZ_CAMJOS010000072.1 GCF_946407605.1 uncultured Prevotella sp.
AGTAATGATAAAGAAACAGATATCCATTTTAATGGCAGTGATGAGTGGCCTGAGCCAACCTCTGTCTGCGCAATCCCTATTTCATCGCATTGATAGTACCGTTGCATCCCGCTACTATCACATGCGTGGCATTGATACAACGTATATCTCGCGGCCAACGACCAAATGGACCATCTCGGCACGGATGAATGTGTCGGGTACAACGATTAAGACTGAGGGTATGGATAATGGTCGGCATTTCCTGTCGGAGATGAAAGCCGACAGAAAGGCTACACTGAGCCTGGGTGTCAGCTATCTCGGAGTCTCACTCAGTGCTTCTCTCAATCCAGCAAAGTTGATGGGTAAGTACCGTGACTATGAACTGAACTTCAACAGCTACGGCCGACGTTTCGGCTTCGATATCGTCTATCAAGACGCCAAAAACTTCTCAGGCTGGCACGACCACGAAGGGATGGAACGTATCGAACTGCCTGACGGTTTACTATCAGTAAAAACATTAAACATCAACGCTTTCTATATCTTCAACAGTCGTAAATTCTCCTATCCTGCGGCCTTTTCACAGAGTTATATCCAGCGACGTTCCGCTGGTAGCTTCTTATTGGCTGTCTCAGGCCAGGGACAGCGCGCTACACTCGAATGGGAAAAGGAGATGAATCTCAAGATGACGAACATCGGTATCGGCGCAGGCTACGGTTACAACTACGTACCCGGACAAGGCTGGCTGCTACACATCTCTGGCCTGCCAACGTTCATCGTCTATAGCAAAACATCGATGACCTTCGGTGACGATCGCATACCTTTACACTACCACTTCCCAGAAGTCATCATCACAGGTCGAGGATCCGTAGTACGACAATGGGGCAACAAGTTTCTGGGCCTGTCGATGGTATTCAACTTCACCAACATCGGCAATAAAGAGAGTCTTACCGTTCATAACACCAAATGGCTCGTACGTACATTCTTTGGCTTACGGCTGGGCAAATAACAGGACACACTATTTCCCTAAGAACTCGCTGGGAGTAAGCCCCGTGATGCGCTTGAAGAGACGAGTAAAATGGTGGGGGAAATCGAATCCGAGCAGGCGGGAGGTCTCGCTGATGTTGTGACCCTGCATCAACAGACTTTTCGCCTGATTGATAACGTAGTTGTGGATGTAGCCAATAGCTGTGCCACCAGTTGCCTTGTGGACAATATCGCCAAAATAACGAGGCGAATAAGCCAGTTCGAAAGCGCACCAAGCGACGGTAGGCAAACCCTGCATCAGCTGACGGTTCTCACGAAAATAGGTTTGAAGCAAGTTGTGAAAGCGCTTCAGCAGGTCAGCCTCTCCCCTGTCCTCTTCGAAAAGCTGGCGCTGATAGATACGATTACAGTATTCCAGTATCAGGTGCAGATAGCCAAGCAGCACATTTCTCAAAGACGGGGAGTCCTCGTGTGTCTGCAACTCTTGTCGCATCTGGGTCACCAGTTGCGTGATACAGAGCCATTCGTCGGGCTCCATGCGCAGCGAACCATCAAAGAAATACGAGAAGAACTGATAGCGGTCTATCTGGCGTTCCAGTTCAGTGCCGTGCAACAGTTCAGGCGACCACAGCAATACCCAACCACACAACGAGATACGCTCGCCATTGTCTTCCAATCCGCCTATCTGTCCTGGTTCTACAGCTATGATGGAGGCATCGCTTACCTGCAGCGTCTTCATACCGTAAGAGAGCGTATTGGGAAACTGTCGCTGGATGAACAGACCATACACGCCATAGTTGTTCAGGCTATGACGGAAGGGCGCCAGCTCGTCATAATGAATGATGCTGATTAATGGGTGCAACACTGGTGCATCCACAAAACGAGCATAGTCGTTAGGACAATCAACCTTCAAAATTTTCCTCATATCGGGAACAAAGATACACAAAATAATCTAATAATGGTAGAAAATTGATACTTTTTTTGCACTTTCTGCGAAATTGGTATATAATCAGCCAATTTGTGTAACACATATATAATATAATGTGCGTACCTTTGCACCCATACGGTACCAAAACCGTAGTACAAGTACTGTAGGATAATCATTAAGAATAATTGAAAAGTGAAAGCTAAAGCATTATTGCTGGGTCTTATGATAGCAGCAAACGGTTTTGCTCAGGGCGTGATTGATGTGCACTCGCACATCATCACACCTGAGTTTGTGTCTTCGCTCGAAAATGAGGGACGACTGATGGACGAGGGATTTCCCTTGCCGAAGTACGATGTGGAGAATCATCTCAAGTGGATGGACGAGGCTGGTGTCGAGATATCAGTATTGACATTAGCAGCACCTCAGCCATCGTCAGCTGAGGTGGTGAGGAAAACCAATGAGGCTGCCGCCCGCATCAAGAAGGAGCACCCAGGCAGATATCTTTTCTGCGCTGCCCTACCCCTGCCCGATGTTTCGAAAGCCATTGAGGAGGTGAAGTATGCACTCGACGTACTAAAGGCCGATGGCATCAAGTTGGCTACTAACATTGGTGGACAGTATCTTGGCGCACCAGAACTCGATACGCTTTTCTCGGTCTTGAACGAGCGTAAGGCAGTGGTAATCCTACATCCCCATCGCCCTGAGCCAGTGAACAAGCAGGTGATGCAGCAGACACCGCTCGCCATGCAGGAGTATCTCTCGGAAACTACCCGTGCCGTATCGAATATGATCAGTCGCAACGTATTGGCTCGTTATAATAATATAAAGGTCATTGTGCCCCATTGCGGTGCTTATCTGCCTTTGGCTATCCCTCGTATGAAGTCATTGACTCCCGTGATGCAGGCCAACAAGATGGTGGGCGAGATTGACTACGAGGCCAACCTCCGAACCCTCTACTACGACCTTGCAGGGGCACACTCTCCCGAGGTCATCCGCATGCTGCTCACTATCACCACGCCCGACCACCTGCTCTACGGCTCCGACTATCCATACGTCGCACCGCAGGTGCTCACACAGAGTCTGGCGAGGATGAAGGACTATCTCTCGAAAGAACCCGATCTGGCACCATTCCGCGAGATGATTCTCTACCAGAATACCAATCAACTTTTTAAATAACAGATGTATATGAAAAGAATATTGTTTTTCGTTTGCATCATGCTTACATTACTAAGCACAGAAACAACAGCAAAGACACTTGTAGTGTACTATAGTTACACAGGCAACAGCCAAGAGATAGTAAACACACTGACCAGTCAGATTACGGCTGACCAATTGGAGATTCAGCCCGCAGAGAAAGGACTTAGGTATGAGGCGAACAACTATGCCTTGGGTACGCAACTGCTGAACGCCATTAAGGCGAATCCCAACGATGCAAGCAGTTATCCTGCCATCGACCCAGTGACTGTCAGTATCGATGATTACCAAAATATCGTTCAACAAAGTTAAAATTATCAGATGAAAAGAATAGTAACATTTATAATAGCAG
>NZ_CAMJOS010000073.1 GCF_946407605.1 uncultured Prevotella sp.
AAGTTAAAGATATGGTAATAAAGAATCTGGAGAATAAGATTAAGTTGGTGATGATAGTGAGTTGCCTGTTCATGGTGGGCTGCATCATCATCTCGCTGGGGTCCATCTTTACCGCCAAAGGCATGGTGGACGATGCCCACAAGAAAGTGTATGTGTTGGACGGCAATGTGCCTATCCTGGTGCAGCGTACAACGATGGACGAGACGCTCGACGTAGAAGCCAAGAGTCATGTGGAACTGTTCCACCACCTCTTCTTCACCCTCGCGCCTGATGACAAGTACATCAACTATACGATGGAGAAGGCCATGTATCTGGTCGATGAGACAGGACTGGCTCAGTATAATGCCCTGAAGGAAAAAGGCTTTTATAACAACATCATGGGTACGAGTGCTGTATTCTCAATCTTCTGCGACAGTATCAAGTTCGACAAGCAGCAGATGACCTTCACCTATTATGGCCGTCAGCGCATCGAGCGACGTACAAACATCCTGATGAGAAAGCTCGTAACAGCTGGAGAACTGAAACGTGTGCCGAGAACTGAGAATAATCCTCACGGACTGTTGATAACAAACTGGCGAACCCTCCTGAATCAAGATCTGGAGCAGAAACAAAAAACCATTTATTAAGCTATGGGTTGGAAGAGATTGATAGTAGGAGAGCCGATGCCGGACAAGAACGATCCGAAGTATAAGGAGCGTTATGAGCGCGAGGTGGAAGCAGGCAAAAGGTTTGCCGACAAGTGCGGCATCAGCTGGGGAGCTAAACGGCTGCAGGAGGTCGGTCAGGAACATAAGATGGCATTTCTGGCTATCGTGTTCGGATTCGTGATGGTGTGCTTTATGATGAATGTGTTCTATCTGATGGATGTCATGCAACATCAGGGGCAGATAAAGGCGACAGCCATCGAGCGTGTTGACAGTGCGATGCAGTCGAAAGGTCACCACATAGTAGTAAACAAAGTAAAGTGAAGATATGAAGAAGATTAATTTCAAACAACCGAAGTACGTCATTCCGACATTGGTTTATATCGGGTCGCTGGTGATACCCTATCTATTCATGGAGGTATTCGATGTAGAGATAGAGGATAAGAAAGACGCCAACCTGCAGACGACCGAGTATCTTAATGCTCAGTTGCCATCAGCCAACGTATCTAAGGATATTGGCAGTAAGCGAAAGAACATGCGCGATGCGTTTGGTGAGATTACTGACCGCAGTGCCGTGCAGGACTTTACGGAGAATCAGGACACCGTGAATAAGAAAGAAGATTTTGAGTCGAAGTATTCTGAGGAGGAGTTGCGTCTGTTGGATGCACAGGCCCAGGAGCAGGCAAGAATCAAGAACCTTCAGGACTTAAATAACCGTATTGCACAGTCAGCCAAGAAGGGTGAGAGCATGAGTAGCGATGATTATGTGGTGCCAATGACAGACGAAGAGCGTGCCAAGGCATTGGCGATGCGTCGTCAGGGCATGATGGCAGAACTCGACCGTGACTTAAATAATATCCGTGCGCAAGGTGCAGCAGCTATAGGTGCTGTGGCAGATGCCCAGGATAGTATTATTTCCAAGGGTGCGAAAGCGGCAAGGGATGTAGCAGATGAAGCACCCAATGCCGTGCGTGAACTCGATGATGATGCCCAGAACAATATCGTGACGAAGGTATCGAAGGATGAATCGGAGTATTTCAATACACTGAGCGAGAATGCGCCCAACTCGAACCTGATAAGGGCTATCATCGATGAAGAGGTAAAAGCCGTAGAGGGTAGTCGTGTACGTCTACGCCTATTGGATGCCATCGACATCAATGGCACACAGTTGCCCAAAGGCAGTTATCTGTATGCTACGATGAGCGGATTCGGTCAGCAGCGTGTAAAGGGTAAGGTACAGAGTGTGCTTGTAGGTGATGAGATCCTGAAGATAGGACTGTCTATTTACGATGTAACGGATGGTCAGGAAGGTCTTTATGTTCCTGCCAGTCAGTTCCGTGAAACAGCGAAGGATATTGGTAGTACAGCTATGCAGGGTAATATGAACCTGAACCAGACCAGTGGCGGTACTTCTGTCAGTCAGTGGGCAGGTCAGGCTTTGCAGAATGCCTATCAGAAGACCTCTAATGCCATCAGTAAGGCCATTAAGAAGAACCGTGTCCGCCTGAAGTACGGAACACAAGTGTTCTTGGTCAATTCCAAACAACAACGCAAGCGTTAGTTGTTATGGAAATGTTAAAGATGTTTAAGAAATAAAAAATTTTGACAATATTCATCATGAAAAGAATTTCGAGAACCAAATTGGGCGCGTTTTTTCTCTGCGCCGCGTCTGCTTTGAGTGCTTCAGCCCAGCAGACTTACAACGAGATGGAGCAGTTGACGGTGAATGAGAACGTCACCACAGTGATAACGGCATCAGAACCCATCCGACTGGTGGACATCAGTACCGACAAGGTGGTGGGTGACAAACCCATTGAGAATGTCATCCGAGTGAAGCCGAAGGAAGGTGGCCATGAGGATGGAGCCGTGCTGGCTATTGTGACAGTTGTGACAGAACGTTACCGTTCTCAGTATGCACTGATATATACTACCAGACTGGAGGAAGCCGTTTCAGACAAGGAGGTACAGATGGATGAGCGTAATGCTTTCCATAACCCTGCCGTGAGTATGAGTACACAGGATATGGTACGCTATGCCCGTCGTATCTGGAATAGTCCGGCGAAGTATCACAGTACCAGGACCAATAAGCACCATGCAACGATGCGACTGAACAATGTCTATGCAGTGGGGGAATACTTCTTTATCGACTTCAGTGTGGAGAACAAGACTAACCTACGCTTCGACATCGATGAACTACGCTTTAAACTCTGTGACAAGAAGCAGCAGAAGGCTACGAACGTTCAGGATCTGATGCTGGAACCAACATTGTTACTCGATAGGAGTATGTCGTTCCAACGAGGTTATAGGAATGTGGCGGTGCTGAAGAAGATGACATTCCCTAATGACAAGGTGCTGACCATCGAACTGAGTGAGAAACAGATTAGTGGTCGAACTATCTCGATGACGATAGACTATGAGGATATCTTGAGTGCTGATGCGTTTGACAGTTCCCTTTTAATTGAAGATTAGCTATGATGAAGAGAATGATGTTATGTTTGGCAGTGGCCTCGATAGGTCTTGTTGCCAATGCACAGACGAATAGCAACCATCTGATGTTTGGGGTGGGAGCTTTGTATGAGAAAGGGCTGGATGCGACCATTGCATACGAGCATGGCAGCAAGTATCATAATGCCTGGGAGTATTTCGCAACGGGCTATCTTCAGTTTGACGATGACCCCAATGCGGGGCATGTGACAAAGAAGAGCTTCTGGCATAACTATAA
>NZ_CAMJOS010000074.1 GCF_946407605.1 uncultured Prevotella sp.
CAGCTCAGCTTCGATATGAAGAACGTGCTCAACTTCTTCAACAGCAGTTGGGGTGTGGCTAAGATTGCCAACCAGGAGTTCAGTACCTCTCCGAGCAGCGGTGTACAGTACTCGCAGATTCTGAAGTATGAGGGTGTGGATGCCGACGGCTACGCTACCTTCTCTACTCCGAAGAGTATCAATGGTAACACGGGCATGTGGCAGAGCTACCATGCGTTGAGCCAGTGCTGGTACGCCTCTATTGGTATCAAGTATATCTTTAATTAATTGAAAACGGACTATTGAAAATTGAAGATTATGAATAAGATATTTAAAGCTTTCTGTAGTTGTCTGATGGTCTGCGGCTTTGCCATGACTCTGACAAACTGCTCAGACAATGACGATCCCACGTTCCTCAGCGAGGTACAGTTGTCACAGTCGTATGTTGCCATTCCCCAGACTGGTGGCTCTACCACCATCAAGGTGAATGTATCTACCAACTGGAGCATCTCTAACATCCCCGAGTGGCTGACGATCAGCCCTGCTTCTGGTAGTGCTGGTGAGAACCAGATTACCTTCTCTGCCGATGCTACTGCCGATGGTCGTAGCTGTGAGGTTCTGATGGATTGCGGTGGTGCCATCCAGCACATTAACGTGATTCAGGGACTCTCCGTTGTCTCTCAGGTAACGGTTGCTGAGGTTATGAGCGGTCCTGAGAAGACCTATCGCACAACGGGTACCGTCACCAAGATTGCCAATACCTCTTATGGTAACTGGTATATGAACGACGGCACGAGTGCTGAAGACCTCTATATCTATGGTACGCTCGACAAGGCTGGTAAGGCCGGTGCCAACAACTCTATCGCCGTTTGGGGCATCGAGGTGGGTGACGAGATCACCATCGAGGGTCCGAAGCAGGTCTACAACGGTACTGTTGAATTGGTGAACGTCAGCGTCATCAAGATCAGCAAGTCACTGATTAAGGTCGACTCTCTGAGCATCAATGACGCTACCCTTCCTGTGGAAGGTGGCGATATCACCGCAGTGCTGTCCTGCAAGGGCGATGGCGTGACGGTGAAGATTCCTGAGGAAGCCAAGGATTGGCTCTTCATGACCAGTATGATTGCCGGCAGCGCTCCTGAGGTGAAGTTCCACGCTCTGGAGAACAAGGGTGCCGACCGTGAGGCTACCATCGTGTTCACGACCAAGAGCAGCGGTAAGGAGTACACCGCCCAGACCACCATCAAGCAGAAGGGTGTTGCCAAGGGAAGTGGTACTGACACTGATCCGTTTAATGTGGCTGCTGTCCTGAACTATACCAAGGCCCTGGGTGCCGACGTCCTCTCTGAGAAGGATGTCTATGTGAAGGGTATCATCTCCAGCGTGAAGTACACCTACAGCGCAGACTTCGGTACTGCAACCTATAACATCTCTGACGATGGTACGGAGTCGGGTGTGTTCACTGTCTATGGCAGCTACTACTACGACAACCAGCCTTGGGTAGAGGGTAACGAGCAGATCAAGGTCGGCGACGAGGTGATCGTTGTCGGTAAGGTGATCTACTACAAGGGTACCACGCCTGAGTTCAGCAACAAGCAGAACTGGCTGTTCTCGCTCAACGGCAAGACCTCGTCTGTGACCGCTACGGTTGCTGAGTTCCTGGCCGCTGCCGAGGATGACACTCGCTATAGCCTGACTGGTGTCGTGACAAGTCTCTATGAAAGTGACAAGCAGGGCAAGAGCTTCTATATTAAGGACTTCAGTGGCGAAGCACTCGTCTATCGTACTGATGGCTTCCTCGATACAGGTATCAAGGTCGGTGACGTGGTGACGGTTGTCGGTAAGCGTGGTAGCTATAAGAACAATCCTCAGATGGTGAACGGTAACTGTGCTTTGGAGCATGCCGTGACACCTGTCACGATTGCTGAGTTCCTCACCAAGCCCGATGATAAGAACACCTATTATATGGTGACTGGTAAGATCAGCTCGCTCCTTGGCAGCAATGGTAAGGAGAACGACTATGGTAACCTCTATATCACCGATGGTACCAACGAGCTGTATGTCTATGGCACCTATCCCGGATGGGGCGCTACAGGCGACTTCCGCAAGTTCTTCATTGCCGACAACGGTCTCCAGGTGGGCGATGAGATCACCATCATCGGCTATAAGGATACCTACAAGGAGCTCGTAGAACTCTGTCAGGGTGTCTGCTTCTCCTTCAAGAAGGCTAACTAATCGATGTGTTATATAGCGCTCCCGATGCCGACCGTGGTGTCGGGAGCGTTTTTCTTTAAACAGTCAACAATATGAAGAAACTATTACTATTTGCCCTTTCCCTTTCGTGTCTCACTTCCCTGGCACAGCCCGCAGGGACATATTATCAGGCTGCCGACGGTAAGAAAGGCACGGAGCTGAAGACCGCCCTCTTCCAGATTATCAGTCCCCATGAGATGCAGTCCTATACCCCTGGGGTGTGGAATGCCATCAACTCCTACGACATCCGTGAAGACGGAAAGATATGGGAGATATATTCCGGCATCTCCAACTTCACGCCAAAGGTTGATCAGGACAAAGGTGAGGATATCGATGAGGAAGGTCGTGTCTACAATCGTGAGCACGCCATGCCGAAGAGTTGGTTTAACGAAGGCTCAGGTGCCACCGACTATCCGATGTACACCGACTTGCATCATCTCTTCCCTACAGACCGTGCAGTGAACAGTATACGCTCTAATTGGCCTTATGGCGAGGTGGATAAGTCACGGACTCCCACGAAACAGTCGGCAGGAGGCTTCTCCAAGTTTGGCATCTGTGACCCTTCCATTGGTTATACCATCTTGAATGGAACGGCGCGTGTCTTTGAGCCTAACGATGAGTATAAGGGTGACTTGGCCCGTGTCTATTTCTATATGGCTACCTGCTATGAGGCGTATAAGACTGGTGGCGGAAAGGATCGTAGCCCGAAGGACTGGGATAAAGGCGACAAGACGATGCTCGACGGCACCATCTTCCCCTTCTTCAAGGAGTGGGCTGTCAAGATGCTGCTCCGCTGGGCGCAGCAGGATCCCATCAGTGAGAAGGAAGTCAAGCGCAACGAGGGTATCTATGGCATCCAGAAGAACCGTAACCCCTTCGTCGACTATCCAGGACTTGAGCAGTACATCTGGGGTTCCTACACCGATGTGGCCTTCAGCTATGACAACTACGCGAAGCCCGAGACTACGGGCATCTTAGAACTTCACAAGGCCTTCGCCCCATCAGCTGATGATAACATCTACGACCTCCGTGGCCAGCGCCATGATGGCAGTCGTCTGAAGAAAGGCGTTTACATCCGCCGAGGCAGAAAGGTGGTTGT
>NZ_CAMJOS010000075.1 GCF_946407605.1 uncultured Prevotella sp.
CCTGCCGGGTTGTCGTCGTTCGACGAGCAAGCCGTGAATACACTTGCGCCGCAAAAGACCATGGTGAGCACCAATGGTCGGATGGCAGCGGAGAGCATCCAATGCATCATCTTTCTCATCTTGTTTTGTTTTTGGAAATAAAAATGTCTATAATGCTTATTCTTGAATCAGGCACTTGCCTGTCATCTCCTCGGGTTGCTGCAGCCCCATGATGTGGAGGATGCTGGGAGCCACGTCGGAGAGGGCGCCGCCCTGCACCTTCGCGTTTTTGTTCTCTGTCACGTAGATGAAGGGGACGGGGTTGACGGAGTGTGCCGTGTTGGGCGTACCGTCGTCATTGACGGCATGGTCGGCGTTGCCGTGGTCGGCGGTGATGATGGTCTCGTAGCCCATCTTCCTGGCCGTCTCCACCACCTCGCCGAGGCACTGGTCAATGGTCTTCACGGCAGACTCGATGGCTGTATAGACGCCGGTGTGGCCCACCATGTCGCTGTTGGCGAAGTTCACCACTATCCAGTCGTACTTGCCGGTCTTGAGCGCCTCGACCAGCCGGTCCTTCACTTCGAGGGCCGACATCTCGGGCTTCAGATCGTAGGTGGCCACCTGAGGTGAGGCTACCAGGATGCGGTCTTCGCCCTCGAAGGGCTCTTCACGGCCGCCGTTGATGAACGAGGTGACGTGGGCATACTTCTCCGTCTCGGCGATGTGCAGCTGACTGAGTCCCTTCGAAGCGATGTATTCGCCCAGGGTGTTCGTCAGGTTCTCCTTGGGGAAGAGGATGTGTACGCCAGTGAAGGTGTCGTCGTAGGGCGTCATGCAGTAGTACTGCAGATTGGGGATGGTCGTCATGCCCTGCTCAGCCATGTCCTGTTGCGTAAGCACGATGGTCAACTCCTTGGCGCGGTCGCTGCGGTAGTTGTAGAAGATGACCACGTCGCCCTCCTTGATGCGCCCGTCCACGTTGCTGTTCACCAGCGGCTCCATGAACTCGTCGGTGTTCTTGTGCTCCTCAGTGTGAGCGTCGTAGCACGACTGCACGCCCGCCACCATGTCGGTCACCTTGCGGCCCTTGCCGTTTACCAGCAGGTCGTAAGCCAGCTTGATGCGGTCCCAGTGCTTGTCGCGGTCCATGGCGTAGTAGCGGCCTATAATCGTGGCGATAGCGCCTACGCCTGCCTCGTCCACGTACTTCTGCAGGTCAGCAATGAAGCCCTTGCCCGCCCGTGGGTCGGTGTCGCGGCCGTCCATGAAGCAGTGTAGGTAGCAGTTGCCGATGCCATACTCCTTGGCGATGTCGATGAGTTTCAGCAGGTGGCCGAACGACGAATGAACGCCGCCAGTGGACGTCAGGCCCATCAGGTGGACGCTCTTGCCGCTCTGTTTGGCATAGCCGAAAGCCGACTTCACCTCCGAGTTCTCCAGGATGGAGTTGTCGGCACAGGCTCGGTTGATCCTCACCAGGTCCTGATACACGATGCGTCCGGCGCCGATGTTCAGGTGGCCCGTCTCCGAGTTGCCCATCTGTCCGTCGGGCAGCCCCACGTACTCGCCCGAGGCCTGCAATTCGGAGTGCGGATAGTTGGCATACAGATAGTCCATATAAGGTGTCGCCGTATGATAGATCACGTCCCCCTTGCTCTTGTCGCCGATTCCCCAGCCGTCGAGAATGACCAGGAGCGCTTTCTTTGCATGGCCGTCACCCTGCGAGGTCGGGTCGTCCTCGTTCGACGAGCACGCCGTGAACACGCTGGCGCCGCAAAAGACCATGGTGAGCACCAATGGTCGAATGGCAGCGGAGAGCATCCAATGTATAATCTTTTTCATTTTATAGATCGTTTTAAATTATGTTCTTGGTTATGTAGTTACGGCTGCAAATTTAAATAAAATATCACAAAAAACAAAACATATAGGAACATTTTCTTCAACTTTTGTAAATTTTGAGGCTCCTTTTTACGATTTTGAAACTCTAAAGACCGAAGGTCAAAGAGGAAAGTGGAAAGTGGAGAGAGGAAAGAGGAATGTGGCGCCAAACCTAAGGACGATTGCTACCAAGGGAATGCAAAATTAAGCCTGGCAGTAGTGCCAGGCTTAAATAATGTCGATGAAATGGATGATTTTTGTTAATCTTCCAGGGGCGTCTTTTGTTAATCTTCCAGAGGTATGTCTGGGTGTTGCACAGCGAGGGGCAGGTCCTTCTGCGAGAGGTAGAACATGTAGAGGATGCAGTCCTTCGTGCCGCGGTTCTCGCCGTGGTGTACGGTACCCACCATCTCCACGACGGCCTCGCCCTCATGCACCACATGCGTCTTGCCGTCCAGACCGATGATGGTCAGCTCGCCCTGCACCAGTATGCCGTAGTTCATCACAGGGTGGTGGTGCCAGCCCAGCTTCTGCCCGGCGGGGAACACGTACTTCACCGCCACCAGTTCGGGCCGCCCCTCGAAGTAGTCGGGCAGCTCCACGCCGTCCCAACTCTGCGACGTGCGGATGAGTTCGGTGCTCACCACCTTCGCCACCGGGTTGTCCTCCTGCGCATGGGCATCCTTACACGAGTTCAACACACTTGCGCCGCAGACGAGGATGGCGACGAACATCCATTGAATCATCTTTTTCATCATTCTTTGTTTAAGAGATAATATTAAAATTGTTTATTCCTTATTCCTTTGTTATGATTTCGTCTTTGTGACCCACAGGGGAGTCGCGCTCGGCCCGCAGGGACGCTTGCCTTAGCAAGAACCCCTGCGGGCCTGTGTGGGGCTATTCGTCCCAGTCGTCCCAGTCGATGCCGCTACGCCGTGGTGCGCGGGCGGGGCCGTTGCCACCGCCGCCATAGCCGATGCCGGTGTCACCGCTTTCTACGCTGGTCACGCTGCCGCTGAGGATTTGGCACTTCTGTTGGATTCTCACTACCCGCAGGGCGGGCTTCATATAGTTCTTTTTCATTGTCTTTATTTGTTTAGGGGTCGCTGCGCTCAAAATTATAAGAAAATCTATAAGAAAATCTTTCAATTCCTGCATTGGCTGTGAGATTTTGAATCAGATTTTGTCGGATTTTGAGCGAAGCGACCATTTGTTACTTAATCACTACCTTTATACCTTTATTAATATATACGCCTGCGCGCGAGGGCTTGGCGGAGAGGCGGCGGCCGTCGA
>NZ_CAMJOS010000076.1 GCF_946407605.1 uncultured Prevotella sp.
TTATAGACAGCCGTCACGAAATCGCCCACAGCAGCAGCCTTGATGCGCCGCTCGATGACTTCCCAGGGCGTCATCAGGTCAGAGAGCGATATCAGACAAGTATCGTGACCAATAGGCGCACCCAACAACGAGGCTGCCTTCTGGAAGGCCGAAATACCAGGCAAGGTGCTGACTTCAATCTCCGACGACCTTTCCCGCTTCATCTCATAGATCAGCGGAGCCATACCGTACAGACCTGCATCACCAGAAGAGATGACTACCACAGTCTTCCCCTGCTCTGCCAACAGGAACGCCTGCTCAGCCCGCTCACGTTCCCTCTTCATACCTGTGTCGATGCACTCGCACCCTTCCTTCACTTCAGCCTCGATGAATTGGAAGTAGTACTTATAACCTACAACGACATCCGCCTCGCGTACCGCTTCCAGCACGGCGGGAGTGATGTCTTCTTGACTGCCAGGACCTATGCCTGCTATGATAATCTTTCCCATATCTGCTGCAAAGATACACTTTTTTTTGAGAAATGATTGTATATTTATAAAATAATGTGTAACTTTGCATCCGAATTGGTGATGCATGGGTGTTTCATCCGTGCAAGAAAAGGGAATCAGGTGAAAGTCCTGAGCAGTACCCGCTACTGTCATCCTCATTATGGTAAGTCCAAACCAAGCCACTGACGGAAAAGTTGGGAAGGCGGACTTATCGGGGAGAGCCAGGAAACCTGCCAATAGCGAGCGCAGAGCCAAGTTAGCTTGAGCTATGCCGAGCATGGCAAGGTAAGACCAAAGGTCAAACCAGCCATTCAGACATGAAGAAGCGAAAGCCTCGGGAGTTGGGCTGAGCGGAAGAGATGCTTAAACATAACGGATGAAAAGACTGCTTTGGCTGTCGCTCTGTCTGCTGATGATGATACCTGTGTATGGGCAGGATGTCAAAAAGCGGAAGAGTCAGATGAAGGATTCAGTGATGCTGGAGAATGTAACCGTCACTGGCAAATCGAAAACCCAGCGTTTGCGTGAGGGAGCCCTCACGGTGAACGCTATCGACGTGCGTTCCATCGCCAGCAGCATCAGTTCACTGAACGGACTGGTAGACCGTACGGCGGGGGTGAAGCTGAGAGAAGAAGGCGGCGTGGGCTCAGACTTCGACCTGTCGATCAACGGTATGTCGGGCAATTCCGTACGCTACTTCATCGATGGCGTCCCCCTCGATACGAAAGGCTCAGGGGTGAATCTGGCGAATCTGCCCGTCAATCTCATTGATCATATCGAAATCTATAAGGGTGTAGTGCCTACTTGGCTAAGCAGCGATGCTTTGGGCGGAGCAGTTAACATCGTTACCAACCGCAAGAAGGTGAACTATCTCGACGCGAGCTACGGTTTCGGTTCCTACCATACTCACAGGGGTGACCTGAACGCCCAGTATGTACTGAAGAACGGCCTGACCATCCGACCTACGCTGGGCATCAGCTATTCAAAGAACGACTACATGATGCGGGGCGTGGAGGTCTGGAATGAGGAGAGCCGTGAATATATCGCCGTCGACCGCCGACGGTTCCACGACGACTATCTGTCGGCCATCGGCCAACTGGAGGTGGGATTCACCGACAAGTGGTGGGCTGACGAGTTCTTCGTGTGTGCCTCGTTTAACAAGGTGGAAAAGGAGGTGCAGACGGGTCAGATCCAGACGAAGGTGGTGGGCGAGGCAGAACGTCGCTCTAAGTCCTGGAGCATCAGCGCGAACTACCAGAAGCGCGACTTTCTGCTGAAGAACCTCACGGCGACGCTGTCGCTGTCGCATACCTGGGACCACTCGCAGACCATCGACACAGTCTACCGCAAATACGACTGGAACGGCGACTATATCAAGAGTTCACGCAACGAGATCACAGGCAGGGCCCGTACCCTGCGCCATTACAAACGTCCGCTCACCATCGGACGGGCAGACCTGAGATACCGCTTCAGCGATGCACACCAGCTGAACCTAAGCTACGGGCTGAACCGTACTGGCAACGACCGTTGGGACGAGGTGGATAAGAGCTTCGAGCCCGCCAACGACATCCTGGCAAAGCATATCATCGGACTCTCCTATAACCAGATTCTTTTTGGAGGAATACTCAACAACACCTTCTTCCTGAAGGACTACGTGAACCATCTGAACATCAACCAGACGGACATTCCCACGGTGACAGGTTCCAGAGAGGTGCAAGGCTCATCGACATCGAATGACCTTGGCGGAGGCGTCGGCATCAAGCTGCAACCTATGGAACCATTGGCGTTGAAGGCCAGCTATGAACATAGTGTCCGACTGCCACTGGCCCGTGAACTGCTTGGCAACGGCACAACCATCTATGCCAACGTGGCCCTGGAGCCGGAGAAAAGCGAGAACTGGAACGTGGGACTCTTTGGCACGCTGAGAATGGGAGACCACACGCTGTCGTATGAGGCGAACGGTTTCTTGCGGCGTGTAGACAACTACATCCAGCCACAGGTGTCGGAGAAGGAAGGCATGATGCAGTATGTGAACGTGCCTGCCGTCCATATCAAGGGCCTTGAGGGTGAGCTGCGCTACGACTGGCAGCAGCGCCTGCAGGTTGTCGGCAACGTGACATGGCAGGATGCCCGCGACCGTCAGGAGTTCAAGAGCGATGGCAAGCCTTCGGTCACCTTCAACAACCACGTGCCAAACCGCCCCTGGTTCTATGCTTCAGCCGAAGCCCGCTACGATCTGGGAAGTCTGGTCGCTCACCTCTTACCTCTCACCTCCCACTTCTATATAGGTATCGACTATCAGTGGGTGCACTGGTTCTACCTCTCGTGGGAAGGCTACGGAGCTCTTGAGACCAAGGCCCGTATACCGGAGAAGAACATCGTGGGGGCCAACGTTACCTATTCCTGGCAACAGGAGCGTTACAGTTTGTCGCTGACCTGCGATAACCTGTTCGATGAGACTGTCTACGACAACTACAAGCTCCAGAAGCCTGGGCGCTCGCTGTTTGCTAAGTTCAGGATTAATTTACATTAAGACAGAGTAACATTTAAAAGACAGAATAACATATTAACTTATTTAGACATAAG
>NZ_CAMJOS010000077.1 GCF_946407605.1 uncultured Prevotella sp.
AGAGAGATTAATAATTAACGTTTAATTTAACGTCCAACTTTTCGGGGTCACTTCACAAGTAGTTCCAACGCTTTTTTTGCCCACTTTTCTCTTAATTTCTTACCTTATTTAAATTAAAAGTACTAACTTTGCAGTCCGCTATTAAAAGTCAAACAAGGATGACAATGATTAGAACTATTATGATGACTTTGCTCTGCGCCGGCGCCATTGCTGCTGAGGCACAGAGCAACAGCAAGTATTACACAGGAAAGACCGCCGATATTCACCCCAGCGGCTGGTTGAAAACCATGCTGCAGCGCCAGCACGACGGACTGACGGGTCACCCCGAGGCGCTGTCGTATCCCTATAACTCATGCCTCTGGGCCGGTGAGATATCACGACCCGACGAGAGCTATGGCGACAACTGGTGGCGCTATGAGCAGACGGCCTACTATACCGAGGGCCTGTTGAAGTTGGGCTACGAACTGGGTGCCGACGAGATGGTCAGCAAGGCCATGGAAGGTATTGAATATACGCTGGCCCACCCCGACGAGAACGGTGTGCTGGGCAATTCGACCCTTGTGGGTATTACATGGCCCATGTCGGTGTTCTTCCGTGTGTTGCAGGCCAAGTATGAGCACGATGGCGACGAGCGCATACCCACAGCTCTAGAACGCCACTACCTGAACTTCACACCACAAGACCTGGCCGGTGGCATCGTGGGCGGACGTAACATCATGTCGATAGAGGGCATCCTCTGGACCTACGGCAAGACGGGCAATGCAAAGCTGCTGCAGTTAGCCGAGGATGCCTGGGCCATCCAGAACAAGTTTGCCGTTGACGAGACCGCCATCACAAGCGCCGAGCCGTTCTATATGCATGCCGTGACCTTCTCTGAGATGCTGAAACTGCCGATGCTGCTCTATGCCTACACCGGCAAGCAGCAATATCTGGACCTGGCGATGACCGCTGTCAGAAAGGTGGAGCGCGAGTCGCTGCTGCCCGATGGTGTGCCCTCGAGTGCGGAGTTCCTCTATGGCAACGGCATCGGCACAAGCCACGAGACGTGTGTCATCGTTGACTATACCTGGACGATGAGCCACTTCCTGCAGATCACTGGTCAGGCCAAGTGGGCCGACAAGATAGAACAGGCCATCTATAACGCCGGCATGGGCGCCATCACCAAGGACTTCCGCTCGCTACAGTACTTCTCCTCTGTCAACCAGTTTGTCGCCACGGGATCGTCGAACCATAATATATATAAGCACGGCTCTACGTGGATGGCCTACCGTCCTACTCACGAGACGGAGTGCTGCTCGGGCAACGTGAACCGCATGCTGCCCAACTTTGTGAGCCGCATGTGGATGACTGATAGCGAGGGTGGGGCAGTGGCTACCATCTATGGTCCCAGCACGGCGACGTTCCCCACAGCACAGGGCAATATCGTCATTACCTGCTCGACGGAGTATCCCTTTGCCGAGACACTGACTTTCAATGTCAGCGGCGACGAGGGAGCTACGCTCCCCCTGACGCTGCGCATCCCCACATGGTGTAGCAACGCCTTGGCTGCACTCAATGATTCACCCATCGATGTAGCCCTCACGGCAGGTACGTTTGTCAAGCTGCCCAAGGCAGTGAAGCGTGGCGATGTGGTTACGCTGACCCTGCCGATGACCATCGAGAAGAAAACGCTCGAAGGACAGGGCGTCTGCTTCCAGCGCGGTCCGCTGCTATATGCCTACGCCATTCCGCAGCAGAAGACCGAGGATACTGAGGAGTATGACTGCATGCACGGTAAGAAACCTGAGAACCCCGACTTCAAGTGCTGGAACATCACGCCCACTGGCGCCTTCAACTACGCCTTTGCCGACGACGGCCAGCCCGTCAGTGTGAACTATCCCTATATCGAGGAAATCGGCGGCACCATCCCCTTCGACCTCAACTATACCCCCGTCAACCTGCGCATCCCCGTGAAGCAGATTGACTGGAGCCTCGTGGACGACCGCTATACGCCCACCCAGCCCGAGCAAGGCAAGCTGACATTCCTCAGCGACGCCACCCAGTATATCGACCTCGTGCCTTATGGATGCACCGAGTTGCGCCTTACCGTCTTCCCCGACGCCAACGCCCAGCCGCTGCCAGCGCCCGAGGAGCCAGACTATACCCGTCCTGTCGATGCCCCCGACTGCGTACAGGTGGTTGACGGTCACTACTGCGCCTATTTCGAACTGCCCCGCTTCTGCTGGGACGAGCCCATCTACTGCAAGGTGCGCTATGCCGACGGCACCGCCGACCTGCACAGCAACCAGGATGGCGACCTCTGCGAACAGGTAGGAACCACAGCCCTTGGCCGACACATCTGGCGATGGACGGGACCTGCCGTCAGCCAGGCAGCTCCCGTGGAACTCATCTTCACCAATCATGACCTGCTCACCGACATCATGCCCTTTGCCAATGGCGGCTACTACAACTACAACCGCCTGATCTACAAGGCTGGCGAGGGTACACAGACAATGATAGGTCACACAGATATCACAGATAATGCTGCCGCCTGGTATTGCCTCGATGGACGGAAACTCGAAGGGAAACCCACAAAGAAGGGATTGTACATCTATAAAGGTAAAAAGAAAGTAATTAAATAATGGATTAGTATCCTGTGAGCAAGCATAGAACATCCCATGGACTTCTCATGGACCTCTCATGGACCTCTCATGGACTTCTCTAAGACATCTTAGAGCAGTGGGTTATGATATATTGTAGTTCGCTGATTTTGGTTGTCAGTTTTCTGTCTTTCGACTAGATCAAGTTG
>NZ_CAMJOS010000078.1 GCF_946407605.1 uncultured Prevotella sp.
AATGAATATGTCTTGAAGAACATGTTCGGGTCGTTCTTCCTGGCGACCGTCATGTCGGCTCTGATGAGACAGTTGGGTGGTTTCACCGACTCCATCGTAGTGTCTCATCTGGTGTCGCCCGATGCACTGTCAGTTGTCCGTATCTGGCAACCCTTTGCGACCTGCATGTTTATCATCATCGGCATAATGAGTGCCGGCGCCAGTTTCCTGAGCGCACGAGGCATTGGTGCCCAGAACTACGACAAGGTGAACCGGGTGTTCAATAACCACCTGTACTATGTCATCTTCTCCACGCTGTTGGTCATAGGTCTTGTATTGCCTTTCCTCGACGTGGTGACTGGCTTGATAACAACCGATGAGCGGTTGCTGCCCATGCTGAAGCCCTATGTTCATGCCGACATGTTCGCCATCTTCATAGCAGCCGTTTGTGGCGTACCCGTCTCCTATATCATCACCAACGGCAGTCCGCGCCTCATCACCCGACGTATCATCATCTCTCAGATACTCAATGTCATTTTCGACCTGCTGCTCTGCGGCGTGCTGGATATGGGTTTGGCTGGTGCCTCGTATGCTTCAGGACTCAGCAATCTGCTTGCTTTCACCTC
This sequence comes from uncultured Prevotella sp., assembly GCF_946407605.1. Taxonomy (GTDB): domain Bacteria; phylum Bacteroidota; class Bacteroidia; order Bacteroidales; family Bacteroidaceae; genus Prevotella. The sequence continues at coordinate 606 of NZ_CAMJOS010000078.1, forward strand.
GCTGACAGGCTATCTGCGCAAGAACAGTAAGATATTCCGTCTCAGGCGCCCAGAGAAGATATGCAGCATCAAGCAGTATCGCGAGTGTTTCTCCATCGGACTCCCCATGCTGATATCAGCCTTGTTAGCGCCGGCTTTGGTCTTCACCATGAACTCGCTGGTTGTCGATAAACTCGGTGCCGACGGTATGTATTTATTTACCGTCTATTTCCAAGTCAACGGTATTTGTATGCTGGCATTATCAGGCTCGAACACGGCTATCAGCAATATCGGCGGCATCCTGTTGGGTGAAGAAGACTACGACAGTTTCCGCATGCTCACAAAACGTATCTTCCGCTTGTTGATACTGGTGATGGTGGCGGTGAGCCTGCTGATATTCCTCTTCCCCGACATGCTGGCAAGAGTCTTTGGTGCCGACGACCATCTGATAGAACAGTGCTACATCCCGTTCCGTCTGATGAGCCTCGCCTTCCTGCCCAATGCCATATCTGAGACACTGAGCGTGCTTTACTTCGTGCAGGGGCATCAGAAGCTCTGCCGATGGATAGAAATCGTGACCAACGTGGGAACCATCGGCATTATTGTCGTCATGGCTCTCTACACCCCCGAACTCATCTGGTATATCCTGCCCGTCACCGCCTGGCTCCTGCTGTTGGTGATGGTGGCAATGGCGTATGTGGTGCATCGCAAGAATCAAACTTATGCTTGGCCTACACTGGAGAATACGGTGCCGTCGAACCCCGCCGTCACGTTCTCCGTACCTTATACCGCCGAAGGTGTTCAGGATTTCCTGGCTAACGTAAAACCTTTTGTCGAGGCATGCGAACTGGAGGATGGCATTGCTGTGGATGTGGCTCTGGAGGAACTGCTCTATGAGGTTGTGGAGTCCCATGACCAGAATACCTCCAAAGAGGATGAGACCTTCGATGTTCGTATCATCGACAAGGAAACAGCCTTAACGGTGGTGGTCAAGAGTAAGGGACCCCTACGAAATCCTATTTATAAATTCTCGGACGACGAATTAATGGATATCGATGATAGCAACCTGCGGCGAGCCATCCTGTCGAGGGTGTGTAAGAACATCAACCACAAGTATATGAATGGCATCAATTGTATCTACCTGAATTACTACCGAAATGATGTCCAGACCTAAAGGACAATAAGATTCTATTCAAAATTGAAGATCTTGACGAATCCTGTCAAGGAGAAGATCTTCTTGACATTGTCGTTGACGTTCCGCAGCGTCAGTTTGCCGCCGTTTGTCTTGACACTCTTCAGAATACTGAGCAGGATACGCAGGCCACTGGATGCAATATACGACAGATCTTTGCATTCGATGACAACATTCCCTCTCCCATTCTCCATGAGGGGTGCTAAAGTTTTTTTCACTTCTACGGAAGCTGCCGTATCAAGTTCTCCGTCAAGGGTGACAAGAGTGCAGCCTTCTAATTGCTCAATTGTTGTTTTCATTGTTGATATTTTGTTTGTGATTACTATTATTTCGTTTTATACTTATAATGAATGGCCAGCATAGTCAGGTCGTCACTCTGCTCAGCATCCCCCACGAACTCGTGGACAGCCTCTGTCATCTTGGCAATGATCTCCTTGCAACTGCCACCAGTCTGCAGAACATCCTCGATTCGCTGTTCTCCAAATAACTTACCCTGTCCGTCTTTTGCCTCCGTCAGTCCATCGGTATACAAGAAAAGCAGTGCGTCTTCTGACACCTGATACTCCTGGAGAAGATAATCATTGTCGCAGAACGTACCGATAGGTAAGTCTGGATCACTTGCCAGTAGTGTGATACCATTACCCACAACATAAGGCATATCATGTCCGGCATTACAGTAGTATAATTGGCCTGTATGCAGGTCGAGTACTCCAAGAAAGAATGTCACAAACATGTTGGAGTCATTACCATCAGCCATCGCCTCATTGATGAGTGAGACGATTTTCTCCGGACTACTCTCATGACTAGCCACATTACGGAATAAGCTACGCGTCATGG
>NZ_CAMJOS010000079.1 GCF_946407605.1 uncultured Prevotella sp.
GGCATTTGGCTACCTTAAGAGAGTCATAGTTACTCCCGCCGTTTACCCGCGCTTGTTTGAATTACTTCACCTTGACATTCAGAGCACTGGGCAGAAATCACATTGTGTCAACACCTTTTGTGGCCATCACAATGCTTTATTTTAATTAAATAGTCGGAATCCCCTTGTCCGCGCCAGTTCTAAGTCGATCGTTTGATGCCTGTCCATCGAGAAATGTAAGAGCATCTCATACGTCCTTGCAGACATACGATCAAACGCTTACACGTCAGGATAGCGCAGGCCAATCCTTAGAGCCAATCCTTTTCCCGAAGTTACGGATCTATTTTGCCGACTTCCCTTATCTACATTATTCTATCGACCAGAGGCTGCTAACCTTGGAGACCTGATGCGGTTATGGGTACGGCCCAAAAGGGATATTTCTGACTTGGATTTTCAAGGATCATCACGAGCGCACCTGACATCTCTAAAAAGCAAGATGCTCTGCCATGCTTAAAGCCTTCTCTCTGGGTAATCCAATTTCAAGGCCTCATACATGTTAAGAAGAAAAGAAAACTCTTCCAAGGGCACGTGCTGATGTCTCCAAGCTAGTTTGTGTTACCACGAATCCCGAATTAGCTTCAGGAATTTCAACCTGATTCCCTTTCATTCTGTGCTAGAGAGCACCTTATACAGGTTTAACCAGGAATTTAGGACCGAGTAACCCCTGACCAAATGCTGTTCGCAGGGAACCCTTCTCCACTTCGGCCGCCAACGTTTCCAATTGGCTATTTGCTACTACCACCAAGATCTGCACTAGATGCCGTTCGACCCAGGCTCACGCCAAAGGCTTCTCACAACATCCACGCCCTCTTACTCATCACTACTTACTTTTGTAATGATGGTCGAGTATCGGTCATACGTTTGAGCGCCATCCATTTTCAGGGCTAATTCATTCGGCAGGTGAGTCATGACACACTCCTTAGCGGGTAACGACTTCTATGTCCACCGCCCTGCTGTTTAGATGAATCAACACCTTTTGTGGTATCTGATGAGCGTATAGTTAGGCACCTTAACTCGACGTTAGGTTCATCCCTCATCGCCAGTTCTGCTTACCAAAAATGGCCCACTAAGAACATGCATTCTGTCTCAACGTTCATTTAAGAAAACGAAGAGTTCTTACCAATTTAAAGTTTGAGAATAGGTCCAAACAAAGAACGCTCAGTAACCTCTAATCATTCGCTTTACCTGATAAAACTGCATTATTGTTCCTGCTATCCTGAGGGAAACTTCAGAGGGAACCAGCTACTAGATGGTTCGATTAGTCTTTCGCCCCTATACCCAAATTTGACGAGTGATTTGCACGTCAACACCGCTTCGAGCCTCCATCAAGATTTCTCCTGACTTCGCCCTATTCAGGCATAGTTCACCATCTTTCGGGTCCTACCAGATATGCTCATACTCAAACCCTTCATGCCGGGTCGGTCGATGTTGTCACCTTGCGGTTGCACACCTTTCACTTTCATTCCGCGTATGAGTTTCTCCACTCGCACACTCGCATATAGGGTAGACTCCTTGGTCCGTGTTTCAAGACGGGACAGTAAAAACCATTTTGGCAAAATCACAATAGTCCCTCAAGCCAATCACACCCTAACCAGCTTACGCCTTTTTTGATGTAATTAACTTCATTTTGCCCATCAATTTGGAGGAGATATAGAGCGTTTAACCCTAATACTCGTCAAAATGATCATCAGTTTTTACCGCATCCTTCTCAACGATTTCAGATCTTTTCACTCTCTTTTCAAAGTCCTTTTCATCTTTCCTTCACAGTACTTGTACGCTATCGGTCTCCCATCAATATTTAGCTTTGGAAGTTTCATATCTCCCGCTTAAGGCTGCAGTTCCAAGCAACCTGACTCTTTGAGAAATCCCCTGTTTCGAACATATACTTTACGAGGCTTTCACTCTCTCTGGCTGTTGATTCGACAACATTAAATACATGTTCGTATTTTGGCGATCTCGATTACAATTCGCTTATTCTTTGAATAAGCGATTTCAATTTCGAGCTATTGCCGGTTCAGTCGCCCTTACTAAGGCAATCTTTGTTAATTTCTTTTCCTTCGCTTAATAATATGCTTAAGTCCAGCGAGTCATCTTACTTGATTTCAGGTGAAAATTAAAATTTTCTCTATTGTATATTCAGATAATAAATCTGATTGCTACAATGAGCATTTATTTAATATGAGTATATCTCATACATTTATTTTTAATATTTGATTACTCACACTGAAACAAGTATACTAGTTTGCACCAGTGTCAGGTACGTTAGAATATCCGATGATTCATGGTTCTGCAATTCACATTGCATATCGCATTCTTGCTGCGTTCTTCATCGATATGGGAGCCAAGACATCCATCGTTGAAAATTTAGTTTTTATTCAACCATTTATTTATTTATATTATTTTTCTATATTCGTTCAAATAATTAAAATTATTTCTAATTTTAATTATAATTATTCAGTTTATTAAAAGGTTCAAATTTTTGTTAATGATCCTTCCGCAGGTTCACCTACGGAAACCTTGTTACGACTTCTCCTTCCTCTA